>DKPN01000065.1:0-23804 GCA_002471195.1 Bacteroides sp. UBA7333
TTAATCCATCATCGCTTTTAATCATTAATTTCTAATGTCATATATATTACAATTTTATTTCATTTCACTTTCTACATCTGATAATCTAAAACGCATAAATTAAATATTATAATCATCAGAAATTATAATATAGATTTATCAAAGATGATTTATTTAAATATATCAATTTAATACAATTTAGTTTCATTATTTTCTATATTTTTGTAGACTAAATATTGTATAATCAAGACATACGAAATATGACAGAGATTAAAAATGACGAGATTAATATTGAAAAGAAAAGTCTTAATTTCATTGAACAAATAGTAGAGAATGATTTAAGTGAACAAAAGAATCATAGTAAAGTTCAAACTCGATTTCCACCCGAACCAAATGGTTATTTACATATAGGCCATGCCAAAGCTATTTGCTTAGATTTTGGTATTGCCGAACAACATGGCGGTATTTGCAATTTAAGATTCGATGACACCAACCCTACCAAAGAAGATGTAGAGTACGTAGAAGCTATCGAAGAAGATATTAAATGGTTAGGTTTTGAATGGGCCAATGTATATTATGCATCGGATTACTTTCAACAATTATGGGACTTTGCTATTCAATTAATTAAAGAAGGAAAAGCATATATTGACGAACAAAGCGCCGAGCAAATTGCAGCACAAAAAGGCACACCAACCTTGGCTGGTACCAATAGCCCATACAGAGATCGCCCTATTGAAGAGAGTTTGTCTCTTTTCTTAAAAATGAATACCGGCGAGATAGAAGAAGGCGCAATGGTATTACGTGCTAAAATTGATATGGCAAGTTCAAACATGCATTTCCGCGATCCTATTATTTATCGTGTAGTAAAACATCCTCATCATCGTACAGGTACTACTTGGAAAGCATATCCTATGTACGACTTCGCACATGGACAAAGTGATTATTTAGAAGGGGTTACTCACTCGCTATGTACACTTGAGTTCGTACCTCACAGACCTTTATACGATTTATTCATCGATTGGATCAAAGAAGGAAAAGATTTAAATGATAATCGCCCTCGCCAATATGAGTTCAATAAACTAAATCTTACTTACACGTTAATGAGTAAACGTAACTTATTGATTCTTGTAAAAGAAGGTTTAGTAAATGGATGGGACGATCCGCGTATGCCTACTATATGTGGTTTCAGAAGACGTGGATACTCGCCCGAATCTATTCGAAATTTTGTTGACAAAATTGGATATACCACATACGATGCTTTAAATGAATTTGCCCTACTCGAAAGTGCAGTTCGCGATGATTTAAATTCACGTGCTATTCGTATTTCTGCTGTATTAAATCCGGTTAAACTGATTATTACTAATTATCCTGAAGGTCAAGTAGAACAGCTGGAAGCAGTTAACAATCCCGAAGATCCAAACAGTGGTTCACATATTATCGAATTCAGTAAAGAGCTGTGGATGGAGCGCGAAGATTTTATGGAAGATGCTCCTAAGAAATATTTCCGCATGACTCCGGGACAGGAAGTTCGTTTAAAGAATGCCTATATCGTAAAATGCACAGGATGTAAAAAAGATGATAATGGTAATATTACAGAAGTGTATTGTGAGTACGATCCGGAAAGTAAAAGTGGAATGCCAGGGGCAAGCCGAAAGGTAAAAGGCACTCTACATTGGTTGAGCAAAGAACACTGCCTACCTGCCGAAGTTCGCTTATATGATAGATTATGGAATGTTGAAAATCCACGCGATGAAATTTCAAAAATATGCAAAGACAAAGGTTGTGATACATTGGAAGCTATGAAAGAGGCTATCAATCCAAATTCTCTACAAGTAGTGAATAATTGCTATGTAGAAAAATTTGCAGCGGAGCTACCTAACTTATCATACTTACAATTCCAACGCATTGGTTATTTCAATATCGATAAAGATTCGGCAAATGATAAACTAATATTCAATCGCACAGTTGGCCTGAAAGATAACTGGAGTAAAATAAACAAATAACAATGAATCAAAAATCACCTAATGATGATGAGCAACACAAAGAGCTCGTAAATCGATATGAAAAAGCACTTGAAGAAAACAAAACAGTATATTTAGATCCATACGAAGTAGTAGACATTGCTACTTCGTATGTTTTAAATAATGATTATAAAAAGGCCTGTAAAATATTAGAATATGGCTATCAGCTTCATCCTAACAATATACTATTACTGCTCGAACATGCATATGTATATTTAGATTTAGGAAATATACAAGCAGCTAAACAAACACTAGACAACATTGCCGACCATTCAATTATCGATGTTATATTACTCAAAGGAGAAATATTATTGAATGAAGGTAAATTAAATGACACTGAGAAATTATTCAATGAAATTGATCCAAAAATCAGTTTAAGTCTTGATGTCTTAAGCAACATTGTAGAAATATACCTCAATTTAGGGTATGCCGATTTTGCTATTTCATGGCTCAAAAAGGCTGAAGGGAAGTATGCAGGAAACACTAAATTTCTTGAATTATTAGCAGATAGCTGTTTTCAGAGTCATGACTATGCAGAAAAAGCAATCGGTTATTATAATGAATTGATCGATATCGATCCTTATAACCCGGAATATTGGTGCGGCTTAGCGAAAACTTATTCGATGCTCGATCAAAATGACAAAGCATTGGAAGCGACCGAATTTGCATTGGCTTCGGATAATGAATATGGCAAAGCATATTGGTTAAAGGGCAATGCTTTAAATGATCTTGAAAACATCGAAGAAGCTGTCGAGGCCTATAAACTAGCAATGAAATATAAAGGAATGGATCCTCTGAAATGCTATGCACATATAGGAAATGTTTATAATATCGGGCACGAATATGAAAAAGCCATCGATGCATTACATAATGCACTTGAATTGGCAGATGAATTAAAAAAGGATGATGACATCCTATATGATATTTACAACAACTTAAGTATGAGTTTTTGTGGATTAAAATACTTTGAAGAGGCCAATGAGATCTCAAAGATCAGTTGTCTATCTTATCCCAATAACCCATTTGTTTATATTATTGATGCAAGAGTAAAAGCCATGCAAGGCCTTGTTGAAGAAGCGAAAAAATCATGCGAAAAAGCATTCGATATATTTTTTGCCGCTGAAACATATATACAAGCAGGTGATATATTTTTAGAATATAAATATATCGAAATTGCTCAAGAATATTATGAAAAGGCAATGGAATTGGAACCATATATTAATAAAATATACCACCGTTTAGCTGCATTGGCTGTTATAAATAAAGATGCAAATAAATACTACGAATATTACAAGAAGGCAAATGACAATTTTCCTATTGATGATATTATTAAATTTTTGAAAGAAGTTAATACAGAATTTAATGATGAATTTAATGAATTCATTAAACAATTAAACGATATTAAAAACTCCGAATCTAATAATAGTTCGCTTTAATAAAATGGAATCAGTTACATTTATACATTGGTGCTTAGATAATCTTAACTATTGGACTATCACACTTTTAATGACCATCGAAAGTTCATTCATTCCTTTCCCATCTGAAGTTGTAGTTCCACCTGCAGCATATAAATCGGCTGTTTATGGTGATATGAACATCTACTTAGTCGTATTTTTTGCTACCCTTGGTGCAGATCTAGGCGCATTGATCAACTACTATATTGCCTATTTTTTGGGACGACCTATCGTTTATAAATTTGCAAAAAGCAGATTAGGTCATATGTGCTTAATAGACGAAAACAAAGTGAAACATGCTGAATCGTACTTTGATAAGAACGGAGCTATATCAACTTTAATCGGCCGATTAATTCCCGCTGTTCGACAATTGATTTCAATACCTGCAGGTTTGGCACGTATGAAAATCTCAACATTCTTATTGTATACAACTATCGGTGCCGGCATATGGAATTCTATTTTAGCGGCAATAGGATACTATTTATCGACAGTACCAAGCATTAATACACCTGAACAACTAAGTGCACATATCACAAAATATAGCCACGAATTAAGTTATATGTTTATCGGATTAGCTCTATTTGTTGTTTGCTTTCTTATATTCAAGGGAACAAGAAAAAGAAAGAACGCATAATATTTACTCTATTTGAAATAGGTTATTGAGCAATATATATTTTAAATAGTATTACATAACTAAGCGAGCCGCATCATCCGATACGGCTCGCTTTATTTTAGTGATAGACAATTTACAACACAGAAAGTGCCAATCATAATATTAGAAATAAAAAAGCGCTAAGTACAAACCTAGCGCTTCATTTATTTCTTCATATATCTTTTATTTCACAAAAGAGGTATATGTTATTTGCAAATCTAACTTGCTGCCCGTTGGACCACCTTTTAATTTTGCATATCCGGGTTTCAAATCATTTAGAATAGCTACTGTATTACCATTAGAATCGGAAACAACACTTACAGGTAATATAGCAACTTTATCCCATTGAGTAGCTTCTTTCCATGCCTCAATCGTTTTAACAGGTTGGCCTTGCGAATCTAAAACATCGCTTATCTCACCAAATGTAGCCAATTGCTCAATTGCAGCAGCTTTTTCTGATAATGAAAGATTTATAAGCTGTGATAGGTTGGAAAAAACATATTGGTTATTGTTGATATAATTATGTTTAGCCACATATGATGTAATATTATCATTGATCTTATTCTTAATAAAGAATGACTCTTTATCTTTTTCACGAACCAATAATACATTATTAGGCGCAGTCATTGCAAACGCATTATTATTTGAAAATTGATTATAGTTAGTAAATGTCAAATTTACTACATTCAAAGTATCATTGCTTAACTCTTTTTCAAAACGCTCTAAAGGCAGTGTTGCTTGTGTATAAATACCGGCTGGAGATTTAAGATACGTCCACTGAGTCTCTGCTACCTTTTCATTGATTAAGGTTTCATCGCTTTTAAAAGCGTTGGCTTGAATAATTTCTTTAGTAGCAGCAAACATGCGATACGAATAACCAGTTGAGTCGGTTTTCTCATCGTGTTTTTTATAAATCTCACCTGTTTTAGAGTTTCTTACATAAACTTCATATGATAACATCAATTCGATTTGATCTATATATAAAATTGTACCCTCTCCATATGAATTTTTCACATAAATACCTTTGAACATATCCATAAAGACAGGAGCAAAATCTTTATTATTCAATTCATACTCTCTACTTTTTTCTAGAATTTTCTGTCCTATTTCGGTAGGTATTTTTACCGCTACCCCTTTGAAATAATTACTTGAATTACGTATCGAGTCATTATACTCAAGATTCACTGCAGAATATGCCTTTTGACCAATCAAATCGGAGGTACTGTAAAACTGGGAAGGATCAATATCAGTGTAGTATGCAGCTTGTTTATCTAAACGTTTATTCAATTGATAAACATTCATAGACTGAGGAGCCAAAGAATCGCCAAAATAACTCGAATATCCTAAACGCAACTCAACACTGTGTATCTTATTAGCCACCATAATAGCTTTAGGGTTATTTCGGTCAGCTTCATTTTCAGGATCGCAAACAGCCGGAAAGCTAAAATCCTCAATACAATGAAGTTGGCTTAAGAAACTAGCTTCATAAAATCCAAATTCAGGATCTGTAAAACGCCCTAAATAACCTACACTCGTTTTTGCAAAGACATTGCCTGCAATCTCCGATTGAGTTGTTACATCGAATGTCGTTAATTTACCATTAACATTTTGATCACCGCCAGGAAACATTTCTAATCCCAAAGAGCCCGAATTATCATCACATGAAAAGAGAGAGAGGGTAAGAAATGCAAGTAGTATATATTTTGCTTTCATGACTATCAGTGTCTAATTTGTATTTTATTTTTCAGTTGATGCCCATACCTGATCATAAAAATCATTGCATGCATCGGCATAGGTCTCAGATGTTTGGAAGTCTAATACGGGTTTATTTAATTGACGTGCATATTCCAAAATATTCTCGTTTGCATTTTCGCTATTCTTAATAATACCATCAGAATAATCAACAGCCAATTTATATAAATCCTCAATGGTAGTTGGAGAAGCCAAGTTACCCAAATCTTTTTTGTTAATGCCTTTCAATAATAATTTTGAAGCAAAATCATCGCTCAAATTATTTTTCAAATCATCTTCATACAAAGAGAAAACTACTTTCGAATCTCTAAAAGAGGGTTCATCTTTGTAAGCTTTCTTTATATACAATGGAACTAAAGCTGACATCCATCCATGACAATGAATTACGTCAGGACACCAACGAAGTTTTTTTACAGTTTCAAGTACACCACGCGCATAAAAAATAGCACGACTATCATTGTCGGTATATTCTATGCCATTTTCATCGAGTGCTTGTAGTCTATTTTGAAAATAATCATCATTATCAATAAAATAAACTTGCATACGAGCAGATTGAATTGAAGCGACTTTGATGATAAGTGGATGATCTGTATCATCGATAATTAAATTCATACCTGAAAGGCGAATTACTTCGTGCAATTGATTTCTGCGTTCGTTAATATTACCCCACTTAGGCATAAATGTTCTAATCTCACGACCTTTTTCCTGAATAGCCTGAGGCAAGTTTCTACCAATTAATGAAACTTCGTTTTCTGGAACATAAGGAGTTATCTCTTGGGTAATAAATAAAACTTTGTTAGCTTTGGTCATAATAGCAATCTTCTCTATAAATATTCTGCAAAGATATAAAAAAAAAGAGTGACTTAAGCAAATTGTACACATCTATAATTCCTTATGAATTGTTAATACTCTGAATATCAACAAAAACAGCTAATACTTCAGATGTAAATAATAGTAAACAAACCAATAATAAATTTTAATATCGTTTCCTTATGTGATAAATATTACTTTATTTTGCACGTTTTTTTAAATCAAGAGAGAAATAATACATTAAAATGAAACTAGTATATACAATTCAGGATTTACAAACTGAACTTGATAAATGCAGACAACTACACCAAACGATTGGTTTTGCGCCAACAATGGGAGCCTTACACGAAGGACATGGATCTTTAATGATAAAAAGTGTAAACGAAAACAACATTACCGTAGCTAGTGTTTTTGTCAACCCTACCCAATTCAACGATCAAAATGACTTACTAAAATACCCTCGAACACTCGAAGCCGATTGCGCTTTGCTCGAAAAATGCGGTGTCGATTTCGTTTTTGTTCCCGATGTAAAAGAAATGTATCCAGAAGAGGATACACGCCAATTCAACTATGCACCTTTAGATTCAGTAATGGAAGGTGCACATCGTCCGGGGCATTTCAATGGAGTTTGTCAGATTGTAAGCAAACTGTTTGATGCTGTAATGCCCGACAAAGCATATTTTGGAGAAAAAGACTATCAACAACTAGCCATTATCAAAGAGATGGTTCGCGATCTAAAGTATCCTATTGAAATAATTGGTTGTCCAATTATTCGCGAATCGGATGGTTTGGCTTTAAGTAGTAGAAATATGCGATTATCAGACACAGAACGTGAAAATGCATTAAATATATCGCAGACATTATTTAAAAGTTGTACCTTTGCAGCCGATCATTCAGTAAATGAAACATTAGAAATGGTAAAAACTGCCATTAATAATGCAAGCGGACTGGAGTTGGAATATTTTGAAATTGTTGACGGAGATACCCTACAACCGATAAACAGCTGGGAGGAATCTTCAACGATAATGGGATGTATTACAGTATTCTGTGGCCCTGTAAGACTGATTGATAATATTAGATATAAATAATTAAAAACAAAAGAGCAAATTCTTATGATGATTGAAGTGCTTAAGTCTAAGATTCACTGTGCACGCGTCACAGAAGCTAATCTTAACTACATGGGTAGTATCACCATTGATGAAGATCTTTTAGATGCGGCCAATATGATTGCAGGCGAAAAAGTTCATATTGTTGACAACAACAATGGAGAACGTTTTGAAACCTATATCATTAAAGGCGAACGCGGTTCGGGCAAAATTTGTTTGAATGGCGCTGCAGCACGAAAAGTACAACCTGGAGATATAGTAATAATCATGTCATATGCAATGATGGATTTTGAAGAAGCGAAATCTTTTAAACCATCAGTTATATTTCCTGATCCTTCTACCAATAGCTTAGTATAATACTAAAATATAAAAAATAACCCTCGATAAAATTTTATCGAGGGTTATTTTTTATTATCTATTTTGCAAATGATCATTCATCGCAGCAGCAGCTTTTCGGCCATCTCCCATAGCTAAAATAACAGTAGCTCCACCTCTAACAATATCGCCACCGGCATATATTGTTGGAATCGAGGTTTGCATATTCTCATTCACTGCAATGGTACCCCATTTACCCATTTCCAATCCCGGTATAGAACTAGGAACAATTGGATTTGGCGAAACGCCAACACTTACAATTGCCAAGTCAATATCAAGTGTTTCGGTAGCTCCGGGCACAGCAATAGGACTACGACGACCAGAAGCATCCGGCTCTCCTAATTCCATTTTTTGCAGTATAACCTGTTTTACTTTACCCTCTTCATCAGCAATATATTCAAGCGGATTATGCAAAGTTAAGAATTCTACACCCTCTTCTTTTGCATGCTTTACCTCTTCAAGACGAGCAGGCATTTCACCTTCCGAGCGTCTATAAATAATCATAGCTCTTTCGGCACCTAAACGACGGGCTGTTCTAACAGCATCCATTGCAGTATTACCACCACCAATAACCGCAACATTCTTTCCAAATGTCACAGGTGTATCCGACTCGGGATTAGCAGCATCCATCAAGTTTACACGAGTTAAATACTCGTTTGACGACATTATATTAATAGAGTTTTCACCTGGAATATTCATAAAGTTAGGCAACCCTGCACCCGAAGCTACAAATACCCCTTTAAACCCTTCCTCTTCGAGTTGTTCTACACTGATTGTTTTACCAACAATACAATCTTTCACAAACTCAACTCCCATTTTTACCAAATTGTCAATTTCAACATCGACAATATGGTTCGGCAAACGAAATTCGGGAATACCATATTTTAACACGCCACCGATTTCGTGCAATGCTTCAAATACCGTTACCTCATAACCGTATTTAGCCATATCACCGGCAAATGCCAAACCTGCCGGCCCTGAACCTACAACAGCTATTTTGATTCCGTTTTTATCCTTAATTTTAGGAACTGTAATTTGATCGGTTTCACGTTCATAATCAGCAGCAAAACGCTCTAAATAACCAATAGCAACGGGCTGTTCATTCATTTTTAGATGAATACATTTAGCTTCGCACTGTTTTTCTTGAGGACAAACACGACCACAAACAGCAGGAAGTGCACTTGTTTCTTTTAGCGTTTGAGCCGCTTCTACAATTTGTCCGCATTCAATATGTTTAATGAAACGAGGAATATCAATACCAACAGGACATCCATCGGTACATCCTGGATTTGCACAATCAAGACAACGCTTCGCTTCGGTCATTGCCTGCTCTTTAGTTAAGCCTATATTCACCTCTTCTTTTAAGCTATGCGAACGATACTCAGGATCTAATTCAGGCATGTGAACTCGTGGTATAGCAGTACGTTCTTTCGCTTTAATAGCCTTACGCAATTCTAGACGCCAAGCAGCATCACGGCTCTTTTCTACAAATTCTTTAGTCGCCTCACAATTCGTTGTTTCGAGTTTTTGAATCTCCTCTTTCTCTGCTTTTTTGAAAGCCCCCATACGCTTCAACATCTCATCAAAATCAACTTGATGACCATCAAACTCAGGACCATCTACGCAAACGAATTTAGTTTTTCCACCCACTGTAATACGACAAGCACCACACATACCCGTACCATCGACCATAATAGTATTTAATGACACCTCTGTAGGAACTTCATATTTCTTGGTCAGCAAGCAAACAAATTTCATCATAATAGCAGGACCAATAGCGAAACACTTATCTACCTTTTCGCGTTTGATAACCTCTTCGATACCTTCCGTTACCAGACCTTTTTTTCCATATGAACCATCATCCGTCATGATAATTACTTCATCTGAACTTTTTCTCATTTCATCTTCGAGAATAATAAGATCTTTATTACGTCCTGCCAATACAGTAATCACGCGATTACCTGCAGCTTTCAATGCTTGTACAATAGGAAGCATAGGTGCTACACCTACTCCACCACCGGCACAAACTACAGTACCAAAATTCTCAATGTGAGTTGCTTGCCCCAAAGGTCCTACAACATCTGTAATATAATCGCCCACGTTTAATTCGAATAATCGTGCAGACGAAAGACCCACTTTTTGTATAACAAGTGTAATTGTACCTTTCTTTATATCGGCAGCGGCAATGGTCAATGGAACACGTTCGCCTTTTTCGCCTACTCTTACAATCACAAAGTGTCCTGCTTTACGAGATTTTGCAATAAGTGGAGCTTCGATTTCTAGCTTGAATACATTCTCAGAAAAATGTTCTTTGCTAATGATTTTGTTCATTATATTATAATTTGTTGGTTTTATTACAAAAATGCTTTCATTATGATATTTCGGCAAATATACGTCTTATTTATAAATAAGAAAAGAAAAGCCACCTAAAAAGGTGGCTTTATCTATATAATATCAAATCTTATTTTAATCGATCATTTCAAAACCACAGTAAGGAACTAAGGCCTTAGGAATACGTATTCCATCTGCTGTTTGATGATTTTCGAGCAATGCCGCTACTATGCGTGGCAATGCCAATGCCGATCCATTTAATGTATGACACAATTCAGTTTTTTTCTCTGCCGAGCGATATCTACATTTCAAGCGATTAGCTTGATAAGTGTCAAAGTTAGACACAGAGCTAACTTCTAACCAACGTTTTTGCGCTTCAGAGTAAACTTCAAAATCGAAACACAACGCAGCAGTAAAGCTCATATCACCGCCACAAAGACGAAGTATTCTATATGGAAGTTCCAACTTGATTAATAAGTTCTCTACATGATCCAGCATCTCTTTATGCGACTCTCTTGAGTTTTCGGGTTTATCGATACGAACAATCTCAACTTTTGAGAATTCGTGTAGGCGGTTCAAACCACGAACATCTTTACCATACGAGCCTGCCTCACGACGAAAACACTGAGTATATGCACAATTTTTGATAGGCAATTGTTTTTCATCCAAAATCACATCGCGATAGATATTTGTAACAGGCACCTCAGCTGTAGGTATCAAGTATAAATCGTCCAATTGACAATGATACATCTGACCCTCTTTATCGGGCAATTGTCCGGTTCCATAACCCGACGCAGCATTTACCATTGTTGGAGGCATAATTTCTAAATAACCCGCTTTACGCGCTTCATCTAAAAAGAAGTTGATTAAACCACGTTGCAATTGAGCTCCCTTACCTTTGTAAACAGGAAAACCTGCACCGGTAATCTTTACACCTAAATCAAAATCAATCAAATCATACTTCTTAGCCAAATCCCAGTGAGGAAGAGCATCTGCCGGCAACTCTGTCTGCGTTCCACCTGTTTTCTCTACTACATTATCTTCAGCACATACACCTTCAGGTACTTCATCGTACGGAACATTAGGCATTGTATATAAAACAGTTTGCATATCTTCGGCTGCTTTATCCATTTCTGCTTGAAGACCTTTATTCACCTCTTTCAATTCAGCCACTCGAGCCCGAGCCGATTCAGCATCATCTTTCTTGCCTTCTTTCATGAATTGGCCGATAGATTTTGAAAGCGAATTTACTTCAGCAAGATTTTTGTCCAATACATTTTGTGTACTACGACGTTTGTCGTTGAATGCGATTACCTGCTCAATAGCCTCAGTTGCATTTTTGAAATGCTTCTTTTCTAAGCCGCTGATTACCGCAGCTGTATTTTCTGTGATTTGTTTAATCGTAAGCATATCTTATTTTTTAGAATTATCATAATAAAGTGGCACAAAGATAACCAAAATATACACAGATAGAATAAATTTGATGGGGTAAAAAAACAAAAAGAGATGCAATCAATAATAGATTGCATCTCTTTTATTTCGTAATTTCTTAATTTCGATTAAGCTTCAGCTGGAACGATAGAAACAGTACGTTTATCATTTTTACCTACTTTGAAACTAACTGTTCCATCTACTAATGCGAAAAGAGTGTGGTCTTTACCCATACCCATGTTGTCACCTGGGTGGAATGAAGTACCTCTTTGGCGAATAATGATGTTACCTGCTTTGCAAGCTTCGCCACCAAATATCTTAACGCCTAATCTTTTACTTGCTGATTCGCGGCCGTTCTTAGAACTACCGACACCTTTTTTATGTGCCATTTCGTTTTACTTTTTAATTGATTAAGCTAATACTTCTTTAATTGTTAACTCTGTGAATTGTTGACGGTGACCGTTCAATTTACGGTGACCTTTTCTTCTTTTCTTGTGGAAAATAAGAACTTTGTCGCCTTTTACTAAGTGTGATACAACTTCGCATACCACTTTAGCGCCTTCTACAGTAGGAGCACCTACAGTGATAGCACCATCATTGTCTACTAAAAGAACTTTGTCAAATTCTACTGTTGCACCGTTTTCAGCTTTTTGAATGTGGTGAACGAATAGTTTTTTGCCAGCTTCTGCTTTGAATTGCTGACCGTTGATTTCTACAATTGCGTACATCTTATATATAATGTATAAGTTAGCTCCGACAGGTGGTTTTTAATCTCTTAAAAATCTCTTCGTCAAACCTGTTACGGAATAATCGGGCACAAAATTACGAATTTATCATTTTACGAACAAATTAATATCCTATTTATTCGAGCTTGATTCATCCACAACAACACATTTTAACATTACATCCACCAACAAACCCTATTCTCCTAACTTACAAAGCTCGGAACATCAGACCTATTATCTGTAAGAAAACGGTGGATGCACCGATTCTAAATTCAATACACGGGGATGAAGTGATGCTATACATGGGGATGTTTTATACCACAACATGGGGGTGTATGGGTTGTTTACATGGGGGTGTATCGAGTATCGAATCTTGACATTCGAGCCACCACCCTGCACTATCGATACATGGAAACACTATTACAAAAGGCTCAACAACTATATTTGACAAACGTAGCCCTTCGATTCATTTTATAATAGAGAAAATAAAAATAGACCCATATCAATATATTTAGCTTTAATAACAACTCTTTAAATAAAATGATTTATATCTTTGCGTTGTTATGGTAACAAAAATTGTAGCTGATTATATTGAGAGTGAGAACTTATTTTCAAAAGGAGATAAGCTAATTATCGCATTGAGTGGGGGTGCCGATTCGGTGGCATTGCTTAAATTATTAATCGACATGGGATATTACTGCGAAGCTGCTCATTGCAATTTTCACTTACGTGGTGATGAATCGCTTCGCGATGAAGCGTTTGTGACCCATTTATGCCAGAAGTTTGATATCAAACTCCATACCATACATTTCGACACGACAGACTATGCCAAGAAACACAAGATTTCAATAGAAATGGCTGCACGACAATTGCGATACAACTGGTTCGAATCATTACGCAAAGACCAACCATCCACCTATATAGCGGTAGGCCATCATATAGACGATAGCGTAGAAACAGTACTATTAAATATAATACGAGGCACAGGCATCAATGGATTAAAAGGAATATCACCGAAAAACGAATCAATCGTTCGTCCACTACTCTGTATTAATCGTACACAAATAATTAACTATCTGACCCGGATCGACCAGGATTATATCATCGACAGCACCAATCTACAAGACGAATATACGCGTAATAAGATAAGACTCAACATAATCCCTTTAATGGAAAGCATCAATCCCTCGGTAAAGCAAAATATCATGAAAATGAGTTCGCACATCAACGAGGTTGATAAAATATATCAACATCAAATAGAGGTGGCGAAAGAACGGGTTTTCAAAAATAACAAGATTAACATTAAAGCACTAAAAAAAGAGCTCTCGCCCGATAATGTTTTATTTGAAATATTATATCCGCTAGGGTTCAACTCTTCGCAAATAGCCGACATCATGCATTGCCTGAATGGAAATTCAGGAAAGATTTTCTCGGGAAACGGACAATATAAAATTATAAAAGACAGAGAGTTCTTAATTGTGGAAGAGAAGACAGAGAGTGACCAACCTAACTTTACACTCGAATATAGAGAGGTTGAAAACATCAACTACGCCCTACCCCGATCGAAAGATATCGGTTGCTTTGACGCTGATAAGCTAAAATCGACATTCAACTTACGAAAATGGCAACAAGGTGATAAATTTATTCCACTTGGCATGAAGGGGAAAAAGCTGGTAAGCGATTTTATGACCGATATTAAACTAAACCGTTTCGAAAAAGAAAACCAATGGATTTTAACCAATGGAGACGACATCATATGGGTAGTTGGGAGAAGAACCGACAATAGATATAAAATTGACGAAAGCACGAGTAAGATACTAGAAATAAGCCTAATAAATCATCAATAAACAATAGTTACTGTTACCCCACCCCATTTTATACGATTGTATTCAAAAACAAAAAGTGGATGAAATTGTTATTGAAAATAAATAGTAAAAGAATATAACTAACGCAAGAATTGAACTGTATAAAATGGTATAATGTAGATTATTAATAGAAAAATCACTGTTTTATATATATTATTTAATTTATTCATTATCTTTGCATTGTTGATATATTATTCTACTATTTAGTATTATCAATAAAAGTGGAAATCTATTCCACATTCAATCAAAATCCCAAATCATTATAAGTTCACAAATAGACCGACCATGAGTTGCATGTGACGTATCTTATTATTTCATAAAGAAAATATTTAAAACATACCATATTTTATGTACAATATAATTCAATTGAACGACAAGAACCTGTCGGAATTGCAAGCCATTGCAAAAGATTTAGGTATCAAAAAACCTGAATCTTTTAAGAAAGAAGAGCTTGTATACAAAATACTTGACGAACAAGCCATTGCCGGAGCTACCCGTAAAATTGCGGCTGACAAACTAAAAGAAGAACGCAAAGAAGAGAAGAAAAAACAGTCGAAAGCTACCCCTAAAAAGGAAGAGAAAAAAGCTACGCCGGCTCAAACCAAAGATGATACTAAGCCTACAAATAACGCAAAGCCTAAAGTATCGAACAAAAAAGAGCAAAACTTGCCAACCGAAACTACAGAGGTAGCAAAAGAACCAGCGCAAGCCGAAGCTAAAGTAACGCCTTATGCTACTCCAAAAAAGAAAACAACTCGCGCTAAAAAAGACAATAACAAGGAAGAAGCTGAAAAAACAGCAGCAACCCATGAAGATATAACTTCTGAAAAAAACAATGTTCAACCAGAAGTAAAACAAGATAATAAGCCTAAAAAGAAAGATCAAAAAGCAGTCAATAAACCTAAAATTGAACCATCTGCCGAACTTGATAAAGAAAAAGAACTTCCGGTTATCGACGAATTTATTCCAATCGAAGATCTTCCTTCGGATAAAGTTGAATTGCCAAGCGAATTGCTAGGAAAGTTCGAATCGACAAAAACAGATAATGCAGTGGCGCCACAAGCTAAAAACGAACCTGTAGCAAACCATCGTCCACGCATTAATCGCCCGATGATTAACAATAATAACCAAAATGCGAATAACGCCGGCAATCAGCCCAAGGTAAACCACCCACAACCACAGGCTCAACCTCACGTTCAACCACAACCTCAACGTGCTCCTCAAAAACCAATTCAACAAAATCCAGCTGAAAACAATGCACATCCTGTACAAGAGAGAAGAAATGTTGAAAAAGAGAAACCATATGAGTTTGATGATATTTTAACAGGAACCGGCGTATTAGAAATCATGCAAGATGGATACGGTTTTCTACGTTCATCTGATTATAACTATCTTTCGTCGCCCGATGATATTTATGTATCGCAATCGCAAATTAAGCTTTTCGGCTTAAAAACAGGCGATGTTGTAGAAGGCGTTATTCGTCCACCAAAAGAAGGCGAAAAATACTTTCCACTCGTTAAGGTTTTCAAAATCAATGGCCGCGATGCAGCATTCGTAAGAGACAGAGTTCCTTTCGATCATTTGACACCTCTCTTCCCCGAAGAAAAGTTTAAACTATGCAAAGGAGGATATTCTGATTCTATGTCGGCAAGAGTAGTCGATCTATTCTCACCAATCGGCAAAGGACAACGTGCACTCATCGTAGCACAACCAAAAACCGGTAAAACCATCATGATGAAAGAAATTGCGAATGCTATCGCAGCCAATCATCCCGAAGTATACATGATGATGCTTTTGATTGATGAACGCCCCGAAGAGGTGACCGACATGGCACGTAGTGTGAATGCAGAAGTAATTGCTTCTACCTTTGACGAACCTGCCGAAAGACATGTAAAAATAGCAGGTATCGTTTTGGAAAAAGCAAAACGCTTGGTTGAATGCGGACATGACGTTGTGATATTCCTTGACTCTATTACTCGCTTGGCACGTGCATACAATACAGTATCACCTGCATCGGGCAAAGTATTATCGGGTGGTGTCGATGCAAATGCACTTCATAAGCCAAAACGTTTCTTTGGCGCTGCACGTAATATCGAAAATGGTGGTTCGCTTACAATTATTGCAACCGCATTAATTGATACCGGATCGAAAATGGATGAGGTAATCTTTGAAGAGTTCAAAGGTACCGGCAATATGGAACTTCAATTAGATCGCAATTTATCTAACAAACGTATCTTCCCAGCTGTCAACATTGTGGCTTCGAGTACACGTCGCGATGATCTGTTGTTAGACAAAACAACACTCGACCGTATGTGGATATTACGCAAATATCTATCGGATATGAATCCTATTGAAGCAATGACATTTGTAAAGGATCGTTTAGAGAAAACGAAAGATAATGATGAATTTTTAGTTAGCATGAATAGCTAAAAATATCCATACCCCAAATAGTAGTGCATAATAGATGATAAGCAGTTGTTTTTCATTATTATGCACTATTTTTATATGGATATCTACAGATATTGACTTGAAATATAAATTGCTGAATAAAAAACATATAAAATATAGGAGTTTTTTAGTACATTTGCATTCATTTTTTGCCTCACAAAGGCTTCTTATAAGTAATAAGTAATTAAATAGATATGTTCGATAATTTAAGCGAAAGACTTGAAAGGTCGTTTAAAATCCTAAAAGGTGAAGGAAAAATCACCGAGATTAATGTTGCAGAAACCCTAAAAGATGTTCGTAAAGCTCTTTTAGATGCCGACGTTAACTACAAAGTTGCTAAAACTTTCACCGACACAGTTAAAGAAAAAGCATTAGGTCAAAACGTGCTTACAGCGGTTAAACCGAGTCAGTTGATGGTCAAAATTGTTCACGATGAACTAACACAATTGATGGGAGGCGAAACTGTTGATGTTAATCTTGATGGCAAACCTGCTGTTATCTTAATGTCAGGTCTTCAAGGATCGGGTAAAACAACCTTCTCTGGCAAATTAGCCAAAATGCTTAAAAGCAAAAAGAATCGTAAACCTCTTTTGGTTGCTTGCGACGTATACAGACCTGCCGCTATTGAACAGCTAAGAATATTGGCCGAACAAATTGATGTGCCAATGTACTCGGAACCCGATAGCAAAAGTCCTGTACAAATTGCTAAAAATGCAATTCAAGAAGCGAAAGCGAAAGGTTATGACTTGGTAATTGTCGATACCGCCGGACGTTTGGCTGTTGACGAGGAGATGATGAACGAAATCACTGCCATCAAAGAAGCTATCAACCCGAACGAAATTCTTTTTGTTGTCGACTCAATGACCGGTCAGGATGCAGTTAACACTGCAAAAGAATTTAATGATCGTCTCGACTTTAATGGTGTGGTTTTAACGAAGCTTGATGGTGATACCCGCGGTGGTGCCGCTTTATCTATCCGTTCGGTGGTAAACAAGCCGATCAAGTTTGTAGGTACAGGAGAAAAGCTCGACGCCATCGATCAATTCCATCCTTCACGTATGGCCGACCGTATATTGGGAATGGGAGATATCGTATCGCTTGTTGAACGTGCACAAGAGCAATATGATGAAGAAGAAGCAAAACGTCTTCAAAAGAAAATCGCTAAGAATCAATTCGACTTTAATGACTTTTTAAGCCAAATTGCTCAGATTAAAAAAATGGGTAATCTTAAAGACTTGGCAGCAATGATACCAGGTGTAGGAAAAGCGATTAAAGATGTAGATATCGATGACAATGCATTCAAAAGCATTGAGGCTATTATTCATTCTATGACTCCCGACGAACGCAGTAATCCTGAAATTTTAAACGGATCACGTCGTCAACGTATTGCTAAAGGCAGCGGAACTACGATTCAAGAAGTAAATCGTTTGTTGAAGCAATTTGATCAGACTCGTAAAATGATGAAGATGGTTACCGGTAGCAAAATGGGCAAAATGATGCCTAAAATTAAACGATAATCAGCAATGATATATTATAAAGAGAGGATATAGGGCGACAACTTATGTCCTCTCTTTGACTTTTATACAACATGTTAATTTGCTGATTCACACTAAATTTTATATATTTGTTAATATCTAAATAAACATTTTTCAATATGACAATTATCGATGGTAAAGCTATTTCGGAACAGGTGAAAATAGAGATTGCAGCCGAAGTAGAACAAATCTTATCGGCAGGAGGCAAACGTCCTCATTTAGCTGCTATATTAATAGGACATGATGGAGGTAGCGAAACCTATGTAGCAGCAAAAGTTAAAGCTTGCGAAGCATGTGGTTTTGAGTCTTCATTGATCAGATACGAAAATGATATTACTGAAGATGAGTTATTGGCCAAAGTAAACGAACTCAATCAAGATCCAAATGTTGATGGCTTTATTGTGCAATTGCCGCTTCCAAAACATATATCCGAACAAAAAGTGATTGAAGCTATCGACTACCGAAAAGATGTAGATGGCTTTCATCCCATCAATGTTGGACGCATGTCAATAGGACTTCCCTGCTATATATCGGCCACACCTAATGGAATCATCGAACTACTGAAAAGATATAATATCGAAACTTCAGGAAAAAAATGTGTTGTACTAGGCAGAAGCAATATCGTTGGTAAACCGATGGCATCACTAATGATGCAGAAATCTTATCCGGGAGATGCTACCGTAACGGTTTGTCATAGCCGTTCGAAAGATTTGATCAAAGAGTGCCAAGAGGCTGATATCTTAATCGCTGCATTAGGACAACCTAATTTTGTTACCGCCGATATGGTAAAAGAAGGTGCAGTTGTAATAGATGTAGGTACAACAAGAGTACCTGATGCAACTAAGAAATCGGGATTCAAACTTACAGGAGATGTTAAATATGACGAGGTTGCAAATAAATGCTCATTCATCACTCCCGTTCCGGGTGGCGTAGGTCCTATGACCATCGTTTCTTTAATGAAAAACACATTATTAGCAGGTAAAAAAGCTATTTATCAATAAACATAAAGCAAGAATTGATATTGAAATGATCAATATCAATTCTTGCTTTTTATTTTCTATTATAATATTTATTGCTTCTATGAAATCATTGTTTGCACTACTATTATTGACTTTATTTTCGAGTAACTCAATAAATTCTCAGCCAGCATACACTTCCATCCATTCACACGATTCTACACGGACGAAGAAAATCACCCTATTATTCGCTGGAGATTTAATGCAGCATCAAGCACAAATTGATGCTGCTAGAATAGGAAATGGATACGATTATTCTGACTGCTTTAAATATGTAAAGAATGAAATTGAGAAAGCTGATGTGGCAATTGGTAATTTGGAGGTAACATTAGGCGGTAAACCCTACAGTGGATATCCCAATTTTAGTGCACCTGATGAATTTTTAGCGGCAATCAAGGAGGCTGGATTTGATATCATGCTCACTGCCAATAATCATTGCTTGGATAAGGGAAAAAAAGGCTTAGAACGAACAATAACAATGCTTGATTCACTATCTATAAATTATCTTGGCACTTATAAAGATCAAAATGAAAGAGCTTCTAAATATCCATATATATTAAAACAAAACGGATTTAAAATTGCAATATTAAATTATACGTATGGAACGAATGGTATTGAAGCTCGACATCCCAATATAGTCAATTATATTCAGAAAGATATAATTGAGCAAGATATCAATAATGCATTAAAACATCAGCCTGATGCTATTATTGCATGCATGCATTGGGGAGCAGAATATATTCATCAACCATCAAAAAGTCAATCAGACTTAGCCAATTGGCTATTATCAAAAGGGGTAACACATATCATTGGATCGCATCCACATGTTTTACAACCTATGGAGCTAAGACATGACACAATTAACAATATAAAAAATGTAATTATTTATTCGCAGGGCAACTTTATATCAAATATGTCAAAGCGAGCAACTGATGGAGGTGCCTTTATTAAACTCACTTTAGAGAAAGATTCTACTACTAGAGTTGCCAATTGTGAATATAGTTTAGTATGGACAGGTCGACCTATCATCACCGGAAATAAAAATTTTGTATTATATCCCATAAATATATCACCAGACTCACTGAATGATAATTCGCGTAACAAACTGAGTATCTTCGCTAAAGACTCAAGAAAACTTTTAAACGAAAAAAACATTGAAATAAAAGAGTATTTTTTTCAATAAAAAACAAGCAAATAATTTGGAGTTTAAAACAAAATACCTATCTTTGCACTGCGTTAGAGAAATAACAACAACGCAAACATGGTGGTTTTAGCTCAGTTGGTTAGAGCGTCTGATTGTGGTTCAGAAGGTCGTGGGTTCGAGCCCCATATTCCACCCAAATTAAATCCTGTAGGTTTTTAACTTACAGGATTTTTTGTATATTTACACAATCATACATATCTACAAAAGACTCAATCTTATGGAAAATAGAAAATTTACTCGTCCAAGATCTAATAGAATGATTGCCGGCGTATGTGCTGGTATTGCCAACTATTTTGGTTGGGATGTCACAATGGTAAGAGTGATATATGCACTTCTCAGTATCTTTACTGCATTTAGCGGGGTTCTTGTTTATATCATTCTTTGGATAGTCATTCCGGAACAATAAAAAAAGCCATTATTACATTAAAGTAATAATGGCTTTTTATTTCTACTACATTATCTTTAATAGAAATCTAGTTTGAACTCTTCTTTAAGTTGCAACAAGACACTATTTTTATCTACTAGCACTTTAAATTTATCAATTCTACTTATTGGACGTACACCATCCTTATTTTGATTTACCACAATACTCATTGTAATATTACGATTCTTTAAGGCAGTACGCAAATAATTTAATAAAACAGAAGTCAAATCTTTAAAATCCTTTGCAACCATATCATTTTCAACTGTTATTTCAAAGGTTGTATTATCATCCAACAATACAGGCCTAATATTCTGCATAGACTTTGCTAAAGGATCCTGCTCTTTGGGCAACTGATTTGCATAAGACTTCCAGTAAAAATTTAAACTATTTTCATCAAATACTGCTTCTCCTTGATTCTCGTCCTTTACTATATTGGAGCTTAAATGGGTAGTAGTATCCTGTTGCTTATTATTCGATTTTAAAGACACTCCACCAATAGATGAAAGCTTTTTAGCAACAACTTTCGTTGAGGCATTATTTCCTACATTAGAAGAATTTTCATTAGATTTTTTATTGTAAGCAGACAAAGCATCAGCTGAAACTGAAACATGCGAATCGGCTGCATTATCATTTTTAGATTGTTGCGTATGAGCTACAGATACAGCCTGAGATTGCTGAGCATTTTCAAGCTGTTTAAATATGGGTTTTAATATCTTAGTAGGGCCACGCCCACCACTCACATCACTATTCTCCTGGGTCAATTGTGCTACTTGAATTAATGTTAATTCAACTAAAAGACGTTTATTTTTACTTGCTCGATAATTTATATCACAATCGTTACATAACTTAATAGCCGAATAAAGGAATGGTAAAACACACTTTTGAGCTTGCTCAATATACCGCTCACGAATATTAGCCCCAACTTGCAAAAGCCCAACTGTTGAAACATCTTTACTCACCAACAAATCACGAAAATGTGAAGCTAATCCGATAATAAAATGACTACCTTCAAAACCATTTGATAAAATGTCATTAAAAAGAAGTAAAGACTCACTTATTCGATTAGCTACTAAACAATCTGTTAAACGAAAATAATATTCATAATCTAAAACATTAAGATTATCTATAACCCCCTTATAAGTGATATTTCCATTAGTAAAACTTACTATTTGGTCAAATATTGATAAGGCATCACGCATTCCACCATCAGCTTTAAGCGCTATTACATTCAATGCATCCGATTCTACATTTACACCTTCTGTTTTAGCAACATAAGCCAAATGTTCAATCGTATCTTCTACACTAATTCTATTGAAATCATATATCTGACAACGCGATAAAATCGTGGGTAATATTTTATGTTTTTCAGTCGTAGCTAAAATAAAAATAGCATGATGAGGAGGCTCTTCTAAAGTTTTAAGAAAAGCATTAAATGCACTATTAGACAACATATGTACCTCATCAATAATAAACACTTTATATTTACCTATTTGTGGAGGTATACGTACCTGTTCAACCAAAGACTTCATATCGTCAACTCCATTGTTGGAGGCAGCATCCAATTCATGAATATTGTACGAGCGCTGTTCATTAAATGCCATACATGATTCACATTGATTGCATGCTTCACCTTCGGAATTGGGAGATAAACAGTTTATAGTTTTGGCAAAAATCCGTGCACATGTAGTTTTACCAACACCACGGGGACCACAAAATAAATATGCATGAGCCAATCTATTTGAAGCTATTGCATTCTTTAGTGTTGTAGTCAATGCACGTTGTCCTACTACCGAGTTGAAAGTTGATGGACGATATTTACGTGCCGATACAATATAGTTATTCATGATTTATTCGACTATTCAATTTGACTTTTTGCAAATGTACAAAAAAGTAATAGCAGCTGATATACAATATACAAGATTTTAGAATCTAGGTTACCTATTTTAAGTTATAAATTTTATCTTTGCAGGAGGATAAATTTACTATGAACAGTTTACAATCTATTTGGCATTTTGCAGGTAAACATAAATACATGATTACAATTGCAACATTTATTTTGATTATTGTTTTCTTAGATGAAAATAGTGCCATTCAACGTATCAATTATTCGCGTGAAATAAGTTTATTGAATGAAGAGATAAACAAGTATCGCCAAGAATACGAAGAGAGCACTAAAAAACTAAATGAATTAAATAGTAATCCTGAAGTAATAGAACAAATTGCTAGAGAGAAATATTTGATGAAAAAACCAAATGAAGACATCTACGTTTTTGAAGATTAATATATGAAACAATTTATAACAGCACTTTTTTTTGTAGGAGCCATAATGGCTTTGATCGGAGCCATCTTATACATCAGTGTGTGGAAAGAATATGCACCATACATTTATACAATTGGAGCAGGGTTCATAGCTTTCGCACAAATCAACACTCCACTAGAAGTCAAAAGTAAAATCCTTAAAAGATTACGTATCCAACAAATTTTTGGAGCTATCACTTTGGTTTTAACGGGAGCATTCATGATGTTTACAAACAATAATGAATGGATTGCATGTTTAACAATAGCAGCTATTCTTGAACTTTACACATCATTCAGAATTCCGCAAGAAGAAAGTAAAGTAAAGAACCAATCGAATTAAGAAACAAAGCAATCCACATATATCATAAAAAAGGGAAC
>DKPN01000065.1:23997-50889 GCA_002471195.1 Bacteroides sp. UBA7333
GTTCCCTTTTTTATGATATATGTATTATTATTTATTTTTTAGCTGCTGGATTATATCTTGCATTTAAACCATCAACAATCTCTTTTGTGATATTCATTGATTTGTCAGCATATAATAAATTATCAAAACCTGTATTACTAAAAATCATGTTATAACCTTTCGCAGCATTGTATGATTGAATAAAGTTGTTAATCGAGTCACGTAATTGAAGATTATTTTTAGCTGTTTCTGTTGCTAATTCAGAACTTAATTTATTGCTCAATTCTTGTAAATCTTGTTGAGCCTTCATTAAACGATTGTACTCTTGCTGTGCTCTTTCAGGAGAAATAAATGCATTATTCTCATATTTCTTTTGAAATTCTTTCTGATCTTTTTCAAGATTTGCTGCTTTTTGATTTAAAGTCATGCGGATATTTTCTTCCTTTTTCATCATGGCTTCATTCAAATCAATGCAAAAGTTATATTTTGATAAAAGAGAATCAACATCTACATAAGCCAATTTTAATTCGCCAGTTACTACCGGTGCCGTTTCTCCAGATTTAGTAGTTGTTTTTGTGTCGGCATTTCCTGCACATTGAGTAAATAATGCAATACAAGCACAGGCTGCACAACCTTTAATAAGGTAAGTAATTTTATTCATAATCTGATAAGAATATAGTTTTTAATTAATTAATTCATATTATTGTTTAAGGTTTTCTCCATCTCTTCGATAGAAAAAGTTTGTTTGTGTTGTGCTATTCTATCCTGCGATTGTACACAGCCAATACCACGTTTACGTAAAGCTTTATTGCCACTAACATGCCCATTAGGAAACTTTCCATTTTTGAACAAAACGATCTTAAGACAAAGTAATAAGATGCATATAGCAACTATTAACAAAGTAAATAATAATGTATTAAGCATTTCTATTATTTTTGTGATGCAAAGATAGACTTTTGTGTGAACTATGATACAATTTTGAAATAAAAATAAAGAGACAACTTATGAATGTCATTTTATTTAACAATCATATTTACATCAATGCAAGTTTTTAACAGTAATTGATAATTTAAAACAGTAAAAATGAAAGAACAATCACTTAAACCGGAAGGAATTTTTAAATATTTCGCTGAGATTTGCCAAGTACCACGTCCTTCAAAAAAAGAAGAAAAAATAATTGCTTACCTAAAAGCTTTTGGAGAAGCTCACAACTTAGAGACAAAAATTGATGAAGCTGGCAATGTATTAATAAAAAAGCCAGCCTCAATAGGTAAAGAACATTTAAAAACAGTTGTACTGCAATCGCATGTTGATATGGTATGCGAGAAAAATAACGACATTGAACATGATTTCAACACTGATCCAATTCAGATTGAAATCGATGGTGATTGGATGACTGCCAAAGGCACAACATTAGGCGCAGACAATGGCATTGGGGTTGCTACAGAGTTAGCTCTTTTAGCAGATAAAACATTAGAACATGGCCCTATTGAATGTTTATTTACAGTTGATGAAGAAACAGGTCTTTCAGGAGCATTTGCACTACAAAGCGGTTTTTTTGATGGTAATATTTTATTAAATTTAGACTCAGAAGACGAAGGAGAAATATTTATTGGTTGTGCAGGTGGCATCGACTCCGTTGCCGAATTTAAATACAGCGAAATAGATGTTCCGGAAGATTATTTCTTCATGAGAGTAGAAGTAAAAGGGCTAAAAGGTGGACATTCAGGTGGTGACATTCATTTGGGTCGCGGAAATGCCAATAAAATATTAAATCGTTTTTTAAGTCGCGTTGCAGCCAACTACGATATGTATCTTTGCGATATCGATGGAGGTAATCTACGCAATGCAATCGCCCGCGAAGCTTATGCCATTTTCGCCGTTCCTGCTAAAGATAAACATAGCGTCCGCACAGATTTAAATATTTTCACTGCCGAAATCGAAAACGAAATTTCGATTATCGAACCAGATATTCGATTAATATTAGAATCAGAAACGGCACATCCAAAAGCATTCGATCGAAGTACAACAGATCGTTTATTGAAGGCTATTTACGCTGCCCCCCATGGTGTTTATGCCATGAGTCAAGATATGCCAGGATTGGTAGAAACGTCTACAAACCTTGCGTCCATTAAAATAAAACCAGGACACATTATTCGCATAGAAACGAGTCAACGTAGCTCTATCCTTTCGGCTCGCAATGATATGGCTAATACCGTACGCGCTGTATTCAATCTTGCAGGAGCAAATGTAACATTCGGCGATGGATATCCAGGATGGAAACCTAATCCTAATTCAGAGATATTAGAGGTAGCAAAAGAGTCATACAAAAAGCTATTTGCAGTCGATGCAAAAGTCAAAGCGATTCATGCCGGACTTGAATGCGGACTATTCTTAGACAAATATCCAGGCTTGGATATGATTTCATTCGGCCCAACTCTTACAGGTGTTCATTCACCTGATGAAAGGATGCACATCCCTTCTGTTGAAAAATTTTGGAATCATTTGCTTGACATTCTGGTTAATATACCTGAAAAGGAATAATAAAAGAACTATTTTATCGTTTAATAGGCATAGAGAAAACCTCTATGCCTAATTTATTTATACCCGTATATGAAGTTTAAAGTTCAATATTTTTTCATTTGTTTCATTAGCATATTATCATGCATTACTTCGTGCGATGATTTAGACAACTATTCAACAAATCCTTCACATCTATTATCTTTCTCGCATGACACATTGCGCTTAGACACGATATTAACAAATATAGGAACTTCCACTCATATATTGAAGGTGTATAACCACAACAAAGAAGCTTTACTAATATCATCGATTCAACTGGCCGATCATCAGAATTCTGGATTTAGAATTAATGTAGACGGCATTAAAGGTCATACATTTAATAATGTTGAAATAAGACAAAAAGACAGCTTATTTATTTTCATCGAAGCAACTTTAGAAGGTCAAGACTGCGATATGCCTTTTTTCAAAAAAGATTCGATTGTATTTATCACTAATGGCGTGCGTCAAGATGTAAAACTATTAGCTTACGGTCAAGACTTTATTCCATTCAAATCCAAGACAATACTCAACGATACATTGATCGACTCGAAACGCCCCATTGTAATATACGATAGTTTAGTCATTGCCGAAAACACAACACTCACCTTGGCCGAAGGCGTTAAGTTCTATTTTCATGGTAAATCGGGCATACAAGTATATGGACGAATAATAGCTGAAGGAACAGTTAACAACCGCGTACAATTTAGAGGTGATCGCACCGACAATATGTTTCCACATTTATCATACGATCGTCTTCCGGGGCAATGGGATGGAATAAAAATACACCGTAATAGTAGCGACAATATTTTTAATTATGTGGATATACATGGTGGAATATTCGGTATACGTTGCGACTCAACAGGTGTCGAAAACACAAAACTTACACTTTCCAACTCAATCATTCATCAAGTGTCGGGTGATGCCTTGCAAATGACCGATTGTAAAGCAAATATCACAAACAGTCAATTGAGCAATGCCGGAGGTTTTTGCGTGAATCTAATGGGAGGCGATTATAACTTCATACATTGTACATTGGCCAACTATTACAGTTGGGATATTAAAAGAGGAGTTGCTTTGCGTTTCACCAATATAAAAAACAATACTCCTCACCCTTTGATCAATGCCTCGTTTCGCAACTGTATCATAGCAGGTTCATCAAACGATGAAATAAGTGGTGTTATAGCCGATGATAAATCTATAGCATATAACTACTATTTCGCAAATTGTTTGATCAATTCTATCGAAGAAAATAATGAAAAAATTGTCGATGTGATATGGAGCAAAGATGACCACTTCCAAGTATTAGACAATCATGAACAACGATACGATTTTCGATTAAAAGATAAATCACAGGCCATTGGAATTGCCTCTACATCCGAAGCTGCTCAATACCCATTCGATCTGAATGGCATATCAAGAGTTTCTGACGATGCACCGGATGCAGGCTGTTATGAAATGACGCCCGAAATCAAACCATGAGGTACAATAAAAAAATAATCATTCTCTTTATTGTTCATTTGATCACCTTACCGTTATCAAGCCAATTGAATACACACCCATTCAGAGTAATGTTTTGGAATGTTGAGAACCTTTTTGACATCCAACACGATACACTTAAAAACGATTATGAGTTTTTACCTCAATCAATTCGACATTGGAATTATACAAAATACAAGAAAAAGATTAACAATATAGCACGTGTTATCGCAGCCGTTGGACAAAACGCACCACCGAGTCTGGTTGGGCTATGCGAAGTAGAGAATGAATATACACTCGAAACTCTTACTCGCTTTTCACCCCTCAAAGAGATGGGATACCGATACATCATTACCCAATCGCCCGATGAAAGAGGTATTGATATCGCATTAATGTATCAAAGAGACCAATTCAAGCTATTATCACATCGTGATATTGTGATACCTCTCAATAAACATTTACACAAACCTACCCGCAACATTTTGCATGCTAGTGGACTGTTACACACACGCGATACTTTAGATATTTTTGTAGTACATACCCCATCTCGATCGGGAGGTCAAAAAGAAAGCGAAACAGCAAGAATATATGTAACTACAATTTTAAAAACTCAAATCGATAGCATCATTAACCAACGTTTTCATCCACAAATCATTGTGATGGGAGATTTTAATGACAATCCTAACAATGCATCCATTAAAAAATCATTAGGAGTTCATCCGATAAGCCTTTCTATTGATCCCCAAAAGCTATATCACCTTTTCATGAATCAGACAAGAAAAAGCAATAATAGAGGATCGTATAAATACAAAGCCCACTGGTATCTATTTGATCAAATGATGGTTTCAGGAAATTTACTAAACACCTCCAATCGTTTTTTTACAGAAGCAACACAAGCAAAGCTAGCCAATTTTGATTTTTTATTGACCGAAGATTTAAAATATGGAGGCAAACAACCCTACCGAACCTATCATGGAATGAAATATCAAGGAGGCTTTAGCGATCATCTCCCCATATATACCGATTTCCACTTTAAGTATTAAAAAAGGAGTTGCCACAGAATGGCAACTCCTTTTATATATTCATCAAAAAAATAAATATTAGTCTTCCAATTTGTTGTCAGAACCTAATACGTTGATAATTTTTTCTTTGTACAATTTTTCCATATTGTCACGAGCAGGACCTAAGTATTTACGTGGGTCGAACTCAGCTGGAGAATCAGCAAAAACTTTACGGATAGCAGCAGTCATAGCTAAACGGCTATCAGAGTCGATATTGATTTTACAAACTGAAGATTTAGCAGCTTTACGCAATTCTTCTTCAGGAATACCGATAGCAGCTTTCAAAGCACCACCGTTAGCGTTGATGATTTCAACTTCTTCTTGTGGAACTGAAGAAGAACCATGAAGAACGATTGGGAAACCAGGAAGTTCTTTCATTACACCATCCAATACGTCGAACGCCAATGGAGGAGGAACCAAACGACCAGTTTTTTCGTCGATATGACATTGTTCTGGAGTAAATTTGAAAGCACCATGAGAAGTACCGATAGAGATAGCTAAGCTATCGCAACCTGTTTTTGTTACGAATTCTACTACTTCAGCAGGGTCAGTATATGTGTGGTGTTCATGAGATACTTCATCTTCAACACCAGCTAATACGCCAAGCTCGCCTTCTACAGTTACACCAAATTGGTGAGCGTAGTCTACTACTTTTTTAGTAAGTGCTACGTTTTCTTCGAATGGAAGATGAGAACCATCGATCATTACAGAAGAGAATCCCATATCGATACATGATTTACAAGTTTCGAATGAATCACCGTGGTCTAAGTGAAGAACGATTTCAGGGTGTTTGCAACCTAATTCTTTAGCATAAGCTACAGCACCTTCTGCCATATAACGAAGCAAAGTTTGGTTTGCATATTGACGAGCTCCTTTAGATACCTGAAGGATTACTGGAGATTTAGTTTCAACAGCAGCTTTTACAATAGCTTGCAACTGTTCCATATTGTTAAAGTTGAAAGCTGGGATAGCATATCCGCCTTTCATAGCCTTTGCAAACATTTCTTTAGTGTTCACAAGACCTAAATCTTTGTAATTAATCATTTTGTTTAATTATTTATTTGTTAGTGAATAAAATTCTACGCAAAATTATATATAATCAAGACAATACAAAACCAAAGTGTAATAAATATATTTTAAAATCAATAAGAAATTAAGTTATTGTTAAAAAACAACTCTAATTTTGCCACATATTGCAATCTCTAAATAGCAAAAAATAGGATATTTTTGTAAATAGCTGTTGAGCAAATTCATTTATAGTCTATCTAATCTTTTCCATAATACTTTTAATGATCTCAATGCTGGCTATCCTATATTGATATTCTTTTCAAATCAGTTCATTTTTTGAGATGATTTTATTTGTAGCTTAAATAAAAAAGATAACTTTGATGCGTCTAATATTAACATTTATAATAACAACCGATAATGAACTTCAAAACATTAGCTTCTGCATTGGTTATTGCAACATCGGGATCAGCTCTTTTAAGTAGCTGCGGTGTCAAAGCCAATAACGATACAATCACATCGATCGAAAAAAAACACAACACTCCCTATCAAAAGAAATACACCAATGCCGACTATTATAAAGATGGTGTCTTTCAGGCTGAAGTAGCTTTACAAGCCTATTTAGATATGTTTGAGCATTATGGAGTAAGCTACAACGATTTTTTAAAAGAAAACATGTTTGTTTCTGATTTTAATCAAGGCGATTTTGAAAATGTAGGTATGGCCGGTGTATTTTGGCAAAACAACCCTACAGCAGGATATGTAGGACATAACATCTACTTATTGCCTAGCCAAGCAATTGTTGAGCATACACACATGGGTACCGCTTTCCCGGCGAAAATGGAATCGTGGTATGTAGAGCACGGTTCAGCATATAACTTTGGAATAGGTGAACCAACACCAAACCCACCTGCTATGGCACAAAGCCAAGAGAAATTCCGCACAGTACAAAACTATGTTTTCATGGCAGTAGGCGATACAGCATCATTAACAGCTATTGAAACACCACACTTCTTAATGGCAGGACCTAATGGAGCAGTAGTGCTCGAAACAGGCAATTACCACGATGGTTCAGGTTTAAAATTTGCGAATCCTAGTGTAGAATTTGTTGATGCTCTAGAACCGCTTAAACAAAAAAAGCTATCTCTACAATCAGAACAGATGTAAATTAATATTTTATATAAATACAAAAATGGCTTTCTACACTCTTTTTTATAAAGATCGGTAGAAAGCCATTTTCTATTTTAATCTATTTTTATTTTTTACCCCCCTTAGCAGGTTGCAAATATATAATAGTAGGCAAATGATCGCTGTAACCATTTAGCCATTTTTTTCCTACATGCGTGCGTAGTGGCGATCCTTTGTATTTTCCTTCTTGCTCAAAAAGATATTCGCGCATAAAAACTTCTCCATCCACATATTTCAAACCCTTTTTAGAATTCAATAAAGTAGGCGACACAAGAATTTGATCAAACAAATTCCATTTACCGCGATACAATAAAGTACCTACCCCTTTATCTTCAAGTATCTCCCAAAACGGACTGTACAATTCACCATTGGCAACCTCCGATTTATTTTTCTTTGCACCAAGCGTAACCATACTTTTGTCCATTGGATCATCGTTCATATCCCCCATCACCACAATTTTCAGCTTTTTATCGCTTTGTTGCAAAGAGTCAACCAATACTTTCACTTGTTGAGCAGCATGGATGCGCACCGGTTCTTTAGCGCCACGCGATGGCCAATGGTTTACAATAAAACAAACCTTATCGCCTGCCAATTTTCCGTTAACAATTAAAAAGCCACGAGTTTTGTGTATCGTATCTCCCTCAAAAGGCTCCGAAAGAACCAATTTGCTCGAAGTTACTTTATATTGTGCAGGATCGTACAACAAGGCACAGTCAATGCCACGCTTATCGGGACCTTCATAATGAACTATTTTATAATTTCTGTCTGCCAGAGTCGGTTGTTTTATCAAATCTTCAAGTACACGAAGATTTTCAATTTCGGCCACACCAATTGCTGCCGGCCCTTTTTCTACTTTATCAGTAGATAATTCGCTAAGAACTTTCGACATATTTGCCAACTTCGAGATATATTTCTCAGTATTCCACTGCTTAGCAGCATCAGGCAAGTACTCATAGTCGTTTTTGCCGGCATCATGTATCGTGTCAAATAAGTTTTCTAAATTGTAAAATGCTACACTATATAGTTCTTTATTTTTTGATTGCGCTTGTACACTAATTGCAACTATTACAAGCGTAAAAATCAGAATTACTTTTCTCATTTTCGGTTCTTTAAATATAAATATTGATTGAATGAATAAAAAATATCACTTTTGAGCTGTCAAAGTAATATGAATTTGAGCAATCAACACTATTTTTTTCGAAGTTTTTTTTCTTATTCAAAGAATAGCATTATCTTTGCAACCTGAAAATAGACCATTACACTATTTTACCAAATAGTAAACGATATAATAATTTAAAAACAAATACTGAAATGAAAAAGGATCTTCATCCAGAATCATACCGTCCGGTAGTATTCAAAGATATGTCAAATGGTGATATGTTTTTGTCACAATCAACAGTTAACACTAAAGAAACTATTGAATTCGAGGGCGAAACTTATCCATTGGTAAAGATTGAAATTTCTAACACTTCTCACCCTTTCTATACAGGTAAATCTACATTAGTAGATACAGCAGGACGTGTTGATAAATTCATGAGCCGCTACGGAAACCGTAAAAAATAAGCTTTTTATCATATAAGCTCAAAAAGAGAGGAACTTCATATTTTGAAGTTCCTCTCTTTTTGTTTATACCCCACTCTACATCAATCCATTCGATATACTCTATTTTTTAATCCACTGGAGCAGAACTATTAAACATTATCATGCGTTTTATTCAACAGATAAAACCATCGCACCAACATCCCTATGTATCACATGGATACACCCCCATGTCGAACATCGTTACACCCCCATGTAATAGATCAATACATGCCCATGTTGTTGCAGTATATCAACGAAAATGAGATATACATGTATATATAATAATGTGCTATGTCAAATAAACCTAACTTAAGTTTTTGGAAATTGTGGAATCTCAGTTTCGGTTTTTTTGGAGTGCAAATAGCCTATGCATTACAAAGTGCCAATATTAGTCGCATCTTTGCAACACTGGGTGCCAATCCCAATAGCCTTAGTTATTTTTGGATTTTACCACCGTTGGCAGGAATTATAATTCAACCACTCATAGGCTCAGCAAGCGACCACACATGGACACGCTTCGGTCGGCGTCTTCCCTATCTGTTTATCGGATCATCAATTGCCGTTTTAGTGATGTGTTTGCTCCCCAATGCCGGAAGTTTTGGAATGACGATGGGCACAGCCATGCTATTTGGGTTGGTAGCGTTAATGTTTTTAGATACCTCTATTAATATGGCAATGCAACCATTCAAAATGTTAGTGGGCGATATGGTTAACGAAAAGCAAAAAGGATTGGCCTACTCTATTCAGAGCTTTCTTTGCAACGCAGGTAGTTTGGTAGGATATCTATTTCCTATTATCTTCACATGGCTAGGCATCAGTAATATATCCAACAAAAACAGTATCCCCGATTCGGTGGTATACTCCTTCTATATTGGAGCTGCCATATTAATATTGTGCGTGATATATACTGGAATAAAAGTAAAAGAGATGCCACCAAAACAGTTCGAAACATTTCACAACATCACCGAAACTGAGAAAAAGCAGAAAAGCGATTTTATAACACTATTAAAACAAGCACCCAAAGTATTCTGGACAGTAGGGATTGTTCAGTTTTTTTGTTGGACGGCATTTATGTATATGTGGACATACACCAACGGTGCTATTGCCGAAACTGTGTGGCATACCTCCAATAGTCATGATTCTGAATTTCAAGAAGCAGGCAACTGGGTAGGTGTACTTTTTGCAATACAAGCCATCGGATCGGTATTGTGGGCCATCGTATTGCCCCTATTCAAATCGCGTAAATTAAGCTATTCCATCAGTTTAATGCTAGGAGGCATCGGATTTATCAGTACACACTTCATCGACAACAAGTATGTGCTATTCATATCGTATGCATTAATAGGATGCGCATGGGCAGCAATGTTGGCAATGCCCTTTGCCATATTAACCAATTCGGTATCGGGCAAAAACATGGGTGCATACTTAGGTTTGTTTAACGGCACCATTTGTGCACCACAAATTATAGCAGCATTGCTAGGCGGTGCTATATTGCATATGGTAGGCGGTCGTCAGATAAATATGTTGGCGATAGCCGGTGGTCTACTTTTTATTGGAAGTATCTGTGTATGGTTTATCAAAGAAACTTTAGCACATGCCAAAACAAATTCATAATAGAACGAATGGAAAAACTAAATTCAAACATTTTCGTATTGATCTTTGCAAAAAAAGCGTAGAATAGAAGGATGATAGGAAAAGTAAAATTGGCGTAACAATATTTTCTTAATAATTATCAAAATAAGTAAAATGAAAATCAATCGATTAGCCATGGATCAACTAAACATTAAGGGGTAAAACATTGTTTATTTGTTAATCAAAGATAAAGAGGAAACCACAAATATTATATAATTGTTAATTTATTGCAACTTCACCTTAAAAACTATTTTATAGTTTTTAGTTTTATACCTTTGCACATTAATTATCAACTATATTAGTATTTAACTAAGAAAAAATATGAAGAAAAATTTTGTAATCGTTTTTTCTGCTATACTTATTTTAGCATCATGCGGACAAAAACAAAAAGAAACTCCAACTATTGTTCGTCCTGTGAAAATAGCTACTGTGGAGTCGAGTTCTCAAATCAATAAAGACTTCTCGGGTATTGTAGAAGCTGTTGAATATGTGAAGCTAGCATTCAGAGTGAGTGGCCAAATTATTAGTTTGCCAGTAATCGAAGGTCAAAGAGTAAAAAAAGGAGATCTGATTGCCGCAATCGATCCACGCGATATTGCTCTTCAATATGCAGCCGACAAAGCAGCATTCGAAACGGCTGCCGCACAGTTAGAACGTAATAAAAAGCTATTAGAGAGACAAGCCATTTCTGTACAAGAATATGAAATTAGTGTAGCGAGTTACCAAAAAGCAAAATCAGCCTTCGAGCTTTCAACCAATAATATGAACGATACCCGCTTAACTGCACCTTTCGACGGTTCAATCGAAACAAGAATTGCCGAAAACTATCAGCGTGTAAACTCAGGCGAGGGCATTGTGCAATTGGTCAATACAAATAAATTAAGAATCAAATTTACCATTCCCGATGCTTATCTTTATTTATTACAAACAAAAGATCCACAATTCCTAGTTGAATTCGACAATTTCAAAGGCAAAACATATACTGCAAAACTAGAAGAGTATCTTGATATGTCGGCTGATGGTACAGGTATACCTGTCACTCTTGTGATCGACGATCCCGAATTTGCAAAAATTGCACAAGATATTAAACCCGGATTTACATGTAGCATACATTTCTCGGCCAACGTAGGACCCATGCTAAACGAGCCTATGACAGTGGTGCCTCTTTGTGCTGTATTTTGCGAAAATGAAGGTTCACAACTTTATGTATGGGTACTCAATGGTAATAAAGTAGAAAAAAGAGCCATCACTGTTATGACTCCGACTGGCGATTCAAGTGCATTTGTTACAAGCGGTTTAAAAGCTGGTGAGAAAGTGGTTGTAGCCGGTGTATATCAACTTGTAGAAGGAGAGACAGTCAAAATTCTTGATTAATTATTGTCGATAGAAAATAAATGTGCTATCCATACAAGAAATAGCTATCATTTATCTTTATCCATCATATTAAATTACAACTATGAATTTAGCCAAATATTCATTAGACAACACAAAAGTTATCTATTTCTTTTTAGCCGTATTATTGATTGGGGGGGTATTCTCATTCGATAAACTAGGTAAAAAAGAAGATGCTCCGTTCGTTATTAAATCGGCAGTGATTATGACGAGATATCCGGGAGCAGAACCTGCAGAAGTCGAAAGACTGATTACAGAACCCATATCACGCGAAATACAAAGTATGAGCGGTGTATATAAAATTAAATCGGAGTCAATGTATGGACTTTCTAAAATTACATTCGAACTCCAACCATCGTTAGCAGCAGCTACCATTCCACAAAAATGGGATGAGTTGCGCCGTAAGGTATTAAACATACAACCTCAATTGCCTCATGGAGCATCTACTCCAACCGTTTCCGACGACTTTGGTGATGTGTTTGGTATCTACTACGGACTTACCGCCGATGAAGGTTTCTCTTATGAAGAGTTAAGAAACTGGTCAGAAAGAATTAAAACACAAGTAGTAACAGCCGATGGTGTTATGAAAGTTGCTCTGTTTGGCGTACAAACCGAAGTTATCAACATCTTTATTTCGGTCAACAAACTAGTGGGTATGGGAATTGACCCCAAACAGCTGGCATCCCTTTTACAATCGCAAAATCAAATCATTAATGCCGGTGAAGTAAACGCAGGGGTTCAACAACTTCGTATCTTATCAAATGGTGTATATACACATGTGGATGACATACGCAATCAAGTCATTACCACCAATGCCGGACAAGTAAAACTTGGCGATATAGCTGTCATTGAAAAAGGCTATATGGAACCCGCCTCAACCATTATGCGTGTCAATGGCAAACGCGCTATAGGTATTGGTATCTCTACCGACCCTCAACGTGACGTAGTACAAACCGGTAAAAATGTAGAAGCCAAATTGAGCGAAATCTTACCGCTAATACCGGTGGGCATCAGTCTTGACAGTCTATATCTTGAAAATGTAATTGCCGATGAAGCAAACAACGGTTTTATTATCAACTTAATTGAATCGCTCCTTATCGTTATTGTAATCATTATGCTAGTGATGGGATTGAGAGCCGGTATACTAATTGGTACATCATTGGTATTCTCAATTGCAGGCACACTACTCATCATGTCAATATTAGGTGTAGGTCTTAATCGTACATCGCTGGCAGGATTTATTATTGCCATGGGTATGTTGGTAGACAATGCCATTGTGGTGACTGACAATGCTCAAATTGCTATTGCCAGAGGTATTGATAGACGCAAAGCCCTTATCGATGGTGCTACCGGACCGCAATGGGGACTACTGGGTGCTACATTTATTGCAGTATGCTCGTTTTTACCACTTTACTTAGCTCCATCAGCCGTTGCCGAAATTGTGAAACCACTTTTCGTTGTATTGGCCATATCACTGGGCTTAAGTTGGGTGCTTGCTCTATCTCAAACAACGGTTTTTGGTAATTTTATTCTTAAAGCTAAAGCAAAAGATGCAGGAAAAGATCCATACGATAAACCATTCTATCATAAGTTTGCAAAAGCACTACACGCATTAATCCGCAAAAAAGCTCTTACATTGGGTGTTATGTTCGTACTCTTTGTAAGTTCGTTGGTAGTAATGGGATTAATGCCGCAAAACTTCTTCCCATCGATGGATAAACCATATTATCGTGCCGATATATTCTATCCCGATGGTTATAGCATCAATCAGGTAGTTGACGAGATGAAGTCTGTAGAGAAACATCTGTTGAGCCAGCCCGAAGTTGAAAAAGTATCAATTACTTTTGGTAGCACACCATTGCGTTATTATCTTGCATCAACATCAGTGGGGCCAAAACCAAACTTCTGTAATGTCTTGGTTGAATTAAAAGATAGCAAGGATACCAAAGACCAAGAACAAAAGTTTGATGCATACATGAAGGCCAATTATCCGAGTGCCATCACAAGAGCAACTTTATTTAAATTATCGCCTGCAGTAGATGCCGCTATCGAAATTGGATTCATCGGCAATAATGTAGATACATTGGTCATGCTTACCGAACAAGTGATTGCAAAAATGCATGAGAACCCTAATTTAATTAATGTGCGCAATTCATGGGGTAATAAAATTCCTATTTGGAAACCTATTTATAGCCAAGAACGAGCACAACCATTGGGCATTTCGCGTCAGAGCATGGCACAAAGTATTCAAATTGGTACTAATGGTATGACATTAGGAGAGTATCGTCAAGGCGATCAAGTTTTGCCAATCTTATTAAAAGGCGGTTCTACCCCTACAGAATACAGAATCAATGATATCCGTACGTTGCCGGTATTTGGTCAAGGCACTGAATCGACAAGCCTCGAACAAATTGTAAGCAACTTCGATTTACAATATCGTTTCAGCAATATGAAAAACTATAACCGCGAGATGGTGATGATGGCTCAATGCGATCCAAAAAGAGGTTATAATGCTATGGCTGCATTCAAAGAAGTTTGGGAAGTTGTAAAAGATATGGATGTACCTGAAGGTTATACTCTAAAATATTTTGGTGAACAAGAGAGCCAAGATGAATCAAATGCTGCATTGGCCGAAAATATGCCATTGACATTCTTCTTAATATTTACCGTGTTACTATTCTTGTTTAGAACATATCGCAAACCAACTGTAATCTTATTGATGTTGCCTTTGATATTCATTGGAGTGGTATTAGGTTTACTGCTGTTAGGCAAATCATTCGACTTCTTTGCAACATTAGGTCTATTAGGATTGATTGGTATGAATATCAAAAATGCAATTGTACTGGTCGATCAGATTGATATAGAAACTCAATCGGGTAAACAACCTTTAGATGCTGTGATCAGTGCTACCATTAGCCGTATTATTCCGGTTGCAATGGCATCTGGAACAACAATTTTGGGTATGTTGCCACTACTGTTCGATGCAATGTTTGGTGGTATGGCAGCTACTATCATGGGAGGTCTATTGGTAGCGTCAATATTAACACTATTCGTACTACCGGTTGCATATTGTGCAATTCACCGAATTAAAGGATAAGAAATTATTTAATTGAAGTAAAAATGAAAATTAAAATATTATCATTCATTCTACTTGGGTTCAGCTTAAACGTAGCTGCCCAAGAAGATTTTATGAGCCTTGAAACATATCGCGAAAGAGTGGAAGCTTATAGTCAAGTACTCAAACAACAAAAACTCAAAGCGATGGGAAGTATGGAAGCACGTAAAGCAGCCCATACAGGATATTTACCACAAGTCGATCTTGTTGGTGATGGAACAATCAACCTTAGAGAACTGGATGCTTGGAATGAACCCGTAGGCAATTATCGCAACTATACTTACAAAGGACAAGTTGTTGTATCGCAACCATTATATGCGGGTGGGGCTATCAATACAAAGTATAAATTAGCGAAAGACAATGAAGAATTGGCACAATTAAGCGTTGAGATGACACTCGATCAAATCATCTATCAAAGTGATTCTTATTATTGGAATGCTTCGGCTGCCTATGCTACATTAAAATCGACTGAGATGTATAATGCTATTGTAAAAAGCCAATACGACATTATCAATGAACGTTTCACTCTAGGTTCTATCAGCCGTATTGATTTTTTAATGATATCAACACGTCTTAAAGAGGCTGAATTACAATTAATCAAAGCGCGTCAAAACTATACCTTAGCACTTCAAAAACTAAACATTTTGATGGGTATAACTCCTGATGCCGTTGTCGATAGCCTAAGCTCTATTAATACAGCTTGCCAACCTGTTGCGATATTATCATTGGATGAAGTTTTAGAAAAACGTCCTGAATATGCAAGTACATTCATTGATATCCGAAAAAGCGAAACACAAAGAAAAGCTGCATTGAGTCAATACAACCCACAAGTGAGCATGTATGTTGCGGGAGGCTGGGCTACAATGACACCGAATATGGGATACGACGTTAAATTCACTCCAATAGTAGGTCTGAATGTTTCAATACCTATCTTCCGTTGGGGAGCTCGTTTCAAAACAAGTCGCGAACAAAAAGCCTATATCGGAATACAGAAATTGCAACAAACAACCGTAATTGATAACATCAATGAAGAGTTGTCGGCCGCAATTACAAATATGACCGAAACCAAATTGCAAGTAACTGCAGCAGAAGAAACAATGGTTATAGCTGAAGAGAATCTTGATTTGGTGACATACTCATACAATGAAGGTAACGCCAGTATGGTCGATGTATTATCGTCTCAACTTTCATGGATTCAAGCTCAAACGAATTTGATTAATGCCCAATTCTCTGAAAAAATGGCATTAGCTGCTTATAGAAAAGCAATCAGCGAATAATATTTATTTTAAATATATGCAATAACGCCTCTTCGGTTTTAAACTGAGGAGGCGTTATTGCATATATAGCACATTCTTTATTGCCCCGGACGTTGCATACATCATCCAAATCTGTTATTTTTGTTTTAACAACCACTCGCTATGCGATAATGTATTAACCTTATGAGATGAGAAGATAAGCTCAGAGAAAAATCTATAAAATCAGATCATGAAAATGAATAAAATACAACGATATACTCCCCTATTTTTGATATCATTTCTTATTCTGACCTATTCGTGTCAACAAATGGTATCTACGCAAAGGAGAGAAAGAATTTTTACAGATGTTCATGATAGAAAAATTGCTATTGCCGATACTATCAAACGTGTCATAGCACTTGGTGAATCGACAATGCGACTGCTAAGCTACGTTGATGCCACTACCTTAATCTGCGGCATTGAAGATGTGGAGATGCGAGGTGTAGCTTTCACACACATTTTTGCCAATCCTGAAATACGTCAACAACCAGTTATAGGACCTATGAGTGTAGGAGATGCCGAACTCATTCTGCTTCAACATCCCGATGTGATAGTAACATCAAATTTGGGAGAAGCTGATGCAAATGAACTTCAACAGAAACTAAGTATTCCGGTTGTGGTAATAGGTTATGGAGATATGGGCCATAGGAGAGAAGAACTCTACCAAGGCATTTCAATGATGGGCCAACTATTACGCCGCGAATCGAAAGCCGACTCACTCATCGGTTATATTAAAGGTGAAATAAATGAATTGCAACGACGCACAGCCCACAGCACTTCTACTCCTGCTTATCTAGGAGGTATCTCTTACAAAGGACGACACGATATCTTATCAACAGATCCATATTACGCTCCATTCGAAATGATAGGATTGCCCAACACGGCCCGACAAATTGATTCAGTGCGTATCCCGACTTTAGGTAATACCACTATTGATATGGAAACACTCATTCAATGGAATCCACAAGTAATGTTTATAGATCAAGGAGGATACCGACTGGTAAAGAATAATTTTGAGAGCTTCTCAGCACTATCAAAGCTACTCGATTGTTATAAAAATAAGCAAATATACTTGGTATGGCCCTACTACATGTATCATTCTAATTTTGAAATAATGCTCATCAATGCTTGGCAAATAGGCAAAGTGATGTATCCTAACGAATTTTCGGATATAGACATACGAATGAAAACGGACGAAATACTCACCCGTTTCGTTGGAAAATCTGTAACTGAGGATTTAATAAATCAGTGGGGATGGTTTAGAAATGTTACTGACGAATTATAAGGCAATGAACAATAAGAATAAGACTAGTTTAATACAGCAGTACAAACACCTACGTTATCGTCGAATAATGTTTGGAGTCACTATGACAATGTTATTGTTTGTGGTAGCAATATACGCCTTTACTTCAGGAGGAAGCAATCTTTCATTGGTTGATTTCGTGGCATTACTAAAAGGAAGCCAACATGAAACAGCATCGCAAATATTCTATAATATCCGATTACCTCGCATCATCGGAGCGGTAATAACAGGTATGGCGCTTGCTACTTCAGGTGTAGTCATGCAAATCATTCTACGAAACCCTTTAGCATCACCCTATACATTAGGCATATCGTCATCGGCTGCATTTGGAGCAGCTCTGGCTATCATCCTTTTTGGAGCTACATCTTCGGTAGCTAAGATGGGAAATGTTTTTTATTTTGACAACCCTTATACAATTGCTATATTCTCATTTGGAACCTCATTAATAGGATTATTATCTATACTCTTAATAGCCAAATGGCGCAATGCCAGTTCCGAAATAGTAATTTTGGCAGGTATTATTATCAGTTCATTTTTCAGTGCCGGCATAGCTGCATTACAATATATAGCCGATAAAGTGCAATTGGCAACAATCGTCTTTTGGTCGTTTGGTGATTTAGGCCGATCCAATTGGTCGAGGCTATGGATTGTTAGCATCATATGTATACCCATCTTTATCTATTTTTATGCGAATCGATGGAACTATAAAGCGTTACGCAGTGGTGACGAATATGCTCATAGTATCGGAGTAAATGCCGCTCGTTTACGTCGCATCACATTGGTATGTTGCACTTTATGCACGGCCATAGTGGTATCATTTTTTGGTGTAATAGCGTTTGTTGGTTTGGTTGTGCCTCACATTGTGAGAGCATGCATAGGTCACAACGAAGAGCATTTGATTCCTACAACCGCTATATGTGGAGGAACATTTCTACTACTTTGCGATACATTAGGAAGAACCCTATTTTCGCCCGTTGTCATTCCAGTAGGTATTATAACCTCGTTTGTAGGAGTACCCATTTTCTTATTTCTATTAGTTAAAAATCAGTTGAAATGAAAATAGAAATTAACCATTTAAATTTTGCCTACAAAGATAAGCTAGCACTACAAGATATATCGTTATCAATACAATCGCACGATTTAGCAGTCATTCTAGGTCCTAATGGATCGGGTAAAAGCACTTTACTCAAATGTATCGTATCAATATTGAAAGCCCAGAAAGGATCTATTACCATCGACGACATTGATCAACAATCCTACACTCCGCGCCAACTGTCACAGCTCATTGCTTATATTCCGCAAAGTGAAGTGGCTACAATGGAACTCAATGTTTTCGACACAGTGATGATGGGTAGGAAACCCTTTATTGAGTGGCGTGCTACACATCATGACATTTTAAAAACAGAAGAAGTGCTCAAAGAGTTAGAACTTGAAGAACTAGCCTTTCGAAGTATGCACACCTTAAGTGGTGGTGAACGACAACGTGTTTACATCGCTCGTGCTATGGTGCAAGAACCAAAGATTTTGTTGCTCGATGAGCCTACAGCAAATCTTGATATCTATCATCAGCTAAAGGTAATGAGATTGTTGCAGCAACTAGCAGCTAGTGGCATAACAGTAATACTTACCGAACATGACATTAACATGGCAGCACGATATGCAAATAAAGTAATTATGCTTCGAAGCGGAAAAGTATTTAACTGTGGTGATAGTTCGATATTCACAGTAGAAAACATACGTCACTTGTATGATATACACGTTTCAATACAACACTTGCAAAATCATATTTATATAATACCCGAAAAGATAGTGAAATAACCCCATATCTATTGACAGATGACAATAATATCACCGATAGGATTTGTAAGAAATAGCGCAGTATATACAGATCAACCGGGACAAATAAAACTGCTTACTACCCAAATAGAGATATTGGATGAGTACTCCAAAGGACTTACCAATATTACAAAACACGACTATATCATAGTGGTATTTGGATTAGATCAAATCAATGATGTACATCTCTCTGAAAAAACCAATAGCAAAGATGAACTGGGCATATTCGCCTGTCGTTCACAATATCGTCCCAATCACTTGGGTGTTACCCATTGCAAATTGATAGGTCGCAAAGGAAATATTATCACAGTAAAAGGATTGGATGCTTGCAACCAATCACCCGTATACGATTTGAAGTGTCCCGATACATCAGAACATGAATTGCAACGCTTACACAATTCAATTTTACAGAAGAATCCGCGTCACGATATTGATTACGATCTGCGAAACAAAACCTTCTATCCATTGGTAGTTAAAGCAGCACAACTTACCGGTACTCTTTCAAATGATCTAAAACTAGGTGTATTATCGGCCATGCATCTAATGGATTATCTCAAAACCAATCATGATGCATCGAATAGACTTCAACTAACGGCCCATTGCTCGAGCGATATGATGAAAGGTGCCCTCTTTGCATCGGGAGCAACATTGCATACCTACCAAAATGTAGTAATCCATCGCCCTACCCTTCTTTTTGAGAACGCCACCACTATCTACTGCTATCAGTTGCTTCTCAACACTGACATCAAGAATGATATTACAATTGCTGAAGCTCCCCAATATTGGACAGTTGAGATATACAATAAATAGAAAGAGCGGTTGCTTAACTTATTGAGATAAAGATGATGTTAATACAGATTAAGTCTATTTTTTTGAGCCTCTTCCAAAGATACCAACTCTACATTTGTTTGAGCATGTTTCGAACGCAAAGCCGCATATTCGGTATTCAACTCTTCAACTAATACAGCTTTCGTTTTAGGATTCATCAATCGACTGGCGAAAACAGCATTTTGAGATGCATCCTTTAAGTAAACTACCGGTGCACTATATACCGGCGCAATCTTTAAAGCAGTATGAAGTTTAGACGTAGTAGCTCCTCCTATCAATAATGGAACACTCAATCCTGCTATTTCGAGTTGATGAGCCACCTGAATCATTTCATCAAGCGATGGAGTAATCAGCCCACTCAATCCCACCATATCGACATTTTCTTGTATAGCTCGTTCTACAATCGTTTCGGCCGGTACCATTACTCCTAAATCAATGATCTCATATCCATTGCAAGCCATTACTACCGATACTATATTTTTACCGATATCATGCACATCGCCTTTCACAGTAGCCAACAAAACCCTACCATTCGATTTTGCCGAAGTTGATTTTTCACTTTCGATAATAGGTTGTAGTATAGCAACCGCCTTCTTCATGGTGCGAGCCGTTTTAACTACCTGAGGAAGAAACATTTTTCCCGATCCAAACAATTCGCCTACATAGTTCATCCCGTTCATTAAGGGTCCCTCAATGATATCGACAGCCTTAGGATATAATTGAAGAGCCTCTTCCAAATCAGTTTCAAGATAGTCGCCAACACCTTTTACCAATGCATACTTCAAGCGTTCCTCCACACTTTCAATACGCCATGATTCCTGTTTTTCTCGAGCTGTACTGGTATCTGATGAATTATCTTTTAGCTCTTGTGCTACATTTATTAAAACTTCGGCTGCATTCTCGTGTCGGTTCAACACTACATCCTCTATTTTTTGTAGTAAATCTTTAGGGATGTCATTGTACATGATACTCGTAGAAGGATTGACAATGCCCATATCCATGCCCGCTTGAATAGCATGATATAGAAAAACAGAATGCATAGCCTCGCGAATATAATTATTGCCTCTGAAGGAGAAAGACAAATTGCTGACCCCACCACTTACATGAGCACCCGATAAATTTTGTCGAATCCATCGTGTAGCTTCAATAAAATCGACCGCATAACTATTGTGTTCATCCATACCCGTGGCTATTGCCAACACATTTGGATCGAATATTATATCTTGTGGCAAAAAGCCTGCTTTATCTACTAATAAATGATATGCACGTTTGCAAATCTCTATTTTACGTTGTGCGGTATCGGCTTGACCCTTCTCATCGAAAGCCATCACCACTACAGCAGCTCCATATCGGCGTATGGTCTTAGCATGATCTAAGAAAATCGCCTCACCCTCTTTAAGAGAGATAGAGTTTACGATAGATTTTCCTTGAATGCATTTTAATCCGGCCTCTATCACTTCCCATTTAGAAGAGTCAATCATGATAGGTATTTTGGCGATTTCAGGTTCAGATGCAATGAGATGCAAAAAAGTAGTCATCTCTTTTTCAACCTCCAATAAACCATCGTCCATATTCACATCGATCACCAAAGCGCCATCTTCTACCTGATTGCGAGCAATAGAAAGAGCCTCATCATATTTTTTTTCGTTAATGAGACGCAAAAACTTACGTGATCCGGCTACATTACAACGCTCACCGATATTAATAAAGTTATTTTCGGGCTTTACCTCCAACAACTCCAATCCCGAAAGCCATAAATGTGGAGTGGATTTAGCAGGGATATGCGGTAAAGCACCCTCCACCAAATCAGCATATTTAGCAATATATTCATCGGTAGTGCCACAACATCCTCCAATGATGTTGACCAATCCTTCTTTGATGTACTCCTTTACTTCAATAGCCATATCATCGGGAGTTTGATCATATTTACCCAGACTATTGGGCAAACCGGCATTAGGATAGGCACTAATATAATAGGGAGCTTTGCGTGCAAGTTGCTCCAAGAAAGGTTTTAATTGGCGTGCTCCAAAAGAGCAGTTTAAGCCTATAGAGAATATATTGGCATGTTGAATAGATGCCAAGAAAGCATCAAGTGTTTGTCCTGATAAGGTTCGACCACCTAAGTCGGACACCGTTACAGAGAGCATAATTGGAACTTCAATTCCTGTTTTCATCATGGATTGTTGCGCTGCAAAAATTGCTGCCTTAGCATTTAGCGTATCAAATATGGTTTCAATCAGTAAACCGTCGACTCCATTTTCGAGCAATACCACCATTTGTTGCTCATATGCAGCAGCCAGTTCATCAAAAGTTAATGCACGATAAGCCGGATTATTAACATCGGGACTCATTGAACAGGTTTTATTGGTGGGCCCAATAGAGCCAACAATAAAACGTGGTTTCATCGGATTCAAAGCAGTATATTCATCAGCCACTTGACGAGCGATTTGTACTGCCGCAATATTTATTTCATCAACGTAATCTTCTACGTGATAATCTTCCATCGATATGGTTGTAGTACTAAAAGTGTTGGTTTCGATAATATCGGCACCAGCTTCTAAGTACTTTTTATGAATATCTCTGATCACATCGGGGCGTGTAAGACAGAGCAAATCATTGTTGCCCTTTAGTTGGCCTGGAATGTTTTTAAAACGTTCACTACGAAAATCTTCTTCTGTAAGATGATATTGCTGAATCATAGTTCCCATTGCGCCGTCCAATATAAGAATGCGCTCGCGAACCAATTGAGTAATGCTTTTATTGTTCATGAGTTAAATAAATAGGGAGATGATGATAGAATATTATCGTTTAAACATTCTATCCATATCGCGTTTATCATCTTTCTCACGAAGTGACTGACGCTTATCGTATTGTTTTTTTCCTTTTGCCAGAGCAATCACCAGTTTTGCCAATCCTTTATCATTGACAAACAAACGGACAGGCACAATAGTAAAACCTGTATCTTTAATTTCGCGCTCAAGCTTGCGCAACTCTTTCTGATTTAAAAGAAGTTTTCTATCACGTCGAGCTGCATGATTATTGTATGAGCCATAAAAATATTCGGCTATATACATGTTTTTTACCCATAGCTCGTTTTTCACAAAATAACAATAGGTATCTACTAAACTAGCTTTCCCCATTCGAATAGACTTAATTTCGGTGCCGGTCAATACAATACCGGCAGTGTAAGTATCAATCAGTTCATAATCGAACGTAGCACGCTTATTTTTAATATTTATAGAAGCTGGTTTCATGATAGAATATTTAGTTCAAAATCATCGTTAGTCTATTGAATATAAACTTTATTATAACAGGACATATTAATAACAACAATGATACAATTATAGTAAACTTAAAACGCTGTTTTTCATTTATTTTAAAAAATACAGGAACTCCCTCCCATACGATATAAACAATATAAAATTGAAATACAGAACCAATAATAGCTAAATCGGGTAATATACCATCAATCATCCAAATCACAAATGTAATAACCAATGCATATCCAGCAAACTGCTGAGCCAACAAAACATCGCTTTGAGCATGACACAAGCGGATTCGAAGCTCGTTGATAGCGTATGCCGATAAAAAAAATCCGCCAAATAAAGCGACAGCTATTGCACAACATCTTGTCATAGCCAACTGAAAACTTTCAGGTCCGCCCCATCCGGAAGATATTAATGAGCCTATGAAGTAGGATAAACCACATAAACCAATCATAGGATAAACAAAAGTCATAAAGACTTTTCGTTTATCCTCTTCTAAATTAATTTCTTCCCATGCTTTGGCAGGAGAAGAAATTAAAGTCAATACTGTTTTAAATAAATCTTTATAATTCAATGTTAATTAGCAGAATTTGGTTTGTAGGTCAAAGAGTAAATTTTCTCTTTTGCAACATCGAGATCATTACTGTTTTCATTGACCATTGTATGTATTTCAATTGTAACTTCATCTTTATGCATCACATTGATCAAATATGGCATAATGTTGTAAGATTTTATATAAAAGCTTGGGTATGTACCAAACATTTGATATGATGTAGTATATACACTACTAGTTTCTTTCACACCCGAGTGGCGTAAATGAAAAATCAACTTGCCCTCAACTTGTTTTTGGGGATAATAAACAAGAGTTAAGTGATGTTGTTCTTTTTGAATATAATAATCCACCCCTGTCATCAAATATCTGCCTTTGTGTAAATAAAGTTCTTTATCATTATTCATAAGGCTTCTTAAACGCAAGATGGGAGCAGTAGAAATTGAGTCATTCTTATCGCCCGATTGCAAAACTCTTTCAGTTTTAGCATCCACCGATACTGCATAGTTTAAGGTAGCATTTTTTAGAACTTTATCATAAAACAGATTTTCGTTGCCTTCTTCTTGGTAAGAATAAATAACATAAGCCATTTCTGTTTCTGAAGGCTTAAATTTATTTTGTGCTTCGACAGATGATACAGAAATACGAGTTGGTTCAATAGTAATATCGTTAAAATCTAAAAACTTGGTAGTGCCGGCAATAGAGTTGTGTTGCACTTCAACGACGCCACCGCCCGAATAACTAAAGTTTTTATCCGATTTCATACAAGATGAAAAAGACAATACAGACAATAGAACAAAAGTGCTGATTTTAAATAATTTCATAATTACGATTTTTTTGAGTTTGCAAAGATATTAATTTTCATTGTTAATAAATAAATGCATTTATTTGAAAATATTGCATCAAATTCAGATTATTTCTCCAAATAATTCAATATGTTGGTCAACATATCGAGCAATAGCTTCAGTTACATCTTCTTCCATCTCAAAATATTCTTCTTCTAATTCATCAAAAGCTTCATACTGTTCATACATCGCCATAAAATCATCATCCGAACGTTCACGCTCTAAATCGGCACGATTAGCATCGTAAATCTTTTTAGCCTTGTATATTATTTTAGAGAATGATTCGAGTCCCCACATACGCATCACTTTTGCGAAAGGATTATCGAAAATGTATGCACCATATCCATTTTGAATTAATTGACAAAAGCCACCAACCATAATTTCATCTCTAAAGATTTGATAAGCTAAAAGTGAGTGTTGTTCGCCACTCAATTTTGCCATGTTTTCGGCTGTAAATTCATCGTTTATGGTTTGTTTATATGCAGAAGTAAAAACTTCAATAAATTCATCCATTCCTTCGGATGCTCCTTTTTGAAGTTCTGAGTCATTAATTTTTATCATATATAGTCATATCAATTAGTATAAATGCAAAGATATGAATAATGAATTAAATACGAATGATAATTGAGATGAAACACAGAGAGAAGTATGTAAATAATAATAGCTTAAAGAAGATTTTATAGCTTATATTATTCAACGATATTAAATGCAACACTTTACAATGTTCTTTTCTACATTTAACATCACAAACATCAACAAACTACAAAGCACTGATATACAAACAAATAAAACCGAAAAAACTTTTAAAAATCGATAATTATAAAGTAAAACTAAGATATATTTCGAAAAAGAATGGAATGAGCCAGATACACCATAAAAAAATGCTCAATCTATTGTAATATAAATATGCTTTTGGCGATCTCACTACCAAAACCCATATAGCCCACATAGCATGCACCATGATAATGAAGATTGTTAAAACACCCAAAAGAGTGTGCAATTCATCATTGGTACCATTGAGTTGTGCTATACTCTTCATTAGGCCCACACCAATTGCGTTGCATACCAACCCAGACAGTATTAACCCGATATGCCAAAACTTCAATCTGCCTCGTACATGTTCTACCCAAACACCTATACTATAGAATAAAAGAGCAGCACTAATAACACAAATTGCAACAATTAAATAATGAGCTTCGATTAGTTGAACATCCATATTTCGTTTATTTTAGAAACAATCTTTAACACAAATAGTTCAATCAAACATTAATTACTCTCGATTACCATAAATTAATATATCTATTTATATTTCAATAAATTCATAAAAAGAAAGTCACCCTTTTGTATAAATCAGTAAAAACTGTAAATTTGCACCCGATTAAAAAGAATCAAGACTACGTATTATTAATTATATCACTTAAAAAGAGCTAATTATGACTTATTCACACGAAGTGGAACACATGTGTGTTGTGAAGAAAGGTCCTAACCACGGACCAGCTCCCATACCCGAAGAAGGCAAATGGGTAAAATCAAAAGAAATTGTTGATATTTCAGGTTTAACACACGGTGTAGGTTGGTGTGCTCCTCAACAAGGTGCTTGCAAACTTACTTTGAACGTTAAAAACGGTATCATTCAAGAAGCGTTGATCGAAACAATCGGTTGTTCAGGTATGACTCACTCTGCAGCTATGGCTTCAGAAATTCTTCCTGGAAAAACAATCTTGGAAGCATTAAACACTGACTTAGTATGTGATGCTATCAATACTGCTATGCGCGAATTGTTCTTGCAAATCGTTTACGGACGTACTCAATCTGCTTTCTCTGAAGGTGGTTTGATTATCGGTGCCGGTTTGGAAGACTTAGGTAAAGGTTTGCGTAGCCAAGTAGGTACTCTTTATGGTACTTTGGCTAAAGGTCCTCGCTACTTAGAAATGGCTGAAGGCTATATCAAAAATCTTTTCTTAGACAAAAATGACGA
>DKPN01000066.1 GCA_002471195.1 Bacteroides sp. UBA7333
ATGGGCGCATGGCAAAGCGGCATTCAATCCTTTAGCCTCGATACGGCCTACGCCGGAATTAAGAAAATGCTTACCACGCCGCCTCAACGCCATCCCGGTGGCGGAACCGTAGGCGTTGAGCACATTGTTCCGTATATGGAATACGGCTACATTCCACAAGGGAAAGGCTACGTTTCCAATACGCTCGAATACGCATACGACGACTGGTGTGCCGCGCAAATGGCAAAAGCCTTGGGTAAAGAAGACGACCATGCCTACTTCCTCAAGCGATCGGGCAATTGGAAGAACCTGCTCGATCCGCAATCGGGCTTTATTCGCCCCAAAGACGAGCAAGGCAATTGGATACAACCGTTCGATCCCTATCACACACCCGGCTTTGTAGAAGGAAACGCATTCAACTATAGCTGGTTTGCGCCGCACGATCCCGAAGGACTCGTTGCCGCGATCGGACAAGAACGATTCGTAGGTCGTCTCGATAGCGCAATGGCAAAATCGGCACGCGCCAATTTCAACGCAGCAGGCGACAACTTCGGCGACTTCCCCGTAAACCAGGGAAATCAAACCTCCATGCAAGTTACCTACCTCTTCAACTGGGCAAAGGCACCTTGGCTAACGCAAAAATGGAGCCGCGCCATTCAAGAACAATACTACGGCACCACCCCATACGATGCCTATCCGGGCGACGAAGATCTGGGGCAAATGAGCAGTTGGTATATCTTGAGCGCATTGGGATTGTTCCAACTCGATGGCGGTTGCTCCCAAACACCGCACTACGAACTCGCCTCACCGCGCTTCCCGAAAGCAGTAATTCATTTCGGCAACAAGTATAACCGAGGCGACAAACTGGAGATCGTTGCACACAACGCATCGAAAGAAAACAAATACATCCAGAGCGCACAGCTCAACGGCAAACCGATCACCGGTTTCAGAATTACGCAAGCAGAGCTATTCAAAGGCGGAACCCTCGAGATCGTGATGGGCCCGGAGCCAAACAAAGCGTGGGGCATCGAATAAAAGTGCAAAACAAGCAATACTCATAATCACCACATTAGATAAAAAAGCAACCTTTTTAGCAAAAAACATGCTAAAAAGGTTTGCACGTTTAAGAAATAACACTACCTTTGCAACGCAATCGAGAGAAAACGATAGCAGAACGATAAGTTCTTTTTGGAGAGGTGGCAGAGTGGTCGATTGCGGCGGTCTTGAAAACCGTTGTACTGCGAGGTACCGGGGGTTCGAATCCCTCCCTCTCCGCTGAAAAGCTCTAGAAACACAAGTTTCTAGAGCTTTTTTTATTTCCCTACATCACACTAGTTTTGGATCAGCGGATAAATACGGTTGGAGAGTCTTGTTATTATGCATATAGTTTAGCAAGTCTATACATGAAAAATTTAATATCATTAACTCCTCTAAACTGAGAACTCAAAGCCTTAATCTTAGCGTTGAAGGATTTCGAAGCAGCATTGATGGAACGCCCCAGTCGAAAAAGTTGACGATCTCCACATAGTAAGTCTGTATGAAACGTGCCGCTCTTCCAAAAGCAAGAAAGCCGGATTCCTCAACCTCATCATACCATTTGGCAAGTCTCGTCAGAGCGATATCCTTGTGCTGGCACTGATGATATATTAGCCCAAGTCTCATGGAAAGATAGTATGCCTTCTTCAGATCAGAATATTCCGTGATCTGCTTCTTTTTTTTGGGGGAGAAGTGACATTGTTTAAATGATAATTTTTATTCGAAAGCAAAAGTAGGTATTCGATTTTGCTTTCGACCTCTTATGCTGCCGCCCCCCCTTCCGGATGAATAGTTTTCAGTTGGTTATTTGATTGAAACAATAACCTTACGATAGTCTTTTACTGTTGGATATGATAAATCTTTATTTTTAGATTTGCCATACCATTGAATCTCAATTTTCTCTTCAATAAATTCTTGTGATGCAAGGATATTTTTTACCGCTTCAGCTCTCTGTCTAGAAATCCAATCATTTACTTCTACAGAACCAAGGTCGCAAGCATATCCTTCCACCAGTATTGTCGCTTGTTTGTTTGTCTGCAAATAGGCTTTAGCGTATTCTGCTATCAATTCTTTAGCACTCGCTGCCACTTCATGGCAACTTAGGTCAAACAATATATTGATATTAGGGATAACAAGAGTTCCTGCTTTATTTTGTTCTTCTTTTTTGATATTGTTTGCAAGAGCTCTTTTGAAAGATTCAATATTGTCTATTGTTTGCCCTACAACCACGGGATTGCTTTGAGCTACGGTAGTTTCTAATTTAAAGACCTCCTCAGGATTTTCTGTTACCACTTGAGTTGAATCTTGAATATATGTTACTCCATCAAATCCTACCGTATTATTCTTCTCTGAATGCAAGTAATAGGCATAGCCACTTACTATCAGCAATAGCAATATTGCAAATGCTACTAGCCCTTGCTTAACTTTACCTCTCTTTTGGCAAGATTTACACACTCCTCCTTTAGGTGTTTTTACTCCTTCTTGCATCGAAATACCTTTGTTGCATTTGATACACTTAATTGTTCTTTCTTGTTCCATATTTTTTAAATTAAATTCATTTTGCAATCGTCTGTAATACAGACTTAAATATCTCATTAAATTCTTTATATGCTTCTGCAGTGAGAACTTCTTTTGCATATACTCGAACTTCTACAAAAAGCTCTTCTTTAGAATTACATTTATTTATGACCTCTGCCAACCCTTCATGGAATTTCGCTGAAGCTGTCGAATTAGGACGTCCACTTGATACATGACCTCCTCCTCCCTTAAAATTTACATTACGAGTCTTTTGTATCAATCTTGATTGAGCCATAGCTAAAAAAAAGCCATCATCTCCCCACTTTCCATCTAAAAGAAAACTTTTAAAATTGGATGTCATTAACCACTCATGATATCCTGTTTCTCCGCTTGCTGCTCTAATGGATTTATCAATAAATTTCCTAATCTCAGGCTGTTCTAATATCTTTGCAGCTTGCTTTTTATTTCCCATAGATAGACGTATAAAAAATTCCAAATAGTTATTAGCGGCACCTGTATATGTCTTAATAAAAGCCTTTAAATTAGCCTTATCGGCATTTGTCATGAGATAATCCATTTCTTTTTTTGTTAATTGAATCGCTCCTTTAGCTTTTATTTTTTGCAACTCTTTGTATAATAGAGTTTTCGGTAATATAGTTTTGAGGAAAGTGGATTCAAATTTCTTATTTACAGTAGAATTTAATCTTTTCAATGATTGAATAGGTACTGATTTTTCTAATGTCTTTTGAATTTTTCCTGTTTGATCTTTTGAAATTCGTACCACCTTTCCAAACATTTCATTTCTCTTGCTTAATGTTACAATAGATTTTTTAGCGGTACTTTTTATGCTCTTGGCTGAAGAACTTAACAATACCCCAGCATTTCGTGTAGGTACAGACTTTAATACTTTTGGAGTTATTACAAATGCAGCATTTACGGAAAGGTTTACCCCTAAAGCTGTTAATGCTTCTGTGATATCTTCTTCATTTTCAATAGCATCATAAGTATCCACTCCGGCAGAAGCCGTAGCGATTGTTGCATCAGCAACATTCAACGTCATGTTTGCAAAACCTGCAACTTTCCCAACTGTTATTAGCGCTCCACCAATAGGCACTCCAACTCCAGTTGAAGCCAATACAACCCCAACAACAGGGGCGGTAACTTCAACAACCGCTAAAGCGATACTTGTATATTTTACAAATTTATTCCAAGAAACTCTATGCTTCTTATAAAATTCATTAGCACGCCTCGCAGAATCATAAACACCAGATTGGGGATTAATACGTTCTGCTTCTGTTGTCCATGTACCATTTCCTGTAGGGAACCCATTTATCAATTCACCTTCGTATAAATCGCCATTACCGAATAACACACTGGCTTGCTTAGGAAAGTTATTTGAACCATCCCAATTAGCTGTAATGGCAATGGTCTCTTTTCCTTCTACATAATAGAGTGTACCATCACCTTTAATCTTTCCGTCTTCAAATTCTCCTTCATAGATATTCCCATCTGCAAATCGAAATATCCCTAAGCCTTTGAATTTTCCATCCACAAATTCTCCCTCATAAGAGTTACCGTTTTGGAATTGAAAATATCCTTGACCATACAACTTATTTTCTACAAAATCACCTTCGTAGAAATCTTGATTGATGTACGTAATCCTTCCTTTACCATTTATCCAACCTTCTTCCCAATTGCCTACATATTCATATTCTTTGGATGTATAAGCCCCCAAACCATGTTGTAATCCACTTTTCCATTCACCGTAATAAATATCTCCACTTTGCCCAAAGGTATAGGTACCCAATCCATCAAATTCATTGTCTGTCCAATCACCGAAATAAGAATCATTATTGGAGAAGTACATATCTCCATATCCATTTCTTTTTCCTTCCGACCATTCACCTGAATAATAAGCAAAATCACTTGTTGTAACATAACCGAAGCCATCAGGTTTATTATCCACCCAATCACCATTATACCAAAGAGATTTATTCTTATATACACCACTGCCATTTAATTTGCCATCTTTCCATTCGCCAATAAGACTATCTGTTTTGGTAAAATATTTTCCATAGCCAGTCCATTTGCCATTCGCCCATTCTCCGTCATAACACGAGCTGTCATTATATTGCATACAACCTCTTCCATCTGGTTTATTATTCAACACATAGCCATTATAGAATCCTTCAGCTGTTTTTTGCTGTATATGTGTTTGTAATAATTTACCGTCTTTCCAAGTGCCTTGTTTTATACTTCCATCTTCTTTATATAGAATACCCCTTCCACAGAACTTACCATTTGTCCATTCACCACTATAATAAAGTTTCCCGTTTTTATACCAATTCAAGAACCCATCTGGATTGCTTTTACTAAAAGTTCCTACATAGACATCTTGTCCTTTTAGATATACTCCAAATCCTTCAAATAAATCACCCTGCGTTTTACTAATATATGTACTTCCATCAGATAAGGTCATAACTTTATCTAATGAAGAAGCTCCATAATAAGCTGTAATCGTTTGTTGTGATATTAAGCTATCATTATTATATATGGAAAGTACACCATTCCCATGAATCAATTTGTCGAAAGATTCACCATCCCAATTATAGGTGATATTCTGTTTATTAGCTTCAGTCCAAATATACAGGTCTTCATTTTGGATGCATACCCATTCGTCAATATTTTCTTTTTGACATGAAAATAGGCACATCAAAAAGTAACACACGTATATAATATTGATTTTTAGCTTCATATAATAATTATTTCCTGAATTCAACTCACTAATGCAATTTCTTGATTAGTAACTTGCTTAAATATTTCAATTGGAGTATAAATCCAAGTCTTTTTCTAGGACGATTATTTAAGTTATCCTGTACGATCTAAATTATATCCACTGGTAAAGACTCAAAATCAACTCCCTTTGGAAAGAACTGCCTAATGAGTCCATTAGTATTCTCATTTGCGCCATACTTCCAAGAATGATAAGGGTAGACTTGCCAACTTTTACTGGACAAAAGTTAAGCTACATTTGAATATTTAATATTTTTAGGACTATGCTGCTCCCAAAACTCTTTGATATTGATATTACCAAGGAACGAGTGTCTTCTTTTTCGGTTATACTAGACTTCTATATACTGAAAAAGTTTTAGTTTCATCTGTTCTTTACTTATTAGTTTACACCCATAAACAAGCTCGTTTCAGAGCTTTAAAGAAACCCTCGGCAACGGCATTATCCCAGCAGTTTCCTTTTCTCAACATACTCTGTACATCTTATGAGAGTCGATTATATGGCAAGTTTTGACTGAGGCATATGACCACTCGATCAGAATGGAAGATCATGTCCATAGCAGGCTTACGCTTCTTTATAGCCATATTTAAAGCCGCAATAACAGTCTCTTCTGCACTCATGCCTTCGCTAAAACTCCAACCAACAGCCTTTCTATCAAAGAAGATTGTTATCAGGTATAAAAAGCCCTCTAAAGTATGTATATACGTAATGTCTGAAACCAACCTTAAAGATGGCCCTACCAGCTTAAACTCTCGGTTTAGAAGATTATAACAGACTGGATCTTTATGAACTGAGTCTGTTGTTGTCTTAAACCTTCTGCGGACTTTACTCTGTATATTTAGCTGTTTCATATGCAAAGCAACTGTAGTGCGCGAAATTATTGATCCTTTTACCCTTATCTCCGCGGCTAACCTAGGGCCGCCATAAAGACTTTTATTTTCAAAATAAGCACCTTTGATCTGCTTATCGATTGTCTCGCAAAAAGATATGTACGGCTTTTTTTAGGATTTAATTCTCTAATTCAAGCTTGCGCATTTTTTCTTTCAGATCGGCAAGTTCTTTTTCTTCAGGTGTCATCTTCTGAATACCGTTACCCAGAAAGAAGCCTTCTCCGTATTCTTCAGCCTCTTTTCGCCAGCAATAAATCAAATTACTTGGTTTTGTATAAATCATTTGTCATTACTTAGTCATTCTTTAAAAACCCTCTCCATTTGCATCATTGCCCTCTGCTTCGGTATTGCAATTATTGCCGCCTATAAGATTTACATTTTTGAAAGTGTAGGAATTTGAGCTAACAGTAAGAGTATTACCCGATATCTTTGCAACATTTGCATTACCAATATTAAGAGTTACATTCTCCTCATGTGATGTTGTTTCAGTAAGTTTAAAAACATCCTTCCCCATAGTTGCGAGTACAGCACCTTCACTTGTGGCTATAGAAAGAGTAGATAAAGCATCGCAACTATAGAATACACCATTATCTAACAATGTCAATGCAGGGAATGAAACTGTTGACAAAGAGATACAGCCCAAAAAAGCATTGGATCCAATTGAGGTTGCTATGGGAAAAGAAACTTCTGTTAAGTCTTTACAATCAACAAAAACTTGCCATTCTATTTTTTCAACTATTGGAGCATTAATCGTTTTTAAAGACTTGCAATATTGAAATGCTCGTGATCCAATTGAGGTTACAATAGGCATCTTCACTGTTGTTAATGCATCACAACTACCGAAAGCCCCTTGATTACCACTCCCTTCAATCGTAGTTAATTGGGGAAATTCAATTATTTTTAGTGTTTTACAGTTAGCAAATGCATCTTTTCCTATCATAGATACAAGAGGAAAGGATAAACTTGTTAAAGTTTCACATCCACTGAAAGCATAGCTTCCAATAGTTGTAGCAACTGGGAACGACACCTCCTTTAAGGATGAATTAAAAGAGGAGTAGTAATTATGACTAAATGCATTATCCCCAATTGTTGTTACTTTAGGAAAATAAATACTTTCCAAAGCTTCGCATCCACTAAAAGCCCCATCATCAATACTAGTCGCCACGGGAAAAGATATAGGATTTAAGGATGTGCAATGATGAAATGCATAGCGCTCAATTATTTTTACCATAGGAAAAGATATATTCGTCAAAATTTCGCAACATCGAAACGATGTTGCTCCGATTGTTACGGCCTTTGGAAAATCTACATTTGTCAAAGCCTTACAATACTGAAACGCACTCTCACCTATAACTGTAGCTAAAGGACAAGAAATAGATGTTAAAGATGTATTAACATCATTTTCCTCATCATTTCCTCCAATCGCGGCATTCGGCACAGCCTTCAAATTGGGAAAAATCAAAGCTATACTTCGATCTGAAGATAAACTCTTTAATGTATTCTTTAACTGAATAAATGAAGTCGTTGTTGCCGTCTCATCCTCGATAACCCAACTATCACCGCTCGGAACAAACGTTCCATCGAAATCGGTCAACAGTATTTTTTTATTAGTACCCTCAATCGTGAAATCCGCTTGTAGATCTAAAGATTTAGATGAATATGAGAACTTATTTTGCTCGAAATTTACACCTGTACTAATCTTTCTTTTATATATTTTTAAGTCGCTATCTTTCATGGTTGTCACATAAATAGAGAAATCCTTTCCTTTTAGGTCAACAGGAAGTAATGCGAATGAAAGTGTTGCTTTTGTTCCACTGTGATTAATAACAGTTGCAGAGAGTTTATTCACTTTGGTTTTGCTACCCTCAAGTACTCCATTCGTCAAATTTACTTTTGTCGACTTGTAGAAAAGATCACTCTCGGCCTCTACCCCCATTTCAATAATAGTTTCTCCATCAGGAATATTTACTAGCTCAAGATAGAGAAAAGACATTACCTGCTGGAATGATAACTTAGGAATACTATAGTTGTCTTCAGACACAGCTGTTGCCCCAGCAACAGAGGCAACTAACAGACTATTTGTATAACGATTAGTTTCTGAAATATCTAAATTTTGAACAGATTGATCTATTATCACAGCTGCACCATCAACAATATAACCATCAGTTCTATAGGGATATATAGCACAAACATCCTTTTCTCCTAGCCATGTTGCAATCTGACCATTTAAGGCACTTGACTTTCCTGTAGTCTGGGCTACGAATTTCTGATTATCGTTACCTGACGTTGAGGATACAAAGAGACTAATTTCATCTCCTTCATGCCAAGAAAAGGCAAACTTACTCTTATCATCACTAGGTGTATATGAGACCTTCGTTTGAGGTAAAGTGTTGACATCGCTAAGTAGCTCTATTTTTATAATTTTTCCTGTATCTTGCTTAGTTAAGGAATCCCCCTCATTTTCACAAGCTGTAAACAATACGACTATACTCAACAGTATGTAGATCAAACGTCTCATTTCAATATTTGTATTTAGATATTTTATAAAAACCTAGTATTAAGACAAGTAATTAGCACAAATCATGTGCATGATACTTATTTCAAGATGTGTTATATAACTGAGATTATCTCAATCCTTAAACAATAGCATACGCTATATAATATTTCAAGAAAATCCACTCTTTTGTTACACTTTTACAAGTGTAAGTCTTTATCAGAAAAAATACAAGAAAATTACAATATTTTAATAGATAAATCGCTTCTACTACAGAAAATAAAGACTATAGCTCAACAAAGATATACTTAATGTTGTATTTCTATAATATCAGCAAAAGATATACACAACAATGAGAAATACTTAATATTTATTTTTGCATTCATAAAATAAATGTGTGATCATCTAGACTTTCACTATATTACACCATGTTTGATTAAATCTAATTTGCATGGATAACAAGACCTTTATCGCGAGTTTTAGAGAGGCGTTTGGTGAGAACACGCAACTGCCTATTGCTTTTTGGTATTCCGATCGTGCCATTGCTGATACTGCCAAGACTGGTGGTTGCTTCTTTAAGCATCTCAATGAGATCGCAAACGGTACGCCCGTGAGTTTGACCGGTGAAACGATTGGTTGCGGTGGTGGAAAGTTTTATTGCGGCTTCACCGATATGCCGGAGTTTGTTCCTCAGTTTGTATCGCAAAAGGAGCACTATAAGGAGACTCCGGAAATGGTGGTGGATATGATTGAGGGGCTTGAGGTTTCAAAAGCGTCGGCTAGCTACCTCAACTTTACCCAGATCGACAACTTATCCTCTTTCGATGAAGTGGAGGCGCTTCTCTTTCTGGCGACTCCGGATATTTTAAGCGGACTTGCTACATGGGCTTTCTTTGACCGAAACGAGCAGGATGTTGTTTCGTCTATTTTCGGGTCGGGCTGTAGCAATGTGGTTACGCAGGGGATTAATGAGAACCGCAACAACGGGTATCGATCGTTTATCGGATTCTTTGATCCGTCAGTTCGACCATACGTCAATCCCAATGTTTTGAGCTTCGTTGTTCCGATGTCGCGTTTTCGCGTTATGTTGCAGACCATGCATCGTAGCTGCCTTTTTGGAACCCATGCTTGGGATAAGGTTCGCCAAAGAATTATTGATAGCGGGCAATAACCCATCGATGTTTTAAATGCGTTGAGTCTTGAATAGCGGTTCTTCTGTTGCAATGATCGTTTGTTCATGAGATTGATTTTTTGATTCGGTTCGAAGGTAATACATGCTGAGTGTGACAAAACCGTCAACAGAGGTAAACGAGGGTAAACGGGTGTAAACTGGGGTAAATCCCTATAAAATGTTTTCATTGAAGACGCAAAACAGTCTTCATCGAGCACGTAAAATCGTTTTCATCGAAGACGAGTTGCCGTTTTCATCGAGAACGAAAGCGAGTAATCAAACTCTCCCAAATTGCTTTTGCTCCTGCACATATACCTATATATTCATAAATATAAACTCAGTTCTATAACTGTTTATATATATGTAATATATATGGGTGTAAATTTGTTATTGGCCAAAAAATGGCAGACACACGATCTCATCCTGATAAATCTAGATATAATAATAAATAACAAGGGTAAACCGACTGCGTTTATTATTATAATTGGGCAAAAAAATTGCCTCTTACGGACATTTTTTTGCCTCTTACGGACGTTTTCTGGCCTCTTACGGACATTTTTCGGCCGTTAACTATCATGTTTTTTATGGATCGAGCGAATAGTTTTTCAAATT
>DKPN01000005.1:0-10307 GCA_002471195.1 Bacteroides sp. UBA7333
AACTGTGAAATAGGGTAGTAGCTCTTCTGTACTCGTTATTGAATTAGTAGCACTATTGGGCTCAATTAATAGAGGAAATATATGAGCACCTGTAAAATAGGCTAAAAATCCGGAGAAAATAGTAGCGGCATAAGCTATTAATGCAGTTATAAAAAGCATTTTTCCTGCATCTTTTCCAATATCGGCAATAGCAATGGTAACTAGTCCTAGAATAATAATAGGAATACTGAAACTCAAAAATTCGCCGAATATAGAATTGAAAGTTATAAATATTCGTACGATTTGGGCAGGAAGAAAAAGACCTAGTAAAATACCGCCAACGATGGCTAAAAGAATACGGGTTAAAAGGCCTATACGAATTGTTTTCATACTGTTTTATTTAAGTATCACAAAAATAGAACAATATTTAGTATAAACCGTAGATACTTATGAAAATATCTTTCGATAAGCATCTACGGTGTATAAGATTTTATTTCGGTGCCTTTTTGTATAAATAAAGGGCAATGAAAGCATATAAGAAGTTAGGAATCCATACCGCAATCATAGGCGGCACACTGCCATTAATCGCAAATGTTGATGCTACTGTTTGAAATAGAATATAAGAGAAACTTAATGCTAAACCAATACCAAGATGCAATCCCATTCCACCTTTCGTTTTACGCGATGAGAGTGACACTCCAATGATTGTTAAGATAAAAGAAGCAAAACAAGTGGCTATTCGTTTGTGATATTCAATCTCAAACTCTTTTAAATTTGCAACTCCTCTTTTACGTTGCTTTTCAATATATCTATTCAATTCTGAACTTGTCATCATTTCTTGCTGATTTTTCATAATCAAAAAATCGGCAGGTTCAATGCGAATAATGGAGTCCATTTTATCTCCTTTGATAATTCGCTCATTCATACCATCTAATTCTCGGATCATATAATCGTGTATCGTCCACTTATACACTTGTGTGGTATCATACACGATGCGTCGTGCTGTAAGATGTGAAACGAGTTTTTTATCTTCAAACTTATCTAATGAGAATCTATGCCCCGTTTTATTATAGTCTTGATAATTGTCAATATAAGCTATAACACCATTTTCTATTTCAAGTTGAATATTGCGAGCGAAATTCTTCTTTTTGGGTTTTACATACTTATCTTCAAAGTTTAATCGTGTGACACTGCCTTGAGGGATGATGTAGGAACCCAACATAAAAGTAACAATTGCAATAATAGCTGCCGAAACCATATAAGGTCGCATCATTCTTTTAAAGCTCATGCCACCCGAAAACATGGCTATAATTTCTGAGTTCTCAGCTAATTTCGATGTGAAGAAAATAACAGCAATAAAAACAAATAAAGGGCTAAATAAATTTGTGAAATAAGGCACAAAATTCATGTAATAATCGAAGATGATTGCATTCCACGGTGCATTATGTTCTAAAAACTTATCAAGTTTTTCATTGAAATCGAATACAACTGCAATGGATATAATTAGTGTTATAGCAAACACGTAAGTTCCTAAAAACTTTTTTATAATATACCAGTCAAGTCGTTTTAAAAAGTGCTGTATTTTCATCTTACAGTTTATAATCGTGTCGTTACTTTTTTAATCATCATTTGCTTCCAAGAAGCAAAATCGCCGGCGATAATATGTTTTCGTGCTTCTTTAACCAACCATAAATAAAAAGCTAGATTATGAATGGAAGCAATCTGCATAGCCAACAATTCTTTAGCGTGAAATAGGTGACGCAAGTAGGCCTTGGTGTATAATGTATCAACAGTCGATGCACCATCTGCTTCGATTGGTGAAAAATCCATTTCCCATTTTTTGTTTCGCATATTGATAATACCTTCTTTGGTGAAAATCATGCCATTACGTCCGTTTCGAGTTGGCATAACACAGTCAAACATGTCGACACCTCGCTCAATTCCTTCTAGAATGTTTGCAGGAGTTCCTACTCCCATTAGATAACGAGGTTTTTGCTTTGGTAGTATTTCGTTTACTACCTCAATCATTTCATACATTTTTTCTACGGGTTCTCCCACAGCTAAGCCTCCGATTGCATTGCCATCGGCCTCTTTTGAAGCAATAAACTCTGCCGACTGTTTACGCAGATCGGGATAAACACATCCTTGCACAATGGGAAATAATGATTGAGAATAGCCATATTTAGGATCGGTTTCATTAAAGCGAGTGATGCAACGATCTAACCAACGGTGGGTTAATCCCATTGATTTTTTGGCATATGCATAATCTGAGTTGCCAGGAGGACATTCATCGAAAGCCATCATAATATCGGCACCAATGGTTCGCTCAATATCCATTACCTTTTCAGGAGTAAAAATATGTTTGCTTCCATCTAAGTGAGAGCGGAATTCGGCTCCCTCTTCTCGTAGTTTTCTAATTCCTGATAGAGAGAATACTTGAAAACCACCACTATCGGTTAGCATGGGTTTATCAAAACCATTAAACTTATGTAAACCTCCGGCTTTTTCAATCACTTCTAAACCTGGACGCAAATATAAGTGATAGGTATTTCCTAAAATAATTTGAGCTTGAATATCCTCTTTTAATTCTGTTTGGTGAACACCTTTTACAGTCCCTAATGTACCAACAGGCATGAAAATAGGTGTTTCAATTTGCCCGTGATCAGTGGTTATTAACCCAGCTCGGGCGTTTGTTTTTGAATCGGTATATTGTAAATCGAATTTCATTCTTTGATTTGTTTATTAATTTTTAAATCAATTGCATTAGCTACTTTTTCATCGGTCAAAGCAATTGCAAAAACTTCAGTAATATCATTGACGTAATGGAATTCAAGACCTGTAATGTAGATATCCTGAATTTCATCGATATTCTTTTTATTATCACTGCTTAAAATTATTTCTTTAATGCCAGCACGTTTAGCTGCAAGTATTTTTTCTTTTATACCTCCAACTGGGAGAACTTTACCACGTAGAGTAATTTCTCCGGTCATAGCGATGTTTTTTTTAATTTTACGCTGAGTTAATGCTGATGCTAACGAAGTAGCCATAGTAATACCTGCCGATGGTCCGTCTTTAGGTATAGCTCCTTCGGGCACGTGAACATGAATATTCCAGTTCTCGAATACATCTTCGTCAATATTTAAAATATCGGCATGCGATTTTATATACTCCAAAGCCAACATAGCGGATTCTTTCATTACATCACCTAAATTTCCGGTTAAGGTCAATCGACTGCCTTTTCCTTTACTTAAGCTAGTCTCTACAAAAAGAATCTCACCGCCTACAGCAGTCCATGCCAATCCGGTAACTACACCGGCATAGTCATTGCCCTGGTATTTATCTTTTGTATATTCAGGTATTCCTAAAAACTCTTGCAAATCAGTAGGTTTTATTTCTTTTTTAATAATGAATCCATCGGTTGCATATTGTCTGGCAACTTTACGCAATACTTTATTTATTTTTTTTTCAAGTTCTCGTACACCACTTTCTCGAGTATAGTTTTCTATTAAACTTTCGAGTGTGTTTTTAGTAAACTTTACATCATCTTTCTTCATTCCGTTTGCCTCAAGCTCTTTTGGAATAAGGTGTTTGCGAGCTATCTCAATTTTTTCTTCAGTAATATAGCCGCTTACCTCGATTAGTTCCATTCTATCTAAAAGAGGTCCGGGTATGGAATTTAGATTATTAGCTGTTGCAATAAACATAACTTTCGATAGATCATAATCGATATCGAGGAAATTATCATGAAATGTAGTATTTTGTTCGGGATCTAATACTTCGAGTAATGCCGATGATGGATCTCCTTGTCTATCCGAACTTACTTTGTCTATCTCATCTAAAATAAAAACAGGATTTGAAGAACCTACTTTAATAAGACTCTTAATGATTCTACCCGGCATAGCTCCGATGTATGTTTTTCGATGACCTCGAATTTCAGCTTCATCGTGTACTCCACCTAAAGACATCCGAATGTATTTTCTTTTGAGCGAATCAGCTATAGATTTACCTAAAGACGTTTTTCCTACTCCCGGAGGACCATATAAACAGATGATAGGAGATTTCATGTCTCCCTTTAATCTTAAGACTGCTAAGTGTTCTAAAATGCGTTCTTTTACTTTATCAAGACCGTAATGATCTCGATTAAGTACTTTTTCAGCATTTTTCAAATTGAGATTATCGGTGGTGTAATTGTTCCAAGGCAAACTTAACATTGTTTGTATATAGTTCAATTGCACATTATAATCGGGCGACTGAATATGTGTGCGCTCTAATTTTGCTAATTCCTTATCGAATATTGCTTGAATTTCATCGCCCCAACCTTTGGTATAAGATTTAAGACGCATTTCTTCAATTTCTTGTTCTTGACCACTTCCTCCCAATTCATCTTGAATGGTTTTCAATTGTTGTTGCAAAAAATATTCGCGTTGCTGTTGATCAATATCTTCGCGGGTTCTCTTTTGAATCGACGCTTTAATATCCGCAAGCTGAATCTCACGATTTAAAATCTCAAGTAATCTAAACGCTCTATCTTTTACGGAATCTAGACTTAATAATTCAATTTTTTCGTCTTTTTTTAGAGGTAAATTCGTACAAATAAAGTCGATTAACAAGAGATTCGTATCAAAATTCTTAATAGCAAAAACCGTATCTTGATGAATGTTATCAGATAATTTAATATATCTAATAGTAAATTCTTTACAGGTTTCTACCAAAGCCGTAAACTCTTTATCCTCTTTTTCTGGAACAATATCTTCAATCACCTCAACTTCTCCTTTTAAATAAGGATGATCTTTGGTGATTTTCTCTAGCTTTATGCGTTTTATGCCTTGTAATATAACGGTAGTTGTTTGATCAGGCATCTCAAGTACACGCACTATTTTACCGATAGTACCAATTGTATGCAAATCTTCAAAGATAGGATCATCAGTGCGAGCTTCTTTCTGGCAAACTACTGCTATATTATTATTTTTCTTGTTAGCCTCTCGGATAAGTTTCAATGAAGAGGTTCTACCAACTGATACAGGCATAAAAACTCCAGGAAACAATACCATGTTGCGCAAAGGTAAAACAGGGAGAGTTTGATTTGAATCTAATTTCATCTCATATACGGATACATCGTTTTCTTCAATGTCAGCAATCAAAGAAAAGGCTGTTTCGTTATTTTCTTGCATTATATAATCTTTTTTTCATTCAACAAAAACTATTTATGTCATAAAGTCTATACATAAATAGTTTGCAAATTTAGTTCATTATTTATTAATAATAAAGTCTTCTAAATAATAAAACTTATAATATAATTTATATAATGTTGTTGCGTTATTATTTTTAATGATGAATTAATATCATTTTTTGAAAAATAAAAAGATGGGAAATCCTTATTTTAAGTTTAAGAAATTTACTATTTGGCATGATAAATGTGCTATGAAGGTAGGCACTGATGGCGTTTTATTAGGAGCATGGGTCAATCTTGATAATGCAAGAACTGTATTGGATATTGGAGCTGGTACTGGTTTGGTGTCGCTAATGATTGCTCAACGTTGCATGGCCGATATTGTCGCGGTAGAGATAGATGATTCGGCTGCAAAACAATGTGTTGAGAACATATATAAATCGCCATGGCAAAACAGAATTATTGTAAAAAATGATGATTTTATAAATTGTCATTTTAATGAGAAGTTTGATATTATTGTTTCGAATCCTCCCTATTTTATAGATTCGTTGGCATCGCCAACTTGTACCCGTAATATGGCAAGGCATAACGACTCTCTAAATTTTGCTGATATGTTTGCAAAAGTTTCTAATTTGCTAGAAAGTAATGGGGAGTTTTCTATTATTATACCCAATGATATTGTTGATAGGGTAGAACATATTGCTGCTAAATATAAATTATTCGCAGCAAAACGATTGTTGGTGTATCCTACTTTAAACTCGAAAGTGAAACGTCAAATCATCTCTTTCCGATTCAGTACCAATGACTGTGAATCAGAGGAGTTAGTTTTAGAAATAGCAAGACACAAATATACAAGAGAATACATCAATCTTACATCTTTCTTTTATATTAACATGTGATGTGAATTGATATTATAAAATGATAAAAAATAAATAATAGCTATAGTTTGCATATATTATTCAAAACGGCTAACTTTGTAATAATATACATTATATATACATGAAAAGGATATTAGTAAGTGGTGGCGCTGGATTTATAGGATCGCATTTATGCACAAGACTTATAAACGATGGTCATCATGTGATTTGTTTAGATAATTTTTTTACAGGCGCAAAAAAAAACATAGCACATCTGTTAGATAATGAAAATTTTGAACTCGTAGAGCATGATGTTGTTGATTCGTTTTCGATTGATGTGGATGAAATTTATAATTTGGCATGCCCAGCATCACCAATACATTATCAATATGATCCAATACAAACAACTAAAACGTCAGTTATAGGTGCTTTGAATATGTTAGAATTGGCTTTAAAAAATAATGCAAAGATACTTCAAGCCTCGACTAGTGAAATTTATGGTGATCCTTTGGTACATCCACAGAAAGAAGATTACTGGGGAAATGTTAATCCTATAGGTTATCGTTCATGTTATGATGAAGGTAAGCGATGTGCTGAGACACTTTTTATAGACTATTATCGTCAATATAATACCCGTATCAAGATTGTTCGAATATTTAACACCTATGGCCCAAGAATGTTACATAATGATGGACGTGTAGTCTCAAATTTTATAGTTCAAGCATTAAATAATCAAGATATAACTATTTATGGAGAGGGTAATCAGACTAGAAGCTTTCAATATGTTGATGATCTAATAGAAGGTTTCATAAAAATGATGAATACTAGTGACGACTTTATCGGACCTGTAAATATTGGAAATCCTAATGAGTTTACAATAATTGAATTAGCAAATAAAATTATTGATATGACAAAATCAAAATCATCAATTGTCTTTAAGCCATTGCCTCACGACGATCCACAACAACGCCGTCCAGATATAACACTTGCCAAAGAAAAATTGAATTGGTATCCCACTGTTCAGCTAAACGAAGGATTATTAAATATGATTGATGCTTTTAAAAATGATATTTTAACTCACGCTAATACTATTCAAGGATGAAAATGGAAATAACTCCTTCTGACTATAAAATTCTTATTGTAGATGATGTAATGTCAAATGTTTTATTATTAAAAGTATTATTGACAAATGAAAAATTTCAGATTATTACAGCAAATAATGGTTTACAAGCCATAGAACAAGTGAACGCTGAAAAACCTGATCTAATTTTACTTGACGTTATGATGCCAGATATGAGTGGATTTGAGGTTGCGCAAAAAATAAAAGAAAATCCCAAAACTACTGAAATACCAATCATATTTTTAACTGCATTAAACAGTACTTCTGATATCGTAAAAGGATTTCAATTAGGTGCAAATGATTTTATAACAAAACCTTTTAATAAAGAGGAATTGATAATAAGAGTCTATCATCAAATATCGCTTATCGCTGCTAAACGTATTATCATTAGTCAAACTGAAGAGCTAAGGAGGACTATAACTGCACGGGATAAGCTGTATTCTGTTATAGCTCATGATTTACGTTCTCCTATTGGTTCTGTTAAAATGGTATTGAATATGCTCATTTTAAACTTGCCAAGCTCAATGATTGGTCCTGAAATGTTTGAACTCTTAACTATGGCGAATCAAACAACTGAAGATGTTTTTTCGCTGCTTGACAATCTTTTGAAATGGACTAAAAGTCAGGTGGGTAAATTAAAAGTTGTCTATCAAAATTTTAATATAAACCAAGTAGTAGAGGGAGTGGTTGAAATATTCTCCATGGTTGCAGAACTAAAGGAAATTAAAATAGAATTTGACACATCGAATTTAACAGATAATATTGAAGTTAGAGGCGATATTGATATGGTGAAAACTGTTGTCCGAAATTTAATAACAAATGCAATAAAATTTAGTAATCCATCAAGTACCATTAAAATAAAAATAAGAACAGATAGCCGTTTTGCTATTGTTGCTATTGAAGATTTTGGATGTGGAATAGATGATGAAGATCAAAAAAAACTTTTACATGAAGATACTCACTTCAGTACTTTTGGGACGAATAATGAAGAAGGATCTGGGTTGGGATTATTATTATGTAAGGATTTTATTGTGAAGAATAATGGCGATTTATGGTTTACGTCAGAAAAAAATAAAGGTTCTATATTTAGTTTTTCGGTTCCTTTAGTAAACTAAATTTGATACAACTGAATGTTATTGAATTTACTAAATTATATAAAAATCACATCGCGATAATAATTAATTTATTATCTTTGTAATCTATTTTATTTTCGTAATAAATGAAAATTAAAAATTTTGTAAGTGCCCTTGAAGGTTTTGCACCTCTGCCACTGCAAGAAGGATATGATAATGCCGGCTTGCAAATTGGATTGACAGACGTGGAAGCAGCAGGGGCTTTGTTGTGTCTTGACGTCACTGAAGAGATAATAGATGAAGCAATTGAATTGGGCTATAATTTAATTGTATCGCATCATCCCTTAATATTTAAAGGACTAAAATCGTTAACAGGAAAAAATTATATTGAGAAATGTATCATAAAAGCTATAAAGAATGATATTGCAATTTATGCAGCCCATACTAATCTCGATAATATTTTTTATGGAGTAAACTACAAGATCGCACAAAAGATTGGTTTGAAAAATATTCAAATTTTAGATCCTAAAGATAATACTTTATTGAAGTTTGTTACTTATGTCCCTGAAGATTTTGCTGATGATGTAAGAATTGCTTTATTTAATGCAGGCGCAGGTACTATTGGGAACTATGATTATTGTAGTTTTAATCAAATAGGTACAGGTAGTTTTAGAGCTTTAAAGGGAGCTAATCCATATGTTGGTGATCTAAATAACATGCATTATGAAAAAGAGGTGAAGATTGAAGTTATGATTCCATTTTATAAAAAAAATGAGATTTTAAAAGCTTTATTTTCTTCTCACCCATACGAAGAACCTGCATTTGATATTATTAAATTACAAAATGTATGCAATTCATATGGATCAGGTATTATTGGTGATTTGGTTGAAACGAAAAATGATATTCTGTTTTTAAAAGATTTGAAATCTATTTTTAATGTTGAATGTTTAAAATATAATAGACATCATAATGAAAAAATTTCAAAAATTGCCATTTGTGGTGGTTCGGGTTCATTTTTATTATCCAAAGCAATTATGAGCGGAGCTGATGCATTTATAACTGGAGAAATCAAATATCACGATTATTTTGGATGTGATAACATTTTAATGATTGATATGGGCCATTATGAAAGCGAACAATATACGACAGAAATTCTTTATGATATTATAAAACAAACTGATAGTACATTACCAGTAAAAATAAGTAAGAATAATACAAATCCCATTAAATATATATAATAAAATGGCAAAAGAAACAAAGAAAGATTCAGGCGAATTGACCGTGGAACAAAAATTGAAGACGTTGTTTGAATTGCAAACGATGTTATCAGAAATTGATAAGATTAAAACTCTTCGTGGTGAATTACCTCTAGAAGTTCAAGATTTGGAAGATGAAATTGCTGGTCTAACAACTCGTATTGATAAGATCAAATCTGAAATTACTGATTTAAAATCTGCCATTGCTGGTAAAAGAGTTGAGATTGAAACAGCTAAATCTGCAGTTGAAAAATATAAATCTCAACAAGACAATGTAAGAAATAATCGTGAATATGATTTTTTGACTAAAGAAATTGAATTCCAATCTTTGGAAATTGAATTATGTGAGAAAAGAATCAAAGAATTTACAGCTGAAGAAAAGGTAAAGTCTGAGGAAGTAGAAAAAAGCTTATTCGCTTTAGAAGAAAGACAGAAGGATCTTGACGTTAAAAAAAGTGAGTTGAATGAGATTGTTTCTGAAACAAAACAGGAAGAAGAAAAACTTCGCGATAAAACAAAAGAATTAGAAACTAAAATTGAGCCACGTTTATTACAATCATTCAAGCGTATTCGTAAAAATTCGAGAAATGGTTTAGGTATTGTATATGTTCAACGTGATGCATGTGGTGGTTGTTTTAATAAAATCCCACCTCAACGTCAATTAGATATCCGCTCACGTAAAAAAGTAATTGTATGTGAATATTGTGGTCGTATTATGATTGACCCTGAATTGGCAGGCGTTGAGATTGATATTAAACCAATAGAAGCACCAACAACTACACCCAAAAGAGGAATCCGTAGAAAAACAGCTGAATAACAATTTGCTCTATAATAAGCTTATAAAAAAGAGGA
>DKPN01000005.1:10502-12008 GCA_002471195.1 Bacteroides sp. UBA7333
TCCTCTTTTTTATAAGCTTATTAATCATCCACTGAACACTAGTTTTTATGAAATTAGGTTGTTAGTACTTATCTGTTTTTTAAAGTTTTATCTTCAAAATTTTGCCACTATATGCTTTTAATAATGTTTCGGTGGCTTTATAAGGTAATAATGAAATATCCTCTTTTTTTTGTGTCATTAAATCGGTAGCCTGATAAAAATCTATTTGTGGAATATTTAGATAATCGAAGGCATGAGGTGGGATATTAATGGCAATATCAGCAGGCTCACTATCAAAATTAACAATAATAAATAATAAATCGTTATCATATTTTCGCATAAATGCATATTGTTTATGCTCATTAAATCTCCATCCATTTAGGTTTGCATACATCAAATCAAAGAAAAGTCCCTTACTGATTGCTAGTTCACTATTACAAACTTTTAAAATTTTTTGATATAAACGATAAAGTTTTTTGCTCTCTTTGTTAATTAATTTTCCATCGTATGCTCCTTCGTTTCTCCAACGTCGTATCGATTCAACAGTCCAATAATCAAAAATGGTTGTCCGTCCATCTCTACCGCTAAAACCTTCTGTATCCATTCCTAATTCGCCAAATTCCTGTCCAAAATAAATCATCATAGGGCAGGTGTTCATGCATGCCGAAACGATCATTCCGGGTATAGCTTTAAAAGGGTTTCCAATAAAAAAGTCAGACGCAATTCGTTGTTCATCATGATTTTCCAAAAAGTTTAGCATTTGTTTTTCTATTCCATTTAAACTTTGCCAACTTTTTGTGATTGCAGTAGCCGATTCATATCCACAAATCACATTACGTAGTGTATCATACAAACCAACTTTATCGTATAAATAATCAAATCGTCCTTTTGATAAGTAATTTTTATATTCATTGGGATTATAAACTTCTGCAATGAAAATAATATGTGGAAATTTTGTTTTAACTTGAGGTATTGCCCATTCCCAAAACTCAACAGGAACCATTTCAGCCATATCGCATCGAAATGCATCTATCTTCTTTGCCGACCAATAAAGAAGTATTTCTAACATTTTGATCCATGTATTTGGTATGGGATCAAAGTGTTGACTATGATTATTTAAATAATCCACACCATAATTTAATTTAACTGTTTCGTACCAATCATTTATATTGGGATATGCATCAAATCGATCATTTCCAGTTGCTTTGGCAGGAAATTCATAATATGGTTCCAAGGCATCGCCTTTCATATCAAATTGTCCGTGTAGGGCAGTATTGGGTATATAATAAAAGTTGTTCTGCTGACTGAAACTCAACTTTGAATTATCGGCCCCTCCCAGTTGTTCGGTATTATCAGGTTGCGAGTCAGAATGATATTGACGTGCTACATGATTTGGAATGAAATCGATGATAACCTTTAGCCCTTGTTGATGCGTCCGTTCAATTAGATTTTCAAATTCAAACATTCTCTCATCCACATTCTCTGCTAAATCAGGATCAATATCAAAATAATCTTTTATGGCATATG
>DKPN01000063.1:0-1959 GCA_002471195.1 Bacteroides sp. UBA7333
AAATTTTCAAAGAACGATTTCTTAATGCTCCTTCTAAAACATGTCTGTTTCTGAAGTAAAAGCGGATGCAAAGATAAGTGTTTTAATTATTAACTTCCAAATTTTTCAAGAAAAATTTTTGAAGTTTTTTTTTTTCAAAACATTTCATTATCCGTTTTCGTTGCAGTAAGTCATTTTGTTAAGCTCAGCTTCTCTTGCTAAGCGGATGCAAAAGTAGAGGATTTTACTATTCATCCAAAACATATCTGATATTATTTTCAAAGTATTTTCAATTTAACGTTTAATTCACTGATAAGCAAATGAATAAAAATACACTTTTTGCATATGTTAATGGATGTACTTTTTTCACCATTCATCTTAATATATACGCGTGCGCGTAAGGATCGTAAATTATACATATTGATTTAAGGATAAATAAAATTATTATGGGTATCATAATTTTGTTTTAATAAATTAGGGATGAAAAAGATGATAATCTTTCACTCACTTTCATTTTATAAGAATCCTACAAAGTATATAACAAAGGTTATTGCACGACATTATTACACAATACTCACTAAATTAATATCATAATTAACTGAGATATCCGAATAAGCAGTGAATTATAAATTATCTTACTGACTTATACAAAAAATCACTTTTCACTCGCTATCAGGCTCTTTCATTGACCCATACATTATGTATCACGTAAATATTTCAACTTAGAGTATTGGAGACATTTAAAAGATCACTCATTTGTTCACACCTTACATTATGCTGCACAACATACAACCCAATACACTACAAAAAGATTAAAATTTATATTTTCGTTATTATCTAACCATAAAATCGTAACATTATGATAATTGGAATTCCTAAAGAAATTAAAAACAACGAAAATCGTGTAGGCATGACACCTTCTGGTGTTGCAGAGTTGATTAAACATGGCCATAAGGTTTATGTACAAAAAGATGCAGGAGTAAACAGTGGTTTCATAGACACTGAATATCTTTCGGTAGGTGCTGAAATATTGCCTTCTATCGAATCGATTTATTCAATTGCTGAAATGATAGTAAAAGTAAAAGAACCCATTGAGGCTGAGTACAAATTAATTCGCAAAGATCAATTATTATTTACCTATTTTCATTTTGCATCAAACGAAAAGTTAACAAAGGCTATGATCGAAAGCAAGTCAATTTGCCTAGCTTATGAAACCGTTGAATTAGATAACCACACACTCCCTTTATTAATACCCATGAGCGAAGTAGCCGGTAGAATGTCAATACAAGAAGGAGCGCGTTTCTTAGAAAAGCCACAAGGAGGTAAAGGTATATTATTAGGAGGTGTACCCGGTGTGCTACCAGCTAAAGTTTTGATATTAGGCGGTGGCATTGTAGGAAGCAATGCTGCATTAATGGCTGCCGGAATGGGAGCAGATGTTACGATAGCCGATATCAATTTACCAAGATTACGATATTTAAGTGAAGTGCTTCCTGCTAATGTAAAGACACTTTATGCCTCATCGGCTCAAATTATAAAAGAGCTTCCCAAAGTAGATTTGGTCATTGGTTCTGTTTTGAAGCCAGGCGATAAAGCCCCTCATCTTATTACGAAAACGATGCTAAGCATGATGCAAAAAGGAACAGTATTGGTGGATGTCGCAATCGATCAAGGAGGATGTTTTGAAACATCTCATCCTACCACACATGCCGATCCCACCTATGTAGTAGATGGAATTGTGCATTATGCAGTTGCAAATATACCGGGTGCCGTACCCTATACTTCGACAATGGCTTTGACCAATGCCACCTTACCGTATGTTTTAAATTTAGCCAATAAAGGTTGGATCAGAGCATGCGAGGATGATAAAGCATTGGCAAAAGGACTAAATGTTGTGGATGGAAAAGTTGTTTATAAAGCTATATCCGATGTATTTAATCTTCCATATACACCAATGATATAAAAATAAGAAGCACTTCT
>DKPN01000063.1:2156-32501 GCA_002471195.1 Bacteroides sp. UBA7333
AGAAGTGCTTCTTATTTTTATATGTTATACTCTACCACTCATAACGCATTTTGCTCAAGCGACTGTAATCTTCTATCAATTCATTCATCACCTCATCTACACTTTGTTGCTGTCTGAATAATGATGCAATTTGTCCGATTTCTAATTCGCCGTTTTCCAAATCACCTTCAAGAATACCCTTTTTGGGTCGACCGCTACCAATTAGTTCTAATAATTCAGAAGCTGTGGCACCCTTTGCCTCTGCTTGTTCGACCAGATTCTTGAAAAAATTGTTTGCTAAGCGGGTAGGTGAAAGTTTTTTCAATAATAATTTTGTATCACCTTCATTTAGACGCAAACAGTACTCTTTGAATATTTGGCTAGCAGAACTCTCATAAGTCAACGCAAAACGCGTACCAATTTGCACACCTTCGGCGCCAAGGATGATGGCTGCCATAATAGACTGACCGGTACCAATGCCACCGGCAGCAATTAAAGGTAATGTTGTAGCTTTTCGAACGGCAGGAATTAGACACAATGTTGTTGTTTCTTCTCTACCATTATGTCCTCCAGCTTCAAACCCTTCGGCAACAATAGCATCAACGCCTGCTTCTTCTGATTTCATAGCAAATTTGGAAGAAGCCACCACATGCACCACGACTATATTATGGGCATGCAACCATGACGTCCATGTTTTAGGATTGCCTGCCGATGTAATGACGATTTTAACCCCTTCTTCAACAATAATCTTCATTAGCTCATCAATTTGCGGATACATCAATGGAACATTTACTCCAAAAGGTTTTGTAGTTGCAGCTTTGCATTTTTGGATATGCTCTCGCAACAAGTCAGGGCACATCGATCCTGCTCCTATTACACCTAAACCACCAGCGTTGCTAACGGCAGATGCCAATCGCCAGCCGCTACACCAAGCCATTCCACCTTGGACAATGGGATATTTAATTCCAAATAAGGAAGTAATTCTATTCATACGATCAATCATTAATATTTTGAATACTAACAAGTAAAAACATCAGTTGGTTCGAGTGGATATCGTTCCATATCGAACATCTAAATTAAAGGAACTCAAATTTCAAGGGATAGTATCCGAGTAATGCTCTAGAACCTCCAATGTTCGCAATCTACGCTTTACACCTTTTCTGTTCCAAAAATCTTTAGTAAAAGGAGTCATTAAGTCAAGTCCACCGATTCCGGAAGTAGTATGATTCCAAGTCCCAATCAACCTATTGCCAGCTCTCTCTCCGATAGGGCTATAACGCAAACCAGTAGCTTCGATTTGAGCCAGCGAACTACGCACACCTTTATCGAAAGGGCTTTTAGCCCAATTGCTATAAGTACGAGCCATTTTTAAATGATAAAACGGATCACTTCTCCATGTATCTCTATTGACTCTAATTTTCTTTTGCTTAATAGGATCCCAATTATAAGGCGTATTTGCCTTATATGGCTTCAACGAGAGAATTTGTCGTTTATCAAGAGGCATTTCATTAGGAGTAATTGATGGAAGCGTATTGTCAGGAGAAAGCCAACTTTTGCTATCCATTATCATTTGTTTGCCCATTACCCCCGATCCGAAATCAATACTATTAATTAAATCCTCGTTTATATGTATTTCATCATTCTCAAGTATACGTTCCACCTTTAACGAATCGTTAGCAATCAATTCCTGAGCATTTGATGAAGCAGGAATAAGAAGTATTAAAATTAGAAAAAAAACAATTCGCATCATTTAAATGTAATTTAAATATTTACCACCAGCGAAACCCACTACCACACAATGGCTCGTCAAAACAAGGATCAATGGTCCATATCGTACGTGGATAGTTACGATTCTCCCACCATGATTTATATCTAGCAGCAGCTACCAATAATTCTTGATCGGATAAAAAGAACATTGCCTCATAATTGGGAGCATTCGCATATACAAGATGACTTCCCATTGAAGCCGGAAAACCCAAACGAATAGTTTCTATCGTCCATAATACACATTCGCCTAACCTAAGCTTTCCGCCATTACTATTATATAAAGTAGGAAAGGTAGGTATCAAACTCAAGTCATCGGCATATTTTAACAGCTCGGGTATATCAGTAGCATCAAATTGGGGAACAACAATCACACCTTTGTCATTTTTGTTATTATACGTCCCTGCCTTTAATTCTTTTATAAATACACCAACCTCCGATTGATAGCTATCATTGACACAGCTATTTAAACAAAAGATTAAACAGATAGTTATTAAATAATAGACTATTTTATTCATAACATATAACTATTATTAGAAAGACATCCGTATACCAGCTAGCAGATTGAAGCTTGTTGGATGAGTTGTACGCGAATTTTCGATGATCGATTTGGAAACAAAATGATGTTCGATGCGTGGTTCAATAAATGCTGACAGATGTTCTTTTATCTTATAATCGAGCCCTACCCCTCCACCGATCGATACTTGTATAGGCTCAGCTTTAAAGCTATTATTAGGTGCACCCGCTATACATTTATCCACTACAATACCAGCCGAAGCATATAGATTCACTTTAGAGGTTTTAATCATTGAGGCATTGAGGCGTATAGGAATTCCTATAAAATGAAGTTTCTTATCAATAGATGAAATATTTGAATATTGGATACCTGTTTCTATACTAAGAATTCGATTCATCTGTCTTTCAATATTCACCCCAACAGAAAAGGGAAGCTGATGGTGAGGAATCTTATTGGGAAGAGAAAATCCACCTATCACTTTTAACGCATACTTTTGAGAATCAGTTGTCCGGATATCTGCATCATTAACTGCCACTGTATCTAATTCAAATTGAGTCATTTTAGACTCATGGTTTAATAATATATTCCCATGGCGGTTTAATTCGGACATATGATTATTTGAAGAATCATATGAAGACCAAGAAAACTGAAATGACATGGATATGAATACAGAATCTTCGGGATGATGAACAATCGGTACACATTTATTATTGCCAGAAAAAGATGACGATGTAACAGTTTTCTTCTCGACTTTAAATGATTGGAAAGAAAAATCATCTGATAAAGAAGATTGGTTAGAGTAGGCCAACTGATTGATTGTCTCTTCAATCTCTTTTTGTGGTGTGAACATCCAGAACGCTGCTGACGTAACAGCGAGAACTAAGAAAACAGCAACAGAGGATGCTACTCGATAAAACAGTATCCTTTTTTTGGTTTGAGCCGCTAAAAAATCTTCATTCAGATGTTCCCAAAAATGATCCTCCACTGTTATACCCGATTGTGAAAGTTTATTTTTGAACAATTGAGTTATATCATCCTGTTCTTTCTTCATATTTTTTAAACTCCTTTATTTTCTTTGCCAATAGATATTTTGCTCGATGTAGTTGCGAGGTCGAGGAATGCTCTTTGATACCCAGCAAATCTGCGATTTCCTTATGTGTTTTATCTTCAAATACATAAAGATTAAAAACAGTTCTGCACCCTTGTGGCAATTCAGCCACAAACAGCAACAGTTGTTCTTCAGAAAGCAAATATTCCTCTTTATCCAACTCGGGAATATCAGTTATCTGATCATCATACAAAAGCCATTTTTTATCTCGCTGCTGTTTACGCAGATAATCTAACGCATGCGATATGACCACTTTAGTAATCCAAGTAGAAAGCGAAGATTCACCTCGAAAAGAAAAACGTGTAAATATCTTCATAAAAGCATCGTGCAGTACATCATGGGCTGCATCTATGTCGCCAATATATCTATAGCAAATGGCCAACATTCTTTCAGAATAGATTAAATAAAGCTTCTTACGAGCAGCCTCATCACCTGTCCGACAACCTTTAATTAATTCTATTTCGTTTTCCAAATCGATGTTTTATTTATAAAAAGCCTCTCGCGTTTCTATGTGTTAGACGTAGCATTATGAGGAATGCTGCAAAGCTTTTTGAAAAAAGAAGTTAAAAAGAGAATTTAAAGCGTTTTTGGAAGATAAAAACGCGATCAAGGGTTAGAAATAAATAGGGATATTATGATTTTTCATCACAACATCCCTATTTATAAAATCAACAAGCTTTAAAACTCATATCAAGACCTTTTACAGAGTGAGTTAATGCTCCAACAGATATAAAGTCGACACCACATTCGGCATATTCACGCAAAGTGTCGAATGTAATTCCACCCGATGACTCTGTTTCGAAGCGGCCATTTACCATTTCAACAGCTTTCTTTGTCATCTCTGGTGTAAAGTTATCGAACATTACGCGATCAACTCCACCCAAATCTAACACTTGTTGTAATTCATCAAAACTACGAACTTCAATTTCAATTTTAAGATCTTTGCCTTTTTCTTTGCAATAATCTTTTGCACGTGTTATTGCTTTATCAATGCCACCGGCAAAATCAACATGATTGTCTTTTAATAGAATCATATCAAATAAACCAATGCGGTGATTCACTCCACCTCCAATTTTCACGGCTTTCTTTTCTAGTATTCGAAGGCCGGGTGTAGTTTTACGAGTATCTAGTACGCGCGTAGTTGTTCCTTCCAACTGTTTTGCATATTTTCGAGTCATGGTTGCAATGCCACTCATGCGCTGCATTACATTCAACATCAAGCGCTCTGTTTGTAACAATGACTGTATTTTTCCTTCCACAATCATTGCAACATCGCCCGGTTTTACCTCAGTTCCATCTTCAATAAAAACCTCTACCTTCAAAGTAGGATCAAAACGATTAAAGATTTCTTTAGCCACCTCTATACCGGCTAAAACTCCAGTTTCTTTTATTAATAGTTTAGACTTACCAATTGCAGTTTCAGGTATGCAAGATAGAGTTGTATGATCTCCATCACCTATATCTTCGGCAAATGCAAGATCAATTAATTTATCGATCAATTCTTTTTCCTTATCCATCGAAATTATCTAAGTTATTATATGTTTTATTTTTCTGTTAGCCGCATTTCATAAATACATTCCTAATAGACCTTAATTATGAATAAAACTACTACCAGTAGTGAGGCAAAGGTATATATTTATTATGATTTTACGTGAATAATTGACTATTTTTGCAGGGTCATCATTTAGATAGAAACAATGAAAACAACATTGCTCGTAGTAGGTAGAACAGTAGAACAACATTATATCACCGCAATCAACGATTATACACAACGTACCAAGCGTTATATATCGTTCGATTTAGAAGTTATACCTGAGCTGAAAAATACAAAAAGTCTATCGGCAGAGCAACAAAAAGAGAAAGAAGGCGAATTAATTTGTAAAGCCATTCAATCAGGCGATGTAGTTGTACTTCTAGATGAACATGGTAAAGAGATGCGTTCAATTGAATTTGCCGATTGGATGAAAAAGAAAATGAATACTGTTAATAAACGCTTAGTGTTTGTTATTGGAGGACCTTATGGATTTTCAAAAAAGGTATACGACCTTGCATCCGAAAAAATTTCCATGTCGAAAATGACATTTTCACACCAAATGATACGCCTTATATTTGTAGAGCAAATATATCGTGCAATGACCATTCTCAAAGGAGGACCTTATCATCACGAATAAGTTTTCATCACTCTATTTATCTAAATCATCTATAAAACAATTCTCTATCAGAGGGTTACTACACATTAAATTCATTTGTTAATTATATTTTATTTATACTTCTAATTATTAATATATTTAAATTTATGTTTGTAATTAAAAATTTAAATATACATTTATATTACCTTTCAATCACAAAATCAATGAAATAGGATTTTTTTAAGCTGAAAACACAAATAAAGACGACCATTTGCACAGTTATTCGATTTTTTGTTAACTATAAATATATTACTTATGAAAAAAATGGTCTTTTTAATGCTTGCTTTATTAATGGCAAGTTTTGTTCGGAGTCAATTTGTTGTTGAAAAACTCTGGGAGTCGACTTCTGATATTCCGGCAGTTGGCAATGCCAAACAAGGAAGTGGTTATGATGGAACTATCTATATCCAAGACAAAAGTATTTCGAAAATTTATGCCTATACTCAGGTAGGTAGCGAAGTGAAGCGCACCGAATTTGCAACATCAGATACAGGTAGTGGTTTCGATTGCGACGATGCCGGAAACTTAATTGTTCGTACCGGCTATTTTGCATCGGCTGCACCCAATGGATTAAAAATTTATAGAAAAGGAGAAACTATTGGCAAAAATATCTCTTTCACTCTGACACATCAAGGCAGAACTGATTACACCAATGCAACAGGTGATATTTTCAGTGACAACGGAGGCTATGTATTTTTTTATTGCACCGGACAAACTACCGTGAGCTACGTAAAAATCAGAAATGGCGGCGAAGGAGATGGAGCTATTACTGTGGGAAATATAGGAACAGGTTTGAGTGCCGGTACATCGACATCCGCCGTATACAGCGGTAATGCCGATGATGTGACATGCCAGATCAGATCTAGTCAATGGCAAAAATTTGAAAATGGTACAACAAGTATCGTAACACCTCCCGATGCAAAAACAACGACATTGGGAGCTACATTCTTTACGATTAAAGATGTTTATGGTGATGAGAAAGAGATTTGGGCTTACAATACGGGAACTGTAAATTATGACAGCCACTTTAAAGTAAGAAATATGACCGATGAAAGCGATTTAAGCACATTGCTGAATGCAGAAGAAAAAACATTTAAGATTGGAAATGGAAATGCCACATCAACAGCCTATGCCAATTGGCTTTGCAGTTCGAAAATCGATGAAAAAACATTCTATATACATCAATTTCACCCAGGAAACGGTATTGCACTCTATAAAGTCTATGATTCATCGCCTTCTCCCACCATTACTATAGATGGAATAACCGATAATCATATTAATTTTTCGGATACCGAAATAGGCAACAAGAGCGAAACAACTATTACTATTGCAGGAACTCACCTTGCAAATGATATTATAATAGAATCAAACAACCCTGTATTTGAAATTAATAAAACCTCAATCCAACCAACCACCGGTACTGTGGCGGCAACAACACTTACCATAACGTTCAATCCTACCACTGCCAGTCAAGAAAATGGCATCATATCGGTTACCTCAAAAGGGGTGAAAAAAGAGATCCACACCAGTGGTTTAGGAGTTGAACCTACTCAAAAATCACCATTCATTGTCGAAAAGCTGTGGGAAAGCACTGAAAACCTTCTTCCTGATACAGATGCCAGACAAGGTGCAGGCTATAATGGAGTAATTTATACCGTTGATAAAACGAATAAAAAAGCATACACCTATACACACAACGGTACATCAATTGAAAAGGCCATGTTCATTGATGACCCAAATCTAACAGGTACAGGCATAGCAATTGATGACGCCGGAAACATTGTCTATGGGATGGGCTTCCCCGGTTCGAATCCATCGAGTGCAATAATTGTAAAAGCTGGCGAGCAGCAAATGAAAACGATTCAATTCACCCTTCCAAAAGGTACTGAAACCAATGTAGGTCGTACAGATTACATTTCTGCCTTTGGAAACATGTTTAGCGCAGAGGGTGGTTTAATATTCTTTTATTCGCAAAATCAAGTTCAAATAAACTATGTGAAAGTAACCAATGGCGGAATATCAGAAAGTGATATCACTGTAGGAACCATTAGCGGAAATGAAATTCACAAAGGAAATACCGGAAACAATATATTCAAAGGAACTGAATTATCAGCGATTGCACATGCGCGTTCCTCTCAATTACAACAAGTCAATCAGGGAGAAACAGCACAAATATTTCATCTTCCAGAAATAAAAACATCAACTTTAGGAGGATGTACTTTTACCATCAAAGATGCAACCGGCAAAGATCATGAAATTTGGGTTTATAATACCGGAACTGTGAATTATGACAGCCAATTCAAAGTTTATGATAAAACCGATGACACTGACTTGGCAGATAACACTCCACAAGAGGCAAATATATTCATGATTGGGAATGGTGCCGGTATTTCTAAAAACTCATTCTCGAACTGGTTGACTTCATCTAAAATAAATGATGGTACTTATTATATCCATCAATATTCACCGGGAGTAGGTATAGCCCTTTACAAAGTATATGACCCTAACTATATACCTCCTACTCCTCCAAGTATTACCATTGAAGGAATCTCTGAAAAAACGATCGACTTCGGAACAATCAATACTGATGAAGAGAAACAGTTTACATTCAATTTAAGCGGAAAAGATTTACTTTCAGATATTGTCTTATCTTCTTCAAGCAATATGTTTACCATCCATCCAAACAGACTAACTGCTATCGAAGGTATATTGGCAAAAAGTGAAATTACCGTTACATTTGCACCTTCAGGTAAAGGAGAATATACTGAAAATATAACAATCACGTCGGATGGCATTAGCGAAAAAATTATTCTTAAAGCAAAAGCAGTAGAACCTAAAATGGAAGCTCCTATTGCAACCGAAGCCAGCAATGTTAGTATCAATGGTTTTACCGCTAACTGGAACCAAGCAAAAGATGCCGTAATTTATCAAATTATAATCGGTACTCCTAATGAAGATAAAAGCGATATTGGAAAAGCAATAGAAGTGGCCACTAGTACTGACCTTTATTATGTGAAAGAAGGCTTGCAAGCTAATACCGAATATGCATATAAGATAGCTGCGGCTGATAGCAAAGGCAATGTATCGGAATATAGTAATGTAATAATAGTAAAAACAGAACAGATAATTCATACTATTATGGCAAGTGTTAGTAATGAAGAACAGGGTACAATCACACCAAGCGGTGAAGTTAAGGTAGTACATGGAGAAAACCAATCGTTCAGCATCGCTGCGCACCAAGGGTATAAACTCGACAAAGTATTGGTGAATGGCATGGATGTTACCTCTGAATTAATCGAAGGGATATTTACATTTGCCAATGTATTAAACAACCATACTATTGAAGCAAGTTTCACCTCTATCACAGGTGTTGATAATATCAACACAAATGATTTTAGCATCTATTACGATGCACCATCCGATAGAGTTATTTTAAGTCAGGAAGCGTTGTGCATCGAAATCACAAATATGGCCGGCCAATACATTGCCAAATATTCGGCAATTCACGAACTAAGCCTATCGGATATTCCAAGTGGAATTTATCTATTTAAAATCACTCTACCCGAAGGCATTATCATTCGAAAAGTGATGAAATAATCATTTTATAATCATCCCATTCGGCTATTGATGGCGTAACTTTTCACAAAAGGTTACGCCATTTTTAGATCAAAATAACATGAATAATAACCATAAAAATAGTCTAGCAATATCATGATAATAGAAATTATAAATTTATTTTCCTGTGGAAATTTGTTTTATAAGAAAACTTATATCATCTTTGCAACATTAATTTCCAATGGAAAGTATTATCAACGTTTAAATATATAGATTATGAAGTACGTTATTGTGGGCGGTGTAGCAGGAGGTGCAACAGCTGCAGCCCGAATTAGAAGATTAGATGAAATGGCTGAAATTATTATTCTTGAAAAAGGAAAATATATTTCGTATGCCAATTGTGGATTGCCATATTATATCGGAGATACGATTAAAGAACGTCAGAAGTTATTGGTACAAACCCCACAATCGTTTCATAAACGTTTTGCGATTGATGTTAGAGTAGAAAGCGAAGCAATCAAAATAGATACTTCGAACAAAAAAGTAACTATCCGCACCAAAGACGGACAAATGTATGATGAAACATTCGACAAATTGCTTTTATCACCGGGAGCAACCCCCGTACGTCCACCTCTGAAAGGGATAGATATACCGGGAATTTTTACACTCCGCAATGTAGATGATACAGACCATATTAAAACATATATTATCGATAAAAGCATTAAAAATGCAGTGATTGTTGGAGCAGGATTTATCGGACTCGAAATGGCCGAAAATCTTCATCAGTTGGGCATCAATGTATCCATCATTGAGATGGGCAATCAAGTGATGGCACCCATTGACTTTTCGATGGCATGTGCCGTACATCAACACCTTATCCAAAAAGGAGTAAATTTATATTTAGGTAAGGGGGTAGATAGTTTTGAAGCCGCAGAAAATGGGAAAATAAACATAACACTCAACACCCATGAAGACATCACAGCAGATATGGTACTTCTATCGATTGGTGTACGCCCTGAAACGACACTAGCCAAAGATGCCGGTATCATATTGGGAGAAGCTGGAGGCATCAAAGTAAATGAGTTTCTTGAGACATCGGCAAAAGATATATATGCGGTAGGAGATGCCATAGAATACATTAACCCACTCACTGGTAAGCCTTATCTCAATTATTTGGCAGGCCCTGCCAATCGCCAAGGCCGAATAGTGGCCGACAACATGGTATTGGGAAACACAATCAGCTATGAGGGTGCTATTGCCACCTCCATTGCAAAAGTTTTTGATATGACTGTAGCCACTACAGGGCTTCCTGCCAAACGGTTACAACAAATGAACGTCAACTATAGTAGTTCGATCGTTCATCCAAACTCACATGCCGGTTATTATCCAAATGCACTACCTATGACCTTGAAACTGACTTTCAATTCGGAAACAGGGAAAATATATGGCGCACAATGCACCGGCTATGAAGGAGTGGATAAACGCATTGACGAAATATCGATGGTAATTAAACAAGGTGGAAGCATCTACGATTTAATGAAAACCGAACAGTGCTACGCTCCCCCCTTTTCATCGGCTAAAGATCCGGTTGCAGTAGCAGCATATGTAGCGGGCAATATTGTAAATGGTACGATGCCCATAGTTACATGGAGAGAAATAGCTAACGGCAATTTAAATAATAAATTTTTGCTCGATGTGCGTACAACAGATGAATTTTCGTTTGGATCGATACAAGGTGCTGTAAATATTCCCTTAGACGAAATAAGAGAGCGCATCAATGAAATACCGAAAGAAAAAGAAATTTATATCTTTTGCGCAGTAGGACTTAGAGGATATCTAGCCACAAGAATATTAATGCAAAGGGGTTATCAACAGGTCAAAAATTTATCGGGTGGATATAAAACATATCAAATAGCCACTGCAAAATTGCCTACCCCCAACCTTAACGAAAAAAGAGAAGAAATAAAAAAGGAAGAAGTAATGACAGTCAACAACGGTGATGCTAAAAAAAATACAGTAATAGTGGATGCATGTGGTCTACAATGTCCGGGACCTGTATTAAAAATAAAACATGCAATGGATGAGATAAATCAAGGCGATAGAATTGAGGTGACATCGACCGATGCAGCTTTTTCGCGCGATGCACAAGCTTGGTGCAACACCACCGGAAACAAGCTGTTATCGAATAGCGAAGCAAAAGGTAAATATACCGTTATTATAGAAAAAGGAGCACCACAAGCGTGCCATCTCACCACTTCATGCGAAGGTAAAGGCAAAACTTTAATTATGTTTAGCGATGATCTTGACAAAGCTTTAGCTACCTTTGTACTGGCTAATGGCGCGGCAGCAATAGGGCAACCCACTACCATATTTTTTACATTTTGGGGATTGAACGTGATTAAGAAGATGTCGAAACCAAAAGTTGAAAAAGATATTTTCGGCAAGATGTTTGGATGGATGTTGCCTTCACACTCATTAAAGCTACACCTATCTAAAATGAGTATGCTGGGAATAGGTGATCGAATGATGCGCCATATCATGAAACAAAAAAATATAGAATCGCTCGAAACACTACGCCAACAGGCTATCGACAATGGAGTTGAATTTATTGCTTGTCAAATGTCGATGGATGTAATGGGAGTAAAAAAAGAGGAATTATTAGATAATGTAACGATTGGAGGTGTAGCCAGCTATATGGAACGCGCCGAACAAGCCAATGTTAATCTATTTATCTAATATAGACTTACAAGAATAGCATTGAATGGAAAAACTTTGTAAAATAAGAGATATTCAAAGGAGTATTGCCGATTTTGAGCAACACTTTGAAAGCAAATATGGGATAGGCCTCAACGAAGGAATGGCACTGTGTTCTTTATATCAAAACGCACCACTTTCGGCTAGCCAGATTGCTCAACATCTGGGTTTAAAATCATCGCATGTGTCGAAAATCATTGCATCGGTAGAAAAAAAAGAGCTACTAGAACGCACGATGGGAAAAGAGGATAAACGCCAAATGTACTTTAATCTTACAATAAAAGGGAAAGAACTAATTTCATCAGTAAAATCGGACGAGATGATACTACCCGATCTATTAAACGATATTATTTAAGAGAGTGATATGCCTTATTCACAGTTGTGATATCGGTTATTCTCAGTTGTGATATCCCACTATCACAACTGTGAACCATAAGATATCACAAACTGATTGTCATTAAATAACGATTATAAAAACGATAAATGCCGTGTCATCTGGGAAGATTCCATTATGACACGGCATTTATTATATCATGATATCGAGATCTATTATTGATGAGTTGCGAGGCGTTGCAATGCTAACTCTTCGTATTTAGTCCCGGGTCGTCCCCAATTGGCATACGGATATATTGATATGCCTCCACGTGGAGTAAAGATTCCGGTTACTTCAATATATTTAGGGTTCATCAGTTTGATTAAATCTTTCATAATAAGATTTACGCAATCTTCATGAAAACCTCCATGACTGCGGAAACTAAAAAGATATAGTTTCAAACTCTTGCTTTCGACCATTTTTATATCGGGAAGATAGCTAATAACAATTTCTGCGAAATCAGGTTGTCCGGTAATTGGGCATAAGCTTGTAAACTCCGGGCAATTAAAACGTACCCAGTAGTCATTTTCGGGATGTTTATTATCGAATGCCTCCAAAACTTCGGGAGCATAGTCCTGCTTGTATTCGGTGGTGCGTCCCAATAATGAAAGTTGATCTTTTAAATCGGCCATATCTATAAAATTTAATGTTCAGTAAATAGCATGTTTTCCACCATTAGATAACGGGCAATTACTCTTCTATTTCCTCTTCGTCGTAAACTTGATATAAGAAATTATTATAAGGGTACTTTTGTACGTGAAGTTGTTTTACACGATCATATACAACTTTGCGCAGATCATCAATATTGATTTTCTCGCGTGCCGATATAAAAATACAATTATCGTTTAGTTTAGACATCCACGTTTTCATTAACTCTTCGAGGGTCAGATTCTCTTTTGTACGGGGTGTTAAATCATCTTCGGCCTTCTCAACATGATGATAAGCATCAATCTTATTGAATACAAGGATCATTGGTTTACCACCTCCATCAATATCGGCAAGTGTTTTGTTCACCACCTCTATTTGTTCTTCAAATCCGGGATGAGAGATATCCACCACATGTACCAATAGATCGGCTTCGCGTACTTCGTCAAGTGTCGACTTAAATGATTCAACCAAATCGGTAGGCAACTTACGAATAAACCCTACAGTATCGGACAAAAGAAATGGAAGATTGTCGATAATCACTTTTCGTACCGTAGTGTCGAGTGTTGCAAACAGTTTATTTTCGGCAAACACCTCACTTTTCGAGAGAAGATTCATAATGGTAGATTTTCCCACATTAGTATACCCTACTAATGCTACGCGAATCATACGACCTCGGTTTTTACGCTGAGTCGATTTTTGTTTATCAATTTCGGCTAAACGTTCTTTTAGCAATGACATACGTCCTAAGATTATACGGCGGTCCATCTCAAGCTGAGTTTCACCTGGTCCGCGAAGACCTACCGATCCACCTTTACCACCACCGGCACCCGAACCACCACCTTGACGTTCTAGGTGGGTCCAAAGACGTTGCAATCGAGGTAACATATATTTATATTGCGCCAATTCTACTTGGGTTTTTGCATGGGCTGTCTGAGCACGCATTGCAAAAATATCGAGGATAAGCGATGTACGATCTAATATTTTAATTTTCAAAACAGCTTCGATGTTGCGTAGCTGCTTAGCCGATAGCTCATCATCAAATATGACCATACCTACTTCACGACCATTATCTTCTTCTTGAACGATATAGTCTTTTATCTCTTCTAGTTTACCTTTTCCGACATACGTTACAGAGTTGGCCAAAGGCAACCGTTGTGTAAATCGTTTTACAACTTCCGCTCCAGCCGTCTCGGCAAGAAAATCCAACTCATCGAGATATTCATTGGTCTTACGCTCATCTTGAGTTTGAGTGATAATACCAACAAGTACTGCAGTTTCGACTTTGGCTTCGGAAATAACAAATTCTTTCATATAAAGCTTTTATATTATTTTGATATGCAAAGATAGATTATTTTTGCATGTATTTCTTTTCTATTAACTCATTTAACTGTGGAATTATATCCGTGTAATCACTTCTTGTCCCACACCAATACCAAACCGATAGTGGATTTTTATTGATTATATGCAACATCAATTGCGACATACTAGGGGCTTCTTGCATTTTACTGTACTCTTCGTAGGTATAGGATAGAAATGCAACATTAGGACCTATCCCCTTATTGTCTAACAAATAGCCATCCACTAAGCGGGAAGGTAAACGCAATGCATCGCCCATCAACAAATCGGTTGGTGCCGGATATGATACAATTTGAGTACGATCATTGTTCATAATAACCGGTACGTTATAATAATAATCTCCATTGGTTTTATAAATAAAAACGGGAGGAGAAGAAACTGTTGGAGCCCCTGACAATGGCTTTTGTGAATTCATATCTTGAAGTGGCAAACTCACCTCTTGATGATTATGGGTATTGATTTGAGAGGCACTTTTACATGAATATATACACATGGCTGAAAATAAAATAAAATAAAACACTTTCATATCACTGCAACTATTTTAAAACAGATAACAAATTCTTATTCATTTAACGAATATAACAATTTTCGAGCTCCAATGATTATAAATGAAGTATAAAAGAAAGCGGCAACTATAAAATTACTTTTATAATTACCGCTTTAACTTACGATGTAGTAAAATCAGCCTTTTTATTGAAGCATGATTTTTTTCATATAGTTTTTATTATCACTCATTATGGAGATTAAATAAATACCTTTTGGCAAACTCTCTAAATCGACAATATATTCGTTAGAAAAAGAGTGATGTAACACAATACGCCCGGTAGTGTCATATATTACTACTCCTTTCAAATTTAGATCGCTCTCAATATACAACTGTTTTGTAGATTGATTCAATACAACACGTAGATGATCATCTGATGTATCATTGATTCCAGTTCCTTTAATTACTTTAAAAGGCAATTGATTCAATAACAAACTTGATCCAATCAAAGACGTTTTATATAATCCTAATTTATATTCTCCTTCTTTTAATGATGGATTAATAATAAATTCGAAATTATATGTATTTCCGCGTTCAAGGAATACCCCCTTTTGACAACGATCAACTTCAGCCGCATTCGAGTCAAAAATTACAATATCTATATTTTTATCGTATACATTAGCACTACCAGATGATGTTATGGCCATTTCTGTCAAAACAGAAATAGGTTCATCCACAAAATATTCATTTTTAGATAAATCAATAGAATTGGCTTTGATATCAGACAAGCCTACAGATGATGAAACAGCTACAGTAATAGGATCTCCAAATATTTTATTTTCGCTTCCCCACTTTGCTATTGGATAAATTGTATAATTTCCGGCAGGCACATTTGTAAGTTTTCCAGATAATGCAATCTCAACATTTGTTTGTCCGGCTTCTAAATAAATTTCTTTCACTCCTACTGTAGAAATTAATTTATCTCCTTGATAAAATCCAACAGCAACATTACCTGAGTAAGGCTTTGAATTATTGTGATTCGTACAATTTAAAATAAAATCTCCAGTGTATGTTGAATATAAATTATGTTGAACCTCTAAACTTCCTGTAACCTCTAATTCGCCCCAATAATCTTCGATGCTAATATTATCACCCTGCACAATGAGTTTGTAAATCCCATTTGTATATGGTAAACATAAAGCACGACTCCATTCATTATCTATATTTTTCACACGTGATGCTACATAAAAAGAATACACACCATCGGGAATATTATGAGGGAAAACAAAGTTTGAATTAAAATTAGACCAACTCATAGATTCATATCCCGAATGAGATTTACATGTTGGAAAATCAATTTTATCAATTACCGTCATCTCTCCATCACGCTCTAATACAAGGCCTAATTGTCCATTTGTAAAAGTAGAACTCATATTAAAAATACCATTCAATGTTGGCAAAAACGATTCTCCTTTTTTAGTTGGCTGTTTTGCAAAGGAGATATTGTCGATCATAAAATACGACTGATATTTAGTAGTAGGTGTTGGAGGCTGAATACCTCTAACCATTGCTTGTCGAGATACAAATCCACCACCCGAGGATGTACCTCCACCGATGCCGGGTGAAGAAGGATTTAAAGCTGTAATTAGAAAATAACCATTGTTAACGCCAGACCATCCCCAATTGACATGTACTAAATCATTTCTATCATATCCGTCAAACACGAAAGCATGTCCACCTTCTGTAGACTGTCCGCTATAATAAAGTGGTCTATTAGAACTTAACTCTTCTTTAATATACCCCATCCAAGTTTTATAATCGAAATAATCTCTAAGAATATGCTGTATATTAGGATCGCAATCAAAATAATCGATCAAGGAGTTAGGTACATTAAATGAATATGCTCCCGATTCAGAAGGCGAATAATTCATTGATACAGCAACACCACATGCATACATTAATTCGGCTACTGCATCGGCTTGAGCGGTGTTATATTGCCCTGTTTTATAAATAGGCAACATATTATCCCAATCAAATGTTACTTCAGAGAAATTATAGCTTAAACTTACATTAAGTTTCTCAGTAATATAGGTTTTAGAGCCCTTTCCTACTTCAGGATAATTATGATATTTTAAAATCATTGCCATCGCAGTTGCCACACATCCTGTCACAGATTTTTGAGGACATTTTTTATTATAAGGGTTACCTTGATCCCACTGCATGGTTTCTAATAATGGCGCTACAGATGATGGATAAGAGTTATCAGCAACTGTTTGAATGGTAGGATTATTGGCTACATTATTATTTTTTAAATAGGTATATTCATCCAAATAAGTACTCAACCAATAAGACATGTTATCAGGAATATTATTCAAATCAAATTCACCTTGATCCGAATAACCTAATATTTCAGGCATTATATCATCTCCCGAAACAATCACATAAGATTTATCTCCATTTAAAATATAAAAAGCCGGAGTCTGAATTTTTGTATTCAGTTTTTTTCTCAGAGGGAGAACATCGTCCGAGGTTGCAATAACCTTAACTGTATTCTGTGAACGAGTAGGAACTAGAGTTTTATCATTCAAAAAGCGAGAAGCTATTGAGATAACATCTTCTTTCAAACGCTCTTTACCCGAAATTGAGCAAGAAAAAAGTATTAAAAGCAAAAATAAGTACTGTTTTTTCATCATTCATTTAGAGTTAAAAGTAAAAGAGAGGGTATTAATGTTGATGACAACATAATACCCTCTCAGAAATTATTTGAATAGGGTCACCTTATTCTGAGACCATTTTGAAATTAGATAATCCGTTATTATCAATAACAGTATTTATCATTTTCTTACCACCAATTGCATAAGTAGGTCCATTCACAATAGGTTGAGCAACGATTGTATTAACCTTTTTCTCAAACGCTTTGTATGGAGCCAATGTAAATGAAGGTATTGAAGCAACTTGACCTTGAGCAGCTGGAGTCCACAATAGGCTAGTGAAGTAGCCGGTAACGAAGTTATATCTATTATTATTAATATACATATAAGAAATACCATCGTATGGGTTATCATTGTTTTCACCATTGAAAAGGTAAACTTGACCGGCTTTATTAATACCACCTACAAAAACTTCATCTTCAGATGATGTTAAGTTACCTCTGCCTGAATCAATAATCATTGCTAATGTTGCATAACCGCGGTATGGTGTAACTTGTTGCTCTTCATAAACAATCAATCCTGTTTCAGCATCGAAAGAAAGTTCTACAACATCATCATAGTCTTCACCTAATTCAGGCAATAAAGATAGGCCTCTTACTTCTAAAGAATTTCCAGCTGCACTTTTTGTAATAGAAATAGGGATAGTAAGTGATGAACCATTGTTAAAGTTAATTGCACTAACCGACCATGCTCCTAGATAATCATCTATCGCAATGTTTTCTTTCAATTCATCGTAAGGATTTGTTCCTTCAACCAAAGTTTCAATCGTTCTAAACATCAAGGTATAAACATCTCCATTATTACCTGAAGGAGTAAGAGTATAATAGTCGATTGACAAAGAGAATGTTTTTGTCGCACGGTCATATGTAGATGTTTGAATATCCATTTTCATATATAACTCATTCTCGCCTAGCTTCAAACCTGAAGGTTGGAAGTCTAACTCAGGAAGCAAGTTAAATTTATTTTGCTTAGAATTATATCCAAAATAGAAAGCTTTTGATTCATTAAACAGATTTGGCAATGCATAGATATTAGGATCTTCCTTAGCTACTTGGATTGTTTGAAGCCAAGGGTTTCTCAATAATTGAGATGTAAAGATATTTCCTTCCAATGGCAAACTCTTCCAAGTATAGTCTTTCGCATAGTCAAGACCCAACAATGAAGGATCTAAATGCAAGCGATACGAACCTGATTCTTGAACAAAAAATCCATATTCACCAATATTATGATAACAGAATCCTAAATCTAATGTTTTGGTTTTAGCATCCCATTTTCCTAATGGATATTTAGAACTATTTGGAGGTATCACACCTTCACTTGTCTGTAAATTACCTGCTATAGAACCAAAAGTATTCCAGCCATTATCATAATGAGGACCTGCACCATTTACCATTTTAAAGCCAAGTGCTGTTGGTTTGATGTACCATAAATTGTCTCCCTCTTCAGAATAAATATCTCCATCGATTATGATATATGGAGCCTCAAAATCAGCAGGGAATAGAGTTTCTCCATAAATTGATTGGAAATAATCATTATTATATGGACTTCTGAAACGATACTTATTACCACCATCAAGTTTTTCAACAACAATATCAGTTATTCTATTATCAGATACACCAAACGGGCCAAACATGTTTTCAACAAATAAAGCATTGTTGCTAACAACTGTCCACTTTTCTGGATCTACGTCAGATGGATCTTTATAAAATACCTCAATAGTGATTGTTGATTCAGCATAAGGCGTATTTTCACCCAACATGATTTTTGCTGTATAGGTCTCTCTAGAAGTTGGATTGGCCATTTTGATTGCCAACGTTGCAACATCACTTCCTGCATCAAAACTCAAAGTCGATGGTACAGTAAGAACAGCTGATGATGCATCATCCATTTCGCTATTTATTGAAATTTGATTTGCGCCAGCCGATTCGAAACGATATACTGGGATTTCAATTGTCGCAGTTTCAGTATTTACTGAATATTTACTTTTTTGTCCAGGAGCAAAATAGCTACTTTGCCCTTCTGGAAGTGGTCCTACATTATATTCTACATCATCAGAGCAACCAACCATGATCATACTCATAAACAGAATCGTAGAAAATAAATATTTTAATTTATTCATAATTTCAACGTTTTTTTTAAAATGATTAATTGTTAGTTAGATGGAACCCATGGTGTGTACAAACCTGCTGGATCTGGATTGTTATAATCCTTAACAGCGGCATTACTATTACCTTCAGTTTGAACAATACAGAAGTTCATCCATGCTGGTCTTGTTGTAGTATTGAAACGACGTGCTTCAGAGAAGTTAGTACCTTCATAACCACGAATAACAGGCATATCTAAACGTTTGAAGTCATAGTAAGATTGTCCTTCACCCCAAAGTTCAATACGCTTTTGCAAAACAACCTCTTGAACAACTTCTTCTGCCGAGGATGCACTTGTTGTATAAGACGGATTACGATAACTTGTCATGAATTTAGTTAAGAGAGTTTTACCATCAGCAGGATTTTTATGAGCTGCAGCTTCAGCTTCAATCAAATACATCTCTTCAACACGCATCAATGGATAAGCAGATGCTGAACCGATTTTATAATCAGCCATATTTCCTTCGTTTGGACGGAATTTCAATGATGCATAAGTTGGTAATGACTCTCCCCAAGTTTGATTGATATATTCATTTTGACCTTCTAAATCAGAACCTTTAGGAGCTTTCCATAAAAGTTTGCGGAAGTCATTATCATCAATTTTTGCATATAAACTTGCATCAATCATTGTAAGAGGACCCGCTGCAGCATAACCATAATCAGTTTCATTTGATAACCATGATGTCCAGTTCAAAATACCTGTTTTAACAACATCATCATCGCCTGTAGTTTGCGCTCCCCACATCCATGATTTAGGAGAAAGAGAGTTAAAGCCTTTTTTTATGTTAAGACACTCATCTTTTGTCATAGGTGAATAGTTGCCAGACTCAATTGCCAAACGAGCATTTTTCTGAGCATTCTCATAATCGCCAATCCACATATACAATCTAGCTTTCAAACCATAAACAACTCCTAAACTTGGAACTGTTTTATTATTGATTTGAGCACTTTTAATGTGTGATTGCGCATACTCTAAGTCACTCAAGATGAAAGCAGACATCGTTTCTCTAGTTGCACGTGGATTGTCATATGATTCCTCTTCTGTTGTCTTTTCAGTTACGATAGGCACAGTTAGATTAAGAATATTATTTCCTTGTGGACTCAAAGGTTGAGTTTTGTCGTTAGGCAAAAACTCATACATCTGTGCCATATCTAAGTAAATAGAAGCTCTAAAAGCTTTAGCAATTGCCAAATAACCGATTTGTACATCAGTAGCTGAATTTTCATCAATAGCTGAAATCAAGTTATTGGTAGTTAGCACATATTGCCAGAAATAGTTCCAAATAACTTGTGTCGATCTGTAGGATGGGCCAATGTATGTATTAGACTCCCATGAGTTGTAATGGTCATAATTGCTACTAATCACAGCAACATCGGTAGTCATGACATCTCTAATATGCATCATTGAACCATATCCCCATCCATAACCAGCGTCTTCATCATATAGTTTATTTGTATATGCAGGCATCGCCCACAATAATGCCTCAGTAGCTTTTGAAGAAGAAGCTAGCTGTTCGCTTGTTGCACCGCTAGTTGGATACACCTCATCAATACATCCGGTTAAGAATAATGATGACATGCAACAAGCGCCTATAATATATTTAAATTTATTTTTCATAATCTATCTATTTAGCTAATAATTATAATGTGAATGAGATACCACCAGATACTGTTCTAATAGGAGCATAGAAAGCTGATGTAGATTGACCTGAAATACTTTGTCTTGGATCTAAACCTTTACGTTTTGAAGTATACCATAGATTATCACATGTCACATAAAGACGTACTTTTTCGAATTGTATTTTTCTACACAATCTAGCAGGTAATGTATAACCAGCATTAATGTTTTGCAAACTCAAATAAGAAGCTTTTACTAGGAATCTATCTGAAGAAGCAGCAGTATAATCGTCACCAAATTGTAAACGAGGTTTATTTGATTGAGCATTCTCGGGTGTCCAAGAATCTAACAAATCCTTGTGGAAAACGCCACCTTTTGAAGACGCCTTTGGTGATACCATCATACCTTGATAATCACTATCGTATACTTTACCACCGATTTGATATGCAAAGTCAATAGAGAAATCAAAACCTTTGTAACTAACTGTTGTTCCAAAACCACCATATACATTTGGCAATGCAGTACCACAGTTATAACGAGTTGCATCTGAGTAACGAGTAGTAGTAACGGTATTAACAACTTTGTTACCATTTTCATCTAACGATGTTTCATCTTTATAGAATAAAGCTTCACCATTTTCGTTTACACCAGCATACTTTTGCATATAGAAAGAGTACATAGGCAAGCCTTCACCATAGAAATAGTTACCTGAAGTATAACCTTCATAACCATCAGGAGTTTCCATTGTTTTTCTCTTTTCTGGAAGACTAGTGATTTTATTCTTATAGTAAGTCAAGTTAGCACGAGCTTCCCAACGAAGATTATTGTTATTGATAATTGTACCATTCAATTCTGTTTCTAATCCCATATTACGCATATCACCAACGTTAGCATAGTAAGAAGTAAAACCAAATGATGGAGATAATGGGAATGAGAACAACATATCAGTCGTTTTACGACGGAAGAATTCAACAGATCCTGATAATCTGTTATTGAAGAAATCAAAATCGAATCCTGCGTTAAAGTTACTATTCGTTTCCCAAGTAATATCTGGATTACCAAAAGTCAATGGAATTGCAGCAGGATTACCAGATGCATTTACGATATCATAAGTATTAGTATAACGGTAGTTACCGATATTATCATTACCTTGAGTACCGTAAGAGGCTTTAGCTTTCAACATATTTACCCAATCTGCGTTAAACCAACCTTCTTCAGAAATAATCCAAGCACCACCTAATGACCAGAAGTTACCCCAACGATGATCTTTATGAAAACGAGTTGAAGCATCTCTACGATAAGAGGCAGAAACAAAATATCTACTGTTGTAGTTATATTGAACACGACCAAAGAAACCTTCTGTTTGGTACTCTGTAGTATATGAATTTTGAGATCCGTCATTAACAGCACCAGCTAATTCGGTATTAGCAGGGTCGAACATATTTGTTTTACTACCTGTCAATGAATAATATTTGTTTGTAAATCTTTCATGACCAACCATTACATCAACATCGTGCAAGCCAAATTGCTGTTGCCAATTAAGTAACTGTTGGAAGTTATAGAACCAGCTTCTTGAATGTCCTTTGTTTACAATACCATTAGAAGATGCGTAAGCGCCATAATATGGATTTGTTACTGAAGTAGATCTTGTTTCATTTACAGTTACACTATTGTTAGAAACAAATTTCAAAGACTCCATGAAACGAATTTCAGCAAATCCTACACCAGAGAAAGCATTACCTTCTGAACGATTAGTATTTAAACGAGCGTCTGAAAGGGCATTACTATTGGTAAACACTGGGCGCTTCAAACCCGCATTTTGACCATCACCATAGTCATAACGAGTAATACCGTTTTTATCTACAATTACATTGCCATTAGCATCGCGCATGTACAATGGATAGATAGGAGCTACTCTATTAGCCGCAGCAAATATATTTCCAGATGATACCGATGAACCATCTTCACCCATTTGATTAATATCAAAATGAGAATAATTCATGTTACCACCAATTTTCAACCATTTTTTTACTTGATAGTCCGCTTTTAAACGACCTGTAATACGTGTAAAACCAGAATTTTGAGTAATACCTTCATTATTTAAATAACCGAAAGAAGCATAAAATGAAGATTTATCGTTTGCGTTAGCAACACTTAAGTTATATTCTTGTCTTAGACCGTGTTTGTAAGCATCATCCAACCAGTTATCAGGTTTCAACAAATATGTTGTTCCATTATAATCAACCAAACGGCCTAATGTTGCATTAGGGTTTAATTTACCATTCTGACCGATTAGATATTGATTTTCAGGTACAGTATATACATTATAGCCCAAACCATAGTCATTAGCAGAAGTTAAATTACTTGCAGCTGCCAACCATGCATTTTCGGGAGAAAAACCTTGTGCATTAGTAAAGTAGTTATTCAATGCTCCGTAATACATTTCATAATATTGACCTGGAGCAGTGATATAGTCATAATCTTTTGTAGCACGTGAGTTTGAACCCCATTTAGCATCAACGTTGATACGTGCTTCACCAGACTTTCCTTTTTTCGTTGTAATCATGATTACACCATTCGCACCGCGAGCACCATAAAGAGCATTTGAAGCAGCATCCTTCAATACCGTCATAGACTCAATATCCAAAGAGTTTAAGTTATTCATATCACCATCATATGGAGAACCATCCAATACGATAAGAGGGCTATTTCCAGCATTAACAGAACCAATACCACGTACCAATATATTTGGTTTACTTGCACCAGGCTGTCCTGAAGCAATATTCAATTGCACACCCGAAACTCGGCCCGCAAGTGCTGATGTAGCATCTGATGTTTGGATTTTAGCGATCGCATCTGCGCCTACAACACTAGCCGATCCTGTAAAAGCAGCTTTAGTAGATGTACCATAAGCTACTACAACTACATCTTCTAGAACTTCAGAGTCATTTCTTAAATAAATTTTAAGATTAGGTTTAATTGCAACTTCCTGGGTTTGCATACCGATATAAGTCACTACCAAGTGCTTAGCGGTTGTTGGCACATTTGGTAAAGTGAAATTACCATCTACATTAGTAATTGTACCAATTGAAGTACCTTTTACTAACACAGAAGCTCCAACAGCAGGTTGCCCATCTTCTTCAAAGAATACAGTACCTGTGATTTTCTGCGTTTGAGCAGTTACCATACCTATCCCTATAAAAAGACAGGCTAATAACAACATTAATTTTCTTTTCATAAATTCTCTCTTAAAGTTTAACTTTACATTAATTGTTCCTTTTACTATAACAAAGTGCAAATATATTAATAAATATGAAACATACAACCAATTATATAAAAAAAGGCATTGTTTATGTCATTTTGTTATACAAATCTTAATTTTAGTGCTAAATAAGACTAATAAAGGTATGTTTTTTAAGATAAAAATGAACAAAAACAAAGCATCTCCAATGACACTTTTCACGCATACTTATCAACTTATTATCATTATGACATATTTAAATGCTAATAGATATCACTTTTATACTAAAACGATTTTTAAATGAAAATTTATTGACATTATTTTAATATTAAATACAAAGATTCTTATTTTGAATCAATCAACTATAAAAGATTAAGCCTACATATTGTACGTAAACGTCAAACAAAAAAAAGAGGAATGAACATTCACTCCTCTATCAGATAGCTTCTTAAGACAAAACTATCAGCTTACTAAATACAATTCATTTTACAATATATTCAAAAGTTCCTTATGATCAACAATCTCATATGTGGGTAAAAAACCCCGATCATCATCAGCTACATTCTTATAATTATAGAATACTTGATCCATACCGATTCCATGCGCACCCACTATATCAGCACTCCAACTATCGCCAATCATTATTGTATCTTTCAATTCAGATTGAGTTGCAGATAATGCATAATAAAACAATTGTGAAGAGGGTTTTAACAAACCAATATCCTCGGACAATATAATTTTTTTAAAATATTTATCAATAGCTGCAGATTGCATTTTCACCGATTGCAATTCACGGAAACCATTTGATAAAATATAAAGATTATATTTTGAATTTAAACCATCCAAGACTTCTACCACATTAGGCATCAATTTCTTTTTAGTAGGAATCACTCTAAAAAAATCCTCAGAATACCGTTCTGCCAGCTTCTCATCATTGCAGCCTACACAAGTAAGTGGATATAAAAATCTCTGACGATTCAACTCATCCTTATTAATATCACCATTTCCATATGCATACCACAATTCTTCATTTTTCTTTTTATATATTTCATAAAAATGATGAAACGAATCGAAATAACGATATAAACGATGCGTGTGATACATCTCTTCGAAAGTATCACACGCATTTTCTGAAAACGCCCACAAAGTGTCGTCTAAGTCAAAAAAGACATTTTTATATCTCATGCACGCACTTGAATTACTAAATATCTCGACACACTCCAGAATTCAGATGGGTTTAAGATTTTCAATATCAACAAACCTTTACCATCCTTTTCTAATTCATATGAGCCCGCTGGATGAGAAGTCAATAATTCAGCGCGTTTTGCATAAATATTAATTTCTTTTGTAGTACGAATATCTATTTGCGTAAAATATTCTTTATTAAAGTCAGCACTACGCAACACATCTCCTTTTTGAAGTATTTTTTGATCCTTCAATTCTGATTTTGTACCATATACAAACCAAGCAGCATTCATCGCGCGTTCTTGTTCAGCTACAGTTTTAGCTTTTGCTTCATTATCAGCCTCTAACTGTTCTTTTTCTGCTGTCAAACCACTCACTGTCGTTCCCAATTCTTGAATACGAATATTTTTAGAAGCCAATTCCGCTTGCAATTCATCAATTCGCTGTTGTTTGGCAGCCAATTCTTGCGTCAAAGATTCGACCGCTTTTTTTAATTGAGCCGAATTGTTTTGACTTTTCGATAATTGCGATTGTAATTTTGCGATTTGCGCCTTATTATCTTCCATCTGTTTTTTAATAAATTGAATATCAGATGTTATTTGCTGTTTAGCTGATAACGCATTTTCACCAATATTACCACGTTGAAGATCAACTCGATTCTCGGCGTCACTGATTTGTCGGAAGCCCTCTTGTATTTCATTGAACGTACCCATAATATCATCCAATTCGGCATCTCGTTGAGACAACAACACTTGAAGTGAATCATTTTCTATTTTCAAATCTCTTTTGCTTGCTCCTCCACATGACGCTAAAGTAGCAGCAACTATCAATAAACATACTAAGTTTCTCATAAACATAACTTTTTGATTATTATACTCAAATATATATTTTTTTATTCATTTACACCATCAACAACTACAACTATTTCACCGCGAGGGTCTTTTTCTGTAAAATGTACAATCAATTCCTCCAAAGTACCACGTACGGTTTCCTCATGAAGTTTTGAAATTTCCCTTGACACACTTGCTAGTCGTTCAGCCCCAAAATACTCAGAAAAAACAGTCAAGGTTTTAACCAAACGATGAGGAGATTCATAAAATATCATTGTTCGAGTTTCCTGTGCCAAGAATTTCATACGAGTCATTCGTCCTTTCTTCTGGGGAAGAAAACCCTCGAAAACAAATTTATCGCAGGGCAAACCCGAATTAACCAAAGCCGGTACAAAAGCAGTAGCACCAGGCAAACACTCTACCTCTATCCCATTTCGAACACATTCGCGCACGATTAAGAATCCTGGATCAGAAATACTAGGAGTACCAGCATCCGATATAAGAGCAACAACGCTACCTCCTTTAATACGACTTACAATATTCTCAACAGTTTTGTGCTCATTAAATTTATGATGCGACTGCATTGAATTTTTAATTTCAAAATGCTTTAATAAAACACCTGAAGTACGTGTATCTTCCGCTAAAATCAAGTCAGCCTCTTTCAATACACGTATCGCACGAAATGTCATATCTTCTAAATTGCCCACCGGAGTTGGCACAACATAAAGTTTACTCATTGCTATCTGTTAGCTAAAATATTTTTTCAATAATAATATAAAGTCAGCTCCAGCCTCATCTTCTTCAGATATTTCAATCGTTGAGTTAATATAGGCAAAAGCATCTTCAAAAGATTGCTTCATCTGAATTTGCGTCAAAGTCACATTCATCAAATCAATATCACCACGAAACAGTTCGCGAGCAAATCGAAACGAATCATTTAAGCTCATCATTTTTCGTAAATCATCTTTAGAAAAAAGTCGATCTCCTAAAACAAGAATTGACGGAGCTTCTACATCTCGTTCGACATCATTCACAGTGCTTGATTTCAAAATATCGTTTTCAGTCTGTTCTTCTGTTTCAAGTGTATGGACAACATCTATTTCATCAATTTGTTTGCTCATTTCTTCATTTAACACATTATCTACAATCTCTTTAGAGCAACCAACAGGAGATTTCTCTTGATTGATTGTTTTTTGAGAGTCATTAAGAAATAAAGAAATTTCATCTAGCTTCTTGTGCAACTGGAGTACATTTCTATCTAACAAAACTTTTATATCTGAAGAACTATGCGCTTCGAGATAACTTTTTGTTAAATATTTAAATTCTCGAACATCCAATTCCAGCTCATTTAGTAGTAATAGTAAGTCCATAATTTATTATTCTGAATACGTTACAAATGTAGAAATAAATAACGAAATTATGGAGTTGGGTACATAATTGTGTTATTTTTGTAGTCAAATAAACCTACATATTGATAAATTATGATTGTATATTCGGAAGACAATATTCATGAAACAAGAAGAAGAGGAAGAATAGAAGTTATCTGCGGATCAATGTTTTCAGGCAAAACAGAAGAATTGATACGCCGCTTAAAACGCGCCAACTTTGCCAAACAACGAGTTGAAATATATAAGCCCGCTATTGATACACGATACTCAGATGCTGAAGTGGTTTCCCACGACTCCTCATCAATACCCTCTACCCCTATTGACTCTTCAGCTAGTATCCTCTTGTTCACATCCGAAGTTGATGTAGTAGGTATCGATGAAGCTCAGTTTTTCGATGACGGCTTGGTAGACGTATGCAATGAATTGGCCAACAATGGAGTAAGAGTTATTATCGCAGGGCTTGACATGGACTTTAGAGGTAAACCATTTGGACCAATGCCCAACCTTTGCGCTATAGCCAACGAAGTATCAAAAGTACATGCAATATGCGTCAAATGTGGACAACTTGCTTCATTTTCGCATCGAACAGTAAAAAACGACAAACAGGTACTACTAGGCGAAACAATGGAATACGAACCACTTTGTCGACAATGTTATTTACAAGCAATAGAAATAGATAACAAATAAAAAATCATTATGGAAAAGAAGAAAATCACTTTCGACACATTTATCCGTGGAATTATATGCATCACCCTGTTCGTAGGCACAATCATGTTATTCAATCGATTAAGCAGCGTTTTACTTCCTTTCTTTATAGCATGGCTATTGGCATACCTCATACACCCCATGGTGAAATTTATACAATTCAACATGAGAGTAAAAAATAGAGTACTATCAATAGCCACTGCACTATTAATTATACTAGGAGCAATATCAGCATTTATACTCTTAGTAATACCACCCATTTTGGAAGAATTCGGTAGAGTTAATCAACTATTAATAACCTATCTCACCAACGGCATCAACAATTCATCCGATATACCACAATCACTTACCCGTTTTATTTCAGAACATTTCGATTTTCACACTATCGACAAACTATTCAATGAAGAAAATATCATAAACACTATTAAAAAGACCCTCCCTAAAGTTTGGAATATTTTATCAGAATCGCTACATATTGTATTTAGCATATTCGCCTCATTCATCATACTTTTATATCTCATCTTTATACTCCTAGATTACGATGCCATCAATAGAGGATGGATTAAACTTATGCCTAAACGCTATAGACGATTTTCTTTGAATCTTGTCAATGATATGGAAAAAGGCATGAATACCTACTTCAGAGGACAAGCGCTAGTTGCTCTAAGCGTAGGCATACTTTTTAGTATCGGTTTTATTATTATTGATTTCCCACTTGCAATTGGCCTAGGACTTTTTATTGGTGCACTCAATTTAGTACCCTATTTGCAAATAATAGGAATACTCCCCACCATCTTATTGGCTATTTTAAAATCTGCCGATACTGGACAGAACTTTTGGATCATAACAGTTTCTGCCTTATCCGTATTTGTTATTGTACAAATTATTCAAGACACACTTATTGTACCAAAGATAATGGGTAAAATCACAGGGTTAAATCCCGCTATCATTCTACTTTCACTATCTATATGGGGGTCATTGATGGGAATATTGGGAATGATTATAGCATTACCCTTGACAACTTTACTCCTTTCATATTATAGAAGATTCGTAATTCATAAAGAAAAGATAACGGAAGACGATTTTTAGTTTGCTGGATATCAATGTAATAAATATTATTACACAAATATTTGCATATTTTTTTACAGCAAAAGCTTGCAGATATCAAAAAACTCACTACCTTTGCACTCGCAATCAGGAAATAACTGATACAGCAAACAAGGATTGATTCGCTAGCTCAGCAGGTAGAGCACAACACTTTTAATGTTGGGGTCCTGGGTTCGAGCCCCAGGCGGATCACTTAGAAAAAGGAGTTCATTTGAACTCCTTTTTTATTATCTATCAAGCGGCTGCTAATACTCAATTAGTTAAGTTCTTTTCTGAGCGAAAACATAGTCGTAACACCATTAAAAAAAACGGAAAGAAGCGACACAAGTGGACCTGAAAAGTCCCTTTTAGACAGGTTTTGTGTTACCTGTACTGTGTTACCATTTCCACAAATGTGTTACTAATATGGAAAAGAAAGTACGATTACTCTTCAATCGGAAGAGAAGAGCTACAGAAACCGCTGTAGATGCCATTGAGATTGTAGTTACCCTGCAACGTAAACGCTGCTACTTCTATACAGGAATTAGCGTAGCCATCAACCAATGGGAGGATGGAAAGGTAGTAAACCATCCCGAAGCTAGCCTATTCAATCACCAAATTTCAGAAAAGTTTACCGAGTTATCCCATATCTTAATTGCCATGAAGGTCAATAAAGATGAACTGACGATTGCTCAATTCAAAACCTATAT
>DKPN01000055.1 GCA_002471195.1 Bacteroides sp. UBA7333
GGCTAAAATGAGAGAGGCTATTATATTGATAATAATGCCTATAAATCCACGCATAATTTCATCTTATTTTTTGCGATACAAATATAGTCATAATTATTACAAGTTGATTATATACAGGCCAAATATTTGACACTACAACACAAAAAATACTATTCAGCTAATAATTATAAAAATAGATTCGCGATACACGCCTCACTGCCAAAACTTACATATTGTATATTATCAATACAATATTACGTCTATTTAATAGTAAAATAACATATTATATAACAATATACAACTTTTAATAGAAACTAAGTATTTTTCTATCACTTTACAATATTTTATTTATGACATATTGAAATTGTTTACTATGTTTGCAAATCATTATGATAGCAATTAAGGTATTATATAAACATTTAAGCTGACTAAAATGGATAAATACACTCTTTATGACAACAGAAGACAGGATTATCTTTCACAGAAAAGAAACGAGTCGATCGGACTTTATAATCCAGAGAATGAACACGATGCTTGCGGAGTAGGAATGATAATAAATATCAATGGTCAGAAATCGCATGATATTGTAGAATCTGCTTTAAAAGTACTTGAAAACATGAAGCACCGTGGTGCAGAGGGAGCAGATAATAAAACAGGTGATGGAGCTGGTATAATGCTTCAAATTCCGCATGAATTTATCCTATTGCAAGGTATACCTGTTCCAGAAAAAGGAAACTATGGAACCGGTCTCATCTTCTTACCTAAAAATCTAAAAAGCCAAAATGAGATATTAGATGTTATTAAAGAAGAGATTGAAATGCATGAGTTAAAACTAATGTGTTTGCGTAGAGTTCCTACCTGTCCCGAAATACTTGGTGATTCGGCATTAGCCAATGAGCCCGAAATTAAACAAATCTTTATAACCGGATTCACCGATCCGGATGATGCCGAAAAAAAACTGTATCTATTAAGAAAAAAAATAGAGAATAGAATTCGCAAGACTGCAATACTCTATAATAATGAATTTTATATAGTATCCCTTTCAACTAAAAATATTATATATAAAGGCATGCTTTCGTCTATGCAGTTACGAAGTTATTTTCCGGACTTAACCAATCAATATTTTACAAGTGGCCTTGCTTTGGTTCATTCACGTTTTAGTACCAATACTTTTCCGACATGGAGTTTAGCCCAGCCTTTTAGACTATTGGCACATAATGGAGAAATAAATACCATTCGCGGTAATCGCGGTTGGATGGAAGCACGCGAAAGTGTCTTATCATCAAAAGAGCTAGATAATATTAAACAGATACACCCTATCATTGAACCTCAAATGAGTGATAGCGCTTCGCTTGATAATGTTTTGGAATTTTTAATCATGTCAGGATTAAGTTTGCCTCATGCAATGTCAATGCTGGTACCTGAATCATTTAATGAAAAAAATCCTATCAGTGAGGAATTAAAAGCTTTTTACGAATATCACTCGATATTGATGGAACCTTGGGATGGCCCGGCAGCTTTATTATTTAGCGATGGTCGATATGCGGGAGGTATGCTCGACCGTAATGGCTTGCGCCCTGCTCGCTATTTGATTACTAAAAACGATATGATGATTGTTGCCAGTGAGGTTGGGGTAATGGATATCGAACCTGGAAACATTAAAGAAAAAGGTCGCCTCGAACCCGGAAAAATCATTCTGGTAGATACAGAAAAAGGTGAAGTTTACTATGATGGAGAATTAAAGGAGAAACTTGCATTGGCAAAGCCGTATCGCTCCTGGTTATCTGCCAACCGAATAGATCTTGACGAATTAAAAAGTGGTAGAAAAATCAGTCATAATATTGAGAATTACACTGTTCTATTAAAAGCATTTGGATATTCACGAGAAGATATTGAAAACATAATAATGCCTATGGCAGCAACTGGAGCAGAACCGGTTCAATCGATGGGCAATGATACACCACTGGCTGTTTTATCGAGCAAGCCTCAACTACTGTATAATTATTTTCGCCAACAATTTGCGCAAGTAACCAATCCTCCCATCGATCCGATTCGTGAGGAGCTTGTGATGTCACTTACCGAATATATCGGAGGTGTAGGTTCAAATATATTGACACCTGATGAAAGACATTGTAAGATGGTACGTTTAAATCATCCCATTTTAAATAATTCGCAACTTGATATATTATGTAATATTCGATATAAAGGTTTTAAAACCATTAAACTTCAAATGCTTTTCGAGATTTCAAAGGGAAAAAAAGGGCTAGAAGAAGCCATTATGAATCTATGCAAAATGGCTGAAGCATCTGTAAATAATGGCATCAATTATATTGTATTGTCTGATCGAGACATCAATGAAAAATATGCAGCGATTCCTTCTTTATTGGCTGTGAGTGCTGTTCATCACCATCTTATCGCGGTAGGAAAACGCGTTCAAACAGCATTAATTATCGAAAGTGGAGAGATTCGTGAAGTGATGCATGCTGCTCTTTTATTGGGTTTTGGGGCAAGTGCATTAAATCCTTACATGGCATTCGCAATATTAAACAAGCAAGTATTGGATAAGGAGATTCAGCTAGATTATGAAACTGCTGAGAAAAATTATATAAAAGCGATTTGCAAAGGTTTATTCAAAGTGATGAGTAAAATGGGAATTAGTACGATTCGTTCTTATCGAGGTGCAAAGATTTTTGAAGCCGTTGGTCTGAGCTCAGAACTCAGTAACACATATTTTGGCGGATTGAACTCTACAATTGAAGGAGTTAGATTAGAAGAAATAGCACATGATGCGATTCGAATGCATAAAGATGGGTTTAAAAACGAAAACATCAATCAAAATTTGTCTCATAATGGCATTTATAGTTTTCGAAAAGATGGAGAAGAACATGCATGGAATCCTGATACGATTAGTACATTACAACTTGCTACTCGCTTAGGCAGTTACAAAAAATTTAAAGAATATACATCATTGGTAGATCATAAAAAAGCGCCTATTTTCTTACGTGATTTTTTATCATTTAAAAGCAATCCAATTGATATAAACAAAGTAGAACCGATTGAGAATATCATGCGCCGTTTCGTAACAGGAGCGATGAGTTATGGCTCTATCAGTAAGGAAGCACACGAGGCAATGGCTATTGCTATGAATAGAATCAATGGAAGAAGCAATACGGGAGAAGGAGGTGAAGAAGCGGCAAGATTTATTCGACGTGAGGATGGATCTTCTTTACGAAGTGCGATAAAGCAAGTTGCATCAGGACGTTTTGGTGTCACTGCCGAATACTTGGTTAATGCGGATGAGATCCAAATAAAAGTAGCCCAAGGAGCCAAACCTGGTGAAGGAGGTCAATTGCCAGGCTATAAAGTCGATAAAATTATTGCGAAAACTCGTCATTCAATACCCGGTATCTCATTAATTTCTCCTCCACCCCATCATGACATATATTCAATCGAAGATTTAGCACAATTAATTTTCGATTTGAAGAATGTTAATCCGAAAGCCATCATTAGTGTAAAACTGGTTGCTGAAAGTGGTGTGGGCACTATAGCTGCCGGAGTAGCAAAAGCAAAGGCCGACTTGATTGTTATTTCAGGAGCTGAAGGTGGCACAGGAGCCTCACCGGCATCTTCCATTCGTTATGCCGGTATATCACCCGAATTGGGACTTAGTGAGACACAGCAAACGTTAATACTGAATGGATTAAGAGGTCAAGTGATATTACAAGTTGATGGCCAACTTAAAACAGGTAGAGATATTATACTTATGGCCATGTTGGGAGCAGAAGAGTTTGGTTTTGCCACATCTGCACTGATCGTTTTGGGCTGTGTAATGATGCGAAAATGTCATTTAAACACCTGCCCTGTAGGTGTTGCTACTCAGAATGAAGAATTGCGTAAGCGTTTTATTGGCCGCAGTGAGTATCTTGTAAACTTTTTTACCTTCTTAGCTCAAGAAGTGCGTGAATATCTTGCAGAAATTGGCGTAAGCTGTTTAAATGATCTAATTGGACGTACTGATCTTATAGAACGCATTTCTAATAATAAATGTGAAAAACATCGACTCATTGATTTTAGCAAAATGCTTGCACGTATTGATAATAATGCCGCAATTAAAAATATTATCGGTCAAGATCATGGGATTTCGAATGTGAAAGATATAGAAATAATACATGCTACCCAACGTGCCATAGAAAGTCAAGAAGAGCTTTCTTTAGAATATAGTATTAAAAATACCGATAGATCTGTTGGGGCTATGCTATCGGGTGTCATTGCATCTAAGTATGGAAATAAAGGATTGCCCGAACATAGCATTAATATAAAGTTTAAAGGTTCAGCCGGGCAATCATTCGGTGCTTTTCTAGCGGCAGGAATTAATTTCAAATTAGAAGGGGAAGCAAACGATTATTTAGGAAAAGGATTAAGCGGTGGTCGTATATCAGTATTGCCTCCACTTAGAAGTAGTTTCGATCCGGAAACAAATACAATAGCTGGAAATACACTATTGTATGGCGCTACTAGTGGCGAAGTTTATATCAATGGTAGAGCCGGTGAACGTTTTGCTGTACGTAATTCAGGTGCCATTGCAGTGGTCGAAGGTGTAGGCGATCACTGTTGTGAATATATGACCGGAGGGCGTATTGTTGTTTTAGGTGACACAGGTAGAAATTTCGCTGCCGGTATGAGTGGAGGCATAGCCTATGTATGGAATAAAGAGGGAAAATTTGACTATTTCTGCAATATGGAGATGGTTGAACTTACATTAATCGAAGAAGCGAGCTACCGTAAAGAGCTTCACGAGTTAATCCGCCAACACTATTTATATACAGGATCAAAATTGGCACGTATCATGCTGGATGATTGGAATAAATATGTTGATCAATTTATTCAAATTACTCCAATTGAATATAAAAAAGTATTGCAAGAAGAACAAATGAAAAAATTGCAAGAGAAGATTGCTGATATGCAACACGATTACTAACCGATAAAAAAAATAGAAAATGGGTGATTCAAAGGCATTTTTAAATATACATAGAAAAGAAGCGGGATACCGTCCGATACATGAACGTATAACAGATTTTGGAGAGGTTGAACAAACGCTAAATACAAATGATAGAAAAAAACAAGCATCAAGATGCATGGACTGTGGCGTTCCATTTTGCCATTGGACATGTCCTGTAGGCAATAAACAGCCAGAATGGCAACATGCAGTATATAAAGGAAAATGGCAAGAAGCCTATGAGATATTGTCTGCAACTTGCGATTTTCCGGAGTTTACAGGAAGAGTATGCCCTGCGCTATGTGAGAAAAGTTGTGTATTGAAATTATCATGTGATGAACCGGTAACCATACGTGAAAATGAGGCAGCGATTGTGGAAGTTGCGTTTCGAGAGGGATTTATTCAACCGAAAACAATTAAAAGGAATGGCATGAACATTGCTGTTATTGGAGCCGGCCCTGCAGGCTTGACCGTTGCCAATCAATTAAATCAATTGGGTTATTCGGTCACACTTTTCGATAAAGCAGAAGCGCCCGGAGGATTATTGCGGTATGGCATACCCAATTTTAAATTAAATAAAAACATCATTGATAGAAGAACTAGTTTACTCCAATCGGAAGGTATTCTTTTTGAAATGAACACGAATATCGATTTACAACATCTTCCTAACGGATATGATGCATACTGTCTTTGCACTGGAGCCGAAATACCCCGTGATCTAGATATTCCGGGGCGTGACCTGAGTGGAATACATTTTGCACTAGAAATGCTATCCCAACAAAATCGTATACTTGAAGGAGCCAATATCGATAAAAAGCTTTTAATAAATGCAAAAGGAAAAAGAGTGCTTGTCATTGGTGGAGGCGACACAGGCTCCGATTGTATTGGCACGAGTATCAGACAAGGTGCTATACAAGTAACACAAATTGAAATTATGCCTCAACCCCCAATTGGGCATAATCCAGCTACACCTTGGCCTCAATGGCCTGCGATTTTAAAAACGTCATCAAGCCATGAAGAGGGCTGCATCCGTCGCTGGGCATTAACCTCCAAACAATTTATTGAAAAAGATGGAAAAGTAATTGGCGTAGAAGTAGAAGAAGTTGAATGGATCCCAACCGAAAATGGTGAAAAAATGACAATGATCGCTACAGGGAATAAAGAAATAATAGAAGCAGATTTAGTACTATTAGCGATGGGATATCTAAAATCTGAACAACCGACGGTTCCTGATAATGTATTTTGGGCCGGAGATGCCTCTATGGGTGCAAGTCTTGTGGTAAGAGCAATTGCCGATGGACAAATTGTCGCTAAAAAGATGGATTCGTATTTGAAAAATAAAATAAACCTTTAATCTTATTGAATATGTGTGGAATTGCAGGAATATTAAACATCACAACGCCAACAATGGAACTAAGAAACAAAGCATTGAGTATGGCGCAAAAAATTCGTCACAGAGGCCCCGATTGGAGTGGTATCTATTGCGGAGATAAAGCGATATTGGTACACGAGCGCTTATCTATAGTCGACCCCAAGAGTGGTGGACAACCATTGTATTCGGAAGATAAAAAACAGATATTAACTGTAAATGGAGAAATTTATAATCATCGTGAAATACGCAATAAATATGAGAAAAAGTACTGTTTTCAAACAGGAAGTGATTGTGAAGTTATTCTCGCACTCTATAAAGACAAAGGTGTACATTTCTTAGAAGAGCTTAGTGGAATATTTGCTTTTACCCTTTATGATGAAGAGAAAGATGAATTTTTAATAGCCCGAGATCCAATTGGTATTATACCACTATACATTGGAAAAGACAGTGATGGAATGATCTATTTCGGTAGTGAATTGAAAGCACTTGAGGGTTTTTGTGATAGCTATGAGCCGTTTCCTCCTGGTCATTATTATCACAGTCAAGAAGGTGAAATGAAAAAGTGGTACACCCGAGATTGGATGGAATATGATGCAGTTAAAAACAATGACGTAAACATCGATAGCATTCATAACTCTCTAAAAGATGCAGTACAAAGACAATTAATGAGTGATGTACCTTACGGTGTGCTTCTTAGTGGTGGACTTGACTCATCTATTATATCTGCCATAGCCAAACAATACGCTTCACGACGTATTGAAAACGATGGGGCTAGTGACGCTTGGTGGCCACAGCTTCACTCATTTGCAATTGGATTAAAAGATGCACCCGATTTAATTAAAGCCCGTGAAGTAGCCAACTATATCGGCACAGTGCATCATGAAGTTAATTATACCATTCAAGAGGGATTAGATGCCATTCGCGATGTAATTTATTTTATAGAAACCTATGATGTTACGACAGTTCGCGCATCTACCCCAATGTATTTATTAGCACGTGTCATCAAATCGATGGGTATAAAAATGGTTTTAAGCGGTGAGGGAGCCGACGAGATATTTGGAGGATATCTTTATTTTCATAAGGCTCCAGATGCTCATGCTTTTCATGAAGAAACCGTACGTAAAATATCAAAATTACACTTATATGATTGTTTACGCGCCAATAAAAGTTTATCCGCATGGGGTGTAGAAGGACGAGTACCCTTCTTGGACAAAGAGTTTTTGGACGTAGCAATGAGAATAAACCCTAAAGCAAAAATGGCACCCGGAAAGATGATTGAAAAGAAAGTTTTACGGGAAGCTTTTGCCAGCATCCTACCAGAAAGCATTATAGGAAGGCAAAAAGAACAATTCAGTGATGGCGTAGGCTATAATTGGATAGACACCTTAAAAAACATGACATCTAATATCATTAGCGATGAACAGATGGCAAAGGCGAAAGATCGTTTTCCAATAAATACACCTATGAGTAAAGAGGAATACTATTATCGTACTCTATTCGAAGAACACTTTCCGAGTATGTGTGCCGCAAAAAGCGTGCCCAGCATTCCCAGTGTAGCATGCTCCACAGCCGAGGCTTTGGCTTGGGATGCATCATTCGAAGGGCAAAATGATCCTAGCGGTAGAGCCATCAAAGATATACACGAAAAGGCATATTAAAAAAATGTTTCCCAAATGATATTCATAGAATTATATCATTTGGGAAACAATCTTTAAATTTTAAAACTCACTCAATACCAATCGTAGTTCATCTACGGTTATATCACTTATTTTACGCCATAGCTCATGTTTATGATGCATTAAAACAAAGGTAGGCACACTTTCTACATTATATGAATCGGCTAATAACTTATCTGTTTCAATATTGACTTTTATATATTTTACAGTACGTTTTTCGTATTCATTAATTGCTTCTTCTAACCATTCATAATGTGGACACCAATCGGCATAAAAGAAAATAAAAACCAAATAATTGGAATTCTCAAGTTCGTTTAATTGATCTTCTGTACTCATAATACTTCTATTTTATAATTTATTAAAGAGAACAAAATCAATGCATCAAAAGTTTTTAAATTCAGCAATCACCTAAATTTGTTTTCTCAAATTTATATCCCAAGAGTTTTAACTCTATAGAAGCACCTATTTTAAACATCACTTTCACTGTTCTTGCAAAAATATGATAAGCCAATTGACTCTGTGGCTCGATTTGTTCATTACGAATATGCGCTATTGAAGCCTTAGCACATGCACGAATCATTGTTTCAATTTGTTTCGCCTCATCGCTCTCTAAAGAAATACACAAGATATCTTTAACAATATATTCGTCCATATCATCAAATCCTTGTTGACCGTAGAAACTTTGATATTTAGCAGCTTTAAAAGTATCCCAATCAATATCCCATGAATAAGCTACCCCCATACCTAAATAGGCAGCCCATGCTACTGATACCGTAGGATATTCATTCACCTGTTCTACGGCATCTGCTAAATATTCAGGAGCGAATTCATCCCATTTATCGGTTATATCCTCCGTTTTTAATAAAACACCATTCAGCATCTTATAACTTGTGCATAATCGTAATAATTCATTTTGCAATTTATCTTCAAAGCGATCTAAATATTCTTTATCTTTCATTATTTGAGTTTTAATTTATAAATCATAAGCTATTTATCAGTAATTATTTGATAAATTCATCAACAAAATTAATGTAAATAATGATGTTTCGAAGGAGTTTGATTAGATATAAAGATATTTTATATATTGTACCTGATGCAAAAATATTTACAATTACATTTATTACTCATAAACAGACATCACATATTTAATTTAATCCATGATAAATCAATAAAAATTAAACAAGTACAACTTATCAAATATTAAGTTTGATACCGATTTTAAAATCTTCAATAAATAATTAAGAGTTTATAATTATTTCTATAAATGATATTGGAATGAATTTTAATATTGTTATTTAAAATGGAGTTTATATATTTACATAGCAACTCATATATTAGATGTTTTACTTATTAATACCAATAAATTATGAAATCAATCTTTACTACGCTTGTATTGCTAATGACATTTTATGCAAATGCCCAGAACATTACCCTCATAGAATTGCCCTATGCGAACAATGCATTAGAGCCCGTTATATCTGAAAAAACGATAGAATTACATCATGGCAAACATCTACAAGGATATGTAAACAACCTAAATAAACAAATAGCAGGCACACCATTCGAAAATATGGATCTCGTTGAAATTGTTCAAAAATCTAACGGATCTATTTTTAATAATGCAGGTCAAGTATTAAATCATAATTTATATTTTACCCAATTTTCTCCAAATGGCTCTAATCAACCGAAAGGGAAATTGGCAGATGCAATTAATCAGAAGTGGGGATCATTTGATAATTTTAAAAAAGAGTTTAATAGTGAGAGTACTTCCCTATTTGGTTCTGGATGGACTTGGCTATCTTCGGATAAGAATGGCAATCTTATTATAACAAAAGAGATGAACGCTGGCAATCCTGTCACAAATGGTTTGAATCCTATTTTAGGATTTGATGTTTGGGAACATGCCTATTATATTGATTATCAAAATAAACGCGCCGATCATTTAAATGCTTTATGGAATATTATCGATTGGGATACTGTTTCAAACAGATACCAATGATTTATACAAAAATGATATTTATCCTAAAATATCATTTTTTTTATGCCGAATCAGAAGGAAATCTATTGCCTTATCATAATAAATTGGACGGCTATCTTTGAACCATTTCTACATTTTAACCCATCCATATTTTTATCTGAATAGAAAATTCACAATAATAAACACTGGTTATCAGATATATAAGAATATGCTAAGGCAGATAAAATATAATTAAATTTCCTCCTATAGAATTATAACAGGCTGATGAATAGTATATATTTGTATAAACAAAAAATGATATTAATTGGAATACACTAATTATATTAATTGAGATGTAAAACAGTCATTATAATCTTATTCCTCTTATTAAATAAAACGTATCATACAACTAAACTCATATTATTATGTTAATATATTATTAATGATTGATACTGGTTCATAAATGAAGATTTTTTTGTCTATATGCATTTTAAAATCTTCCGTATATCAGATAGATTATTATTAAATAGCTATAAGGAGAATAAATATATGGGTATTAATTAATGATATTGTTTTAATATGTGTGAATATAATAAATTAGTAAAAACAATTTTACTTTCATCGATGATTTCTTTAGTTCCACTATCGGGAAATTGCGAACCATTTAACGGTAAAAAAAAAGATTTACAACAGTCGATAAATCAAACTAAAAAGATAGATAAAGAAAAAACATTAAAACCTAATGATATTATATTGACTAAAAATTTGGAGTACAAAAACCATATATTAAATGATACATATCCTTATA
>DKPN01000060.1:0-36930 GCA_002471195.1 Bacteroides sp. UBA7333
ATTAAATGATACATATCCTTATAAAGATACTACAAGATCATTTCAATGGAATATTATCAAAGATAAATTAGCTCAAGTAGAGCAATATAATGATCAATCAACACACTGGCTTATATTTACAAATTATAAAAACTTAAAAGGTGTTGCACCTTTGGTTAGAAAATATGAACATAATAAATATAATCATATTGCAGATACATTAGGGACAGAGCGTTATCAAAGTGTTCCTTTGTATGGACTAAATGATACAATTACTCCCACAATTTATGGAGAAGATGGATCTTTAGCTAGATATTTCAATAAAGAAGGAAATTTCATTAAGGTAAGCCCTTTATATAAAGGAGGGAAATGGCTAGTACCAATGAAATATGTCAAATTACTACCCGATTCTATCATTTTTAAGAAAGTTATTGTGGTGGATAGGGCTAATCAAAATATAGTGACATTAGAGAGAGTAAGTAGAGGAAATTGGGAGATATTAAGTATGAGCCCTGCAACTACAGGGAGAGATGCCCCTCCTTATCAATATGCCACTCCTCTGGGTATATTTGTGATACAAGAAAAGAAGGAAAAAATGATATACAATAAAGATGGAAGTAATGAACCTGGTGGCTTTGCGCCCTATGCAAATAGATTCACGAACGGTGGGTATATACATGGTGTACCGTCCAATTATCCTAATACAAAAATTATAGATTATAGTCCTACATTAGGAACTGTTCCTCGATCTCATATGTGTGTACGAACTCCATCTTCTCTTGCTAAATTCATATATAATTGGGAAACAATAGATCAAACATTAGTCATTGTTATAGACTGATTTAAATAAAAATTCAAAACAAATATGTTCAAACTATTTATTATTTTTATATCTATACTTTTTAATACCAACAATCAGACTTCAGTATGTAAAAATGATGTCGATAATAAGAGTGACGAGATTGCTAGTTTTACTAATGCAGAAAAGCTGTATACAACAATGAATCTAAAAAATCGGATTAGTTTTGATGCTTTTTTATATGCGTTCAATGGTTTTAGTAAAATTGATAATAAGAGTAAAGAAATTTTAACTTTGATCGATTTTACTAAGCCATCTACTGAAGAGAGATTATTTGTACTTGACTTAAAAGATGAAAAAGTTTTATACTCTTCCGTTGTATCCCATGGCAGGAATAGTGGGGAAAATTATGCTACTTCATTTTCAAATCAATTGGGATCCTATAAAAGTTCATTAGGCTTTTATCTTACAGAAAATACTTATCAAGGCAAAAATGGATATTCACTTATTCTAGAAGGTTTAGAAAAAAATATAAATGATAAAGCTAAAGACCGTGCTATTGTAATGCACGGAGCTCCTTATGCTAATCCATCCGTTGCAAAAAAAGGAGGGCGTTTAGGAAGAAGTCTAGGTTGTCCGGCTTTGCCACAAAATATGACGTATCCCATTATTGATGCTATTAAAAACGGAAGTGTCGTTTTTATATACGCAGAAAACAAAGAATATTTAGAAAAAAGCTCTTTTATTTCTTGAATATAACAGAACTATTATAGCTTTTATCTATTACTAAGATCAATGAAGGATGAATTGAATAGCTCATTTTTTCGCCTTTATCCAAATGATAAGTAAAACATAAATCTCCATTATTAAGTTTTTCTAATGATATCGGCTTCAACGCATCGGCCGAATTTGTTGCCGGATAAATGATTGCAATGACCGATTGCTTTTCAAAATCAATAGGTGTAGGTTTACCCGAATTTCCCATAACTGTAGCCATCCCAAATAGAGAATCAAATTGAGCCGCAGTAGTGATATGTTTCTCAACTAATCCTTCAATGTTATTTTTTGCAAAATAGTTTTTTGCTACACTATAAGGTATATCTTTTGAAGCTGAAACCTCTATTGTGGGATTTGCTTCATATGAATCTTTTTCACTCTTCTTTTGCGAATTAGACTGACAACTTCCAATGAGAAGGGCTGAAAATAAAAAAATAACTAGTTTTTTCATATAATTTCACTTTAATGTGTTTCTTACATCGATTTATATTTATACATAAACTCTCCGTTTTTAATTTATCTATACAAAATAGATAAATTAATATTAAGGAAAATAAGAGTAATACGAATAATAATATCTTTATATAAGAATATAAAAAAGAGTAAAGTGTTCAATAAGCTGTTGATAGTTCTTACTTTTTTATAATAAAAAACGTCTATTACTATTCCTCAGAATTTCAATAGGGCCTACTTTAAGAACACAGAACATATATAACAAAAAAAGAGATACTTCTAAGTATCTCTTTTTGCGGTATGGACGGGACTCGAACCCGCGACCCCCTGCGTGACAGGCAGGTATTCTAACCAACTGAACTACCACACCGTTCAGACAACCTTTCTTGATTGTGATGCAAATATATGGATATTTTTCGAATATACAATAGATTTATCATAATTTTATTGATATCATTTATCATATAGTATTTAAATAAGACTCATTCAATTTATTATATATCTTTGTAGATATTCTAATACTAATATCAATTATAATGAAAAATACACCTATTGATAAAAATCTTATTGATGAAATTATTGAAGAGTTTCAAATTGCAGATTTTTCTAAAGCAACGATTCGCGAAGTTAAAGCCATAGCGTCAAAAGCTGAAAAGCTATCAAATGTTGAATATATTAAGATGGAGATGGGTGTACCAGGTTTACCTCCTTCGGAAATTGGAGTTAAAGCCGAAATTGAAGCTCTTCAGAATAATATTGCTGGTGTTTATCCCGACATCAACGGTTTGAGAGAACTGAAAGAGGAAACTTCTCGTTTTATTAAAGCATTTATGAATGTTGATCTAAGTCCAGAAGGCTGTGTACCTGTTACAGGATCAATGCAGGGTACGTTTGCGTCTTTCCTCACTTGTAGTCAGTGTGATAAAGATAAAGATACTATTCTATTTATTGATCCTGGCTTTCCCGTTCAGAAACAGCAATTAGTTGTTATGGGTCAAAAATATGAATCGTTTGATGTATATAATCATAGAGGAGATAAATTAAAAGCAAAACTCGAAAGCTATCTTAACAAAGGAAATATCTCTGCCATTATTTATTCAAATCCGAATAATCCAAGTTGGATATGTTTAAATGAAACCGAATTGCAAATTATAGGTCATTTGGCAACAAAGTATGACACAATTGTTTTAGAGGATTTAGCATATTTTGCAATGGATTTTCGTAATGATTTGAGTCAGCCGTTTACTAGACCATTTCAATCTACCGTAGCGCATTATACAGATAATTATGTCCTTTTGATTTCAGGTTCAAAAGCATTTAGTTATGCTGGACAACGCATTGGGGTAACTTGTATATCAAATAAACTATATAAACGAGTGTATCCTGGTTTTAAAAAAAGATATGGAGGCGGAACGTTTGGAACAGTCTTTATACATCGCGTATTGTATGCCTTATCATCGGGCACCAGCCATTCTGCTCAATACGCAATGGCAGCAATGCTTAAAGCAGCTAATGAGGGAGAATATAATTTTCTGAATGATGTAAAAATATATGGAGACAGAGCTCGAAGATTAAAAGATATATTTTTAAAAAACGGCTTTCACATGGTTTATGATAAAGATTTGGACGATCCGGTTGCTGATGGATTCTATTTTACGATTGGCTATGACGATATGACCAGTGGTGAGTTGGCTAAAGAATTAATGTATTATGGTGTTAGTGCTATATCGTTGGTTACCACTGGAAGTGAACAACAAGGAGTACGTGCATGTACATCATTTATTCAAGATCATCAATATGAATGTTTAGAAGAAAGAATGAAAATCTTTTCCGAGAATCATCCTACTCATTAAAACTGCGAGCCATTAAGAAAAAAAAAGACTATATAATTTGTTCGTATTAAAAAGGTATTTATATTTATGGGTATGAACGATTTTGATAAAAATATATTTATAATACAGTCGAATAATATTAAGCCATCAAGAGGAAAAGTTTTAATATCGGAGCCTTTTCTTTGTGATGATATATTTAGTCGTTCCGTCATTTTATTAATTGATCATTCATCGGAAGGAAGTATGGGGTTGGTAATGAATAAACAACTTCCTATATATGTAAATGAGGTAATTAATGAATTTAAATACCTCGATGACATACCTCTATACAAAGGTGGTCCTATAGGTATAGATACCCTATTTTATCTTCATACCATTCCCAATATCAACGGCGCTCTAAAAATTTATGGTAATTTATATTTAAATGGAGATTTTACTCAAATTAAAAAATATATTTTACAGAATCAAGATTATAAAAATAAGATTCGGTTTTTTATTGGATATTCAGGATGGGAAGGGCTACAACTAACTAATGAAATAGAAGAAAACACATGGATTATTGGTAATATTGATACAAAGAAAATATTATTGATGAATACCGAAACTCTGTGGAAAGATATGCTTAGTAAACAAGGAAGAAAATATGAAACATGGTCAAAGTTTCCGCTCATTCCTCTAATGAATTAATATAAAAAGAGCTATTCCAATATGAAATAGCTCTTTTTATATGATTTAATCAAATAGACTTCTAAATTTTCTAAACACTTTCTCTTTTATCGAAGTATTTGGCTTAAAATTATCTGACTCATTAAGTTTTTCAATCATCGATTTCTCTTCTTTTGTCAGAGCCTCAGGAACATATACACTAATATTAACTAACAAGTCGCCTGTGCCGTAACCATTAACATTAGGTAAACCTTTACCCCTTAATCGCAATACCTTTCCCGGTTGGGTTCCAGGTTCAATTTTAACTCGTGCCTTACCATCAATGGTTGGTATTTCAATTGAATCACCTAATGCCGCAGATGTAAAACTCAATAACAAATTATATATTAAATCATTCTCATCACGAATTAATTCAGAATGTGGCTCTTCTTCGACAAGTATTAACAAATCTCCGGCAACACCATTATGTTTACCCGCATTGCCTTTACCACCCATTGATAATTGCATGCCTTCTGCAACACCTGCTGGAATATTAACAGAAACCACCTCTTCACCATATACAATACCATCACCACTACATGCTCTACATTTTTCTTTAATGATTTTTCCTTCACCATTACAAGTAGGACAAGTAGCTCGAGTTTGCATTGTACCTAATATCGTTTGCTGATTTCTAATAACCGATCCGCTACCATTACAAGTAGTACAAGTTTCAGATCCACTATTACCTTCGGCACCTGTGCCGTGGCAATGTGTACACGAAACATATTTTTTCAGTTTAAATTTCTTTTCGGCACCTGTGGAAATCTCTTTAAGTGTCAGTTTTACTTTCACACGCAAATCAGTACCCCTGAAACGACGTTGTTGGGTTGAACCACCACCAAAGCCACCAAAACCACCGAAACCGCCACCATGTCCACCAAATATATCACCAAACATTGAGAATATATCGTCCATAGAGCCGCTAAAGCCACCAAAAGGTCCTCCATTGCCTGCAGCTCCCCCTACTCCTGCATGCCCAAACTGATCATAACGTGCACGTTTATCAGGGTCACTTAACACACTGTATGCTTCGGCTGCTTCTTTAAATTTATCCTCAGCTTCTTTGTCACCCGGATTTTTATCGGGATGATATTGAATCGCTTTTTTACGATAAGCTTTCTTTATTACTTCAATTGTGGAAGTTTTTGTGACTTCCAGCACCTCATAGTAGTCTCTCTTATTCATATGTATTTATTATTCTCCAACAACCACCTTAGAGTGGCGAAGCACTTTTTCGTTTAAAGTATATCCTGGTTGAACACAATCTAAAATCTTACCCTTATGCTCTTCGGTTGGCGCAGGTATAACTGCTATCGCTTCATGATAATCAGTATCTAATGATTGATTTTCCGTTTCAATTTTCTTCACACCATTTTGAGATAAAACAGACATAAATTTATTATATATCAAATCAATCCCCTCTTTTACAGCTTGAACATCATTTGCTTTTTCCATCATACTGATAGCTCTTTCAAAGTCATCAACAACCGGAAGAATGCTTGAAATTGTTTTTTCACCGCCATTTAAAATTAAATCACTTTTTTCTTTCAATGTACGTTTACGAAAATTATCAAATTCGGCAGCTAAACGAAGATATTTATCACGTTGTTCTTCCAATTCAGCAGCCACTTCTTCCAATTTTACAGCAACTTCATCTCTTTCTGTTGGAGACTCTGTTTCAATTGTTGCATCGGCTTCAGTTTGAGGTAATTCTTCATTAGAATTTATTTTTTGATCGTTTAATTCTTGATCGTTAACCGATTCATTTTTTTTCGATTTCATATCTATTGATTTTAAATGTTTATTAATATATGTCTACATGACATTTGGCTATCACAGAATTTAATAACAAATTCTTTGCCAATTTGGTTGTTATACATTAAAACCGTGCAAAGGTAATATAAATTTGTCAGAATGGCATATTATTAATGATGCGTTATTCATATTTAATATGTATCTTTGCAGCCGAAAAATGATATAGGATTATTTAGGTTAAAATTAATCTACAGTTTCATTTATGACTGATTATTTATTAGCAAATTAATACACTAGGTATATATATGATTACAGTTTCAAATCTTTCTGTTCAATTTGGTAAAAGAGTATTGTTTAACGATGTAAATTTAAAATTTACTAACGGAAACATTTATGGTATTATTGGTGCCAATGGTGCAGGAAAATCAACTTTTTTACGTACAATATATGGTGATTTAGATCCTACCACCGGCACTATAGCATTAGGACCTGGAGAACGTTTGTCAGTTTTAAGTCAAGACCATTTTAAATGGGATGCTTTTACTGTGATGGACACCGTAATGATGGGTCACAGTGTTTTGTGGGATATCATGAAACAACGCGAGGAATTATACGCCAAAGAAGACTTTACTGACGAAGATGGAATGAGAGTATCAGAACTTGAAGAAAAGTTTGCCGAACTTGATGGTTGGAATGCTGAAAGTGACGCTGCTGCTCTATTAAGCGGTCTTGGTATAAAAGAAGACAGACATTATACATTGATGGGCGAACTTAGTGGTAAAGAAAAGGTTCGTGTAATGCTTGCTCAAGCATTATATGGCAACCCTGACAATCTTCTACTTGATGAGCCTACCAATGATTTAGATATGGAAACTGTGACTTGGTTGGAAGAATATCTTTCGAACTTTGAACACACTGTATTAGTAGTAAGTCATGACCGTCACTTCCTCGATTCAGTTTGTACACATACTGTCGATATTGATTTTGGAAAAATCAATATGTTCGCCGGGAACTATAGTTTCTGGTACGAATCAAGTCAATTAGCACTTCGCCAACAACAAAATCAAAAAGCAAAAGCTGAAGAGAAAAAGAAAGAGCTGGAAGAATTTATTCGCCGTTTTAGTGCAAACGTGGCGAAAAGTAAACAAACTACTAGCCGCAAAAAAATGCTTGACAAGTTGAATGTTGATGAAATCAAGCCATCTTCACGTAAATATCCAGGTATTATCTTTACCCCTGAACGTGAGCCGGGAAATCAAATTTTAGAAGTTTCAGGATTAAGTAAGAAAACTGAAGAAGGAGTCGTTCTATTTAATGATGTAAACTTCAATGTTGAAAAGGGCGATAAAATTGTATTCCTGTCGAAGAATCCACGTGCAATGACTGCATTTTTCGAAATCATCAATGGAAAAATGAAACCCGATGCCGGACATTTCAATTGGGGAGTAACCATTACAACAGCATATCTGCCTCTTGACAATACTGAATATACCGACACCAATCTAAATCTAGTAGACTGGCTAGGTCAATATGGCGAAGGAAATGAAGTATATATGAAAGGATTCTTGGGACGTATGCTTTTCTCGGGTGAAGATGTATTGAAAAAAGTCAATGTGCTTTCGGGAGGCGAAAAGATGCGTTGCATGATTGCACGTATGCAACTTCGCAATGCCAACTGTTTGATTTTAGATACTCCAACCAATCATTTAGATTTGGAATCGATTCAAGCATTTAATAACAATCTTAAAACCTATAAAGGTAATGTTCTGTTTTCATCTCATGACCATGAATTTATTCAAACAGTTGCTACTCGCATCATTGAATTAACTCCGAATGGAATCATTGATAAAATGATGGAATATGATGAATATATTACTTCAGATCATATCAAAGAATTAAGAGCTAAAATGTACGCTCAATAAACGTTTTTTTAATTGAATATAATGAAGAGGCTGTCTAACAAGTTTAGTCGGCCTCTTTTTTGTGACATAAAAAATAAAGCTTTCGACCTGATTTGCAGCAAAGGATTACTTTTACCCATTTATCCTTATGAGCAAATAGTCATACAGACTAAAGAAAACACACAAAATGAGAAAAAGTAAATGGATATTTTAAACACTCATATTCTCTTAGAAAAACCATGGTTGATGCATTTTCAATTAAATTATCTTACACTTTTCAGTTTATATTTGCTCACAAATGGGACCTAAGAAAACCTCCATTATGAATGGTTATAAGAAATTTGGATTGAAATTTTACCACGAAATTTAGAGATTATTACTCAAATCGAAGAATAAATTTTATTAAACTACTTAACAACAGAGTTAAGTCTATTTGAAAAAACAGAATATCAACTTTATAAAGAAAAAACCTTATCACGATATATAAAACCATAAATAATTGTTATTTACCAATTGATGAACATAGGCAATCAAACCACTCTAACTTCTCAAAATACCTTACAACATGAATATCTAATAAAAATAGACAATTTTAATACGAATATTTTTTATTAGATGTTTTTTTACATACATTGTCGGATATACTAATCTATCAAAGATTAATTACTATGAAAATTAAATTTCCATTTTCGATAAAACATGCAGCAGTTATAAGTTTACCAATAGCTTATACGATTTCTTTTTCGTCTGAAACAGAAAGCTACTTTAAAAAAGATTCTGAGGAGCTTAATGAACTGATTCCATCTCATCCTTTTAATAGATGTAATTCAATGAATAAAATAATAAGAAATGTTTATTTGATCATAAAAGTGACTTCTAATGATCAAGCGATGGGTAATTCCCAATTGATGTATAAAAATAAAAGAAATAATAATGTAGGTGGTAGCAACCTTAATAAAGGAAGTGTATGCGTAATAAATTAATAATCTTTTTCCTATTGTCTATATCTTGTAATATTTTCTCTAATACAAAAGTAGAATTTGAAAAAAAAAGGATAGTACTAGTCACATCTGCAGAATGTGGATATTGCATTACCAACACTGCGTTCTACAATGAATTATCAGAAAAATACAAAGATAAAATTCAAATGATAGCACTTTCAGAGAGTTCATTAAAGAAAATTGATGATTTACCTAATATATATCCAGATAGAGAAGTAGTATTAAAAAATTGGATTGTTATTCCTAATGCTAGGAAACTATACATGAAACTAATTAAAAAAGAAACATTTCCTCAATTAATTTTTATAGATAATGACATTGTTGTTAATCGTTTTATAGGTACTATTGATTCCATAAAAAATGAGATACGGACTCAACTCCCCTTGTTTATAGGAGAATAATTTCAAAATATGAAAAAAGAGTTTGCAGGGGATTAAAAAACTGCAAACTTTTTTTTATCAATGACGAATTATAATCAACAGCATTATTAAAATAGCTTATTTTAAATAGTCAATTGTAATATGAGTGTATCCGACACTTTATAAAGACGTATTGATACTTTTGTTAGGATTTAAGATCTTAATATCATTAATCATATACATGCCTTCATTTTTTATCAATGAAACAACGATTTTATGATTAGATCCGTTTCCTCGATAAGAAATTGAATAACACATATCACCTAACCATTCAAATTGAAGAGACTTGTTCCAACAACAATCATAATCAAAATTATCAATCAGAAGATCAAAACCATCGAATAGGCTTGCTTCACTTGCGATCTTACATTGCATTAGAGCGTTTGGGCTTAGATACTTCTCTCGTAATAGTGCTAATTTTAAGTCTAAATCTTTAGGCATTATACAATATTTTGTTATATATGTTTTATAGAAACTCATAATAAAGACTTCTTCCGATTTGTGTAAAATTGGAGTAGAGTCTTGTTTATCACATGACAACAATTTATTCCCATATTGAGTACCATTCCATATAGGCGTTATGTAAACAATCCGACAACTTCCATAAATTTCCTGCACTTTAATAGGAATTTCAATCAGACTACTAGGGTCTTTCTTATTCCAATAATAGCTAACCATATACCAACTTTTTGCCAATGATTTGATATTCAATGTTTCGATGGCGTCTAAATTAATATCTTGTGCTCGAATTATTGGATCAACTCCAGTAGAACATATTAATCTCATTATTTTTTTTATCAGTTCTTCCGACAAAAAATTTTCACACAACACCTCATTTTTGGAGTCATCTTGCATCAGGTTCTCCATGTATGTTACATAAAACATCCTAATTTGCTCTGAACATGTGCCTAAACAATTGATATTAATACATAAAACGAATATAACTAACAATAAAAATTTTCTCATAGTATTCTATATTAAATATCTGTACGGTATATAATAACTGAAAAACAAATCACTTATACATATTGATTCACAAATATATTATTATTTTCTCTCATTATTTGTATTTTCTTTAGTCTGTATGACCAAATATGTTTTAGACTTCCTTGGACAAAAGATTAAGCTACATTAGACAAATTGATATTTATAACATTAAACAGCTCCCAGTACTTCTTGATATTGAGATTACTTAGAAACGAATGTTCGGTTATACCATATTTCTATATACTTAAATAATTTTAGTCTCAGCTGTTATCTACTTATTTGTTTATATCCGCAAATGATTTCAATTTTCAAGATTAATAAAACTTTCTGAAGAGCATTTTGCATGAATTTTGTCGTCATTCGGCAATTCAAGAAAGCGTAATTATACTCACCCCTAAGAATTTTATTTACAGCTTTCTTTTCTTTACATACCAAATGTTATGCTATGAGACTTAATTATATTCTGAGTTTTGAAATTAATATCCACATACCTGCCCAAATAGAGTTTTACAGATTATTTTTACAGCCCAGAGTGTATTACGAAGAAAGAGTAAAGATAAGATTATCTTTACTCTTTCTTCAGGTCATCTTTCAATAGAAACCCTTATTCAGCTATCGATATCATTTTATTTATATATGCTTCAACTGCTTCTTTATCGTTGGCATTAGGCGCCCACGGTGCTATATTGTCAGGCGAAATTGGTGCATAAGGTCCTTGTTTTATTTCATAAATAACCGTATTAGGCTCGAGCACTACTATAGAATGCCAAATCCCTGCTGGTATTTCGATTCCATAATTCCCTTTAACCGGTGAAAGTTCTGATCGGTTGATCACATTCCCATTATCATCAAAAGTAAAGGCGAGTAAACTACCTCGCAAAACTAAATAAATCTCTTCTTTATCAGGGTTAGAATGACGATGTGGAGGCAAATAAGTACCTGGTTCCATGGCGTTCAATAATCGATGCATTGATGCATCGAGTGATTCATGAAAATTATAATTCATTCGCAAACGCTCATTTTGTTTCGCTTGTTCGGAAACTGCATCCAGTAAATTATCATTGATAAGTTTCATATTGCATTTATAAGATTAATATCCAAAGTTTATATTTATTGCGAAAATAGATAAATATTTACAATAGATAGACACGTCTTAATAGGATTATTTTATTATAAAACAAGTAAAAAACACACTCTTACCATTTGTAAATCGGTGTCTTAGCAACGTAAATTTTGTCAAGTAGCAATCTTTAAATATTTAACAACATATAACATTGTATTACTTATTAAAACATATAGTTTGATAAATTATAACGCAATATGTAGTTTCACTGAAATATAATGATATTTCTGAAGGTTATGATGGATATGTGACTGATTTATTGGATTATCTCCGTGAGTGATTAAGAATTTTCAGTGAGATAATGATGTAATAAGTATAACTTTATACTCATTTATTAAAATGAAAATTGAGTGGAGAATTAAAAATTCTTCACTCAATAACCAATGGAACCTTATTCATGGTTCACTTCGTAAATATGCAAGATTAAAATGAATTATCCAAACAAAAATGAATCATGTTCCTATTTTATTTTTTCAGAATGCAGATATTGTCATAATGGATAACGCATTATATTAAATCCAATTTTATAGAGCTTGGTCCATTTATCGATGAATTTACAAAACTGTAAACAAATATATTTTATACTTGTTATTTTTACATATCATTTAATATTATCAAACTACAACTTTAAAATAACAAAAATGAAGAAATCAGAATTCACTTTAATATTATCAGGGATTTTACTGCTTTTCACGCTATCAATTTTTGCGGGATCATCCGACAATTTACAAAATACATTAAAAAAAATGTATCCAGATGCAACAAATGTTGAATGGTCTAAAAAGAGAGGATATCAAATTGCTACATTCATCCAAAATCAATATGGAATAAATGTATGGTTTTCGAATAAGGGGAAATGGGTCATGACCGAAAAAGATGTCAATTCTCTGGCAGGTGTTCCCACAATAGTAGCCGAAAACTTCATGAGCTCTACACTGGCAGCAGGACGCTTGAGATTTGTCAGAATTATAGATTTGCCAAATCAACAACCTCCTGTGATTGTAATCGATGTACAATCATGGAACTCTCCCGAAGAGTTTCAAGTATTTTATTCACCTGAAGGAAAGCTACTGCAAACTTTAAATGTTACAGAAACCGGCGGTATTATATATCCCGGACTCTTTGATTAAGCTATAATTATTTATTAATAAAAACTTCGTACATTTGTCAATTGAATATTTATAATTGACAATTATATGACGAAAAAGACAAAGAAAACTCTTATCATAACTCTTGTTATACTATTTATATTGGGTATAACAGGAGTTTCTTTTTTATACTACCACTTGTTTTATCCGCAATTTCATCCTGCAAAAAAAACGTATATATATATAGACAGAGATGACACGATGGATTCGGTTATGCACAAGATAAAGAATGCAGGCAATCCACATTCAATGAAAGGTTTAGAATGGCTCTCGAGCTATAAAAAGTCAGAACCATCCATCAGAACTGGGAAGTATGCTATAAAACCCAATGATAATGCTTACCATCTATTTAGCAGAATATCGAGAGGATATAAAGAGCCTGTGAATCTAACGATTGGTAGCGTTCGCACTATCGATCAACTGGCACGTAATATAAGCCGACAATTGATGATTGACTCAACTGAAATTGCACAGTTACTGCACAATGCCGAATTTCAATCGTCCATAGGCTATAATGAGCAGACCCTTCCATCGCTTTTTATACCCGACACATATCAAGTTTATTGGGATGTCAGTGCCGAAGATTTAATGAAACGAATGCAGAAAGAATATAAAAGTTTTTGGAATGAAAAACGAATGGCTCAAGCACAAAAGATAAATATGACTCCTATTGAAATAGCAACCTTAGCATCGATTGTTGAAGAAGAAACCAACAACGCTCAAGAAAAACCGATGGTTGCCGGATTGTATATGAATCGTTTGAAACGAAAAATTCCATTGCAAGCCGATCCGACTGTAAAATTTGCATTACAAGATTTTGGTCTTAGACGAGTAACGAATGATCATTTGAAAACAATATCGCCCTACAATACATATCTTAATGTAGGCTTACCCCCGGGTCCGATACGTATTGCCTCAAAGCCTGGCTTAGAAAGTGTTCTTAATTTCACTCCGCATAATTATATATATATGTGTGCCAAAGAGGATTTTTCGGGCACACATAATTTTGCATCTACATTGACCGAACACATGCAAAATGCAAGGAAATATTGGAAAGCGCTTAACGAAAGAAAGATTTTTAAGTAATTTCATTGATATTTAGCTATAAAATGTATCTTTGCTTTTAAGAACACTTTAAATTAATAATACCTTACTAATTATGAATAAACAATTATTATTAGGCGATGAAGCAATAGCACAAGGTGCATTAGATGCTGGAATATCTGGCGTTTATGCTTATCCGGGTACTCCTTCAACCGAAATAACCGAATACATTCAAGCCTCTCCGATAACCCTAGAAAAAAACATTCATTCGAAGTGGGCTTCCAATGAAAAAACAGCTATGGAAGCAGCCCTCGGGATGTCATTCGTGGGCAAACGTGCTCTAGTTTGCATGAAACATGTTGGCATGAACGTAGCAGCCGACTGTTTTATCAATTCAGGGGTGACAGGAGTAAATGGCGGATTATTAGTATTAGCTGCGGATGATCCGAGCATGCATTCGTCACAGAATGAACAAGACAGTCGCTTTTACGGTGATTTCGCTCTTGTACCAATGTTAGAACCGAGCAATCAGCAAGAAGCTTATGACATGGTTTATAGCGGTTTTGAGTTTTCTGAAGAAGTAGGTGAGCCGGTTTTAATACGCATCGTGACGCGTTTGGCACATTCAAGATCGGGTGTTGAACAAAAGCCTCAAAAACCTCAAAATGAAATTTCGTTTAGCAAAGATCCGCGCCAGTTTATTTTATTGCCCGGCAACGCTCGGAAAAGATATAACCATCTTTTAAAAAAACAAGCAGATCTCATAAAAGCATCGGAAAAATCAAACTACAATAAATATACCGTTGGACCTAATACAAGCAAGGGGATAATTGCATGCGGTATTGCATATAACTATTTAATGGAAAATTATCCTGACGGATGTGAATTCCCCGTTTTGAAAATTGGCCAATATCCATTGCCTAAAAAATTAGTACAACAGATGGTAGATGATTGCGATGAGATACTAGTACTTGAAGATGGTCAACCATTTGTAGAAAAGCAACTCAAAGGTTTTTTAGGGCTCGGAATTACTGTAAAGGGACGGCTTGATGGCACTTTATCGCAAGATGGAGAGTTGACTCCCGATAGTGTGGCTAAAGCCATTGGGAAAGCTAATTATTCGACATTCGAAAAACCAGGCATCGTAGAAATGCGTCCCCCTTCTCTTTGCGAAGGTTGCGGCCATAGAGACGTATACCAAGCTTTAACAGAAGTCTTACAACAGGAGTATCCAACACATAAAGTATTTAGCGATATAGGCTGCTATACTCTTGGTGCAAATGCACCTTTTAATGCTATAGATTCTTGCGTAGACATGGGGGCTTCTATTACAATGGCAAAAGGAGCAGCTGATGGTGGTCTGCATCCTTCAATTGCTGTAATCGGCGATTCAACGTTTACACATTCAGGAATGACAGGTCTGCTAGATTGCATCAATGAAAAAACAAATGTTACAGTAATCATTTCAGACAATGAAACTACAGCAATGACCGGTGGACAAGATTCTGCTGGTACAGGAAAAATAGAAGCAATTTGCCTAGGCCTAGGAGTTGAAGCCGAACATCTTAGAGTTGTTGTCCCACTGAAAAAAAATTACGAAGATATGAAACAGATATTTCGTGATGAAATTAATTATCAAGGTGTATCGGTAATAATCCCAAGAAGAGAATGTATTCAAACTTTGTCACGTAAAAAAAGAATCAAATAGTTATGAAAAAGGATATTATTTTATCAGGCGTAGGTGGGCAAGGTATTTTATCAATTGCCACAGTAATTGGTAAAGCGGCTCTTAAAGCAGGGTTACATATGAAACAAGCTGAAGTGCATGGCATGAGTCAACGTGGAGGTGATGTTCAATCGAATCTTAGAATCAGCGACAAACCAATAACCTCAGATTTGATTCCGACGGGAAAATGCGATATTATTATCTCACTTGAACCGATGGAAGGATTAAGATATTTACCCTATTTGAATGCGGAAGGATGGTTGATAACAAATAGCACTCCTTATATCAATATTCCAAACTATCCAAGTGAAGAATTATTATTAGCCGAAATTAATAAATTGCCACACAAAGTGATGCTAAATGTTGACAAGATAGCAAAAGAGATAGGATCGACAAGAGTAGCAAATATGGTATTATTAGGAGCCACCATCCCTTTTCTAGGAATTGATTATGAGCTTATAAAAGAAAGCATCCGCGAAATTTTCGAACGCAAAGGCGAGGCTATCATTGAATTGAATTTGAAAGCATTGGATGCAGGAAAGAACTTTGCAGAAACAACAATGTAAAGTTCATCCCACCTATTAAAACCCTAAATTAAAAACGTGCTAATTGTTTATTCGGATAATAATTAGCACGTTTTAAATCACCACTTTTTCGAAGAAAGCGATACCATGAATACAATATATTGGGAAGAGAAGATAGAAACGATGAGTCGTAAAGATCTTGAAATGCTGCAATTAAACAGACTAAAAAAAACAATAAATACAGCATCAAATTCACCCTATTACAAGGAGGTTTTCAATACAAGTCAGATCACAGCTGATAAGATCAAAGATTTAAGCGACATCAGCAAAATACCATTTACGACCAAAGCTGATATGCGGTCGCACTACCCTTTCGGTCTTGTCGCCGGAAATATGGATGAAGACGGTGTGAGAATACATTCATCGAGTGGAACGACCGGAAACCCTACAGTTATTGTACATTCGCAGCACGATTTAGACTCTTGGGCTAATCTTGTAGCAAGATGTTTATACATGGTGGGTATAAGAAAAGAAGATGTATTTCAAAATAGCTCGGGATATGGGATGTTTACAGGCGGTTTGGGATTTCAATATGGTGCCGAACGATTGGGGTGCTTAACGATACCGGCTGCTGCGGGAAACAGTAAGAGACAAATAAAATTTATAAACGATTTCCACACTACAGTTCTTCATGCTATACCTAGCTATGCAATACGTCTGGCAGAAGCTTTCGAAGAAGAAGGAATTCATCCTAATACCACTTCATTAAAAACTTTAATCATAGGAGCTGAGCCTCACACAGATGAACAAAGAAAAAGAATAGAAAAAATGCTCAACGTAAAAGCATACAACTGCTTTGGTATGACCGAAATGAATGGTCCGGGTGTAGCATTTGAATGTATAAACCAAGATGGTATGCATATTTGGGAAGATTGTTATTTGGTAGAAATTATAAATCCGGAAACAGAAGAACCCTTACCCGATGGTGAAACAGGAGAATTAGTGCTAACTACACTTGATAGAGAAATGATGCCACTGATACGTTATAGAACACGTGATTTAACAAGAATAATAAATGAGCCATGCAAATGTGGTCGCACACATCGACGCATTGATAGAATTAAAGGAAGAAGTGATGATATGTTTATTATTAAAGGGGTCAATATTTTTCCCATGCAAATTGAAAAAATACTAACTCGCTTTTCTGAATTAGGAAACAATTATTTAATTACACTTGAAACCATAAACAACTATGATGAAATGGTTATTGAAGTTGAATTAAATAATTTATCTACTGATAATTATATAGAATTAGAAAAAGTCAGAAAAGAGATTATTCGACAATTAAAAGATGAAATTCTCGTTACTCCAAAGCTGAAATTTATTAATAAGGGCATATTGCTCCAAAATGAAGGAAAAGCAGTAAGAGTGAAAGATATACGCAACAATAAATAATAATAACAATCATGCAATTACTAAAAAAAAGAATTTTAGAAGATGGTAAGTGCTTTGAAGGAGGCATACTCAAAGTGGATAGTTTTATTAATCATCAAATGGATCCAATATTGATGAAATCTATAGGTGTAGAGTTTTCACGCCGCTTTGGATGCACCAATGTCAATAAAATTATGACAATAGAAGCAAGTGGAATAGCTCCTGCAATTATGACAGGATATCTTATGGATCTACCAGTGGTTTTTGCAAAAAAGAAATCACCTAAAACAATTCAAAATGTACTAAGCACAAAAGTACGATCATTTACCAAAGACAGAGAATATGATGTAATCATTAGTTCAGACTTTATAACAAGTGATGATAATATCTTATTTGTTGATGATTTTTTGGCATATGGAAATGCAGCAATCGGTGTAGTAGATTTAGTTAAACAGGCAGGTGCTAATTTAGTAGGAATGGGATTTATTATTGAAAAAGAATTTCAAAAAGGGCGTCAACGATTAGAAGAATTAGGAGTACGTGTTGAAAGTTTAGCAATCATAGAAGATCTTTCACACTGTGAAATCAAGATCAAATAATAGATAGAGATACTCGATATTCGAATTGTAATATCGAGTATAAAAAATAGCATCCCGAGACAAGAAATATTTATACTATATTAAGGATGAAAATATTGCCCTTTTCGACGTGTAATTTTCCCGTACTGTACAGCCCTTTGTGGGCATATGTGATAGCAAGCTAAACAGGACGTACAGTTCTTACCCCAATGTGGATATCCATTAATTGTTATATTAGATACAGGACATATTTTTTGACATTTTTTGCAACCGTTACATTTGTCAGTTGCAAAAAATTTACTCGGTGATATACCCCATTTTACAAATAAAGGATAAATTAAATGAGATTTTATCCAAGACAAACTGCCTATTAGACAATCTATATCCTCAAAACCACTCTTTATTTTATCAATAATTTCCAAAACTCGATTATCGGCATTAGTCAGTTTTTGATTTTTCAACTTTTCATCATCAACATCAAATCCAGGTAGTAAAACGTAATTATTGGGCATAATAACCGAAAACCCACTAGATAATCTCCAATTTTTCTGGTTGACTATTCTTTTGAATTGAAGGGGCACTCTACCGGTTTCATCTCCACAAGTACATGCAAAAAATAAATATTGACGGTGGTATGTATCTCCAAAACTAAGTTTATTGATAAATTCTACAACAATAGGAGGTATCCCCCACGAATAAACAGGAAATACAAAACCTAGTTTTTCATCTTTACCTAATTGAAATAAAATATCATCATTCGATATATCGGACATAAGGACTAATTTCTCACTCAAAGCTGAAGCGAGTTGCTGTGCCAACCATTTCGAATTACCTGTAGCAGAAAAATAGAAAATCATATTGGTTAGTTTCTGTATTATATATAAAATGAGCGATGTCAATTTTGACAATCGCTCATTCATTATAAGGAAGCCGTGCCAGGAGTGTGATGAAACTCTGATAAAGCAAGATTTGAGTGCTCGTCCCCTTTGTAATCCACCGGCTATTAACTATCCCGTAGGACGTGGCCCGCCATTAAGAACGGAAGCTTTTCTCGGTATATCAGAATAATTTGAAGAGTTTCCCAATCAGTCTGACACGGCTATTTTTTTATCTTCACAAATTTAGTGACTTTCTATTTACAAAACAAACATATCGACCTTTTGTTTTGACTAAATAGGGCTTTGAAACATTTTACAAAGCTTATTAACAAAAGAAAAGTCGATACTCTTTTCAGAATATCGACTTTTATAAATCCTATAAAGTGATTGTTGATTATGCGTTTTTCGCTTTTGCAACAATTGCTTTGAATGCTTCAGGATGATTCATCGCTAGGTCAGCTAGAACTTTACGATTGATTTCGATTCCAGCTTTGTGCAATCCACCCATCAATTTAGAATATGACATTCCTTCAAGACGAGCAGCAGCATTGATACGTTGAATCCAAAGAGCACGGAAGTTTCTCTTTTTGTTTTTACGATCACGGAAAGCATAAGTTAAACCTTTTTCCCAGGTATTCTTAGCTACAGTCCATACATTTTTTCTTGCACCAAAGTAACCTCTGGTAAGTTTCAAAATTTTCTTTCTTCTTGCTCTTGAAGCAACATGATTTACTGATCTTGGCATAGTTTCTACAGTTTTTGAATGTTAGCGCCGCGCTTTTAAGCAACGAACTTTAAGCTAATGCATTCGGTTGATAATAACTTTTTAAAATACTTTTACGCTTTGATTACTTCATCGCTAAGAGTTGCTTCACTTGATCTACGTTAGTTGTATCAACTGTTGTAGAGTAACACAAGTTTCTTTTTCTCTTTTTCGATTTCTTAGTCAAAATATGACTGTGAAAAGCGTGCTTTCTTTTGATTTTACCTGTTCCGGTAAGGGCAAACCTTTTTTTGGCACCGGAGTTAGTCTTCATCTTTGGCATCTTGATTCTTTTTAAATTATTAATTTATATGGAAGCGCACTATACCGGCGCGCTACGCATTTCATTTGTTATTCTGCAGCTTTATCAGCTTTAGGCGCTTCTGGTTTCACCACTTTTTTAGCACTTTCTTTCTTTTTAGGCGAAAGGAATATTATCATACGCTTACCTTCTAAAACGGGTAACTGATCAACCTTAGCATAATCCTCTAAGTCGTTTGCAAAGCGCAATAACAAGACCTCACCTTGCTCCTTAAATAAAATTGAGCGACCTTTAAAGAATACATATGCTTTTACTTTGTCACCATCTTCTAAAAACCCTTTGGCATGTTTAAGTTTAAAGTTGTAATCGTGATCATCAGTCTGTGGCCCGAAACGAATTTCTTTTACATTCACCTTAACCTGTTTTGCCTTTTGTTCTTTTTGGCGTTTTTTCAGCTGATAAAGAAACTTTGAGTATTCAATAATACGGCAAACAGGGGGCTGTGCATTTGGCGAAATTTCAACAAGATCCATTTCCATATCTTCAGCCATCTTCAAAGCTTGTGCGATCGGATATACTTTAGATTCTACTTCATCGCCCGTAATACGGACTTCTTTGGCACGGATTTGTTCATTAATCCTATGTTGCCCTTTTAAGTTGTCATTCTTCATTAAATAACTATTACTTTCCTATTTGTTTTATTGTATACTAAACTAATTTATCTATAATTGGTTGCAAAGTTACCATTTATTTATCATATTCTGAACTTCTTCATTCAAAATTTTAGCAAAATCTTCAAATTTCATGGTTCCTTTATCGCCTTCACCTTGTTTTCTTACAGAAACTTCCCCATTTTCTGCTTCTTTTTCACCAACGATAAGCATATATGGAATACGTTTCATTTCATTATCACGTATTTTACGTCCTATTTTCTCATTGCGATCATCCACAATAGCACGAACATCATTTATACGTAGATATTCTTTTACTTTTTCGGCATAATCATTGAATTTTTCACTAATAGGCAAAATAGCAACCTGATCTGGAGTCAACCATAATGGGAATTTACCAGCTGTATGTTCTATTAACACCGCAACGAAACGTTCCATTGATCCAAAAGGAGCACGGTGAATCATAACCGGACGATGCTTTTGGTTGTCTGATCCTGTATATTCTAATTCGAAGCGTTCTGGTAAATTATAATCCACTTGAATAGTTCCCAACTGCCAACGGCGTCCAATTGCATCCTTAACCATAAAGTCTAGTTTTGGACCATAGAAAGCTGCTTCACCATATTCAATTCGAGCTTTCAGACCTTTTTCTTCACAAGCTTCGATAATTGCCTGTTCAGCTCTATCCCAATTTTCATCGCTACCGATGTATTTTGTACGATTTTCTTTATCACGCAAAGATATTTGAGCTTCAAAGTTTGCAAAATCCATTGAATCAAATACGATTGAGATAATATCCATTACTCGTAAAAATTCATCTTTCACTTGATCTGGACGACAGAAAATATGAGCATCATCTTGAGTAAAACTACGTACACGTGTTAAACCATGAAGTTCACCACTTTGTTCATATCTACATACAGTTCCAAATTCAGCAATACGCAAAGGGAGATCCTTATAAGACTTAGGAAAGTTCTTATAAATTTCACAATGATGCGGACAGTTCATTGGTTTTAAGAAGTATTCTTCGCCCTCTTCTGGTGTATGTATTGGCTGGAATGCATCTTTACCATATTTTGCATAATGGCCCGAAGTAACATACAACAACTTGTTTCCAATTGGTGGCGTAATGACCTCTTGATAATCATAGCGATTTTGAATGCGACGCAAAAAGTCTTGTAAACGTAAACGCAACGCAGTACCTTTTGGTAGCCACATAGGAAGACCTTTACCTACGGTTTCAGAAAACATAAACAATTGCATTTCTTTACCTATTTTGCGATGGTCACGTTTTTTAGCCTCTTCCATCATTACAAGATACTCATCAAGCATCTTCTTTTTGGGGAAAGATATACCATAAATACGAGTCAACATTTTGCGATCTTCGCGTCCACGCCAATAAGCACCTGCAACAGTAGTTAATTTGATGGCCTTAATAGGTGCTGTCGAAGTTAAATGAGGTCCGCGGCAAAGATCAGTAAACGCACCTTGTGTATAGGTAGTAATTTGCCCATCTTCTAGTTCAGAAATCAACTCACATTTATAAGTTTCACCCCTATTTCCAAATTTAGTCAATGCGTCTTCTTTAGAAATCTCAGAGCGCACAATTGATTCTTTTTTAGCTGCTATTTGAGCCATTTTAGCTTCGATTGCAGGTAAATCAGATTCTTTGATCACTGCTTCTCCTGGATCTACATCATAATAAAATCCATTTTCGATGGCTGGACCAATGCCAAACTGAATTCCAGGATATAATTCTTGAAGAGCCTCTGCCAATAAATGGGCACTTGTATGCCAAAATGCATGTTTACCTTGTTCATCGTCCCATTTATATAATACAAATGATGCATCATCATCAATGGCACGACTTAAATCATAAATTTCACCGTTTACACTACAAGCTAATACATCTTGAGCTAAACGCGAGCTGATACTTTCAGCAATTTGTAAGCCTGTTACTCCCTTCTGGTATTCACGTACAGAACCATCGGGAAAAGTTATCTTTATCATAATGTGTATATTATATTTCTTTATAAATAGGATGCAAAAATAACTAAATCTTTTCGACTATTTCTAATAATCAATTAAAAAGTTATTCGGGCACTTCTGTAAACCGTTTAATAATATTATAAGCAGATACAATACCTAATTCACCTGCTTTACTAAGATCAAATATGCCCTGACGATTATTTCCTAAAAATATATGTGTCAACCCGCGATTAAAATAGGCATCTGCCAAATTAGGGTTCAATTCGATAGCTTTATCATAATCAATAATAGCAGCGCGATAATCTTTAAGCATAGATAATAAATTAGCCCTATTGTAATATGCATAAATAAAATCGGGAGATTGAGTGATAACCTTATTTAAGTCGGCTAATACAACGTCATAGTCAACAGCAGTGATTTCGTTTGCTATCTGATCCGTATTCTTATTTTTTAATGATAATGCTTCTGCTTTTTGATATTCTAACTGTTTACATCTTACCAAAGCACGCATAAAGTAGGCAGGAAAGAATTTGTCATCAATCAAGATAGCTTTTGTCAAATCATCTATTGAACTTGCAAAATCTTGAACTAAATAAAAATCCATTGCCCGTGCAAATCTTTTAGATGCATTATTTTCATCTGAAATAATAGCTGAGGTGTGTGAATCAATCAAAGCGAAATGGAATTTCACTTGTTCTTCTGTCAACGGCGCTTCTCTATTGGTAATTTGTAGTCGCTTTGGCAACACTTTTGCTTGATTCAATTCATCGATAAATATATTATAGTTAACTCCACCTCTTACTGCATTTTCTTTCTCATAATAATTAAGAGCGTACATTGGTTCTAACTTAATATTCACATTGCGGTCTTGCACACGTCCGCGATAATCACTCTTGTATTGACGAACTTGTTCACTATCATCTGCAATTACTATTTTTTTGTAATTGCTTACATTCTTATCCGACTTCTTTCGAGTCTTCGCATCATCTTCCGATTCAGTGTTTTCAGATTTATCCTTTTGTGCAACTTGTGAATTAGTTGAGTTATTATAACGATCAAGCTGGGCTTTCATTAACTTATAATCATCCTCTTCCGCACCTTTTTTATCACCTATCTTTTTTCGGGCTTCACAACGATGATAATAGCCAGCCAAAAAATTAGGATATTCATTGATAACAGTTGTATAATCTTTTATGGCACCTTTGTAATCGCCTACTTGGGCACGCAATAAACCACGATTAAAAGTTGCCATCATATTGTCGGGTTCCATTTGTAGAACAAAATCAAAATCTTCGATGGCACGATTATCATCACCTACTTGGGCACGCAATAAACCACGATTATAATGACCGATAAAATTATTGGGATCAATATCCAGAGCCAAATCATAATCGCTCATTGCACCACGAAGATTATTTTGATGAAAACGAGCTAAAGCTCTATTGATATAATTTGCAGAATTTCGAACACTCAAACGAATAGATTGACTCAAATCCGACTCTGCCGATGCATATTCCGATTGTTGAAGTTTAACGAGTGCTCGTGCCGACCAAGCATCAGGATCATATTTATCCAATTCAATAGCAGTTGTAAAATCGGCAAGTGCTTTAATCGTATCTTGCTGACGCATATGTACCTCACCACGCATTAAGTACGCACGTGTATACTTGGGCGAAATACGCAACATATTTTCTAAATCATATTCAGCAGCTTTATAATCTTTTTTTTGCAGATTACACAAAGCCAGATTATGCCATAAGGTAATATTTTCGGGAGCATATTTTATAGCCATCTTATAATCATCGATCGCTCCCTCATATTTATTTTGACGTATGCGGGCTAAACCACGAATCTGATAAGCACCGACCACAAATGGATTTCGCTCGATAGCCTTATCACAATCTGATTCCGCTCCTTGAAAATCATCGAGATTGATCTTTGCAAGGCCACGAAAGAAATAGGGCTCATATAAATAAGGCTTGGCATTTATAACTTGATTAAAATACTGGATAGACAAGATATAATCCTCGAAATAAAGTGCATTCCGAGCTATCATCATTACCCTGTCAGTATTTATTTGTGCATGTATTAAAGATGGAAATAAAAGCAATGCGAATAATATTCTTTTTATCATCTATTTTTTCTTAAAAATTAAGGCTAACAAAAATACGATTTTTTACCTATTATGTATATAAGCATCATTATTTTTTATATTTTTTGAGTATTAAGAGATAATATATACATACTCAACTCTATCAAAAACAAAAGCGAGCAAAATTTTGCTCGCTTTTGTTTTTGATATTATGATTTTACTTGTTTCATCTTGTATGAACTACGCGCTTTTCCTTTGAGCATGGTGTTTAATTTACCTTTTATCATTTGCTTACGCATTGTCGATAAATGATCAATAAATAATTTTCCATCTAAATGATCGAATTCATGCTGCATCACACGTGCCAAAAAGCCTTCAACCACTTCTTCATGTTCAACAAAGTTTTCGTCTAAGTACTTTACTTTAATAACAGAACAACGCTTTACAGCTTCGTGAACACCAGGTAAACTTAAACAACCTTCATCCATCGAAACCTCCTCGCCGGATGTTTCTAAAATAACTGGATTGATATAAGCCTTATTGAAGTCTTTAAATTCAGGAAAATCTTCAGAAAGTGCATCTAGCCCAATTGTAACAACACGAATGGGAAGACCAATTTGTGGAGCTGCCAAACCGACACCATCGGCACGTTCCATTGTATCAAACATATTTTCAAGTAATTCTTTCAAACCTGGATAATCAGGAGTAATATCTTCGGCCTCTTTTCTCAAAACAGCTTGACCATATGTATAAATAGGTAATATCATTTTAATCTCTATTTTATAATTATCTAAATCGTTTACTTTCCAAATATGATTGCAGTATTATCACAGCACTTATCTCATCGACCAAGGCTTTATTTTGACGATCTTTCTTTTTAAGTCCGCCATCCAACATTGCTCGATGCGCTAATACCGATGTAAATCGTTCGTCAATAAACTCAACGGGCATATCAGGCAGTTTCTTTTTGAGTGATCGCACAAATGGATCAATGTATTTCATATTTTCGGAAGCTTTATTATCCATTTGCTTTGGCAAACCAACAATAATACGCTCAACCGGCTCATTTGCTACATACCTTACAATAAAGTCTAATAATTCATGCGTTGGTACTGTAGTCAAACCATTTGCAATCAATTGCAATGTATCAGTCACAGCCAATCCCGTACGTTTACGTCCGTAATCTATTGCTAATATTCTACTCATATTTAAATGCAAAAATACGATATATTATTTTAATACAAGTTCGCGGCTCATTTTTTTAAAGAAATATTTAATTTAAAAATGCCGATAGAGCTACATAATTGAAATTCTTTAACCATTTTCTATTTTAGAATCGGCAAAAAAATATCCAAAATATTAAAACCATCTATTTATAAAGCACATTCAATTTATTTAACTATTTAAAAAACCTGAGTATTTATCTTAAAATATACTTTTGCTAAATATATCCACATTAAGAGAATTTTTATGCAAAACAAAATCGTTTTTATTTCGGGAGCAAGTAGCGGCATTGGTGAAGCTTGCGCATACAAATTTGCATCGCAAGGAGCTAATTTAATTCTTAGCGCTCGCAATGAAAAGAAGTTGTTACAGATAAAAAAAGAGATAGAAACCAAGTTTCATACCCAGATTTTGATTTTAAACTTCGACGTAAGAAACAGAGATCACATACTACAGTCTATTAATGCATTAGCACCTGAATGGAAAAACATTGATATACTTATCAACAACGCAGGCTTAGTTATCGGAATAGACAAAGAGTACAATGGTGACACCGATGAGTGGGATACCATGATTGACACAAATATAAAAGGTCTACTATATCTTACTAGGACAATAGTACCTATTATGATTGAAAACAACAGAGGTCATATTATAAATATCGGATCAATAGCCGGTGATGCAGCATATCCTGGAGGCAGTATATATTGCGCTACAAAAGCAGCTGTAAAATCATTATCAGACGGATTAAGAATTGATCTGGTTGATACTCCACTACGAGTAACCAATATTAAACCGGGAATGGTTGAAACAAACTTCTCGGTTATTAGATTTAGAGGAGATAAAAAAGCAGCCGACAATGTTTACAAAAACATTAAACCGCTTACACCTCACGACGTGGCTGATTCTGTTTATTTTGCAGCCTCAGCACCTGAACACGTGCAAATAGCCGAAATATTATTAATGCCTACTCACCAAGCCACCGGTACAATTGTTTATAGAAATGAAAAATAAAAGCGCATATATATTTTTCAATGTTTTATTGTTCATCTTATTATTTTCAGTATCATCATGCAATGAATCTGAAGAAAAAAAGTTGGAAGGTAAATGGCAACTAAGACATTATGAAATGCCCGATGGTAGTGTCATTAAGTCCGATAGTATATTTTATAATTTCCAAAAAGGAAGCTATTCGGCTATATGTATTATGAATAATGGAGGGTATGTAAGTTTTTTCGGGAACTATACTTTGAATGATAACAAAATTTCTATTATTTTGTTACCTGATTATGGAGGAGCAGAATACGATAAATTTATGAATTGGACCGATCATCAACGTATATTCGAGATAAATGAGCTTACATCTGATAAATTGATATTATCGTGTAACGACACAACATCTATATTTCGAAAATACTGATTTTAAAATAAAAACATTTAAATATTAACTCATATAAAATAGAAAATTATGAAAAAATTGGCCGTTTGGGGATTAGGAGCTTGCATTGTATTTGCGTTTGCTTCTTGTAAATCAAGTGAAAGTGCTTATAAAAAAGCTTACGAAAAAGCAAAACAACAAGAACTTGCCGAGCCACAACCTACAGAAACTGTAGTTGAAGTTATCACACCCGTAGTTACTGCACCTGTTGAAACTAAAAAGGTGACTGAATCATCGCAAGGTGTTCGCCAAGAAAAAGTAACAGTAGTATCGGGTAGCAACGATAGCTTAAAAGATTATAGCGTAATTTGCGGCAGTTTTGGATTGAAAGCCAATGCCGAAGGATTAAGAGATTTTTTAATCAATGAAGGATATTCACCAATTATCGTATTTAATCCTGATGCTGCGATGTATCGCGTAGCAGTATCAACCTTCACAGATAGATCGGCTGCTGCCAATGCACGTGACACCTTTAAGGCTAGATACCCTAACCGTAAAGATTTTCAAGGTTCTTGGTTACTTTACAGAATCTACTAATTAATTGTTTGCATTATAATTTGTGAAATAGGCTATTTCACAAAAATGATATCGTAGTTTCACAAATGAGAAATCGAAACATCACATTTATGATATCGTGATTTCACAAATTGATTTGTTACAATTTTAAACGTATTATATAAACAAAGGAGATTGCAGAGTTATATTTCTGCAATCTCCTTTGTTTATATGATAAGGCTTATTCTAACTATTAATTTTAAAGACATATATTTTAATCAACACACCAACCCTTGTGCTAAAATTTGTTATAAATCAAACGATGTAAACTTTACCCAAATAAAAAGTTTTTTATATTTGTAATCTTATAGTTATAAGTAATTATGTCTAAATCTCGTTTTTAGACGAAACCTAAAAAATAAATGGAGCATACAAATTTACTTGTTGCAATTGAAGCGGCTTTAATTGGTGGCAGAGAAATTCTTAACATATACAATGATCCTTCAATGGATTTTCAAGTTGAAAAAAAAGCTGATAATTCACCTTTAACCATTGCCGACCGCAAAGCCCATGACGTTATCACTCAAATTTTAGAAAATACATCTTTCCCCATTCTAAGTGAGGAAGGAAAAAAGATAGATTATAAAATACGAAAAGCATGGAATACGCTTTGGATTGTCGATCCGTTAGATGGTACTAAAGAGTTTATCAAAAAGAATGGTGAGTTTACCGTTAATATTGCTCTAGTCAAAAATAATTCCCCTATTATGGGTGTTATCTATCTACCCGTTAAAGAAGAATTATATTTTGGTAGTCTGGATTTAGGAGCATTCAAAATCTCCCACATCAACTCTGATACCCTTTTTCATACAATTGATGACTTGATAGCAATGGCAGTAAAACTCCCATTGCATATTGAAAATAAAAACTATACGATAGTAGCCTCACGATCGCATTTAAGCCAAGAGACTATGGCATTTATAGAAGAAACCAAAATTAGTCATCCGAACATTGATTTAATATCAAAAGGGAGTTCGATTAAAATCTGTTTGGTCGCCGAAGGAAGCGCAAATATCTATCCGCGCTTTGCCCCTACTATGGAATGGGATACAGCAGCAGGCGATGCTATTGCAAGATCAGCAGGAATGAAAGTATGTCATACCGACAGAACCACACCGCTTACCTACAATAAAGAAGATTTATTGAATCCATGGTTTATTGTAGAAAATGATAATTAACGTACAATACAGGTAATCAATGACATTTGAAGTGGTATTTGTACTAATAGTTCTTGCCGGAATGGTAATTGCTTTGGTCTCGGATGTTATGCGTCCGGGGATGATACTTTTTTCGGTGGTAGTACTATTTCTTTGTGCAAGAATATTAACACCTAAAGAGATGCTAGAAGGGTTTAGCAATAGAGGAATGATAACTGTTGCACTTCTATTTCTTGTGAGCGAAGGAATTAGGCAATCGGGAGCATTAGGTAGCTTGATTAAAAAACTTCTTCCGCAAAACAAAACGACTGTGTTCAAGGCACAAGCGAGAATGTTACCTTCAATCGCCTTTATATCGGCCTTCTTAAATAACACACCGGTAGTTGTTATTTTTGCCCCCATCATTAAAAGATGGGCACAAACGGCAAAACTACCCGCTACGAAGTTTCTCATTCCACTTTCATATGTAACCATTCTTGGTGGTATCTGTACGCTGATTGGCACATCAACAAACCTAGTAGTTCATGGCATGATATTAGAAGCCGGTTACAATGGCTTTTCGATGTTTGAACTCGGACAAGTAGGTATATTCATAGCCATCGCAGGGATAATATATATTTTCATCTTTTCAAAACGCATGTTACCTAATGTGCGCGAAGACAACAATATTCCTGAAGAGGAAATTGAGAAAGGTGAAGTATTACGTCCGGTAGAAGCTGTATTGGGTTCGCGTTTCCCGGGCATCAATAAAACACTAAACGAATTCAATTTTCAACGACATTATGGTGCGGAAGTAAAAGAGATAAAAACACGAAACGGGCAACGCTTTACCTCAAACTTAAACGATATCATTTTGCGTGAAGGTGATACACTTGTTGTTATGGCCGACGATAGTTTTGTACCGACGTGGGGTGAATCGAGCGTATTCGTACTTCTTGCCAACGATATGGACAACGAGCCCAAAGCACAACGTTGGAAACGCTGGCTGGCAATATCACTCCTAACATTAATGATCATTGGAGCCACAATTGGCGAACTACCACTTTTCAAAGAATCATTTCCTAATATAAAATTGGATATGTTTTTCTTCGTTTGTGTAACCACTATTGTTATGGCATGGACTAAAATATTTCCGGCGCGAAAATATACAAAATACATCTCTTGGGATATTTTAATTACCATTGCCTGTGCTTTTGCTATCAGCAAGGCCATGGAAAACTCTGGTTTAGCTGCAATCATAGCAAAATATATTATTGGTCTAAGTAGTAGCTATGGGCCACATATATTATTGGCTATATTATTCATCATTACAAACTTCTTCACTGAGGTGATAACAAATAATGCAGCAGCAGCCTTAGCATTCCCTCTGGCATTGGCTATATCCAAACAATTAGGTGTAGACCCTACCCCATTTTTTGTGGTAATATGCATGGCTGCATCAGCTAGCTTTTCATCTCCTATTGGTTATCAAACTAATTTAATAGTACAAGGTATCGGTAATTATAAATTTATGGATTTCGTAAAATTCGGATTGCCATTAAACTTCATTACATTTTTAATATCCATATTTTTAATTCCAATAATATGGCCCTTTTAACTGGTTTCAATGAACATGGAAAATAATAATAATATATACCCTATTTTCGATAGAATGTTATCGAAAAATGATAAAGAAGAACTTCTAAATCAAAGAAGTGTTATGATATGGTTTACCGGTCTTAGTGGATCGGGAAAAAGCACGATAGCAATAGCATTAGAACGCGAATTGCATAAACGTGGATTACTCTGCAGAATTTTAGATGGTGATAATATCCGTTCGGGTATCAACAACAATTTAGGTTTTACAGAGGCCGACCGTATTGAAAATATCAGAAGAATTGCTGAAGTTTCAAAGTTGTTTATTGATACAGGAATAATTACAATAGCAGCCTTTATCAGTCCGAACAATGATATCCGTGATATGGCAGCCGACATCATTGGTCGCGACCAATTTTTAGATGTTTACATCAACACACCGCTCGAAGAGTGTGAACGACGAGATGTTAAAGGTTTATATGCGAAAGCAAGAAAAGGTGAAATCGATAATTTCACGGGCATATCTGCTCCTTTTGAAGAACCTATCGACCCTAGCTTAAAATTGGATACGTCGAAACTTACCATTGAAGAATCTGTTAATAAATTGTTAGAATTGATTCTTCCCAAAGTAAAACTGTAACTTTGCAACTAATAAGAAATTAATCAAGCATTATATAATGAAAGAAGAATATAAATTAAGCCATCTTAAAGAGCTGGAAGCAGAATCGATAAATATCATTAGAGAGGTTGCTGCCGAATTCGAAAATCCAGTGATGCTATATAGTATTGGAAAAGACTCATCAGTTATGGTGCGTTTGGCCGAAAAAGCATTTTACCCAGGTAAAGTTCCATTTCCATTGATGCACATTGATTCAAGATGGAAGTTTAAAGAAATGATCGAATTTAGAGATGATTATGCGAAAAAGCATGGTTGGAATCTTATCGTTGAAAGCAACCAAGAGGCATTCGAAGCCGGCGTTGGTCCATTTACTCACGGCAGTAAAGTTCATACCGATTTAATGAAAACCAAAGCCCTATTGGCTGCTCTAGATAAATATAAGTTTGATGCCGCATTTGGTGGTGCGCGACGTGACGAAGAGAAATCGCGTGCTAAAGAACGAATCTTCTCGTTTAGAGATAAATTCCACCAATGGGACCCAAAGAATCAACGCCCCGAATTGTGGGATATCTATAATACTCGCGTTCACAAAGGCGAAAGCATTCGCGTATTTCCATTAAGTAACTGGACAGAGCTTGACATATGGCAATATATACGTCTTGAAAATATACCTATCGTACCATTATACTATGCAAAAGAACGTCCTGTAGTAGAGATGGATGGCAACTTAATTATGGCAGATGATGATAGATTGCCTGAAAAATATCGCAATGAAGTTAAAATGCGTAATGTACGCTTTAGAACTTTAGGATGTTGGCCATTGACAGGTGCTGTTGATAGCGATGCAGCAACCATCGAAGAAATTGTAGAAGAAATGATGACTACTACCAAAAGTGAACGTACCACTCGTGTCATTGATTTTGATCAAGAAGGAAGTATGGAACAAAAGAAACGTGAAGGTTATTTTTAATTATTATCATTATGACAGAAAGTACAATAGATATAAAAGCATTTTTAGATAAAGATGAACAAAAAGATTTATTACGTCTTCTTACAGCAGGATCTGTAGATGATGGTAAATCGACTTTAATTGGACGCTTACTATTCGATAGCAAAAAATTATATGAAGATCAGCTAGATGCTTTAGAAAGAGATAGTAAACGATTAGGTAACGCAGGAGAAAATATTGATTATGCATTATTACTTGATGGTTTAAAAGCAGAAAGAGAACAAGGAATCACTATAGATGTAGCTTACAGATATTTTTCGACCAACAATCGCAAATTCATTATTGCTGATACTCCAGGACACGAACAGTATACTCGTAATATGATTACCGGCGGATCAACTGCAAACCTAGCAATTATCTTAGTTGATGCACGTGCAGGAGTTATCACTCAAACAAGACGTCATACATTTCTAGTATCACTATTGGGAATCAAACATGTAGTGTTAGCAGTAAACAAAATGGATTTAGTTGATTTTTCAGAAGACAGATTTAATGAAATTGTTTCTGAATATCAATCTTTTGTAGCACCATTAAACATTCCTGATATTACCTTCATCCCTTTATCGGCTTTAGATGGTGATAATGTGGTAGAAAAATCGACTCGCACACCATGGTATAAAGGGTTATCATTACTCGATTTCTTAGAAACCGTAAAAATTGATAATGACAATAATCTTGAAAACTTCCGCTTCCCAGTGCAATATGTTCTTCGCCCTAACCTTGATTTCAGAGGCTTTTGTGGTAAGGTAGCATCTGGCATTGTAAGAAAAGGTGATGAAGTTATGGCACTTCCATCTGGAAAAAAATCAAGAGTAAAAAGCATTGTAACCTATGACGGTGAACTTGAATATGCTTTCCCTCCACAATCTATTACCATTACTCTTGAAGATGAGATTGACGTGTCGAGAGGTGAAATGTTGGTTCATCCTAACGACTTACCGCTTGAAAGCCGCAACTTTGAAGCAATGATGGTATGGATGGATGAAGAAAAAATGGATTTAAGCAAATCGTATTTCTTTAAACAGACTACAAATACAAGCCGCTCACGAATTGATAACATCAAATATAAAGTAGATGTTAATACAATGGAGCACTCCAATGTCGATTTCTTATCGTTAAATGAGATTGCGCGTGTTATTATTACTACCGCAAAACCTATATTTTTCGATCCATATACTAAAAATAAATCGTGCGGTGCATTTATCGTTATCGACCCAATAACCAATAATACAAGTGCAGTTGGTATGATTATTGACAAAGTTGATCAAACTGATTTGACAACAGAAATGGATGTTCCAACATTAAATTTACCTAAATTGGGTATAACAACTGAGCATTATGAGGCAATAGAGAAAGCTGTTAAAGCACTCGAAAATCAAGGTATAGCAATCAATATTATTAAATAAGAAGCTTTTTCAACATAATGGGATTATTAGAATTCAACAAACTTCCAATCAACACATTAGTAGGTGCTGATTGGAACACTTTCAAGGCAATTACTCAAAACAGAGAAATTGATCCTGCTTTTAAGAAGAAATATCACTTGACTAAAGCGGTTTGTAGACTCTTATCTACATTGGCTCCTATACAAGAAAATAGATACAATAAGCTACTGGCAAATCAACCTTTAGAGCACGATCCTGTTTTCATTTTAGGTCATTGGAGAAGTGGTACAACATTTGTTCACAATGTTTTTTCATGCGATAAACATTTTGGTTATAATACAACTTATCAAACAGTTTTTCCTCATTTAATGATGTGGGGACAACCTTTCTTTAAAAAGAATATGAGTTGGTTAATGCCTGATAAAAGACCTACCGATAATATGGAACTTGCGGTAGACTTACCACAAGAAGAAGAATTTGCATTGGCAAATATGATGCCATACACCTATTATAATTTTTGGTTTTTGCCTAAATACCAACAGGAATACGCTGATAAATATCTATTATTCAATGATATATCAGAAGAAGAATTAAAAATATTCGAAGAGGTATTTTTGAAATTAATAAAAATATCATTGTGGAATACAAAAGGTACACAGTTCTTAAGTAAAAACCCTCCGCATACAGGTAGAGTAAAAGAGTTAGTTAAAATGTTTCCTAATGCGAAGTTCGTATATCTGATGCGAAATCCATTTACAGTTTTTGAATCGACACGCAGTTTTTTCACTAACACGATTCAACCACTCACGCTTGAAACGGTTGACAAGGATCTTTTAGAAAATAACATATTATCGATTTACTCAAAACTTTACCATAAATATGAACAAGACAAACAGTTCATTCCTGAGGGTAATTTAATCGAAATTAAATTCGAAGATTTCGAAGCTGACGCTATGGGCATGACTGAAAATATTTACCAAAAACTGTCAATACCAGGATATGCAGACGCTAAAGCTGATATTGAAAAGTATGTAGGTGGAAAAAAAGGTTACAAAAAAAATAAATATAAATATGATGATCGTACCATCCAATTGGTTCAAGATAATTGGAGTTTTGCACTCGATCAATGGGATTATCATCTATAATTTATAGAAAGGAGTTACAAAATGAATGATATTAAGTATCATAAAATATATCTCATCGCTTTTATTCTAATTTGCTTTACTCAGGTTGGATGGGCTCAGCATAAAACAGAATTAATTTCTTATGGAGACATGAATCAATGGGTCACCCGAGAGATTAAAGAATCGGGAATCATTGGTGGGAAAACAAAAAAGGTATATGAAGTAGGACCAACTCAAATATTGAAAGGTGCTAATGCATACGAAAACCTAGGAGGATCACCTTGGGCTACTTCAAATGTAATGGCTAAGGTTGCTGGCATTACCAAAACTAATACTTCGGCTTTTCCCGAAAAAAGAGGAAATGGCTATTGTGCACGCCTCGAAACAAGAATGGAAAGCGTTAAAGTTTTTGGATTAGTCGATATCACTGTGTTGGCAGCTGGTTCGGTATTTTTAGGATCGGTTTTCGAACCCATTAAAAGCACAAAAAACCCCAACAAAATGTTGCAAATGGGTGTTCCATTCACTAAAAAACCCATCGCCGTGCAATATGACTATAAAGTTAAAATGTCAGATAGAAAAAATCGAATAAAGTCAACCGGTTTTGGAAAAGATACGGAAGTGGAAGGGAAAGACCATGCCGCTGCAATCTTAACTCTTCAAAAACGCTGGGAAGATAACGACGGCAATATCTTCGCGAAACGTATAGGTACAATGGTAATACATTATGATAAAACAATCCCCGAATGGCAAAATAATGCTACCTATGAAATTCTATATGGAGACATCACAGGACATCCTTCTTATAATGCAGCTACAATGCGATTGGGGGCAGATGAAAGATATACCATCAATAGCAAGGGAGAAAACACTCAGATTAAAGAAGTAGCTTGGGGTACTAACGATGAGTCTCCAACACATATGATTTTACAATTTACATCAAGTCATGGTGGGGCCTATATAGGCTCTCCAGGCAATACTTTTTGGTTTGACAATGTAAAACTAATATATTAGATATATACTCATTGAAATATGTTTTAGCAAAAAAGGGAAAAATATTAATATTTTTCCCTTTTTTGCTAAAACATAGTATACCATATTTATGTTATAACCATATTATATAATTTTTAAATAACATCATTATGAAAGGTATAAGTGTATTGGCTGCATTCTTAGGTGGTGCTGCATTAGGTGCTGCGTTTGGTATATTATTTGCTCCAGAAAAGGGTGAAGATACAAGAAACAAAATTACAGAAGCACTTCGAAAAAAAGGCATAAAATTAAGTCATACAGATATGGAAAATCTGGTTGATGAAATTACATCGGAATTGAAAGAAATTTCAGAATAAAATTAATTAATAAACAACAAAGCCATCATGTTTTCAGACGATAAAAATATTGAAAGCCTTAAACAGTTATTTTTTGATTTCAAAAAATACTTAGAAGTTCAGAAAGAATATGCCGAATTGGAGGTCATTGAAAAATTGACTAAACTTTTCTCTACATTGGTAACAATTTTTATATTGATTGCATTAGGAATGATGGCTTTGTTCTATCTTTTATTCGCTTTTGCATATGTCATTGCTCCAGATGTAGGAGGCCTTGCTGCTAGCTTTGGTATTTTGGTATTAATTATAGTGGTCATTTCTTTGTTTGTCATTATCTTTAAAAAAGCCATTATTATCAAACCACTTGTCAATTATTTAGCGAATCTATTTTATAATCCTAAAACTAAGAAATAAATGAAAAAAGAAATTCATAGAAAAGTTACTTTGGAGGAAATTGAAGAGCTTAAAGAACAAAAATTAAAAGAAATGCAGCAGCATAAAGAGGCTATGACAGAAAGATTTAGACATCTATTTATTCCTCCTCCAGCTACAACTAAAGCAGAATCATTTATTCGTGCTTTTGACATCGGAATGGCGATTTTTGATGGAGCTGCATTAGGATTAAAGACAATAGGACATCTAAAAAGAATAATAAAACGTAGATAATAAAAAA
>DKPN01000060.1:37148-38031 GCA_002471195.1 Bacteroides sp. UBA7333
TTTTTTATTATCTACGTTTTATTTTAAACATATGTTTCTAACAGTTTAACTCCTGCTTCATCTGGAGTTATTGTCACATCTTGTGTAGTTGCAGGCAACAATACAGTATCTCCTGTATTTACGGTTACTACATTGCCCTCATTATCTCTTAACGAACAACTTCCACCAACACAGATAAAAATTACAAAAGAATCTAATTCCGAATAATCACAATTAATTTCTTCCGTCATATCATATATAGATGTTGTGAAATATGGGCATGCAACCAATTCAACAGGCTCATTTGGCTCCAGATCATATTTTGTACGGTAATCATCCAGCACTTCATAATTGATCGCTTCTCGAGCTTGATCTGTATGAAGTTCCCTTTTCTTACCCGCACTATCAGTACGGTTAAAATCGTAAATACGATATGTAATATTTGAAGTTTGTTGAATTTCAGCAATAAAAGCTCCTGCACCAATACTGTGAATTCTGCCGGCAGGTAAAAAGAAAACATCACCTGCATTTATTTCATACTCTTGAAGAACATCAGTAATAGTATCATTGTGTACTCTTTCCTTATATTCTTTAGGGGTAATTGTTTCTGAAAATCCTGAACGTAATTTAGCACCTTTGTCAGCTTCAACAACATACCACATTTCGGTTTTACCTTTTGAGTTATGTCGTTTCTTTGCCATTACATCATCAGGATGAACTTGAATGGATAAATCTTCACGAGCATCTATAAATTTGATAAGTAGAGGAAATTCGTTGCCAAAACGAGCATAATTAGCCTCACCTACCAACTCTTCTCGATATTTTCTGACCATTTGATCAAGAGTTAATCCTTTATCACTGCCATTAGCAACAACAGATTCATCATTTTCAACACCTGATATCT
>DKPN01000045.1:0-149 GCA_002471195.1 Bacteroides sp. UBA7333
AAAAGAAAAGTCGGAGAGATAATAAGTCTAAATTTGATTATGCATCAATAAACTAAAACGATTTAAACCTATTTTTAATTATTGATAGAAGAAAATAAGATATATAACATTGTCATAGAAACAACGCTATATATCATATAAGTAATACC
>DKPN01000045.1:317-18545 GCA_002471195.1 Bacteroides sp. UBA7333
TATATCATATAAGTAATACCCTATTAAAAGAGAGTTTTTATTTCGTCCGGCAAATATCCACTACGAATACGCCATTCTTGAGGATATAGATTATTAGCGCGATTGCCTATATTCTTAACAAATCCTAGAGGAATGGCTTTATAAGTTAGAAGAATATAACCGCGAGGAATATCAGGTGAAAGCACTATAGCTTCCTTACGCAAATAAGCAATTGCTTGTTGATAATTCAAATCACAAGTATCAAATGATTTTGAATTATAAAGCTTACTCATAGCCAAAGCATGATGAGGTACTAGATCACGACCTTTAACCTCAGCAACAGTTAGGCACGATTGAATAACTTTTAAAGATTCTTGCAATGTTTCGATCTCAGTAATATAGGCTTTTGGTAAAGCGATAATCTCAGAATCAATTGCTTTTAGTATATAATTATCATTTGCATGCAGAAAACCTTGAGCCTGCTTTAAGTGTTCTTTATTCACTAATGCAACATCTTTCTTTTTAGATTGATTATTTCGCTTTTTAGTTTTCTTACTAAAAGATTTTATCCCCCCTGAGTCTTCATCATTTTTTCTAATTACTACCAAAAAAAATCCCTCTCCTTTGGTATGTGAAGGTAGAAAACGATATACAGGAAAATCTTCATTACACAATAGATTAGAAGTTATGTTCCATTCAGAATCGACTGCTACAGGAAGTACTTCAGCGTTATAAGTATCGCAAATCCAACGAACATTTTCTTCATTCTCCTTAGTGTTATATGTACATGTACTATAAATTAATATTCCTCCCGGCTTGAGCGATGGCCAGATATCATTTATAATATCACGCTGACGATTCCAACAAATCTCAACATTTTCGGGACTCCATTCATCAATAGCAACACTATCTTTACGAAACATACCCTCGCCCGAACATGGTACATCTGTCAAAATAACATCAAAGAAAGAGGTTAAGTTAGAGAAATCGGCAGGTTCATTGTTAGTTACCACGACATCTGGATTACCCCACTTCACTAGATTTTCGGCTAATATTTGCGAGCGATTCCTCATTATTTCATTTGCAACAAGCAAACTACCTTCGGGCAACACACTTCGCGCATGAGTCGATTTACCTCCTGGTGCTGCACACAAATCCAACATTTTAATGGGAGATGATGGCGCATGTTGACGCAGGGCTTGCTCAACAAACATAGATGAAGCCTCTTGTACATAATAACAACCAGCATGAAAGAGTGGATCGAATGTAAAAGTAAGGCGCTCGTCTAAGTAATATCCTTGTTGAGTCCATGGAACCTTATTGAGCTGGATTGAAACGTCAATTGGTTTAGACGTATTTAGACGAATGCTTACCGGCGGCACTTCAGTTAACGAAGTTTCTAATTTTTGACAAGCCTCATCACCGATTAACTGACGAGTATATTCAATAAAACTAAGGGGTAAATTCATGATTCTGTGCAGAAAAAAATAAACTCATTGCAAATGAGTCGATTTATTATTATATCTTGTGCAAAGATCAAAAAAATTTAGTCCCTTTGCAACTTTATATACGATGAACTACGTCTAATACACAAAGATTAAATAAAGATTAAATAAATACTCAATAATTATGAAGCAAATCATTATAACATTAGCCATTACACTGATGACTTTTGGCTATTCGCATAGCCAAAATAAGTCTATCGACACTTTAAAAATAAAAAAAACGCAAGTTATCACACAACAAAATAACACCAGTGGAGCTACCTATACACCTACATATACCGAAACGAACGACGAAGGTGTAACAGTAGAAAGCGTAGTGATAGAGGATTCAATTGATGATACGAATTCGATATCTAGCAATAACAAAACATACAGATTTGATGCCAATGATTTAGATCTGGATTTTATAAATGATATTGGAAAAACAGCGACTGCAGGAATGGTATTTGCTCTATTTGTTGTGGCATTGGTATTTGGTTTCCCGATTATTATCATCATTTTAGCATTGTATTTTCGTAATCGAAATCGCCGCGAAAAATACAGACTAGTCGAAAAGGCATTAGAAAACGGACAACCGATCCCTGCAGAATTTATTAAAGAGACAACGAAAGGTGATACAGAATCGGAGGGCATTAAAAATATATGCCTAGGCATTGGATTGTTTATATTTCTATGGGCGTTAACCCATAGCTTCGGATTGGGATGTATTGGTATTCTGATTTTTTTTATCGGACTAGGACAATACATAAATGCACGTAAAAATCGTCCGAACAAAAAAGATTAATGAGTCAATTGAATGACATATCACTTGTAGCGAAGATTATTGTATTTGGCGATACAAAAGCATTCGATGGGTTAGTACAGAAATACCAATCACCCATACGCCGCTTCTTTTTAAATCTTACCTGTGGAGATGAAGAGTTGAGCGATGATTTGGCTCAGGATACGTTTATTAAAGCGTACACCAATATTACCTCTTTTAAAAATCTTTCGAGTTTCTCTACATGGCTCTACCGAATTGCTTATAATGTATTTTATGATTACATTCGCAGTAAAAAAGAGATAGATAGTATAGACACCAAAGAGGTGGATATCAACCATTGTGACGAACAGACTGATATTGGTAGAAATATGGATATATATAGTGCTTTATGTCAATTAAAAGAAACAGAACGCACATGTATAACGTTATTCTATATGGAAGATGTGAGTATTGATAAAATATCAATCATAACAGGAATGGCAAGCGGAACTATAAAAAGCCACCTTTCGCGAGCAAAAGAAAAAATGGCCACATTCTTAAAACAAAACGGATATGATGGAAACAGATGATAAATTAATAAAAAGTTTTTTCGAAAATAATCGAAAAGAAATCAAAGACCAAGGCTTTACTCAAAAGGTAATTAAACAATTACCTAAAAAACCAAACCTTTTAGGCAAAATAATCATTATTATTGCCACATTGGTAGCACTTATTTTCTTTATTGCATACGATGGATTTTTGGGAGTAATTTATTTGCTACGCGATCTCTATGTCTTTTTAGCACAAAATACCACCATATATTCAGACCCCAAAACAATTATTATTGCTATTTTGGTATTGTGCATACTAGGCATTCGCAAAGTTTTTTCGATGGTATAATTACCACAAAAATAATATTAAAATCGACCTTATCATCTATTAAAAATAAGGTCGATTTTTTTTTCTAACAACACATATAATAACACATACAAACCTAATATATCATTGTTAACTGAAAAATGATTAATCTTCTATATATATAATTTGTACACTTAGTCAAATTCAATAATTTTGCACGAAACGAATTTTATATATAATAAATGATTGATCAAATAACAGTAGGCCGTATTATCGACGCTGCACAGATAGTTGATGTCGTATCAGACTTTGTTAACCTAAAAAAAAGAGGTGCAAATTATGTAGGTCTATGTCCTTTTCATGATGACAAAACACCATCCTTTTATGTATCACCCGCAAAAGGACTTTGCAAATGTTTCAGTTGCGGCAAAGGAGGAAATCCGATACATTTCATCATGGAAAAAGAGCAACTCAATTATTATGAAGCACTTAAACATCTTGCAAAAAAATACAACATAGAAGTTGTAGAACGAGAATTCACCAACAAGGAGAAAGAGGTTCAAAGTGAACGAGAAAGCATGTTCTTAGTCAATAATTTTGCCGTAGAATACTTTCAGGATATCCTCAACAACAACCCCAATGGAAGAAATATCGGTTTAGCCTATTTTAGACAACGCGGTTTTAGAGATGATATCATCAAAAAGTTCCAACTTGGATATTGTCTTGATAGCAAAGACGAAATGTATAAGGAGGCATTAAAAAAAGGATATCAAGCCGATTTTCTTATCAAAACCGGCTTGTGTTATGAAAATGATTACAAACAAATCCGTGATCGGTTTTGGGGACGTGTTATTTTTCCCGTACACAGCATATCCGGAAAAATTGTAGCCTTTGGAGGACGTGTATTAAGCACTGAAACAAAAGGTATCAAAGTTAAGTATGTCAATTCGCCCGACTCGTTGATATATCATAAAAGCAAAGAGTTATATGGATTATATTTAGGGAAAAATGCCATTGTAAAAAATGACAAATGTTTTCTTGTTGAAGGTTACACTGATGTTATTTCAATGCACCAATCGGGAATTGAAAATGTAGTAGCTTCATCTGGAACAGCATTAACAACCCAACAGATAAACTTAATACACCGTTTTACGAATAATATTACGCTCCTTTTTGATGGCGATACAGCAGGTATTAAAGCTTCATTAAAGGGTATTGATTTATTACTTGCAGAAGGAATGAATATTAAAGTTTGCCTCTTCCCAGATGGAGAAGATCCCGACTCTTTTGCACGCAAAAATAACGCGACACAGTTTCAAACGTTCATTGAAAAGAATGAAGTAGACTTTCTTCGTTTTAAAACAAACTTATTGTTAACAGAAGCGGGGAATGACCCAATGAAAAGAGCTGAACTGGTTAATAGCATTGTGCAAAGCATCGCATTAATTCCCGAAGCCATTGTTAGAGATATTTATATCAAGGAGAGTGGTCAGTTATTGAAATTGGAAGATAAATTATTGGTTTCAGAAGTAGCTAAACAACGTCAAGCTATTGCTGAAAAAGCAATGAAACCCTTGATACATCAATCAGAGACAACTGCTAATACCACTAATGCCAATGTTTCCTCGCCCCCTCAAGCCACATCAAGTTATCAATCGTCAATTCCTGAACACAATCAAGAAGGGCAAGAGTTTTATCAATTCGAAAGATTAATCATACAAGTCATCGTCAGATATGGCGAAAAAGTGATGTGCGAACTAGAGGATGAAAACGGAGAATCGATGCCCATTAAAGTCATCACATATATTGATCAAGATCTAAAACAAGATGAGATCATGTTTCACAACTCTATACATCGCTGTATCTTAGAAGAGGCAGTAAAACATTTAGATGATAACGATTTCGTAGCAGAACGTTTTTTCATCAATCATCCCGACAATTTAATTAGTAGAATTGCAAGTGAATTAGCCAACGATAGATATCAATTAAGCAAATTCCACTCGAAAACTCAAAAAATCATTTCTGATGAGGAGCGATTAGTTGAGTTGGTACCTCTGTTAATGACAAACTTCAAAAATGCAATTGTTACTGAAGAGATGAAACACATCATGCTAAAACTTCAAGATGCAAACATCGCAAACAATGAAGATGAATGCAACTCGCTCATGAAGCGATACGAAGAGTTACGTGAAATTAAAAGCGAAATGGCAAAACATTTAGGAGATAGAGTTGTGCTAAGATAATTTATTATCGATTGATTAAATACATAAACTCTTCACGAGTCTTAGCTTGATTAAAGGCTCCTGTAAAGTCAGACGTTGTAGTTACTGAGTTTTGTTTTTCAACTCCACGCATTTGCATACACATATGTTTGGCTTCAATTACCACCATCACACCCAATGGATTTAATGTTTCTTGGATGCATTGCTTTATTTGAAGCGTCATTCTTTCTTGAACCTGCAATCGATGCGAAAAAATATCGACTACACGCGCAATTTTACTCAAGCCTGTGATATAACCATTAGGGATATAAGCAATATGAGCCTTTCCATAAAACGGAAGCATATGGTGCTCGCATAATGAGAAGAAATCGATATCTTTCACTACAACCATTTGACTGTATTCTTCTTTAAACATTGCTGATTGAAGAATTTCGTAGGGATTCATGCTGTATCCTTTGGTTAGATGAAGCATTGCTTTTGCTACACGTTCGGGGGTCTTGATGAGTCCTTCACGTTCTGAATCTTCTCCCAACAAATTAATGATTTGTTTATAGTGGCTTTGTAACTCCCCCAAAACAGGTGAGGTGATAATTTCATTTTCGAGCATGATGAAAATATTAGAAATGAATATTGATATTGTCTTTAACTATTGCAACTTCTTTAAAAATGCCGGTTGCCTTGAGCTTACGCATCATTGCATCAGCCTCTTCAATGCTTCTAAAATCACCGATTCGACACAACCAACGAGGTGACGAAAAGAAAGTATAAACACGGGTTTCGGGAAAATAGCTTTTTACCATGTCACCCATATTTCCAGCCTCAGTGCGAGCAACGCGCGAATTTGATCCGGCATAAACTTGCACGCGATAACCGGTACCCTTCATCATCCTTCCTTCATCGCCACTTTCGCCGTAATGTTTCATACCAATAAGCGATTCGATGTCGAAATCTTGGTGAATGGTTACTGTACCCTCGCCCGGAACTTTAGTTTCAAGACTCTTGATGATATTTTGAGAACAAATTGTGTGCGAAAAAAAAGAAACTACAATCAACAATATAAATACTCTCATAAAAACGATTTTACTTTAAACAAGTGTTGTATAAAGCAAATGCGTTATACAACACCTATTATATTATTATGCTTTGAATGCGTCGATAATACCTTTAAAATCAGCAACGCTAAGTGCAGCACCACCAATTAAACCACCATCAACATCAGGGTTTGCAAACAGTTCTTTAGCATTTGAAGGTTTACAGCTACCACCATAAAGGATTGATGTATTGTCAGCTACTTCTTTACCATATTTATCAGCTACTAATGAACGGATATAAGCATGGATTTCTTGTGCTTGCTCAGCAGTAGCCGTTTTACCTGTACCAATAGCCCATACTGGTTCGTAAGCCAAAACGATTTTACCGAAGTCTTCAGCTGACAAGTGGAAAACAGATGCCATTTGCGCAGCAACTACTTCATTTTGTTTATTAGCTTCACGTTCAGCCAAAACTTCACCAATACAGAAAATAGGAAGCAAGTTGTTTTCAAGTGCCAAGTTTACTTTCTCAGTCAAAGTTTCAACAGTTTCTCCGTAATATTCACGACGTTCTGAGTGACCTAAAATTACATATTGAGCACCTGTAGAAGCAACCATAGCAGCAGAAATTTCGCCTGTATATGCTCCTGAAGCATGATCTGCACAGTTTTCAGCACCAACGCCAATGATTGAAGAGTCAACAAGTGGAGTTACTGAAGCCAAATGGATGAAAGGAGTACAAATTACAACATCACAATTTGGTTTATCTGCTACTAAAGCTTCATTTAAATCTTTTGCCAAAGCAATACCTTCTTGAAGGGTTTTGTTCATTTTCCAGTTTCCTGCAACAATGTTTTTTCTCATTTTTTTTATTATTAAAAGGGTTAATATTGCATTTCATTCAATTGACTTTACATCAATTGTATATTATTTTCTTTTTTGATTAACCATATTTGTAACCTCAATATCCTGATTTTGTTTGTTATGATTTTGCAAATGATTGCGTTGAACAAATAAAATATCAAAAATTAAGATTAAAAATAATGGGCCTAAAAACCACAAACAGGTATAGCCTATTGTTTTCCAAACATTTACTACCTTCTGTTGACCTATCTCTATGTTTTCTAATTTCTCGTTTTTAAACACATATTCATCCGGCAGGTCCGAGTCATTCCATTTATTCAAAATAGTAGCACCTTTTATCAATACCAGCCCAGGGTTAGAGCGAATCATTGTTTTTAATGCGATGTTATCTACCAATAAAAAAGGATATTCGGCACCAGTTTTATCTTTCCAAAGATCTATATCTTTATTACTTGAAGAGGTTAGGCAATAAAATCCATAACCTTTTTCAATGGTATAATCGTATATTTCATTTATCAAATCAATATTGCTATCGTCAGCATCATCCAATCGATGAGCAACTAAAAAGAAAGTATAACTGTCGCTATCTAAAATACTATCGGTTATATCTTCACCTGTTTCATGCGTAACCAAAGAGAAATCGTGAATTGAAGGTTCAAACCCCTTTTCTTTTAGTATAGTACGCGCATCTACAAAAGTCCATGTACTATCAGGATAGTTCTCAAGAGAAAACTCTGTTTTTTTTCCATCCTTCTCCATAATGAAATAGGTTTCGTAAACTGCCGCTTTAGCATCATCAGGAATGCGCATGGCATCTTTTATATTAATACCTATTTTAAAAGGTCGAAAATCAATTATCGGCAGATAATGAATGCAATAGAAGGAAAGAGTAATGGCGAACAATATAGTATATATAGATACCATCCATTCGGTTTTTGCTGAATAGAATGGGCGAATAGCTTTACGCCACCTAAAAGTGCAAAATGAAAAAAGCAATAAGATTACATTCTTCCAAAAGGTCTGCCAATTACTTATAATCCAAGCATCTCCAAAGCAACCACAATCGGGTACTGGATCGGTAATGGCAAGAAATAAAGTAAATGGGGTCATAAATGCCATTAATATAAAAGCAGAGGTGGTAGAAAATCTACGACGAATACCTAATACTAAAAACACACCAATACTAAATTCAATAACCGACAAACCAATTCCCAATAGCAGTGATACATAATCAGGTATCCAACTAATAACACCAAACGCTTCGAAATAGTCGGTGAGTTTATATTGAAAACCGAGTGGATCAATAGCTTTTACAAAACCGGAAAAAAGAAATACAAAGCCTACGATAAAACGCCCTATATTAGCACTTGCACTCTTTATAATATTTGTATTCTTAGTCTTCAAATTCAATTTTAATTAATGCAAATACCGCATAATTAATCATATCCATATAATTTGCATCAATGCCTTCGGACACCAAAGTATTCCCATCTAAAGTTTCGATTTGTTTAGTTCGATGAATTTTCGTCAATATCAAATCTGTGTAAGAAGAAATACGCATACTACGCCATGCCTCATCATAATCATGATTCTTAGCAATCATCAACTGAAGCGCTTCGTTGCTATATTTATCATACAGTAACAATGCTTTCTCATTATCAATATCTGCGCAATCGGCACACCCCAATTCGAGTTGAATTAATCCAATAATGCCATAGTTTACAATTGCTATAAACTCGGAGCGAATGCCCTCATCAATCATTGAGACACCCTTTGTTTCGATGCTACGTATACGTTTAGCTTTGATTAATATTTGATCGGTTACCGATGTTGCACGCAATATACGCCATGCACTACCATAATCATGAAGCTTTTTTGCAAACAAATCGCGGCATTGTGCAATGATTGTTTCAAACTGTTTATTAGTATCTATCATATCTCAATTTATAATGTACGCAAAGGTAGCAATTATCAAATAAATAATAAAAAAATGTCGGATAAAGAATTATCCGACATTCGTATATATTTCAATTATATTTTCAATATTATGAACAACGCAACACTTGTCCAACACGCAATGTAGTTGAAGTAGAAATACGATTCAATTTACACAATGTACTAATAGATACACCTCTCAACTTTGCAATACGCGATAAGGTGTCACCACTCTTAACTTTATGGTATCTGATTTCTCCATCAGCCAATTCTGTATCATGTGATCCAGCAACATTACGACTATTACCTTTAGATCTTTTAAATTGATAGTTATCAGCTACTATATCTTGTTTTGCGAAATTAAACATCAATGCAGGGTTGATGGCAACACCAAGGAAACGAGTTTCAAAATGTAAATGCGATCCGGTAGAACGACCGGTATTACCCCCCAATCCAAGAGGCTCACCTGCTTTTACTAATTGATTTTCTTTTACTAGATGTTTTGATAAGTGACCATATACTGTTTCTAAACCATTATCATGTCTTACCACAACATATTTTCCATAACCACGCTTTTCATATTTAACGATACGCACTTTGCCATCGAAAGCCGATACAATTGTATCTCCTACATTTACTTTAACATCGATACCATTGTGCATTCTTCTCCAACGAGGCCCAAAAGGGGATGTAACGCGTGTATTCTCTGTTGGCATACAGAATCCGGTCAAATCAATATTATAATTTTCTGGAATTGTAACATTGTTGTAACGATGCACATAATCATTATTCCATGATGCATATAAGTCTAAAGCTGGATATTCTGATTGCTCAGCTCTGATCTGTCTTTGAAGAGCAAGTGAGTCGACCGATTTAAGTTTTCTGTCAATTGGAGCCTGACGGGCTATAAGATCTTGAGAAAAAGAATTCAGACTAATTAACGCCATTCCGGCAATAAATAATGTTTTGATATAGTTAAACTTCATCTTTTCGATTAATTCTTTTTAAAATTCGTCATTAGCATATAAGTAATCAAAGGAGACTTGTTTATAGTCGAAGAGTTCTTCCGGCTTAAAAAATCTCGCAATCTCGGTAGCAGCAGTATCTTGACAATCGGAAGTATGAACTATGTTTTCCTGGAAGCTCATACTATAATCTCCGCGGATTGTTCCCGGATCTGCTAATCGTCCATTTGTTGGACCCGCCAACAGTCGGACTGAGTGAATGGCATCAACACCCTCAAAGCAACATACAACAACTGGACTAGCCATCATTGAATTCTTTACACGTTGAAAGAAAGGTTTTGTACTAAGATGCGCATAATGTTCATTAAGAATTTCGTCAGTCAACCACTGCATTTTCATGCCCACCAAACGCAATCCTTTACGTTCAAAACGATGAAGAATTTCGCCACACAATGAGCGTTGCACAGTACAAGGTTTTAAAATAACTAACGTTTTTTCAAGCATATTCGATTTGTGTTCTGACAAAATGTCGAATGTGGTTTTCAATTCAAATACAACATTACAAAGATAATATAATATATGAGGGATTGATTATTTTCCTTAACTTTTTTTCATAGCAAAAAGGCCTGAATATAGAAGGTAAACTACTCATATCCGTTTATACAAAGGGAGATAGAACAAAACATGTTTCACAACATACAAATAACATTTTGCAACCGATTTAACGTCTATTTCAGCTTATTGAAGCCCAGTTAACGTTGGACTTTCGCAATGATCGTAACTGTTGCCAAAGGATATCGTTTTGTGGTAAACTATTATCCGGATCAGCATCGACAATCTTTTGGGCTATATCGCGTACATATTGCAGCAATTGACCGTCACGAGCAATATCAGCAATTTTCAAGTCGAAAGCCACACCACTTTGTTGTGTACCTTCCAAATCACCGGGTCCTCTTAGTTTTAAATCGGCTTCGGCTATTTCGAAACCATCATTGGTGCGAACCATTATTTCAAGTCGTTTTCTGGTATCTTCGGCCAATTTATAATTGGTAACTAAAATGCAATAAGATTGATCGGCTCCACGTCCTACTCGACCTCTTAACTGATGTAGTTGAGATAATCCGAATCTCTCGGCGTTTTCGATGATCATTACCGAAGCATTGGGAACATTGACCCCGACTTCTATTACAGTGGTGGCTACCATAATTTTTGCTTTGCCTGATACAAACAATTGCATTTGCTCCTCTTTTTCGATGGCTTTCATTTTACCATGAACTTTACAAACTTGATATTCGGGGAATTCGGCACAGATATGCATATACCCTTCTTCAAGGTTTTTTAAGTCGATTTTCTCACTCTCTTTTATCAAAGGATATACAATATAGACTTGTCTGCCTTCGTTGAGTTGTTTTCGAACCGAAGCATATAAACTCTCTCGGCGATTGTCAAATTGATGCATGGTAGAGATAGGCTTTCTCCCCGGTGGCAATTCGTCAATAATCGAGACTTCTAAATCGCCATACAATGTCATTGCCAAGGTTCGTGGAATAGGAGTTGCAGTCATCACCAATACATGTGGTGGATAAATGTTTTTATTCCACAAACGCGCACGTTGTGCAACACCAAAACGATGCTGTTCATCAATCACGACCAAACCTAAGGAGTTAAATTGAACAGATTCTTCAATCACTGCATGTGTACCGATTAAAATATGGACTTCGCCCGATAATAATCCTTTTAAGATTGGCTCTCTACGCTTTTTAGTTATTGATCCGGTGAGTAATTCGACACGTAAGTTCATACCATGGAGCAACGAACTGATGGTCTCAAAATGTTGATTAGCCAAGATCTCTGTTGGAGCCATCAAGCAGGCTTGATAGCCATTGTCGAGTGCCAACAACATACTCATCAATGCTACCAATGTTTTGCCACTTCCTACATCTCCTTGCAAAAGTCTATTCATTTGTCTGCCGTTACCCACATCATTCCTAATCTCTTTCAAAACACGCTTTTGTGCACCGGTCAGGGCAAAAGGTAGATTTTGAGAGTAGAAAGTATTGAATATGTCGGCTACTTTTTCGAAAACAAAACCTCTGTAACGCCGCTGGCGATCTTTTGCATAACGAAGGATACCCAACTGAATATAGAAAAGCTCTTCAAATTTCAGTCGATATTGAGCTCGGCGAAGGGCATCTGCAGAGGTTGGAAAATGTATATTATGAATCGCATCGTTGCGCGACATCAAATGATGCTCAGCAATCAACCAGTGGGGCAATGTTTCGGGCAAGAGTTCAACGATCTGTTGTAAGACAACTGCCATCAATTTAGCTACATTGGGAGAACTAAGAAAACTTCGTTTCATTTTCTCAGTTGTATTATAATAGGGCTGCAAACCTTTTGATGTTAAACGCAGTTCGTCGGGCTTATCAAGATCGGGATGTGCAATATTAAAACGTCCGCCAAACAGGGTGGGTTTTCCAAAAACAATATACTCTTCACTTGCCTTATATCGACCGGTAATAAATTTAATTCCTTGAAACCAAACTAAATCTACCACACCGGTTCCATCTGAAAAATGTGCAATTAATCTACGTTGACGACCTTCTCCTATTGTTTCAAAACTCAGAATTTTACCACGCAACTGGATATAGGGCATATTGCCATCTATTTCGTGAACATAATAGATACGACTTCGATCGACATACTTATAAGGGAAATAGTATATCAAATCGTTAACCGAATAAATTTTGAGTTCTTTATTCAGCACATCGGCTTTATTAGGGCCAATGCCCGAAATATATTTTATGTCACGCGAGGCAATATCAAACATTAAATTAAAGCTTGGCTAATGGTAAGATCGAAAGGAGTTGTTATTTTTATATTTTCGCGATTGCCTTCTACCAAATGAATAGAATATCCCAACGCTTCTACAACAGAGGCATCGTCGGTAAAAATATTATTGTATGCTTGTTCGTATGCCTTTTTCAGCAAACCGGATTGAAAGACTTGAGGTGTTTGTACTAGTCTATATTCATCACGATTAACCGTAATACTCGAATTATCATTAATGTGGCGTAGAGTTTCATACACATCAATAGTAGGTATGGCAGCACCGTGTTTTTGTGCCTGATCGAAGCATTCGGTAATGACTTTTTTCGAAACAAAAGGACGAACACCATCATGCACCGCAATAATATCGCCAAGTGCCAACTGAAGACCATTTTTTACAGAATGAAAACGGGTATCTCCGCCACTCGTTATTTCATGTGGTATTATAAATTTATATTGTATACATAATTCACTCCAATAAGCTTGGTGTGAAGAGGGCAATACTAATATGATTTGAATGGATGAATGAAATTGGTAAAAAGCCTCGATGGTGCGCATTAAAATAGGAACATTACCGATAGGTATATATTGTTTTGGCAAACTGCTTCCCATCCGTAAACCTTGACCTCCAGCCACAATCACAACAGAATATTTCATATCGGACGATATATAAGATTATTGAAGTAAAAACAAATATAATGAAGATTCTTAATAGAAGAAAGAGGAGTAAAAACATCAACAAAGAATAGAGTAAACATTAAGATTTAATCGATTGTTTGTCACATTTTATGAGATAAAAATTCATACTTAAATAATAGTATACAATCAACTATCATTTAAGTATGAATATATTTTTTATCGTGCTATTCAATAACCTATTTTATTAACATAGCATTTTCTAGCTCGATAACTTTTTCTTTGCCCACCAACTCTTCGACAATGCGCATCGAAAATGCCATCGCTGCTCCAGGACCATATCCAGTGATAAGATTGCGATCGACTACAACAGGTTGATTGATGTACTCTGCACCTTCAAGATAGACTTCAAAGCCCGGATAACATGTTGCTTTATAACCTTTAAGCAATCCTAATTTCCCAAGAGCCATGGGAGCTGCACAAATAGCAGCAATATGCTTACCTTTAGCCATAAACTCAGTTAGAAGTCTTCCTAAACCTTTATGCTCGCTCAATGTTTCTGCTCCCGGCATACCTCCGGGAAGTAATAATAAATCGGCATCATAAAAATCACAATTTACGAAGTTTCTATCACATAAAATAGAAACATTATGAGCACCTACCACAATTTCATCGGGCGTAACAGAAATGATGTTCACATTTAACCCGGCGCGTCTTAGCACATCGACTGCAGTTAAAGCTTCAATTTCTTCGAAACCATCTGCAAAAAACACATAAACAGTTTTCATACCTTTTACTTTATTATTGATTATCTAACGTAGTTTAAAATTATAGGTAATAGTACCCATTTGATCTTTATCACCTTCTATCGCAATGAAACGAGCTTTTTTTGCAGCATTAAGAGCTTCTCTTCTCAATTCGGGATTTACCGTTGTTGTCTCTCTCGTTAACACGTCCGCCCACGTCACTTTGCCAGCAGGATTAACTTTAATCTCAATCACCACTCTACCTTCTTCTTTTACAGTATAAATAGGAAGAGGTATTCCGCCAGAGCCTAATGAACGTCCACCCAAATTAACAGAATGTCCAATACTACCTACACCGGTTTTTTCACCTGTATTCGAGTTACCTTGCGTTGAACCTTCCACACCCGATCCGGCAGTAGAAGTACCTTTGTTCGATTCCATTTGAGAACCTTTCCCGAAAGCACCCGATACTTTTTTAGCGGCTGCTTCGGCTGCTGCTTTACGTTCACGTTCTGCTTTTTCTTTTGCTAATTTTTCAGCTTCTGCTTTCTTTTCTGCCGCTGTTTTTTCAACCTTTTTGGGAACCTCTTTTTTAGGTTTTTCCTTTTTAGGTGTCTCTTTTTTCTTTTCCACTACAACCGTTTCCTCATCTTCTTGAGTGATGAGGGGTACATCAGAATCTGGTGTAGATGAAACAGAAGATTGCTGTGAAGTGTTCATGACTTCTACATCGACCATTGTTTTAGGGTCGTACATCCCTTGCGACTCACTAACCGAACCTAGGATAACGGGAACTCCACCCCCATCCAGATCTTGAGGAGCTGAAAGGTGAATCAAAAGCAAGATACCAATTATAACTCCATTGGCTATAACTGTCCCGAAGATTCCTACAAGATTTCCTTTTTGCTTTTTATCCATTATTTTTTCTTTCGGGCGGACGAGTTGCCAACACCATTTTAAAATGATTTTCATTGGCAATATTAAGTACTTTTACAATTTCGCGATAAGGCACCGTTTCATCGGCATATAACGCTACAAACATTTCGGGTTCACGCTGAGCATAATCCTGCAAAAAAGGAGTGAGTTGTTCCAACTCTATCAATTGTTCCTTTTCGTTGCCAAACGCTACATAGTAATTTAAATCTTTATCTATAACAACACGACTCAATGGTTTGGCCGATGTTTGCTGCTTACCTTGTGGTAGTAATACTTTTATAGCATTAGGTGATACAACGGTCGAAGTTATCATGAAAAAGATAAGAAGCAAAAAGATGACATCAGTCATAGATGCCATACTAAAATTAGGCGATATCTTTGTTCGTCTTTTTAATGCCATAGTCTATTATTTTTTGGTTGGCTCATTCAATAAATCCATGAATGCCATGGTACGCGATTCCATTCTGTTTACCACTCTATCTACTAACATCACCAAATAATTATAAGCAAACATAGCTATAATACCTACAATAAGTCCACCTACTGTAGTGATCATTGCTTCATAAATACCGCCCGACAATAATGTAATATCAACATTTCCACTACCAGCATTGGCCATTTCGTAGAAAGCACGCACCATCCCGGTAACAGTTCCTAAGAAACCAATCATTGGAGCTCCGGCAGCAATGGTTGCCATTATCGGTAGTCCCTTTTCCAATTTAGTAACTTCCATATTACCCACATTTTCGATAGCAGCTTGAACATCATTAATAGGACGACCCAAACGACTGATTCCTTTCTCGATCATACGAGCGGATGGAGTATTTACAGAACGACAATAGTTTAGAGCTGCTTTAATTTCACCTGTATGAATATAATCGGTTACTTTTTCCATAAACATGGGATCTTCTTGATTGGCTTTCTTTATAAAATAGATGCGTTCAAATAAGATATAAAAACAAGCTGCTGATAAGATAGCCAATATAAGCATTATCCAACCACCTTTCATAGCCATATCAAGCATATTCATAGTAGCTGTGTCATTTACTGGTGTTAATATTGGATTGGCGTTCATTAAAGAATCGGCTGCAGTAGCAGCGGTTTGAAAAAATACCATCATACTCATTCGGATAAACATTTTTTGTAATTCTTGATTGTCGTTTCTAGTCCCATATAAAGTGCATCTGCAATAAGTGCATGCCCGATCGATACTTCATCCAACCAAGGTATATTTTTATAAAAGTAGTTCAAATTTTCTAAACTCAAATCATGCCCAGCATTAACACCTAATCCTAAACTACGAGCTATTTTTGCCGTTTCAATAAATGGAGTTACTGCTTTTTCTGGATTCTTTACAAATCCAGTCGCATAAGGTTCAGTATACAATTCGATACGATCTGTTCCTGCTTTTGCAGCATATTCAACCAATTCAGCATCGGTAGAAATAAAAATAGATGTACGTATCCCCGCACTACTGAAATCATCTAATATCTCGGATAGAAAAGAAAAGTGTGTTTTCGTATCCCAGCCCGAATTTGATGTTATCTGGTCGGGAGCATCCGGTACTAAAGTTACTTGATGAGGTTTTACTTTTAAAACTAAATCAATAAATTCAGGTGATGGATATCCTTCTATATTAAATTCGGTTCTTAAAACAGGTTTTAGAGCATATACATCATCAAATCGTATATGGCGACCATCCGGTCGTGGGTGAACTGTGATACCATCAGCACCGAATTTTTCACAATCCAATGCTACTTTTACTACATCGGGTACATTTCCCCCACGTGCATTTCTTAAAGTTGCGACTTTATTAATATTCACACTTAATTTCGTCATGACATTCTAAGTTGTTAAGTTGCAAAAATAACAAATAAGTAGTATAAATGTATCATTGTTTATGAAAACAAAATGTGTTTTTTATTAACGTTTATATGATTACTATGATTTATGTGAGCTAATATTGATGAATTGGAGTTAGATTATGCGCCATTTATCATACATATAGAATTAATATTATTGATGATTTGGAAAAAATATTGCATTTTTGTAGAAATTAAAAAAGCATCAGAATATGAAATTTGCCATATTTGGAAATACTTACCAAGCAAAAAAATCAATATATGCCGAGAAATTACTTTCAATATTGAAAGACCATCAGGCTGAAATTATAATATGCAGAGAGTTTTACGACTTTCTTTCAACTAATTTACAACTAAGTATTACACCAGATGGTTTATTCGAGAATGAATTTGATGCTGATATGGTTATTTCAATTGGAGGAGATGGTACATTTCTCAAAGCCGCCAGTATGGTGGGAGATAAAAATATTCCCATTTTAGGAATAAACACCGGGCGTCTTGGTTTTTTAGCCGATGTATCTCCTCAAGAAATGGAAGATACATTTGACGAAATTTTTGAAGGCAGATATTCTGTTGAGAAAAGAAGCGTTTTGAAATTGACAGCAATAGATGGGAATCATACAAAAGAGTCATACGCACTTAATGAGATAGCCATTTTAAAACGTGATAGTTCTTCTATGATTAGTATAAGTACTTCAATAAATGGTCAGCTACTCACTACATATCAGGCGGATGGATTAATTATAGCAACCCCTACCGGATCGACAGCTTATTCTTTGAGTGTAGGAGGCCCAATCGTAGCCCCACAAACCAATACCATATCCGTTACACCTGTAGCTCCACATAGCTTAAATATTAGACCTTTGGTAGTTTGTGACGAGAATGAGTTCACCTTACATGTTGAAAGCAGAAGTCATAATTTTTTAGTTGCAACCGATGGAAGAAGCGAATCATTTAAAGAAAGCACACAATTAAATATCAAAAAAGCGGATTATAACATCCAAGTAGTAAAACGATTCGGGCATTCATTTTTTGACACAATTAGAGCTAAACTAATGTGGGGTGCTGATACTCGCTATTAAGCAATTTATAGAAATAAGAATACAGATACGATATAT
>DKPN01000071.1:0-44598 GCA_002471195.1 Bacteroides sp. UBA7333
GTGGTAGTGCTATCAGAGAGTATAGCGCGTCAACTATTCGGTACTTCAATCGATGTGGTAGGCAAAGAGGTACGAATCAACTATGTCCCCATGTCCGTAATAGGAGTTGTTAAAGATGTTTCTACTTTGGCTACCAATGCGTATGGGCAAGCTTGGATTCCATTAGGTTTAACAGAGAATTCAAATGAATCTTGGAATCATAATATAATGGGTAATATTTCGGTCACAATATTGGCGAAAAAACGTTCTGACTTTACAATCATACGCGAAGAAACCAATCGTAAACTGATGGAATATAATCAATTATTAAGCGAAAGTGGCTATAACGTGATAAACCGAAATCGCCCTTATGATCAGGAAAAAGAGAGTGTTGCTAGTGGTGGCAGATACGAACCCGATGTCAATCAAGCTCGCAAGCAACGAATCATAATCTTTTTAATCTTACTGATTATCCCTGCCGTCAACCTAAGTAGTATGACGCAAAGTCGATTGCGCCAACGTATCACCGAGATAGGAGTACGTCGTGCCTTTGGTTGTACTCGTAGCGAAATATTAAATCAAATCATTATAGAGAATTTTATCATCACGCTGTTTGCCGGTATTATCGGTTTGTTGCTGAGTATTGGCTTTGCATGGATAGGGGCTGATATGTTATTCAAGCAGCCATATAGCATGACGCTGAATGCACCGACTATCGATGCCTCTATTTTAATTCATCCCTCTACATTTGTTTATGCACTATTGTTTTGTTTTGTACTCAATCTGCTCAGTAGTGGACTTCCGGCATTGCGTGCTTCGCGCACCTGCATTGTTAATGCATTAAACAGAAAATAAATAATATTGTAATTATGAATAAGAAATTACTGACACAGATAAAGAATGAATGGAAGTCTAATACATGGATGTTCATCGAATTGCTATTGATAAGTGTGGTAATGTGGTATGTGGTAGATTATATCTATGTAAAGACTACCATTTACAACTTGCCTCGCGGTTTCGATATCACTAATTGTTATTTACTAAGTATGGGGAATTTAACAGAACAATCTCCCGATTTTGTGCATGACAGGTCTAATAATGCTAATTCAGATGATATAAAAGAGATTATTGAACGTCTGCGTCGGCATCCCGATGTAGAGGCAGTAGGCTTAGGACACAATGCATATCCTTACAATATGAGTAATAGTACCAATAGTTTTAGCTATGACACTTTATCTACCGGCTATCTTTATCGTCGGACGATGACTCCCGGCTTTATAGAAGTTTTCAGGTATCAAGGAATGCACGGAGAAACACCTCACGAGTTGGCTGAGAAGTTGGTTATAGGTGCATTTATGACCTCTTCCGATGCGTTTGCTCGTAATAATGGTTATCAAATAGACCAATTGATAAACCAACCGTTTTATTTATATGGCGATAGCACCAATCCTAGTCGACTGGCAACTACGTATCAGCCTATCCGCTATGATGATTTTACTGATTATGAAAACTCGCGTAGTGTAATTGAATATTTAAATTGGTATGATTATGTTCAATATAAAGAGCTCTGCATTCGTGTAAAAGAAGGATATGATGCTGGTTTTGTCGATCGCTTTAGGGCCGATTTGGATAAACAGTATCGTGTGGGAAACATCTTTATTAGTGATGTGCGTTCTTTTAAGGATATACGTCACAACTATCAAGAATGGCAAACCAGTCAGCTGCGCAACTACCTCTTTGGCATGGCCTTTTTGTTGCTCAACATCTTTATCGCACTGCTTGGCACTTTCTGGTTTCGCACACAGCAACGTCGTGGCGAGATAGCTTTGCACAAATCGATGGGCGCTACAAAGACGCACATCTTTGTTCGTCAACTCTCCGAAGGATTGCTAATTCTTACTCTTGCTACTATTCCTGCCATAGTGATTGACTTTAATTTAGCAAAAGCCGAAGTCAATCAATGGATGAATGGCACTACACTTGCCGCCGGTCGCTTCCTGCTCACTGTGCTCTATACCTATCTTATCATCGCTGTGATGATTGTGATTGGCATATGGATTCCGGCATGTAGAGCTATGAAAGTACAGCCTGCCGAAGCTCTTCATGTATAGTATAAGCGAGTGTAATTACCAAGAGTAAAATATAACCATTTACATCTAAATACTTCGATGATGAACGAAATAAATTATTATATAAATGCTCCCCGCAATTATCTAACATGTCTTATGGTAGATTGTCCTAAAGCATCTGATGGCTATATTGAGAGATTAAATTGGTAATAATTAAATAATTAGTAAGCAAAAATAAAATAGTGCGGTCTTGGATCCACCATCGTGCACTTCATGCACTTATAGTATAGATGTCCATTTGTGAAATGATTGTTCAATATCGTACACTTGTTGTTTTTGTAAACCGTTGAAATACAGCTTTTATATGATGTTGGTATGAACTTTGTATATATTTCTTATAAAATATATCTTGTAAAAATGCATTTATGAATAAAATCATTCTTTCAATTATTGTTGTGTTCATTCATTTGTCGATAACTTATGCTCAGACACATTTGGATATAAATAAACAATCTATTCGTTTAGATGATGCGATAATGATGGCACGTGTACAAAGTGTAGATGCTGCTGTAGCCTTGAATGAATTAAAAAAGGCATATTGGGAATATCGTACGTATAGAGCTAGTTTATTGCCGGAAGTGAATTTTAATGCTACTATACCGGCTTATAACAAAAAATATAATTCATATCAGCAAGACGATGGTTCATTTACATTCTTAAGAAGTAACTATATGCAGATGAATGGTGAAATCGGTATTAATCAGAATGTATGGTTTACCGGCGGTACTATCTCTTTAAATACCTCCCTCGATTATTTACGGCAGTTGGATGGTGATAAAACCAATCGATTTATGTCTATTCCGGTGGCATTAACTTTAAACCAGCCTATTTTGGGTGTTAACACTTACAAATGGAATAAGCGTATTGAACCGATACGCTATATGGAAGCAAAAGCTAAATTCTTATCGGCTACTGAAGAGGTAACCATGCTTACCATTCATTATTTTTTCGGTTTATTGCTTGCAAAAGAAAATGTTATGATAGCCCAACAGAATCTTGCTAATACTACTAAACTTTATGAGGTGGCTAAGGCCAAAAGGCAAATGGGACAAATCAGTGAGAACGATTTACTACAACTCGAACTAAATGAATTGAATGCTCGTGCTGCTTTAACAAACAATGAGAGTTTATTGAAGAGCAATATGTTTCAGTTGCGTTCATTTTTAGCATTGGATGAAAATTGCATGCTCGAACCATTAATACCTGATAGCTTGCCCGGTGTTATACTCGATTATCAAACGGTTTTAGATAAAGCTTTGGAGAATAATTCTTTTGCTTATAACATTAGGCGAAGGCAATTGGAGGCCGATTTTGAAGTGGCTAAAGCTAAAGGGGACGCACGTAAAATTTCGCTTTTCGCACAAATAGGTTTGACTGGTACCGATCAAGGACTGAATGATGCGTATTTGCATTTGAAAAATAATCAGATCGTAGAAGTAGGTTTTAGAATCCCTATTTTAGACTGGGGCAAAAGTAAAGGTAAAATTAAAGTAGCCAAAAGCAATAGAGAGGTTACAGAGAGTAGATTGCGACAAGAAACAATGAACTTCAATCAGAATATATTTATTTTGGTCGAACAGTTTAATAATCAGAAACAGCAGTTGACCATTGCGAATAAGGCAGATGAAATTGCCCAAAAGAGATATAAAACTAATGTGGAGACTTTCATGATTGGAAAAATTTCGACACTCGATTTAAATGATTCGCAAATTAATAAAGACAGTGCACGTCAAAATCATATACAACAACTATTTTATTATTGGTATTATTTTTATCAACTCAGAAGTTTAACATTGTGGGATTTCGAGAATAATACCCATATAAATGCCGATTTTGAACGAATTGTGAAAATGTAATAGAAATACTCTTCGGATTTATATCATTGTAACGTTTGATTTATGAGATCTATTTTATATACATTTTCAATGTATTTATTATTTTTGCAATACTTATGATACTAATTATTGACGATGATAGTGCGATACGCTCTTCATTGTGTTTTATGCTTAAACACGCAGGTTACGATACACAAATGGCTGTATCGCCTAAAGAAGCCATAGAGATAGTAAGGAATACCTCTCCTCAACTTATTTTAATGGATATGAACTTTTCATTATCAACCAGTGGTGAGGAGGGATTAACTCTCTTAAAACAAGTCAAAATCTTTCGACCTACTGTTCCGGTAATATTGATTACCGCATGGGGCAGCATTCAACTAGCCGTTCAAGGTATGCAAGCCGGGGCTTTCGATTTCGTAACGAAGCCTTGGAATAACGCAGCATTAATGCAACGCATTGAAACAGCACTTCAGTTATCAGAGGTAAATATAAATGATGATAACACTACCATTGATAAAGATGACTTCGATAGAAGTTTAATTATTGGCAATAGTAGGGCTTTGATCGATGTACTTACTATTGTGAAGCGTATTGCAAAGACGAATGCTTCAGTTCTGATAACAGGCGAGAGTGGTACGGGTAAAGAGTTGATAGCTGAGGCTCTACATCGAAATAGTAAACGAAACAAGAAACCTTTTGTTAAAGTCAATTTGGGTGGGATCTCTCAATCTCTTTTCGAAAGCGAAATGTTTGGACATAAGAAAGGGGCTTTTACCGATGCTTCATCCGATAGAGTAGGGCGTTTCGAATTGGCCGATAAGGGAACTATATTCCTTGACGAAATAGGCGATTTAGATCTAAATTGCCAAGTAAAGTTACTTCGAGTGTTGCAAGAGCAAACCTTCGAGATGTTGGGCGATAGTAAACCGCGCAAGGTTGATATAAGAGTAGTAAGTGCAACCAATGCCGATTTGTTTCAGATGGTTCATGATAAAACATTTCGTGAAGATTTATTTTATCGTGTGAATCTTATTACAATTCATTTGCCGGCATTGCGCGAACGTCGCGAAGATATCCCATTGTTAGTCAATTATTTTTCGAATATTCAATGTGAAGCCAATCAATTGGCACCAGTCGATATTTCGGCCGATGCAATGTCATTTCTTTCTTCTTTGCCTTATCCGGGCAATATTAGAGAGTTGAAAAATTTGGTTGACCGTACTCTATTGGTAAATGATAAGAAGACACTTACCGCCGACGACTTTAGAGATCAATATAAAAGACCACATCATGAGGCGAATAAGATGAATCATTTGGATGGCTTAACATTAGATGAATTAGAGCGTCAATCTATTATTGTCAATCTAGAGAAGTACAATAATAATATATCTCAAGTAGCCATTGCATTGGGGATAAGTCGTGCTGCATTGTATCGACGATTAGAAAAATATGGAATTACTTTCAATGGTGAAAAATCATGAGACTTAAATTCTACTTTATATTATTGTCGATATTCATTTTGGCATCGTGGGTCATTCTGTTCTATTTTGCTGTCAGAGAGCACGGAATGTGGTTTTATATTGCAGAAATATTGCTCACAATGACTTTGTTTGTCCTTTTTATATTTTATAGAAAGGTAGTGAAACCCATGCGAAGCATTGCAAATGGGATGGAATTGTTGCGCGAACAAGATTTTAATAGTCGGCTTACTACAGTAGGACAAACCGAAGCCGATCGAATTGTGATGGTTTTCAATAGAATGATGGATCAGCTTAAAAATGAACGTTTGCGACTTCGAGAGCAAAATCATTTTCTCGATTTATTAATCAGTGCATCGCCTATGGGTGTGGTGATTCTTACATTCGACCAACAAATTTCGATGATTAACAAAGCAGCTCTTAAATTTACAGGTTTTGAATCTGAAAACGAAGTCAAGGGGCTAATGTTATCCGATATCGATTCGATATTAATCCATGAAATTACAAAAATACCTATTGGTACCACATCGACCATCCGTTTAAGTGATTCACAAATTTATCGTTGTGCCTACTTATCATTTATCGATAGAGGATTTGAACATCCTTTTATATTGATAGAAAGTCTCACATCAGAAGTCATTAAGGCCGAAAAAAAGGCCTATGAAAAAGTTATCAGAATGATTTCGCACGAGGTGAATAATACCGTAGCAGGCATTTCTTCTACACTCCAATCTGTTACCGATATCTTAGATCATAAAGAAGAAAACGGCGATTTGTGTGATATTATGCGAATTTGTATCGAGCGTAGTTATAGTATGAGTCGGTTTATTACAAATTTTGCTGATGTTGTGAAAATACCCGAACCCGATTTGAAGTGGGTCGATCTTAATATGCAATTGATCAATTCAAAAATATTCATGGAGAACCTGTGTAATATTAATCATGTTAAATTGCATCTTGATTTATGCACCGATTCGTTAATGGTAAAACTAGATGCCGAACTCTTTGAACAAGTCATTATCAACATTATAAAAAATAGCATAGAGAGTATAGGCGAAAATGGTGATATTACTATTCGGACCAGTCGACTGCCCAACTGCTTGGAAATTATTGATACGGGAAGAGGCATCGATAAAGAAGATGAGGCTAAATTGTTTACCCCTTTTTTCTCGACAAAACCCAATGGGCAAGGAATTGGATTAATTTTTATACGCGATGTATTGACGAAGCATGATTGTACCTTCTCGCTTCGTACTATTTCTCTTCATTATACTAGCTTTAAGATTGTGTTTAATAAATCTCAATAACTATCGGATAAATTGTCGAGAAGAATGGTATAGTTCTCGACAATTATCGTCATATAATGTTTAATAGATATGGAGGGCTATTAAATAATCTATCGAATACATGCCCGGGCCTACAATGTATAGTAATATAAAGGTGATTAAATATACCAATCCCAGCTCTTTTTCATCGTAAGGGGCTTTGCGCATCGCTATAAAAAAAGCTGTGAACATGGTAAACATCATCGGAATCATGCATAATCGATATAAAAATCCAAAAATAAAGGCTATGGGGCAGATTAACTCACCGAAAATAGCTAGTATAAGCGAACTTTTAATGCCAATGCCAAAAGGATCGGGGAATGTTGTTTTAAGAGATGAGAAGTTTTTCACCTTTTGGTAACCATGATACATCATCATGACTCCGAAACAGATACGAAATGCTAAAATTATAGCAGAATACTCACTTTCTGTTGGGGGCAATGGAAATAGAAAATTATCGAATGTGATCATAAATTATTGATTTATAGCTGTTATATAATTATAACAGCTATAAATCGAAAATAGTTTAATAAATTGATAATTATCGTTTACAGATAGATTTAAAATCGCAATATGAGCATTTCTCAAGCTCGTCGGTTTGACAGAATGGAATTTCGGGATCAAAGATTTCAATCAATAATTGTTGTAAATGCTCTTCGAACCGTTCTTCATAAAAAGCAAAATTATTGACGGGCATTTTATCTTTACCTTTACCCATCTCTATTACAGGCGAATAGGTTTCATTTGAGGCTTTATGAATATACAGTAGTGCCGGAGCTACTTTAAGAGATTGCTGCTTGCACATAATGTACGCATAAAGGAATGTCTGAAATATATAGTTGGCTCTATCTTTATCGGATGAAAACAACTTTTCTATATTTTCAGGATTTTTGGGTGTGCCTCCTGTTTTATAGTCAACGATGCGCAGTGTGTCGTTTTTGCTATCAATGCGGTCTATGGTTCCTCCTATTTGCAACTTTAGTGTTCCAAGTTTACTGTTAACTTGAATTGGCTCTTTCACTCTCTTTTCCATGGCCTTCATCTTAAATGGAGCATAGGCTTTGTCATTGCGCAATAGCTGCTTTAGATATGACACAATAACTTTAGAATTAATGAGTTGTAAACCATTATATTCGGGTTGCGACTGCATGTCTACTTGAAAGAATACCTCTTTAAAGGCATTGTCAACAAAACTCTGAAGTTTGTATTCGTCTTTAAGTATTCTTTCTAAATCATCTTGTGTGATTTCGTTGCCATTGCTACAGAGTTGTTTGTAAACCATTTCAGCGGCTAAATGAAAAATAGTTCCAAAAATAGCAGAATCGATCTCGGCACTTACTTCATCCGGCTTTTTTAATTGTGCGATATAATTAAAATAAAAACGGAGTTTACAATCTAAATATGAGTTCAAAGCCGAAGGCGATAGGGTATAAGCTTTGGGGTTAGAGTTTAAATCATATCTCGATAACATATCCGAAAGAATTGTTGGATTCTTTTCGATTTTTATTTCTCGCATTGATTGTGGCGACTGGCCGGCTTCAAGATATTCGCGCTTAATCTCATGATCCCATTCCACCAAAAATTGCAACATAAAGCGCGACCATTCCCCTCTATTCAATCCATCCGATGAGGTATTATACATTAAAGTTATATTTTCGGCTCTCTGAATGAGACGATAAAAATAATAGGCATATACTGCATTTTTATGTTCGATCGTAGTCATCCCGAAAGCTTTGCGCAAGTTATAAGGAATGAAAGACGATTCTCCGCCCGATTTGGGCAATTGCCCTTCGTTGACAGATAGTATAAGTAAGTTTTTAAAGTCCAAATTACGTGTTTCGAGTACCCCCATTATTTGCATACCTATAGCCGGTTCACCGTGAAATGGGATATTCGATGCACCTAGTATTTTATGAATCAGATGTTTGAATGTGTTTGGTTTGATATTCAAATCGCCCGATTCGACTAATGAATTCACTCTTCCGATCAATGTGTAAGTTTTAAATAAAGACTCGCGATAGAGTTGATTGAAAATATCTTCAGATGATTTTTCTTTTCGATAGATTAAAGATATTTCTTGCAAAAGCTGTAATATGTATTTACTTAATTCTGAAATATTAGTGATGGGTGTAAATACTAGTTGCAAAAAATGATCCTTTTTTAATTCGCTAGGCAAAGGGTAGAAACGATTTTTCTTCGTCAATTCGTGCTCTAATGTTTCGGCCTTATCGGAGCTTAATTGTGTATAAGGGTGTTTCAGTACAATTTGTACGGCTTCATATAGATAACGCCCTTCTTTTGTATTATATCCCTGAGTTTGTAGCTCTAAAATAGCATTGATAAAACTATATACGGGTGTTTGTGCCAGTGGAAAACCCATGGTTACGTTAATGTTTTTCACCTCTTGCGGAATAGAGTGCAAAACCGGCAACAAGATTGCTTCGTTGCACAATACTACTGCATTATCTCTCTCTTTGCTGTCGATCAAGTTTTTTGAAGCCCATTCGGGTAGAAAACGTGCTTGAGCATTTTCGGTTGGAGCCGATATATAGCTTATATTTTTGGGATGTCTTAAGTTATCAAAATATGATTTTCCTAGTTCATTAGGAAAATCACGTAGATTTCTAAGAATAAATTCACCAGCTTCGTGGAGCGACTTGCTGGCTATATCTTTATTGGTATTTTCTTTTGCATAAAAGAGGTCGTAATCCCAATAAAACAGGGCTTTGTTTTTTTGTTGTAAAATTCCAAAAAAACGATGCTCCACTTTATTCAATACATTGAAACCTACGAATACAAATTTATCGAATGGAAGTGTATCGGTGTTGATTGTTTCTAATACATCTCTATATAGCATACCTTCGTATGCAATTCCCAATTCCATTAAGCGCAATTTAAACCGGCGATATATTTCTCCTAGTTTGTCCCACAATGAAATAAATTTATCTTTTAATACAGTCTGTTTTTCTAAAGAAAAGTTCTGAAAAAACTGTTGTATCGCCTCTTCTTGTTCTTCATCCAGAAAATCATAATCATTCATTATCTCTTTTAGTTCTTGAAGATTGGTGAATAGCTTCTCTGCATCGACCATGTTTTTGTCGATATCATCAAAGTCGCTTATCAACAACTCACCCCAGAAATAAAAATCATCTAACGTTTCATCGCTTTGGGTTTCATCAATGAATATTTTATAAAGCTCGCATACCAGACGTATGGGATCTCCAATTTTTAATGTTGATAATTGCTGAAAAAGTTGACTGATACTGACATATGCCGGCGACCAAATAGGTTGAATCGATTGTGAAGCCAGATGTTCATTAAAAAATAAACTGGCGCGCTTATTAGGGAAAACCAAAGCAACGCGCGATAAGTTGTTTCCGGTTTTTTTATATAAATCTTGTGCTACTACTTGTAGAAACGTTTCCATATCTAAAATATTTGATTGTATTTAAAATGATAATTGATTATCAACTCTTTCGATACGTTGTTCGTCAACATACCATAGATAACCACTCATGTTTTTGTATCCCATTGTGCGAAGCAGATTCATATATCCCTGAATCTGTTTTGCATATTTTTCGTGGGGACGTCCAAACTTAAAATCGACTACCACGGTTTGTTCACTATCAACCATTACACGATCGGGACGACGTGTTTGCAATACACCATTCTCCATATAGATGATAGAACATTCATTAAAGAGTTGCCAATGGGGTGAGTACCAGTTTAATATTTCTTTTTTGCTAAAAGCTTTATGAGTTAGTTCGCGTATTTCATTTTCTTCTGTCTGCCCCGATATATATCCATCGAATATTAATTTGTCAATTGCCTCATCAATCTTGTCTGTCGATTCAATCGTAGAAAAAAGATAATGTAATAACTGTCCACGATTGATAAAACGAAGATCCGATTCAGTTTCGTCTAAGCCCAATATAAAATCGGCCGACTTGTTGGATTGTCTGAACTCAATTTCGGGTTGCAATGACTGCATACCAATCATTAACTTATTGGGTTTGCAAACTAATTTGTTGGTTGAGATCTTCTCTTTTCTTTCGGATGATAGGCATAGCTGACCATAGGAGAAACAATCTTCTGTATTATCCCATTCGATACCCAGTTTCTTGGCTACATCGGGCAACGAATTACTTAATATCTGTGACATTGTACCGGCTTGATCTTTTCGTGTCCATATGATCAGATTTTTACTGGCTCGTGTAAATGCAACGTATAGCAAGTTGATACTATCTACCCATAACTGCAATCTCTCTCTCTGATAGTCATTGAGATATATCGATGATGCCATTCGTGGTGAATAGTTTACCGGTACAAGATCGATTTCATTGAAGGGAGCCTCCATTGGCGAACACCAAACGAGTTGTTGATTGGTTTCGTTTTCCATTTTCCAATCACAGAATGGTATTAACACTGTATGAAATTCTAAACCTTTGGACTTATGGATTGAATAGACTCGTATTCCTTCAATCTCGCCACTAGGGATGGTTTTTGTCGATAACTTTTCGTTCCAATGGGCAATAAAACCATCCAGTTCCGAAGAGTTATTTTGCAAATAATCTGTTACAGCATCGAAGAATGCAAATAGATATGCATCTTGTTGAGGAATACAGCTCATCTCGAAAATTCGGAATATATTTTCTAATAATTCATATAATGGCATTAATCGTAGCTCATTCGATTTCTCGATAAACTCTATTGGCAAATATTTGCCCGTCTTATCTATCAATATATCATTTACATCACCGACATGTTGTTTAATTTGTGACTGATAATTCATAGCTAGAGAGGCCAACGATATGGTATCATTGGGATTGGATAAACAACGAATGGCATCTATGAGCATGCAAATGGCCGACGATGCATTAAGGCGAAATGCTTCATCGGATACAACTTTACATTTTAGTTCTTTATCAAAATAATCGGCTATAGCAGGTATATTTTTGTTTTTTCGTACTAGTATCGTGATGTCATTTAGTTTAACACCTTGTTGCAATAAACTCTTTACCTCTTCACCCATTCGAAACAATGTTTGATAGTCGTAGTCGTTTTCTTTATCTTCAACAGGGTCACTCTCTTTCTTTCGCTTTTCGATAGGTATGAAATTAATATTTACAAAGCCTAAGTCTTCCTTTTTAGAGGTTTGTTGAGCTACATCTGAGTAAGCACTTAATAATTGATCGCAATCTTGATTTAATTCTGAGCGATAGATATCATTCAGATATTGTGTCGCTGCTTTAAATATTTCGTTGTTAAAGAGAATGATATTACTTTCGCTTCGATAGTTTGTTTTTAATGTCTCGACACGTATATCAAAATGATCTAATTTGTGTTTTAGATTATTCAAAATGCCCCAATCTCCATTTCTCCATCTATATATAGATTGTTTCACATCGCCTACAATCAAGCTGTTTGCCCCTTGTGATAAACCTTCTAGTAATAGAAGACGGAAATTATCCCATTGCATGCGGCTAGTATCTTGAAATTCGTCAATCATCACATTGCGTATGTTAGTTCCGATTTTTTCGAAAACGAATGAAGAGTCACCATCTTTTACCAAATCATGTAAAAGCGCATTTGTATCGGATAATAGAAAACGATTATTTTCTCGATTAAGTGTTCTTAATTCATCATCTATATCTTTTAATAATTGTAAATTATTAATGTGTTGAAGTGATAACTGACAGCTGTTTACTAAACGGTTATTTTTGTCTCTTAGTCGTTCAGAATCTTGTAGTATGCCTATTAAGGTAGTTTCGGCCAAAGCAATAACCGTTTTAGCTGCTGGCGCTGTTTTAGTAGCCCAGTTTTTTGCATCTGCTAAGCAGTCTTCTACTGTTTTATTACGGATATCATCTCCAATATTACCATTTCTAAGTTTTCTAAAATAACTGCAAATTCCTTTCGATTTCAATTTAAAATCGTCTTCATCTAAACCATTGTCATCAATAATTTCTTGAAAGTAATTCGCAAAACCTTTCATGTTCTCTAATGCTGCTTGCTCAATCTCTTTTAAATCGTTTCTATATTGTTGAATGAGATGAGGGTTTGCCAAAAGCTTTTCTCTAAGCAACTTTCCTTTTTCTATGTAACTTTCATCAAAAATGTTTTTACCGAATTTTTTAATTTCTCCGGCAACATTCCAACGTTTATCGTCAGCTATTCGCTCGTATATATAATCTAGCAACCAACCCAGAGTAGGTGAGTTTATATTGAGCTTTTTAATCATACTATCCACCGAATCGCTGAGTACTTCAATATTATTAAGCTCGATATTGAGATTGGGTGTTAATTCCAACTCGCGTGCTAGATTACGCATCACAGATTGAAAAAATGAATCGATAGTTTCGACCCTGAATCTACTATAATCGTGTAACATATAATTTAATGCTATTCCTGCTGATTGACGTATCTCAATAGGCTCTTTGTTAGTAGCTTCTTGCAACTTTTCTAAGTAGGCTTCCGAACCGATGTCACCTTTCCAAATGCCATAAAGCTGTTCGAGTATACGTTCTTTCATTTCAGCAGTAGCTTTATTGGTAAAGGTTACTGCTAATATCTGACGATATGCTCTTGGATTATCGATCAGCATCTTAATATATTCAACAGCTAATGTGAAAGTCTTACCAGAACCTGCAGAGGCTTTATATACAACTAATTCCATATATATTCAATTCATTTTTAGGCAAAGATAAAATAATATAGAATATATAGTTCGTTTAATCACATTTTATATAATAGTATCATTTTATTGTATGTGAAATGTTAAATTCGTTAGTAATTATATTAAAATATTCTTGTGATGAAATAGATTGTTAAAAGCTGTTTTGGAATTCTTAACGATATCGGTGTGTCTCTGAAATAGCTGATATATAATGTAGTGTAGTCGTTGTTGTAGATTTTGATACTTCTTTTATTCGATGGTAAGAGATATTTTCTTAGCATAGTGTTAAATCTTGTATAAGTGTGATTTCATTAGCAATAATAAGCATATTTGGTGATAAATGTCAAATAATACTATATGTTTAGTAACAAATAGTCAGATAATAATATTTGTTATTAATTTTGCATATCTGAGCTATGTGAAAATATCTATTAAAGTGAAAAATGATAACTAACTATATGACATTAAGAAAAATCTTATTTGCGCTTATTGCGATTTCCACTTCATTTTTTGAAATTAATACAGTATCTGCTAACAATAATACTGTTGATGAACTAGATTGGTTTCGTCGTAAAAAAAAGATTGTTGTTGATAATACAAGTAAAAAATCAACTTTTGATCAACTTACAAATGGAGATAAGGTGACTAAAACTGATATGTTTAATGTATATCAACGTGGAGCCGACTATTATTTCGAAGTGCCTACTCATTTGATTGGACGTGATATGCTTGTCGTTAATAAACTGCAACGTGTACCGGAAGAATTGAATGAAGCAGGTGTTAATAAAGGTATTAACTATGAAAATCAAATGGTTCGTTTCGAACTAGATACAGCTAATAATAAATTATTGGTACGGCAATATAGACCATTACCACATTCACCCGAGAATCATGCAATTGCTCAATCGGTGACTGATAATTATATATCACCGTTGATTGCCGGTTTTAAAATCGAGGCATTTAATAATGATTCCTCATCGGTTGTCATTAAAGTAAATGATATATATGACGGTACTGAAACAAGTATTAATAATATATTTACAAATATCAATTTAGGAACATCTGCCATTAAAAATCTATCGAGAATATTATCGATTAAAGCCTTTGATAATAATGTAGTGGCTACATCCGAGTTGACCACTCGTGTTACTGAAGGGACTACAACAATTTATGTTACAGTAGAGGTGAGTTCTTCGTTGATGCTTTTGCCTGAAACACCGATGATGGGTCGTATCGATAATGCAAAAGTTGGATATTTTACAAATCCTGTATTGAATTATAGCGATGACCAACAACGTGTTGCCAAGAAACATTTGATTACTCGTTGGAGAATGGAACCTAAACCTGAGGATCGTGCAAAATATCTTGCAGGAGAATTGGTAGAACCTGCCAAGCCAATTATATTTTATATTGATAATTCTACTCCTTTTCAATGGAGAGAACATATTCGTAGAGGTATTGAAGACTGGCAAGTGGCTTTCGAAAAAGCAGGTTTTAAGAATGCCATTCAGGCAATACAAGTTACCGATAGTATGACTGTCGATATGGATGATGTTAATTATTCGGTTGTAACTTATGTTGCATCAACAAAAGCGAATGCGATGGGCCCTTCTATTATCGATCCACGTTCGGGCGAAATATTGGAAGCTGATATCATTTGGTGGCATAACGTTTTGGGTATGCTTCAAGAATGGAATACAGTACAAACCGGTACTATCAGACCAGATGCACGAGGAGCAAAAATTCCTGATGAAATGATGGGTGATGCCATGCGTTTTGTTGCATGTCATGAGGTAGGTCACTCTTTAGGGTTACGTCATAATATGATGGGATCATGGGCTTTTCCAACAGATTCATTGCGCTCTAAAGCTTTCACCGATCAGATGAACTCAACATCGTCTTCAATTATGGACTATGCTCGTTATAACTATGTAGCTCAACCAGGTGATGGCGTAACTGCGGTTTCTCCGAATATCGGGCCTTACGATATGTTTGCTATTGAATATGGATATCGTTGGTACGATATCAATGATGTTGAAGATGAAAAAGATATTTTGCAAGACTTTTTAAGCAAACATAATGGTCGTTTGTTTAAATATAGCGAGGCACAAGATGTGCGCGATGCTGTTGATCCACGTGCTCAGAACGAAGATTTAGGTGATAATTCTATATTGTCTTCACAATTAGGAATTGCTAATTTGAAACGCATTGTGCCTGAAATTATTCAGTGGACTACTACTGGCGAGAAAGGTCAAACGTACGAAGAAGCATCACGTCTTTATTATGCCGTGATTAATCAGTGGAATAACTATTTGTATCATGTATTAGCCAACGTTGGAGGTATCTATTTGGAAAATACTACAGTAGGCGATGGACAAAAGACATATACATTCGTTGAGAAAAATAAACAGCAAGATGCAGTGAAATTCTTATTGAATGAAGTATTATGTTATCCAAAATGGTTGTTCGATACTGAAGTAGGAGAGTATACTTATTTATTGAAAAATACACCATTGGGCTTAGTTGAAAATGCTCCTACGCAAGTATTAAAAACAGCTCAATCATATATTTTCTGGGATTTATTATCGAATAATCGTTTAATGCGTATGTTCGAGAATGAATCGAGAAATGGTAAAAATGCATACACAGCAGTAGAGTTAATGAATGATTTGCATAAAAATATATTTGGAATCACCGAAAAAGGAGGTGCACCTGATGTAATGGCTCGTTCTTTGCAAAAGAACTTTGTTGACGCACTTATCACTGCCGCTGCTGAAAATGAAGGAGTGAAAATTAATAAAAAACTAATGGAAAATCACTTCTTGCTTGACAATCAACAATCGTTGTGTACTGGTGAAGGCCATCATAACTGCTCATTGAAAGGTGATAAAATGGGAGCTCGCAGAGAGTTGAACTTTTATGGATCACAAATCAACAGAGTATCTGATGCTATTTCTGTGAAAAGAGGCGAATTACTTCGTATCAAAGATTTATTGCAAAATAGATTGAATACGCAAGATATGGCCACTAAGTATCATTATAGAGACTTGATTTTACGAATCAATACCGCTCTAGGTCTTTAATACGTTTAATTGACACAAAAGAATAGATGTTTATCATCTTTAATATTTTATATCCTAACTATTAATGAAAAAGAAATTCTTAAGTTTTTTAGTTCTATCTATCTGTTGTGTATTGACTGCGACAGCAATAGCATCTGAACGAAAAATAACAGGAGTTGTCATGTCGGGCGACTATAATGAGCCACTCATTGGTGCTTCTGTTTTTGTTTCGAAAGAAAATCTAAATAAAGCAGGAAACTCTAATGCTACTATTGGAGGCATTACTGATATGGATGGACATTTCTCAATTAATATTCCCAAAAATATTCATTACATTGAAGTAAGTTATTTGGGTTATGAGCCGCAAACAATTCATATTCTTCCTAATAAAAATGAATATAAGATAACGCTACAGCCTTCTTCTACCGTGTTGGATGCTGTAGTTGTAACTGGTTATCAAACTATTGAACGCAGAAAATTGACAGCTGCTGTTTCGAAAATTGATATAACCGACGATAAACTTGGTTCGGTGATGAGTATTGATCAAGCCTTATCGGGGCAGATTGCCGGTTTATCAGCTATATCATCTTCAGGGTCTCCAGGTGCTCCTGCTAAAATTCGAATTCGCGGTACAGCTTCTTTAAATGGTACCCAAGACCCTTTATGGGTATTAGATGGTGTACCAATGGTAGGTACAGAAATTCCTTCTATGGAAGAGTTGAAAGATATAGATAATATTTATCAATCATCCATCGCTGGATTAAATCCATCGGATATTGAGAGTATTACAGTACTCAAAGACGCTGCAGCAACCGCAATATATGGTGCACGCGCTGCGAATGGTGTAATTGTGATTACTACTAAAAATGGTAAAGCCGGAAAACCACAAATTAATTTTTCAACACGTCTTTCGTATTCACCAAAAATTAATATCGATCGGTTGAATTTGTTAAATTCTGATGAAAAGGTAAATCTTGAGCTAGATTTATTGAAAAGCAATTACATCTATAGAGAGAATAAAGGTGAAGTTGCGCGTATCATTTCGCGTTACGGATTGACTAATGCTTATAAGAATGGGGGATGGGGTGCTTTAACTTCGGACGCTCAGAATGATATTCTTGAATTGAAATCGACTACAACCGATTGGAATGATATTATTTTCAGAGGCACTTTCAATCAAGAGTACAATGTAAGTCTTTCGGGAGGTTCTGAAAAAGCAACTTATTATACTTCATTAGGTTATTATGATGAGAAAGGTAATGTAAAAGGCGAAGAAGCAAACCGCTTAAATGTAGTTTTGAAAACTTCATACAAAGTGAATAAAATGCTTAAACTTGGTGCTTCACTTTTTGCGAATCGTCGTACAAATAAGTCTAACCTGAAAGACCATGATAGCTTTACGAATCCTGTGTATTATTCTCGAAGAGCCAATCCATACCAAAATCCATTCGACATGGATGGCAACTATATATACGATATCGACATTCAAGGTAAGGGTGATTCCGATTTAAAATTCAACATATTTGAAGAAAGAGCCAATACTTCCAATCAACAAGTTACAAATGCATTATCGGCTATATTCGATGGTGAGTTGCGTTTTAATGATAAGTTTAAGGCTACATCACAAGTTGGTTTACAATTGGATGCAGTGTCGAGAGAATCGATTGCCGATCATGAAAGTTATGCTATGCGAAAAGATAAAGAGCGTTCTACCATTATGATTAATAATGTATATCAATCGTTCTTGCCTGATGGTGGTAAACATTTTGAATCGTCTAGTTCGAATTCACAAGTAAACTGGAAAGCTCAAGCTGAATATCGTGATAGTTATAAAAATGCTCACGAATGGGAAGTGATGGCAGGTACTGAAGTTCGCAAAACATGGTATAGCTCCATCGGATCAACAGGTTATGGTTTCGATCGTAAGACATTGACAACTAAACCCGTTATTTTCCCTAATGAAACTTGGGCTCGATCATTTCCATTGCATACAAAGGCATATAGCGAAAATGCTTTCGCTTCTTTCTTCTCGACAGGATCATACTCTTTGTTGCAGCGTTATACATTTGGTGCTAGTGTTCGTTTTGATGGATCAGATATATTTGGGGTATCAAAAAAATACCGTTTCTTACCCTTATACTCTTTTAGTGGATTATGGCGTATTAGTAATGAGAAATTCATGAAGCGCTTTACTAAAATCGATAATTGGGTAGTAAGAGCTTCGTATGGTGTGCAGGGAAATATTGATAAAAATACCTCTTCGTATGTGATGGGTAACTATGTGAACGTTGGAATATTGCCGGGTATCACTGAAGACATGATTGATGTGAGTACACCCCCCAATAAACGTTTACGTTGGGAAAAAACTAAAACCATGAACTTTGGTAGTGATATCTCTTTATTTAATAATGCGATTAATTTATCGGTAGATTATTATAGACGTATCGGTTCCGATTTGATTGCTTTGCAAATGCTTCCATTAGAAACCGGTTTTACATCTATGTTGGTCAATTGGGCTAGTATGCGTAACGAAGGTTTTGAAGTTTCATTATCGACACGCAATATTAATAAGAACGGTTTTTCTTGGTTTACTAACTTTAATCTGGGTTACAACCAAAATAAAGTATTGCGCGAGTCAGTACCATCGAATCAAACTACACCAGGTCGCGAAGGCTATCCTGTAGGAGCATTATTTGCATACAAATCGGCAGGGTTAGATGACGAGGGTTATCCTCTGTTTTACAATAAAGCCGGCGAAAAGGTAACTGCAGTCGAATTATTGAAATTGAATAGTGCGGGTGCTAGTACCTTGAGTGCTGCCGAACAAAGAGATTTGTATAGTTATATCGGTTCTACCGATCCATTGTTTTCGGGAGGTTTCTCTAATACCTTTAATATAAAACGTTTTGAAATCGGAGTGAATTTTATTTTCAATTTCAAAATGTATACACGTGTTACGCCATCCTATTCTCCAACCAATTTTGATAGAGGTATGAACACTAACAGAGATATATTGGATCGATGGACTCCTGGAAATACAAATACCGTATTCCCGGTGTTGATGGATGATTCTAAACGTAGAGCCGAATATATTCAATATTCAGAATTCCCATTGTATTCGATGATGGATACATGGGTGAAACGCGCCGATCATGTACGATTACAAAACTTGCGTGTTGGTTATAAAATTCCTGAATTGTGGACCAACCGTTTGGGCATTGCAAATGCGACGGTAGCTATTGAAGGACGTAATTTATTTGTTTTTGGAGCCGATTATAAAAATTATTTGGATCCTGAAACGATGGGTAATCAATTTGCTCAACCGATTCCACGTTCATTTACATTTAACTTGAATGTGAACTTTTAAAAATTGAATCATGAAGAATAAAATAAATATATTAAGCCTGCTCGCCGTGGTTTTTGTTTTTGCGAGTTGCGATAATTTTCTTGATATACAACCCGTGGGTAAGGTGATACCTCGCACGGCAAAAGAGTTCAGAGAAATGTTGACACAATCATATTCGGCATTGCCTAATGATAGAAGTTTATCTACATTTCGTTCGGACGAACTTATAATGGATGGCTCGTTGACTGCCAATGATATTAATTCATACAAAGATATTTGGTCATGGAACGATTATGCTCCCAATGAAAATACAGCTGCATTCAATTGGAGACGTTACTACCAATCGATGTTTATCGCCAATTATACTATCGAATCGAAAGATATAATTGAAGAGGGCACTCCCCAAGAAATTAATCAATTGGTCGGCGAATCTTATATGCTTCGTGCATACATACACTTTTTGCTAGTCAACCTTTATGGTCCTGCTTATACACATTGTGATCCACAGTCGGCAAAAGCTATTCCATTGAAGTTGAACAGTGATACAGAAGCCGTATTGAAACGTAATACTGTAGGTGAGATTTATCAATCTATCCTTTCCGATTTGAATTCAGCCGTTCAATATTTAAACGTGGATCAATGGGATTTGGGTTATAACTATCGTTTTACCACATTGAGTGTAGAGGCATTACGTTCGCGTGTATACTTGTACATGGGCGATTGGAAGCAATCTCTCAAAGCATCCGAAGAACTATTGAAACATAAAAATAGCTTGGTCGATTTATCTACTTCGACTACACTTCCTAATGAGTATAATTCGATTGAAAGTATCATTGCTTTAGAAACAAGTATGACTGCACAGCATGTAAGAGCTGCTAAAGTAGCAAGTAGTTTCTGGAAGTTATATGTATCGGGCGATTATAGAAGAACAAAATATTATAAGCAAGTTACCGCTTCTAATATTCAAGTTTTAAAAGGAGGAAGCAATCAATATGCATGTTCGTTTAGAACCGGAGAAGTTTACCTGAACGCAGCAGAAGCAAATTGTCAATTGGGTAATGATGGTGGCATGGAAAGTGCAAAAGACTATCTATTGACATTAATGAAGCACCGTTACAACACAAACACATATGCCAACAAAGAAACGGCTATTAATGGGATGACTCAATCGGAGTTATTGGAAGAAATTTATAATGAACGCGCTCGCGAACTAGCGTTCGAAGGTCACCGATGGTTTGATTTGCGACGCACTACACAGCCACTAATAGAAAAGAAATTTGGAACGGAAGTTTATACCTTATCGGCCAATGACGAAAGATATACCATTCGTATACCAAGTGATGCTATTGAGGCAAATCCTGAACTAAGCAACTAAAGAGATTGTTTATGTGAGGTACATTTGTACCTCACATAAACAAATTAAATTATATATGTAAAAACAATAAAAACAGTTATTTATGAAGAAACAATTACTTACAATTTTCCTTGCGGCAATGACATGCGGATTGTATGCACAACCGCAATTGCAAAATGATTGGACCAAATCGCAAAGCGATATTATTTCGGTTGATGCAGCGAATAACAGTAATCCAATGGCTATCACATTGCAAAATGAGGTATATGCAACTGGGGTATTTAATGCAGAGTTTACTTTTGGTGGTCATGTATTAGAACATCTTGCTAATAGCTCTTATTTAGTAAAATATAGTGCAACAGGAGCTGAAATGTGGGGTGTATCATTATATGGTGCTGCAACTATTAAGGCCATTACTACCGATACAGAAGGTAATGTATACATTGCAGGTAATATTGCCGATGAAGTTGTGTTTAATACTACAAGCGGTGAACCGATTTCTCTATATGGTGCAATAGCTCCTGATGGTACTACTTACTATACAAAACAATCGGTAGGTTTTATAGCGAAATACAATGCTGATGGCGCGTTGCAATCTGCAAAAGCTTTTACTCCTCAAGCCCTTCCTGTGTTTGCAACTCAAGGTACTGAAGATGGAGAAAATTTCTTTAATATCAATAAGATTGAATTTAACGAAGGACAATTGTATTTATCGGCATTGTATACCGGTTCTACAACATTTGATAATTTGACTTTTGAAGGCAGTTATTTAGACTATTTCGGTGGTGGTTTTATGTTTATCAATCTTAAGTGTGCTTCTGTTTTTTCACTTGATAGTGATTTAAACGCAACCGGTATAGTTGCACAACTTGGTGTAGACCAACCACAAAGTGGTTCTGAAATGAATGTTTTGAGTTGCTCATTTGCTATTAACGATGGTATGTTATACTCTGGATTTGTAGCCAATGGTGACCAAAAGTTGACTGTGGGTAGTACTTCAGAACTATACAATCTTGCAATCCCTGGTGACGGTAATGTAGAATATGGTTACATTATGTCTGTGATTAACCTAGGCGATAATAGATTGTTGACCTCAAAAAAATATTCAACTACTCACGATGCTTTTGGTAACAAATGTACTATTAATAATATGATGGCAAATAATAACGTTTTATTTGTAACAGGTACTTTCAATACCACTTTGGCTTTCGATGATACACAAACTAGTACTACTACTAATGATATCTACTTTGCAAGTTTAAATAAATCGACACTTGATGTAAACTGGGCAAATATATCTGGTGTAAACGAAGGAGCAACTAATCAAGATGAAGAGGTGATTAGTGCATCTGCTTTGGTTACTGATTATGCTTATGTAGGAGGTTATATTGCCAAAATTAGCGGTTCTGCATATCAATCGGCTTTAGGATTTTGGGTGAAATTGGCTTCGGGAGAGGTTGTAGTTGATGCTCCGGCTAATGCATGTACAGGAATCGCTTCGATGGATACAAAATTGGCTTCAGCTAGCTATAATAATGCTACTCCAAGCGAAAACACTTTTAAATTACAAACAATCATCCCTTCTTCTGTATCGAACATCGATAAAGAAAACAGTATTTTGATTTATCCAAATCCTGTTGTTGATGTATTGAACTTCTCTAAAGAATGTGATGTTGTAGTAGCCAACATGGTTGGCGCAATTGTGAAACAAGCGAATAATGTAACTAGCATGAATGTTTCTGATTTAACAATGGGAACTTATATTGTGAGAGTTACTACCAATGATACAGTAAATACTTACAAAGTATTGAAAAAATAAGATTTCGTCAATAGATAAAAAAGGTGTAATATCGCATTCGATATTACACCTTTTTTGTATGATATTTTCATGCAAATCATATCATCGTTAGTTGTTGATATTTATGTCGATAAATCTTAATAATTAATTTGTGTTTTGTTGATATTTATCGGCATTATTGTATAAAACTATAAAGCGAGCATTTTAATTTGTAAAATGCCCGCTTTATGCTGAAAGTTCATACTGCTTATTCATTAATATCTTGATACATGAATCGCTTTATACTTTTCTTTGCCGTCTTTTCAAACTCCTCAAAATGGATTTTAACTTTGCTGATTTGACTATATTTAGGTAGCAATATATTTAATTCATTTTTATTCGATTCCATCTGTTTTTCAATATCAGATTGCTGTAGGCCATGTGCGAAAGCATCATCGAAATCGGGATAGATCAGTGCAACTAGCTTATCATTCTGCATTACAATCAACGATTCCGACACATATAGCATATTATTAAGCTTGCTTTCAATCTCTTCGGGATATATGTTTTGTCCCGATGAGTTTAATAATAGATTCTTGCAACGTCCTTTTATAGTGACAAAACCTTCTTCATCCATTGTGGCCATGTCTCCGGTATGTAGCCATCCGTTTGCGTCAATAATTTGATGGGTTGCTTCTTCATTCTTATAATATCCCAACATCAAATTGTCGCCCTTACATATTATTTCACCCGCTATGTTTTTGGGATCTCGAGAGTCGATTTGTACTTCCATTCGGGTAGCGGCTTTACCACAAGAACCTTTTTTTAATTCTTTCCATCGGCTCGAACAAATTACAGGACCACATTCAGTCATTCCATAAACAATGTTGTATGGAAAATTAATACGTTTTAAAAATTTCTCGATATCAGCATTAAAAGGCGCTCCTCCAATAATAATATCCTCAAAATTATTGCCGAAAATCTCCATCGCTGCCTTGCGAGCGGCATTCTTTATCTTGTCGTTAATAAATGGAACATGCAGCAATAATCGACCAATGCGATTGTCTACCTTAGGCAATACCTCTTTCTTTATAATCTTCTCAACAATAAGTGGAACACATGAAATTAGTTTCGGTTTAATTTCGGCGAACGATTGTGCAATAATTTTCGGTGAAGGCATTCGTGTTAGAAAATAGAGATGTGCCCCCGCCGAAAATCCATATAAGAAATCGTATACCATACCAAATACATGGCCTAAAGGAAGCATTGATACTACTGCATCTCCCGCTTTTAGTGGGCGCATCTCGTAGCAATATGCTATATTCGACCAAATGCTTTTGCAAGGAAGCATCACGCCTTTCGAATAGCCAGTAGTGCCCGATGTATAATTAATGATAACAAGATCATTGGGTTTCGGCTTAAAATATTTTACGTGCTCTTGGCGAAAGTTTTTAGGATATAAAGCACCATAAATCTGATTGCGATGTTCGGTGACATAGGTTAGTTCATCGTTTTTTGATTGTAAAATCTTGAAATTATTTAAACTACCAATTCCCTTTAAAAGAGGCATAGCATCTTCGTTTAAGTTTTCCCAAACCTGATCGTCTACAAACAAAAGTTTCGCCTCCGAATGATTCACGATATGGTGTATATTGTCTGCTTTAAACTCATGTAGAATAGGAACAACAACTGCACCATAGGTGATGGTGCTCAAAAAGCTAACTGCCCAATTGGCACTATTGCGGCCACATACGGCAACTTTATCTCCCGGCTTGATACCGGCTTTATCTAAAACAATATGAAATTTTGCGATTTTTCTTGCTACATCTTTATATTGTAAAGTAATGCCTTTGTAATCGGTCAATGCATTTAAATTCCAATTGGTGATTATGCTTCTTTCAATATACTCGATTAATCCTTTTTGATGTTCCATTTTGCACATTTTCTAAAAATATGCGCAAAAATACGATTTCAATAATAGAATAGATATCTATATATCGAAAATTACGATATATTAACAATGATGGTAATTCTCTAATAAATCGATAATAAATCGTGTAAAATAAAAAGAGTTTAACAATAAGGTGTTATAAGAAAACATAATTATTAAATAATTGTTATTATATAAGGAGTCTATTTATTAATTATAGGATAGCGATATTATGAAAAATATTTTTTCGAAGATATGGTATTTGTATTATGATGGTTTTTGCAACATGACAATTGGTAAAACATTGTGGATGATTATATTAGTAAAACTATTCATTATGTTCTTTGTGTTACGACTTTTCTTCTTCCCTAATTATTTTAAAGATATGCCCAATGATAAGGCTAAAAGTGAATTTGTAGGGACTGAGCTGATTAAGCGATCGAATCCATAAAAAATATATTAATCAATTAAATGCAAAAAAAATATGAATGAGACAATTAATCTGTCACTCGTCGATTGGTCGCGTGGACAGTTTGCATTAACAGCACTTTATCATTGGATATTTGTGCCTCTAACCTTGGGATTGGCCGTTATTATGGCGATTATGGAAACCATATATTATAAAACAGGTAAAGAGGAGTGGAAGCGTACTGCAAAATTCTGGATGAAACTATTTGGTATTAATTTCGCTGTAGGTGTAGCTACCGGTATCATCCTAGAGTTTCAGTTCGGAACCAATTGGAGTAACTATTCATGGTTTGTAGGCGATATATTTGGCGCTCCCCTTGCGATTGAAGCAATCTTAGCATTTTTTATGGAAGCTACATTTATTGCGGTCATGTTTTTTGGTTGGACAAAAGTTAGTAAGGGATTTCATCTGGCATCTACATGGCTTACAGGATTAGGGGCTACGCTTTCGGCATGGTGGATCTTGGTTGCCAATGCATGGATGCAATATCCTGTGGGTATGCGATTTAATCCTGCTACCGCTCGCAACGAAATGGTCGATTTCTTCGCTGTAGCTTTTTCGCCTATGGCGGTTGGAAAGTTCTTTCATACTGTCTTAAATGGTTGGGTTTTAGGATCTATCTTTGTTGTAGGAGTAAGTTGCTGGTTTTTATTGAAAAAGCGCAATCAGCAATTTGCTATTTCTAGCATTAAGATAGCAGCCGTGTTTGGTTTGATTTCTACACTGCTGGTGGCTTATACAGGCGATCATGAGGGTAAAATGGTAGCACAAAAACAACCTATGAAGTTGGCTGCAATGGAAGCTTATTATTCAGGTGAAAATGGTGCTGGTTTAATTGCTTTTGGTATTTTAAATCCGAAAAAGAAAGAGTTGAATGATACTATTAATCCTTTTTTATTTAAAATAGAAATACCACAACTGTTATCTCTTTTAGCCGAACGTAAAATGGATGCATATGTTCCTGGCATTAATAATATTATTGATGGGGGATATACAATGTCTAATGGTACTGTTGCCTTATCGGCCGAGCAGAAAATGGAAAAAGGAACAAATGCAATACATGCATTTGATGGCTACAGAAAAGCAATGGCTGTGAATGATACCAAAGCGATGGATAGTACATTGACTGTTTTGGATGCTAATGTCAGTTGTTTTGGTTATGGTTATATAAAAGATACAAACGAACTTGTACCTAATATACCCTTGTTGTTTTATACATTCCGTTTGATGGTGTATTGTGGTGTGTATTTTATATTGTTTTTTCTTTTCGTTATCATTATTGCATTCAAAAAAGACATTGCAAAAAGTCGTTGGTTACAATATGTAGCAATCATAACTGTTCCTTTTGGTTATTTAGCAGGTATGGCCGGATGGGTAGTAGCTGAATGTGGTAGACAACCTTGGGCAATATACGATTTATTGCCTACAAGTGCTGCCATTTCTCGTTTAGACCCATCCACAGTACGGATTACATTCTTTATATTCTTAATACTGTTTACTGTAATGCTGATTGCAGGAATACGCATTATGATGAATGCAATTAAAAAGGGTCCTGATACAAATGATGATGGAGATAGTTATTAATTTCTAATATAAATCGAAATGGATAAATATATATTTTTACAAGATTATTGGTGGTTGGTCATTTCATTATTGGCAGCTTTATTGGTGTTTTTAATGTTTGTACAAGGTGGCAATTCACTATTATATTGCATTGGTAAAACAGATGAACAAAGACGCTTATTAGTTAATTCTACCGGACGAAAATGGGAGTTTACTTTTACTACATTGGTCACTTTCGGTGGTGCTACATTTGCTTCTTTTCCATTACTGTATAGTACCAGTTTTGGAGGTGCATACTGGGCATGGATGATTATTTTGTTTAGTTTTGTTTTACAAGCAGTAAGCTATGAGTTTCAGAATAAATTAGGCAATCTTTTAGGGAAGAAAACTTATCAAGGCTTCTTAATATTAAATGGGGTTATCGGACCATTTCTTTTGGGTGTAGCAGTAGCTTCATTTTTCACTGGTTCCGATTTTATTGTTGATAAATCGAATGTTGGAAACTTATCAATGCCGGTCATTAGTCAATGGGGAAATAACTGGCATGGATTAGATTTATTGGCAAACTTCTGGAATTGGATGTTAGGATTAGCAGTGTTCTTTCTAACTAGAATATTGGGAGCATTATACTATATCAATAATATTGATGATAGTGATATCGTGAAACGATCAAGAAATTCATTAAAACTGAACACACTCTTATTTTTAGTATTCTTCTTGACCTTTGTTATTCATCTAGTTTTGGCTGATGGTTTTGCTGTGAATCCATTGAATAATGAGATTTATATGGAACCTTATAAGTATGGTTTGAATTTTATTGAAATGCCGATTGTTTTAATATTGTTTATTATTGGGGTATTATTGGTATTGTTTGGAATTGTCAGTACTTTAATGAAGGCTAACTTTGATAAAGGAATATGGTTTACCGGAGCTGGAACCGTGTTTGCTGTGTTGGCTCTGTTGCTAATTGCCGGTTATAACAATACGGCTTGTTATCCCTCTTATGGCAATTTGCAAAGTTCATTGACTATACGCAATTCATCGTCCAGCTTGTTTACATTAGAGGTGATGGCTTGGGTTACCGTATGGGTGCCGGTTGTTATTGCTTATATTTTTTATACATGGAGAAAAATTGATATACGTAAAATAACTCCCGATGAATTGGATAATAAAGGGAATGAAGATTATTAAAAGAGTAAGGAATAAACGATTTTACTAGATTATAAAATAAAAATAAAGTTAAATATTAAATGTAGTATACTGTTTTATTCGATGTTAAGTGTCATGTAATTAGATTTATACATGGTTATTTATAATTTGATGGAATATTTATTAAATGCAAATGATTTGCATTTAATAAATATCCTATCTATCTTTGTGACATCAAATTATTATTAAAAGTTTAATCAAAAAAATATTAGAATTATGTCATTAATAGGTAAAGAAATAATCGATTTTAAAGTACAATCATTTCAAAATGGTGAGTTTAAAGAAGTAGATAAAAATAGTGTATTAGGAAAATGGTCAATTTTCTTTTTCTATCCAGCCGATTTTACATTTGTTTGTCCTACCGAACTAGAAGATTTAGCAAATAAATATGCAGAGTTTGAAAATGCAAACTGTGAAATCTATGCAATATCTTGCGATACTCATTTTGTACATAAGGCTTGGCACGATACTTCTGCAACAATTAAAAAAGTGAAATACCCGATGTTGGCTGATCCTACTGCAGTATTGGCAAGAGGTTTTGATGTAATGATAGAAGAAGTAGGTTTATCAGAAAGGGGAACATTTATTGTTAATCCTGATGGTAAAATTGTAGCATACGAAGTAGTAAGTGGAAATATTGGTCGTAATGCCGATGAATTATTCCGTCGTCTGCAAGCTTTACAGTTTGTAGCTGAACATGGCGATCAAGTATGCCCGGCTAAATGGCAACCTGGAAGTGAGACTTTGAAACCAAGTTTAGATCTTGTTGGTGCTATTTAATTTATGCTAGACGCTACAATTAAACAACAATTAAAGAGTGTTTTTACCGTAATTGAAGGTGAATATAAACTGGTAGCACACGTTGCTACCAGTCATTCTTTTTATGAAGAGGTAATAAATATTCTTACTGATGTAGTTGAATGCTCTTCACGCTTACATCTTGAATGTATAGATAATGAGGACTTTGAAATCTATCTAGAGCGTATGGATGGTTTTAAAAGTTCATTTACCTTTAAAGCTGTACCTACAGGTCATGAGTTTTCATCTCTTATCATCGCCATTCTCAATTTCGATGGCAAAGGTAAGAATATCCCGGACGATATTTTTGTTCAGAAAGTAAAATCATTAAGAGGCTTTCACACCATAAAGTCTTTTATATCACTTACTTGTACAAATTGTCCAGAGGTTGTTCAGTCGTTAAATTTAATATCAATATTGAATCCTAATATTCATCATGAAATAATTGACGGCGCTTTACATACTCAAGAAGCCGATGAACTGTCTGTTCAGGCTGTACCTTCTGTTTTTTATAATGGCAATTTAATACATGTTGGAAAAGCAACATTTGGTGTTTTGCTAGAAAAGTTAGAGCAACTCTTTGGAATGGATGATGTTGAAGTGAAAACTCAAGTTCTAAATTATGATGTTGTGGTTATTGGTGGTGGACCTGCTGGTACTACATCTGCAATATATTCTGCACGAAAAGGGCTTAAGGTAGCTGTTGTTGCCGATAGAATAGGTGGTCAGACTAAGGATACAGTAGGAATTGAGAATTTTATTGGTACACCCTATCTAACTGGAAGTGATTTGACTGGGAAATTCGTTCAACATATGTCTGAATATCCCATAAAATTATTAGAAAATAGAACAGTGAAATCAATATCTCGTACTGATGGAGGATATTTTCTTGAACTACAATCAAGTGAACGCTTATTTGCGCAGGCTGTAATTGTTGCAACCGGTGCTAGTTGGCGACGACTAAATATAAAAGGTGAAAATGATTATATAGGTAAAGGCGTTGCCTTTTGTCCTCATTGTGATGGTCCTTTTTATAAAGATAAAGAGGTAGCGGTCATTGGCGGAGGAAATTCAGGTATTGAAGCAGCCTTAGATTTAGCAAATATATGTTCAAAAGTAACGGTGATAGAATATCTTGATACATTAAAAGCTGATAGTGTTTTGCAAAATGCGGCTAAAAATAATTCTAAAATAAATATTATCACTTATCAAGAGGTCGTTGAAGTTGTAGGTGACGATAAAAAAGTAATAGGTTTAAAAATCCGTGATAGGAACAACGATAACGAACGTTTCATTGAGTTATCAGCTGTGTTTGTACAAATAGGTTTGGTGCCCAATAGTTCTTTATTTAAAGATATATTAGCAATAAATGATCGAGGTGAAATAATAGTTGATAATAATTGTAGAACGAATGTAACTGGAATATATGCTGCCGGTGATGTTACAACGGTGCCTTTTAAACAAATAATAATTGCAATGGGAGAAGGTGCTAAAGCAAGTCTTTCGGCATTCGAAGATCGTCTAGCAGACAAGCTTTAGATGTTATATATCGATAAAAAAATAGAGAATAATTGTTCATTTGCTATGTTGTTTGTTTTTTTGTAAACCTTTAATATATAATAATGGAAATTAGAGAGACGTTTAAAAATATTGGTTTAAAAATAACACCGCAGCGTAGAGCTATATATGAAGTTTTATGCGAGTTGAAGCATTGTTCAATTGATGATGTAATTTCTCGTATTCGTGATTCGCATCCTGACGTTACTATATCAACTGTATATCGTATTATGGATTCTTTTTATGAATCTGGTTTAATTACAAAATTCATAAACCCACAGGGAAAAACAATATTCGATATTACTTCGCGCGATCACTATCATATTCATACAGCAAATGGATATTTAGATATTGATGATAAACAACTTTCCGAGTTAATTCGAAGAAGAATAAGTTCGAAAATACCAGAAGGTGAAGAATTAGATAAAATATCGATTCAGATAACAACGAAACCAATCACGGAATAGTTGCAAGTAATAAGCGGAGTGAAATAAGTAATATATTTCACTCCGCTTATTTAATTATATGGCTATATTATTTTCGGGTTTGCCATTTAAATATGATTTAATGTTATTCACCATAATATTCATTAATCGTTCGCGCGATGCTGAGGTGGCCCATGCAATATGTGGTGTAATAAAACAGTTGCGCGCCGTTAATAATGGATTGTCTGCTAGTGGTGGTTCTGTTGATAATACATCAACACCTGCTGCATATATGTTTTTATTATTTAAAGCATCGGCCAAGTCTTGTTCATTAATAAGTTGCCCTCTGCCTGTATTAATAATAATAGCATTTGGTTTCATTAATGATAATCTTTTAGCATTGACTATTTCTCGTGTTGTTTCAGTTAATGGGCAATGAAGACTTACAATATCACATTCACGGAATATTTGGTCTAGTTCCATTTTCTTAATTTCGGGTGGCAATTGCAAGCGCGACTTTGAAGTATATGCCCAAACTTTCATTCCAAATCCTAAAGCGATACGAGCCGTGTTGTAACCTGTTTGTCCCAAACTAATTAGCCCTATTTTTTTACCTAATAGTTCAATTAATGGCGTATCATAAAAGCAAAAATCCGGACTTTTTGTCCATTTGTCATTGTGTACCTCATCCGAATAATGCTTCACTTGCTGTGTGATGTTAAGAATATGAGCAAAAACCATTTGTCCGACCGAAGGTGTACTATATGCAGGAATATTGGTCACAATGATATTATATTCTTTTGCAGCTAATATATCTATATTATTATAACCGGTTGCTAATACTCCGATATACTTTAAATTCTCTAGCTTTGATATATGTTCTTTAGTTATCAAAACCTTATTGGTAAGAATGATCTCAGCATCTTTAGCTCGGTCTATAATTTGTTCTGGTAAAGTACGATCATAAATATCACAATCGCCTAAAGCTTTTAAATTATCCCATGATAAGTCACCGGGGTTTACTGTATAAGCATCTAATACTACAATCTTCATAAATGATTAGTGTTTAAGTGAAACTTGTTTTGACTTTTATTTATTAAATCGATTTCCCCATAGCGTTTGGAGTCTATCTAAATGATTTTGTTCTGCGCTATTTTGTTGAGGTATCCAAATTCTTTTATCTTTTATTTTATCGGGCAAAAATTGTTGATTTACAAAGTTTCCGTTATAATTATGAGCATACTTATAATCTTGCCCATAACCTAATTGTTTCATTAATTTCGTTGGAGCATTTCGAAGATGAAGAGGTACTGGTAGATTTCCCGTTTCTTTTACTAATGCAATAGCTTCATCGATGGCTTTATATGCTGAGTTACTTTTAGGACTATTTGCCAAGTAAAGAGTTACTTCCGATAATATGATTCGTCCTTCCGGCCATCCAACTTTCATTACAGAATCAAAACATGTATTTGCCAATAATAATGCATTAGGATTGGCTAAGCCAATATCTTCGGCCGCAAGGATGACTAAGCGTCTTGCTATAAAAGAAGGGTCTTCTCCTCCTTCTACCATTCTTGCCAACCAATATATAGCCCCATCAGGATCGCTTCCTCTAATTGATTTAATAAATGCTGAGATAATGTCATAATGCATCTCACCATCCTTGTCGTATGCCAGAGGGTTTTGTTGTAACCTTTCGGTTACTAAAGCATCGGTGATTGTAATATGTTTTTCATTCTCAGCAGATACAACCAACTCTAATATATTCAGCAGTTTACGTGCATCACCTCCGGAATATCTCAATATTGCATCAGTCTCTTTCAGAGTAATATCATGTTCTTTCATTACCGAATCAGTTGCAATAGCTCGGTTTAATAGTTCTAATAAATCTTCTTGTTCAAGTGATTTTAAAACGTATAATTGACACCTTGACAGCAAAGGCCTAATAACTTCGAATGATGGGTTTTCGGTAGTTGCACCTATCAAAGTTACTGTTCCGTTCTCGACAGCTCCAAGCAGAGAATCTTGTTGAGATTTGCTGAAACGATGAATTTCGTCAATAAATAGAATAGGACTCGCTTGCGAAAAAAAACGATTACTTTTTGCTCGTTCGATAACATCGCGGACATCTTTTACACCTGATGTTACAGCACTTAATGTATAAAAAGGTGTTTCCAATTTATTTGCAATGATTTGTGCAAGAGTTGTTTTTCCAACACCTGGTGGTCCCCATAATATAAATGAAGATATACGTGTTCCTTCAATCATTTTTCGAAGGACTGCATTTGGACCAATTAAATGCTTTTGACCAATAAAATCATCTAATTTTTTAGGTCTAAGTCTTTCTGCTAGTGGTTGCATAATATATTAATTAGAAAACCATTAAAACCATAAATCTAATTCCCCATTTATTAATGTCAGGATTATTCCTATAGGTTATACGATGAACATATTCAACATGTAATAGTTTGAAAATGTTGTATATTCCTACACTAGCTTCCATATAGGGAATGGACGGTTCCATCGTGAAACTTGTATATTTACCATCGCGCATTGGAAAAAGAAACAAATCGGAATTGTTATTTTTAAAAGGATTGTTTTTATCCGTCAATGTTCCCCACAAAGCTCTGAAGCGAAACATTTCTCTCCATTTTAATTTCTTAATAAGAGGTATTCTATTAAATAGTTTACCATTCATATCGTAAGAAATCGATAATGATGCAAATCGATCATTCAGAAACTCCATATTATTAATCAAGCAAAATGTTTCGCGTTGTGTAATATAGCTTAAATTGGCTTCTGGTAATAATAGGAGTGGAAATGGTACAGTATTCCATTCGATCCCTCCTTTTACACTAAAATCAATTTTGCCCCATGATGATGGTAACCACATACGTTTCCATACACTAGCTTCGGTCCGATTAAAATTATAATCACCTCCAAAGACCCCTTTAAAACCCGTCGTATGATTAATGGTAAAAATAGGGGCATCTAGTGAAACTGGTATTCTTCTTTGTTTTGAATTAACAAAAGATTCACCAGGTGCATAACGAAGTGTAATGCTAGCTTCGGCTGTAGTTATTGAGTGTAATGGCTTTTGATCAGGTAATGGCATTTTATCAATCGAATTGTTATTTCTCCAATATTGGAGACTGCCAGTTGGTTCATCCTCGCGATGTCGAAGCATGGCCTTAAGACCAAATCCCGAATATGTTTCTAATTCATAATTAAACATGATATCGCGCATATATGACATTTGATCGACAGTTGTTGTTTTCCATGCTAAAAAGATATTGTCTTTATCAGTATATAAAAACTTATCCATTGGTGACATAACATCAAAACGATAGGTGGCAGAAATAAAATGTTTTGGATATTCCCATATTACATAATCCCGTTTGTTGATAGAATAGGTTAGGGTACCACTATATTTCCAACGATGATCTTTGAATCCATAAGCGCCATATCCACTTACAAACCAATGCGGATTTAGGTTGGCTGTTGTCATTCCACTAACTCTTAGTCGCCATCCATCAACATAATTGTTGCTTACTACTGTATTGATTGGTCCGAAATCGAATTTACTTTTTTTCTTTGGACCTGCTGTCTCAACAAAATTTTCAATTAATGCTTTTGCTCCAAATATTACATATTTAAATCCTGGAATTTGTTCTATTCTATTCATGAATATGTCCATTGAATTTTCTGTCTTTGTCAATGGAATTTGTCGCATCTCTGCCCAATATTCATCACTTTTAGATAGCATATCTGTTTCTTTCATAACATTCCCCTTAAAGCGAAAAAGCCTAGGCTCAATTGGATCGAATTTATAATTGCTATATTTCGTAAAACGTTGTACTTGGACACTACCGATCGATTTGACTAATGATAAGTCAACAATCATATCATCATCTTTTAATACCCAGTTGCCATTCTCCAATTGTACATAATCTTGAATGATATTCATTTGATTTACAAAATTAACACCGGTATTTTTTGGTAAGTTCATGGTACAGCGTTTTACCGCATATGTAGAGTCTTTAATCACATACAAATGTCCCGTGAAACCAAAATCTTGTGAATTTTGCGGAACGAAAGTTAGATGAAAGCATGTGTCTTTATCCACCTTTATGGTATCCATTATATAATATTTATAAAATGAAATACCTTCTTTTGATATAGGACTAGTAAAACGTCTTTGCAGTAATCTGATTTCGTCATCATAAATATTTATGTTAGCAAAGATATCCTTTAAGATCGTACTCATGATATCGCCCGAGGAGAATAATTCATTAATTCCATTTGAATTCATTCCTTTGATGATGGTTTTTAAGCTTTCAGGATTTTTCCTATATATTGTTTGCGAAGCTGTTTCTTGTACTGATATAGGCAATATCAAAGTATTTGACGTCTCTGATATCTCAATTTGGTCTTTTAAAAACGAATATTTTTTATAGATGCCTTTGTCAAGTTGACTTGGAGTGATCTCGTTTAAAGACATTTTCATCTTTTCATATTTGTCATATTGATAATAGTCATTCATTTCAAGTTCTTGATGTTTTTTATTATCAATCACTTTTTTCATTAAATCGACTGCAGGGTTGTTTTTACGAGAATATTTCTCTTTTCGTGGTTTAACTACAACTTCTGACAAAAGTATATCATCAGTGCTTAATTTGACATTTAAAACATTTTGACCTGGAGTCAATTTAATGACTTTTGTTTTATATCCTATTGCTGAAAATGTCAATTCATTTGATCCTTTTCGGCTATCAATCTTATATTCTCCTTTTGCATTGGATACAGTACCTATATCTTTCCCTTCGTAATAAACAGATATGTACATTAAAGGCTCTTGAGTTAATGAATCGGTTATTATACCTCTTATTTGTGCCGATAGATTAATACTAGATATTAAGATCGTAAAAAATAACAATATTTTTATATATAGTTGTTTCATGTACTATTGAATGATAGAAAGACAAAGTTAACAATAACTCTTAAATAGATAATAATTATAACTTTTTTTGTATTACATTTGTCATTATCAACTGACCAAAAACATATGCTATCTATATTAATACCTACGTATAATGCCGATTGTATACCATTAATTTCGATGCTCTACATGCAAGCCAATAATCTAAATATCCCATTCGAAATAATACTAGCAGATGACGCTTCGAATAACAATTATAGGATAATAAACGCACAAATTAGCAAATGGAATAATTGTAGATATATACAGTTAGATAAAAATATTGGTCCTGCTTTAATCAGAAATTTTTTGGCAGACCAATCTCTTTATCCATATTTACTATTTCTTGATTCTGATGTATTGCCGATTGATAATGATTTCTTACATAAATACATTAATAATGCTAGTCCGAATAGTGCTATATGTGGTGGTTTTGTTTATAAACGCGATTCAATTCCTCAAAATGCTATTTTACGTTTTAAATATGGTATGTCTGTTGAAGAGCAAAGTTCTGAATCGCGTAGTAAACATCCATTTCATAGTTTTATTAGTATGAATTTTATGATCTGTAAAGAGGCATTTAATCGAGTGAGATTTAATGAAACATTTCATTTAGGATATGAAGATACATTATTCGGTAAAGAGTTAGAACAAAAAAAAGTCGATATCATACATCTTGATAATCCGGTTTTTCATTGTGTAGAAGAGAGTAGTGAGCAATTCTTGTTAAAAATAGAACGTGCAGTTCGTAATCTCATAGGTCATGAAGATTCAATGCGATCCTATGTGAAATTACTTAAATGGCATCATGTCGTAAAAAAGTTCGGGATGCAACCATTAGTAGCTTTCGTTTTTGATAAAACTTACAAATCTCTGCAATACAATTTAATAGGAAAACATCCTTCACTTTATATTTTTGCTTTTTATAAATTAGGATATCTATGCTCAATATGTCATAAAAAACATCCTACTATTTAGATAATAGTAGGATGTTTTTTATATGTTAATCTAGAAGAATTTGTATGATACGTTCTGCAGTTCTACCATCCCAACGTTCAGGAAGTTCACCTTTTTTCCATTTATTATCTAACATTCGTTTCATTGCCTCTTTTAGAACTATAGGATCTTCGCCTACAAGTTCGTTTGTCCCCATTTTCCATGTTTCTGGATGTTCAGCATAATTATTGAGTGTAATGCAAGGTACTCCTAAGAAAGTTGTTTCTTCAGCCAAGTTTCCAGAATCAGTAATTACTCCTAGTGCATTGCTCATTAAATAACCAAAAGATAAATATCCTTGCGAAGGCAATAAATGTAAATTCGCAGCATTAATATTCAACTTTAAAATAGCTTCTTTTACATAAGTATGTACAGGAACTACGATTGGCATTCCTTTTGATTCTTTAATAACAGCCTCTAGTAATGTTTTCAATAGCAGGGGATTGCCGATTAACAATCTTCTATTAAGTGTTAATAAAAGATACTTTTTGCTTTCGAGATTTAATGTATCAAACCATATGGGTTTGATGAAACGATTACGATTGAAACGTATATTGTCGATCAGTATGTTTCCTACATGATAAACATGACCTTCTTCGGTACCGGTTTGATTTAAATTACGATTAGCATTTGAACCAGCGGTAAATAAATAATCAGATAATCCATCGGTAATCATTCTATTAATTTCTTTAGGCATATTCAAATCGAAAGAACGTGTTCCTGCAACAAGATGGGCTACTTTTATGCCTTGTTTTTTAGCCACAATAGCACAGCTCATGGTAGCGGTTAAATCATCTATAACTAAAACCAAATGTGCAGGATTATTCGTTAATTCTTTATCAAAAGCAATCATTATATTTGCCGCCAAAAGCGTAGCATTTGTTTCCGATACACCTAAATAAGCATGTGGTTTACACATATGCAAATCAGAGAAAAGTGATGGATCTATACTTGTATCCTCTTGACATCCGGTATAAACTAAGCGATAGCTAATATTTTTGCCTTGAGTCATTGCGGTTTCAATAGCACGAACAATAGGTGCTAATTTCATAAAATTGGGACGAGCTCCCGCAACAATTGTAATTTTCATATTCTTTATTATCTTTTCAATCAACAAAAATACTCTTTCTAACGGAATAATTTGTTCCTTTGCATACAAAATAACATAGAGATGCCTACATTCGTTCAAATTTTAGATTTTATCGGTACTTTTGCCTTTGCCATTAGTGGTATTAGATTAGCATCGGCCAAGCGTTTTGATTGGTTTGGTGCTTACGTAGTTGGTTTAGTTACTGCCATTGGTGGTGGTACTATCCGTGATATTTTATTAGGAGCAACACCTGGTTGGATGACAAATCCTATATACTTAATTTGTACAGGTTTAGCATTATTGTGGGTTATATTTTTTGGTAAGCATCTGATACATCTTCATAATACGTTTTTTATTTTTGACAGCATTGGATTGGCTTTATTTACAGTTGTCGGAGTAGGGATGAGTTTGTCATTAGGTTATCCGTTTTGGGTAGCTATTATAATGGGTAGTTTAACTGGTGCTGCAGGTGGTGTTATACGTGATGTGTTGATCAATGAAATACCACTTATATTCCGAAAAGAGATTTATGCTATGGCATGTGTTGTGGGAGGTATTTTTTATTGGATAACTTCACTTATAGGATTAGATGCCGTTTTGGTACAATTAATAAGTGGAGCCAGTGTATTTATAACTCGTATTTTGGCAGTAAAATACCATATATGTTTGCCGCAATTGAAAGGCGAAGATATAGAAGAAGAAGAATAAAAAATAAGCCTTTCTATCTGATTCACAGAGAGAAAGGCTTTTCTATATGGATAAGGTTTTGTAAATTTGTATTTCGTAAAAACTTATAAATCAGCTATGTAGTAATGTAGCAGTTAGCAATAAAATCGGATAATCAAAATCTTTTAATTTTTAGAAGAGAGTCTCTTTTGTGTTAAACAATTTATTATTCGATAGTTTTATCACTTTCCCATATTTTTTTAGATCCTCAATGTTGATATCTTTTGGATTGCCCATTACCCCGATAGCTATTGGTTTGTCTTTGATGTTTTGATTATAGTACTCCATGATATCGTCAAATGTTAATGATTCAATTTTTGGAACATTCTCAATCGCTGGATCTTGATCATATCCCATTCTTTTGTAATATTCTATTTGGTAAGCTTTATTTCTAAAATTTGGTTTAGAAGTTAATGCTTCTTGTTTCATATAGTCTTTGATATTATTCATTCGATCAGGGTTTTGAGGCATATTTCTCAATAAATCCATATATAGGTTAAGCGCCTCCACTGCTTTGTCGTTTTGTGTTCCTATTTGACCAACGAATGCAGTTGGATAATCAGGTAAACTAGGAGTTGAAATTGCACCATATGCTGTATATACCATAGAGCGTTTTTCGCGCAATTCATTCAATACAAGTCCGTTGAACCCACCCGAAAAGTATTGATAAAATCCATCTCTCAGCACATCTTCGTTTTTATTATAGTTTGCTGTTGGCATAAAGAAGAATATTTGCGCTTGTTCGGCATCGGTATTTGGTAAGAAGTAAACCGTATTTTCTGTTAATTCTGAAAATGGTTTTATGTTGGGCGACTCAGATGGTTTTTCGTTTGCTACCAACGGCAAGTTGCTACTTAATATTGTAGATACTTCTTCGAAAGGAATACTACCCGTATAATATATTTTTGCTTCATAATTTGCTGCGCGATTAATATCTCCTGTCAATGTTGAAATATTTAATTCATAGATAGCTTTGTCGGTCAATTCATTAATATATGACGAGTTATTGCCATATTGAATATATTCTTTTAAAGCATTTGCTAGTATTTGTACGTTGTCTTTACGTTGCATGCGCGATCCAAATATGCTATTTTTAAGACGATCTAATTGTTTATCGTCCAATTGTGGCATTAATACTTGTTTGGTTAGCAATTGGCATGCTTCAGGCAAATAATTTTCATAGCCTCTCATGATTACTGTTAGATAATCGTCATCGGCCGATACATTACAGCTTACATTCAATTTACTAAGTTCTTTTTTTAATTCTTGCGGATTAAAATTACCCATAATTCCGGCATTACTCATTAAATCGGCTGCCAATCCCAAATTAGGATATTTAGTTTCGCCTGCTCCATATCTTATGACGAGAGAAAAAACGGGATTAATCTTATTTTGCGTATAGTATAAAGCCGATTTATCGTTCAATTTTTTAATTTGTACATCATCAAAATTCATGAAATCGGCTTCCGACTGACCGATTGGCAATGTTTTGAACTGTTGCGCATATAGCGACTGTTCTCCACTTGGAACATCAATTGCTTTGTATCCAGGTTTTTGAACCTTTTCATTTTTATTGTTTACCTTACCTTTTTCGATGTTCAAAACCATGTAATCGCTTCCCAAATATTGTTTTGCCACTCGTTTAATATCATCGTTGCTGGTATTGGCAATTATCTCCTTATAGTTTAAAACTTCACCTAAATCCTTTTCATCTATAAATGCATTGAGTAGAGAATATGCTTTGCCTTGGTTAGACTCTAATGATACATCATAATCTCTGCATAAGCCTGATTTAATGGCATCGATAATCCAATCTTCAAATTCTCCATCTACAATTTGCTGAATCGCTTTTTGTGCTTTTTTCTCAGCGCTTTTGTTCGACTCAAATCTCCTTTGTGCTTGGTCAAACAATGGCATAATTTGAATCATACATCTACCTTGATCTTTCATAGAATTTAAATAAGCATCGCCATATGTCAATTCTCCATCGATCGATAGTTTATCCAAAGTTCCTGTTCCCGATCCATTTGATAGCAGCTCTAATGCAATCTTCAATGGTATTTCATCTTTATGTCCTTTAGGGATACCCGGATATACCAATGTTACCGAAGGTGAATTGCCAATCTTTGCAGTATGCTGTGTGCGTCCTTTAAACTCAATGTCGGTATATGTTTTTCTCTCTTTTACTTTATTGGGTGCTAATTTTCCGAAAGTCGAAGCAATTCTATTTTTAATTTGATCGGCTTTAATATTTCCAACAATGATTAATGCCATATTTTCTGGTACATACCAATCATTATAAAAGTTGATCAATTCGCTTAATCGAGGATTTTTTAAGTGTTCACTTAAGCCGATGATTGATCTGCTATAGGGAGATCCTTCGAAGGCTTTGCTCATAATAAATTCACGTTGGATATTTGAATTATTATCTTTACCTCTATTAAACTCTTCATATACAGTTTCTAATTCGGTTTGAAAAGTACGATAAACGGGATTAATAAATCGTTGCGATGATATTTCCAACCATTTATTGATTTGATACGATGGGAAAGAGTTGTGATAGAAAGTCATATCAAAACCGGTAGCGGCATTTAGACCTTTACCTCCCATACTTTCTATTAAATTCGAAAATTCATTTGAAACGCTTATTTTAGCGGCTGCAACAGTCAAGTCGTTAATTTCTTTATTGATTGCCTCTTTTTTGACAGGATCGGTTTCATTGGCCATTTCATCGTACTTTTGTATGATTTGTTTGTACAATGGTTCCTCTTCAGACCAGTTTAAGGCTCCGATCGTTTGGGTTCCTTTAAACATTACATGTTCTAAATAATGGGCCAAACCAGTATATTGATCAGGGTCATTTGCCGATCCTGTTCTAACACCCACCATTCCAAATACATCCGATTGAGTATCATCTTCCCAAATAAATACACTGAGTCCATTTCTTAATTTAAAAGCTTTTAATTCTTGGCCATACGTTGGTATAACTAAGATTGAAGCTATAAATGCTAAAATTACCTTCTGAGTAAATTTCATAAAATTTAGTTTTATATAATAAGTTATTATAATATATGTATGCAAATGTATAATAAAATCACAGTTTCATAAAAATAAAAATCAAAAAACACCTGATAATTATCAAAAATGACCTAATAATTATTATTTGATAGTTTATACCCATTTTTATAACTGAATTGCCCCTATATAGATATTAAAATATAAATAAACTTGCATTGGCATTCAAACAATTATTAACAGTAATCAAAGAAGCGTATGAAAAGTATAAGTTTTAAAAAAGATTTAATTGGAATACAAGACGAACTATTTCGCTTTGCTTATAAATTGACATCCAATCGTGAAGAAGCCAACGATTTATTGCAAGAAACTTCTCTTAAGGCACTTGATAATGAAGACAAGTACATGCCTGATACCAATTTTAAAGGATGGATGTATACCATCATGCGCAATATTTTTATTAATAACTATAGAAAAATAGTTAGAGATCAAACCTATGTTGATCAAACCGATAATTTATATCATTTAAGTTTACCTCAAGATTCTGGTTTTGATAGTACCGAAGGATCATACGATTTAAAAGAGATAAGAAGAGTTGTTTCATCTTTATCGAAGGAGTATCGTGTACCTTTTTCAATGCATGTTTCAGGATTTAAATACCGGGAAATTGCAGAACGTTTAAATTTACCATTGGGCACTGTTAAAAGCCGCATCTTTTTCACACGTCAAAAGTTGCAGCAAGAGTTAAAAGATTTTGTTTGATTGTTATAAAATATGTGATATTTTAATTTGTTACTTATCTATTTAAATATCTTATAAAAATATAATAACAAAGCCTTAATATAATCAAAGTGTAAGGGGTGTAGTGTTGTTGAAACATTACGCCCCACTTTATTGTTTTCATATTGATATATAATTGATTAATTGATATATAATTTAACCCTGTAATATTATCATAGTGTCAAATGTATGCGTATATTTGTCGCCCTTTATAATTAAAAATTTAGAATATTATCTAACATAACCTCAAGGTATGAAAAAGCAAATTAAATTCAGCCTCGTATACCGCGATATGTGGCAGTCGTCTGGTAAATATCAACCTCGAATTGATCAACTAGAGAAAATAGCTCCTGTAATAGTTGAAATGGGTTGTTTTGCTCGTGTAGAAACTAATGGTGGTGCTTTTGAGCAAGTGAATCTTCTTTATGGGGAGAATCCGAATAAAGCTGTAAGAGCATTTACTAAGCCTTTTAATGATGCAGGCATTCAAACACATATGCTTGATAGGGGGTTGAATGGACTTCGAATGTACCCTGTACCGGCTGATGTTAGAAAGTTGATGTATAAAGTTAAGCATGCGCAAGGTGTCGATATCACCCGTATATTTTGTGGATTAAATGAAGTGCGAAACATCATTCCATCTATTCAGTATGCCGAGCAAGCCGGTATGATACCGCAAGCTACTTTGTGTATTACTTATTCACCCATTCATACTGTCGAATATTATTCAGGTATTGCCGATCAGTTGATTGATGCCGGTGCGAAAGAAATATGTCTGAAAGATATGGCAGGTATCGGTAGACCCGGAATGTTAGGAAGACTTGTGAAATCGATTAAGGATAAACATCCTGAAGTTTTGATCGAATATCATGGTCATTCGGGACCAGGGCTTTCGATGGCTTCTATACTTGAAGTTTGTCAAAACGGAGCAGATATTATAGATGTAGCGATGGAACCTCTTTCATGGGGAAAAGTTCATCCGGATGTAATTTCAGTGCAAGCCATGTTGAAGGATGAAGGGTTTGATGTGCCCGAGATTAATATGAAAGCCTATATGAAAGCACGTTCATTAAGTCAGGAATTTATCGATGACTTTTTAGGGTACTTCATCGACTCTACCAATAAACATACATCATCTTTATTACTAAAATGTGGTTTACCCGGTGGAATGATGGGTTCTATGATGGCCGATTTAAAAGGAGTTCATTCGGGTATCAATATGATTTTACGTAGTAAAAATGAGCCAGAAGTAAGCATCGATGACTTGGTAGTAATGCTATTTGACGAAGTAGAATATGTATGGCCTAAATTAGGATACCCTCCTTTGGTAACACCATTTAGTCAATATGTTAAAAATGTTGCATTGATGAATGTTATGCAGATGGTAAAAGGTGAGGAGCGTTGGACGATGATTGATAATCATACATGGGATATGATATTAGGTAAAAGCGGAAGATTGCCCGGACCATTGGCTCCTGAAATAATCGAATTGGCAAAAGAAAAGGGCTTAGAATTTACAACCGCCGATCCACAGTCGAACTATCCAGATGCATTGGATGAGTATCGAAAAGAGATGGCAGATAATGGCTGGGATCTTGGCCAAGATGATGAGGAACTGTTTGAATTGGCAATGCACGATAGACAATATCGCGATTATAAATCGGGAGTAGCTAAAAAACGATTTGAAGAAGAATTGCAACGAGCAAAAGACGCTTCAATGGCTAAAAATGGCTATTCCGAAGAGGATATTAAGAAATTAAAAAGATTAAAAGCCGATCCTATCACTGCACCCGATAACGGGCAAGTATTGTGGGAGCTTTCTGTTGAAGGTCCTTCTATTGCTCCCTCTATTGGTACAAATTATGATCAAAACCAACTCTTTTGTTACATATCGACTCCCTGGGGAGAATATGAGAAAGTCAATGCCGGTTTGGGTGGTAAGGTAGTAGAAATTTGCATTCCTCAAGGAGGATTTGTGCGAAAAGGGGATGTGATTGGTTATATTCAAAGAAATGAAATTAGTGCATAAGCCTATTTTATCATCTTATAAATAACACCATATTATATTCGGTAAAATAAATATCAACAAACTACAGAT
>DKPN01000071.1:44785-55554 GCA_002471195.1 Bacteroides sp. UBA7333
ATCTGTAGTTTGTTGATATTTATGTATTTAAAAGTAATGTTTTATAGGCAGTTTACTGATAGCGTATTTGTTTCTTGCCAATCAGACGATCGTAGCGCTCTCCAAATATCCGTTGATACACTAAAATGAGGTATTCATTTTCTGTCTGTGAAAAATTACCCTCGATAGGGCCGCACTCGCCTTTTGTCTTTCCGTTCGGAACATATAGATATTGATAATTATAAGCACCTTGCTTTAATAGCTGAACCGATTCGTAACATTGTTCTGATGCGTTGTACTTCATTTGTGTTTGGGTATTGAACTGGTCGTAAGTAAACTCTCCTTCAAGAAATATATTTCCATTTGATAAAGTTTTTTCTACATCCAGCATAAAGTGGACAAAGAAATAGTCGGCATCAATATTATCGTCAATAGCATCGTTGTATCTCACTAAAAAACGTCCGTTTTGGTCTTCATCGTATATATAATTGTTGTTGCGCAGCTCATCAATATAGAGGGTAGCATGATAATAAGGATCAAAATATTGTAAGCTTTCTACCTTCATTCCTCCATATTTATTGCTCACAATCTCAAAGCGTCGGTATTCATTTCCCGCTCCAAAAATTAATGCTCTATTGTGCTTATATTGCAATTTATCGGGCGATATATAATTGGGTAAAACATCTTTAGCCATATTGTCGGTTCTATTATTTTGCAGTACATGAACTTTCAGTTCTTGTTGTGGATTGCGAATGATATAACCTTTGTGGTGAATATCAAAGTTTACTTGTTGATGATTGTTATTGAAATCTATATCAGTATTTGAAGTAACACTTGCCGATATCGATACACACTCTTCAGATACACGAAAATAGGTTTTGATAATAGGTTCTTGTAAGTTATCCTCATTGAAGATTGCAATTTCATAATTGCCAGAAAGTTTTAATTGTATTTTTTCATTCGGAATTTGAAATCGATAGTGAGTATATGCAATGGTAGTATTGACTGATGTTTCGAAATCATCAATCGGATTATTATTGAATCCATCTAAATAGTCAAACTCCGAAATATCAGACAAGGTCCAATTTGCATTGCAATGAGATATAACATATTGATAACGATTGTACTCGTGCGATAATTGATCGAAAGAGATATCCAAATAGTCGTCGCTATTTAATTCGATGATAGGAGGGAGCTTAAAATTATCATTGACAATAACTTGTACTGTATGTATATTGGGGTATAATATTTGAGTTCGTTGAGCATTAAGATGAAAGATTGTACTCAAATAGAAAACAATAATCAAAAACAGTGATCTCATAGTATGTTTTATTATTTATTTTTTTGATGCTTTTTTCTTCTCTATATTTTTATCTGTTGGTGGTGGAAACGTGGGAACTAAATTCATTAATCGCAGAATTTGTTGTTGTCGTTTCAAAATATATGAGGAAGGCTTAGCCGAATTAAAGCGAAGAGGGTTGGGGAGTGTAGCAGCAATAAGCGCCGACTGTGCTTTGGATAGCTTGATGGCAGTGGTGTTGAACTTGTACTTAGCAGCTGCTTCGGCTCCATAGATGCCTTTACCCATCTCTATTGAGTTTAAATATACTGCCATTATGCGTTCTTTCGACCAAAATAGCTCAATCAGAAATGTAAAATAAACTTCCAAACCTTTGCGAAACCATGATGATTTAGGCCACAGAAAAACATTTTTGGCTGTTTGTTGACTAATGGTGCTTGCGCCTCTTTTGCGTTTTCTTGTTTTATTCTCCTTTACAGCTTTTTGAATTTCAATATAATCGAAGCCGTTGTGTGTTGCAAAACGATTATCTTCGGATGCAATGACTGCCATAGAAAGGTTGGGTGATATTTTATCATATGGAACCCATGTATGATGCAATATAGGCTTTTGATTATCCTTTATTTGCTCGAAATAGCGAATAATCATTAGTGGAGTGATGTAAACGGGGACAAAGCGGTAGATTACAACAGCTGCAATTGACGATATAAATATCGCTATTGCAGCGTTGCGTATTATTCTAACTATTTTTTTTATTGATATTTTCACAGAAACAAAGATAGAAAATATCTTACTAAATTGTATCTAATTAGTAGGTAAAACAAGTTCCTCTTGTTTTACATCGGCTTTAAATACTTTACCTTTTATAAATATAAACCATATTAAAAGTACAATTCCTTTTATAATTGTTGTGGCACAAACAGCCCACCAAATACCTTCGACACCCATACCGATACTGATAAAGAATAACGCAAGAGGAATACGAAGATAATTGCAAGTAATACTTGTAATGGCAGGAGGAACCGTTCTACCCAAACCATAGAAAACGCCTTGCATGGTTATTTCGAGCATCATAAATAACTGCGAATATCCATCGATTCTTAGGAATGTACCCCCAGCAATGTACGCAGCTTCCTCGGGCACAAAAATAGAGAATATTTCATTGCCATAGAATATAAACAGGAATGTGCACAGAGTACCAAAAATAAGGGTCATTCTTAAAGTCGTATACCATGAGCGCATTACTCTATGATTATTTCCTGCAGCATAATTTTGTGCGATGAATGTGCTTAGTGCTGTAGAAAAACCTTGAGAGGTATTCCACGTAATTGCTTCAATCTGGCCACCGGTTGTAAATGTCATTAAACCAATATGGCCACCATGTGCAGAGGCAGTACGACATAAAAACATGTTTACGAAAGCAAACAGAGTGTTCAAAAGAGCTACCGGCAATCCTAATTTGAAAATTCTGACGGTGTATTCCTTTTTTAGTTTTACGATAAATGAAAAATTGCCTAGTAAGGTGTCGCGCACACGCAATTGATAGATAAAAATAATAAGAACAAAAGCTTGAGAAATCCATGTGGCATATGCTGCACCATTGGTTCCTAAATCGAACAAAAATATAAAAATAGGGTCTAAAATGATATTTAGAATCAAGCCCGTTCCACTAATATAAAAGGGTATTTGGCTTCGACCTGCTGCATTATATATCCCAGTGAAAGCAGCCGATAAAAACACAAAAGGAAGAGCTGTCGAAACAATGCGTAAATAGGAAACAGCATCTTGCGAAATATGTGATTCTAATTTGTAAATGCTAATAATAGGATTCGCCAAAATGAAAAGCATGCATCCCCAACATATCGACAATAATAAAGCTATCGTTATATTGTGTGATGCAAAATTTCTTGCATTTACTTCATTTCGTGCCCCAATAGATTGTGCAACACTTACTTCTGAGCCTACCTTGTTTAATAAGGATATCGAACTTGACATCCATGTAAGCATACCTACCGAACCAATCACTGCTACAGCTTCACTTCCAAGTCTGCCTACCCAAGCCATATCAGTTAGGCTATATGCCATTTGTATGAATGATGTAGCCATGATGGGTAAAGCTAGTTTGAATAACTGCTTATTAATTGGTCCCTGCGTTAAATTTCTTGTACCTTGCATTGAATAGTAATTTAGTCTAAACAAAAATGGGTGCAAAGATAATCAAAACACAAGATGTACTGATGCGATAAAATGTTTTTTAAGATGATTATAGTTTATATTGATTTATTGTGTCATTTTTATACATCGTTTAAACTTCTTTCGATAAACAATCACTGCTAATACAAAATAAACCAGAGTTTGAACCAAAAGTGTGGTGTATTCTAAACGGATGTCGGCCATAGTAGCTCCCATTGAATTTAACTTTACCATTGCCAATGTGGCAGGAGCAGCAGGAAAAATAAAATGTGACATTTTCCAGTACCAAGGCATTAATTCGAGTGGATACGATACACCGGAAAGAAATATCAGGCAAACTGAAAAAAAAGCAATCATCAAAATCGGTGCTTCAGAATCGGTAAACCACCATGATAGTGATAATACAAAAAATGAAGTGGCCAATAAGTAAGGTATAAACATTATTGTGATGCTTAATGGGTCGCCAATTGAGGGTATACTGTAGATTTTATGTAAAAATCCGGTAAAGAAAAACCCGAAAACACCATATATCGAGCAGTATATAAATGTTTTGGCCGACACAACCTTTATGGCCGTTTGCCATAACTTGCTTTTATTGTCAAGGTATTCGTGCAAATTATTTAATTCGTACTCTTTTCCTGCAATCATAGCAATGACCATCGCTAATGTTTGGAATAGTATCACCATCAATACGGCAGGAATCAGGTATGATCCATATCCTTGTGTATAATTATATAAAGAAGTACCTACTGTTGTAATCGGCGACGATAGAGCCACCGCTAATAAACCTTGTGGGGGAAGAAATACTGTTCCATCCATTCGGTAAGCATCGTTCATTGCTAGCATAACATTAGCACATGCTGTTTGCAAGGCATCATAATATAAAAATGCATCGGTTGTAATATAAAAGGGATAGGTTACTTTTTCTCCTTCATAAACTCTTGATTCGAAATTATCGGGAATGTATAGTATGGCTTGTATTTTGTTTTGTTTCATCCAATTTTTAGCTTCTACAAAATCTAATGCCTCTTTATATACATTTATTTGTGGGGTGGCATCAAGCCATCTAATAAACTGTCGGCTCATTTGTGTTTGCGATTTATCAACAACAGCCACAGGGGCATCGGTCACAATATTGGGAGCATACATGTAATTATAGAGTAAGCCATACACAAAAATGCCTCCTATCAGTACTAAGAGTACTGCATAACTTCTACTGATTGCTAAATATTCGCGAACAATCGTAAAAGATATCAATGAGTTTTTATTCGATTTCATCATACTTATGGCTAATTATGGCTTTTTTTAAACGAGGCAATAGTGTTAATGCTAGCAATGGATATACAAGAAAAATCACGAGGGATATCCAATAATATTGATACGATCCTTCTGTATAAAGCATGGTTTGCACTATTTCGGTGTAGTGGCGAATTGGAAATAGATAGCTGGCATCATGTACAATGGGATACATGTTGTCTACCGGAAACGTGATGCCCGATAATGTGGCTCCTAAAGATCCGATCATCGATATTATGCTTATAATTAATGCTATGGCAGGGAAAATAGAATATACAAATATAGCTAACGATTGAGTTGCGATGATAAACAGTATAGTAGAGAGAGTCAACATCCACCAACTTCCATAGAATGGAAGATGTAATATCTCAAACATTATATAATTAGCAAAAATGCCTTCTATACAAAAAATAATCGTATAAGGCAACACTTTAGCAAAAACCGCTATTGCTATATTGCTGTTTGCTTCGACAAGCCATTGTTCACTTGTTTTGAATTTTAATTCTGAGCCCACTACATAGAGTGTAACTAATAATATAAGGATTTGAAACAATACAAAAAAGAACGATTGACTGAGGTATATACTATAGTTTAATGCCGGATTGTATACTGGATGATCGGCCGATTGAATGGGCAGTAAAAATGTTTCGATAGCATCCTCGCTAACTCCCAACGCCTGGGCTTCGACCATAATAGGAGTTACTTCCAATGGTTTTAATGTTGTTTCGAATGCACCCATTATTTCGCCTCCTACAGCCAATAAAGCATAATGATAGTAGTAAGCTAAAACGGCATTGTTGCCTTGTATTGCATCTGCTTCGAAATTATGTGGAATAACCAGATATCCATAAATGTCTTTTTTTTGAACCGATCGTCTTGCCTCTATTTCATTTATAAAATGTTTGTCTACTTTTAATATCGGTACGGCTTCGATAGTTCTTACTATTGCTCTAGAAGATGCTGTGTTGTCAAGATCTACCACACCAATAGGCAGGTTCTCCATTTCGCCTGATCCAAAGATCGTCGACATGAAAAATAAGGTAAATAATGGTAAGACAATAGATGCGCCAAAGTAAATTCGACGAGAGACCATTCTATTCAGTTCTCTAAAAAAAACTTTATGAAATGGCGATTCCTTTTTTAAGTTTACATTCATTCTTGATTACATGGATACTAATACTGACATACCCGGACGTAAATCGTCGACTTTTGTAGTTGGATGTGCCTTGATTTGGAAAGTACGCATATCATAACTTCCTACTTGCTTTGTCGATTTCCAAGTAGCAAAACTACCTAAGGGGCTTATGTAGTATATTTTAAATTCAACATCTTTTTTGTCAATCGCAGGAATGTCTGCTCTGAAGGTTTCTCCCATTTTGAAATGAGGCAATAGATCTTCTTTTAAATTTAGAATAACATAAATATCATCTAAAACGACTAAATTCATGATAGGGGTTCCGGGTGCTACCAGCTCACCACGTTTTGGAAATATAGTACATATTTGTCCATTATCGGGAGCTACTAATTTTGCGTCAACCAACAATGCATTAATCTCGTCAACTGTCCCTATGGCGGCTTCTACCATGTTTTGTGCCGCAGCTTTATCTTCTGATTGGGCACCGGCCAAAGCTAATTGATACTGTTCGTGTGCAGCTCTTTCTGCCGCTAATGCACCTTTGTATAAAGCCTCTACTTCATCTTTACGCTGTGACGTTACAACACTATCATTATATAACGCAGTGATTCTGTTATATGTGGTTGTAGCTAGCGATAAATCACTTTTAGTTTTATTCCATATTTGTAGTGCAGTGGCAATAATCTGTTTACGTGTACCGGCATCAATTTTTTTATTTTCTTCTTCGGCAGCTTGTTTTAACGCATCTACTTGTCTGTACTTAGCCTCTATTGTAGGGCTATTGATGATTACTAAGGTATCACCTCTACGAACCCAATCGCCCTCTTTTACCAAAAATGTATCTACTCTACCCGGAAGTTTGCCGCTAATTCTGATTTCCGTTGCCTCGGCTTGTCCTTGAAGTATTAATGGCTCTTTGTGCATAAATATTAGACCTATAGCAGTAAATATTACTACTACCACAAGAAGCACAAAGAATGCTATACTTAAATATTTTCTATTTGAATTCATATTCTGAATATTTAATTAATTGCTGTAATTATAAAACTGTTCGGGAGTGCCACATAGACTAAGTAGGTTTATTAATGCTATTTCATACTCATAATAAGCAGCGAATCGCGCTGTTTTTACTTTAGCCAATAAGTTTTCAGCATCGATAACTTCGAGTGAAGTAGCCATACCTTCTACGAAAGCTTTTTTTCGAATGCGTACCAATTCTTCACTCAATTCGATGGTGGCATTTAAAGCAGTCACATTGTCGATTGATTTTTGCATCTGACTGTAAAAGTTATCTACTCCTACTGCTAAATCATCTTTTGCTTTTTCTTGCCCTAATGCTAATGTTTGTTGTGTTAACTTCGATTGTCTGATCTTTTTTTCACGATCGAGTCCATCGAATAAATTCCATGTAAAGCCCACGCCAATTATTAATCGAGGGACAAGGTTACTTTGAATTCCATGTGAATATATTGTTTGTTTGCCAAAAAAAGCAATGTTGGGCATATATCCTGCTTGGTTAATATGCGTTTGTTCTTTAGCTATGTTTTCTTGTAAATGAAGTAGATTGATTAAATAGTTATTGGTATTGACACTCTGTATAAACTCTGATCTTGGTGGCAATGCTTCATTTATAAATAGGGGAGAAGTAGGTACAATATTAAATGTATCACTTTCAATATTCAGGACTGTTTTTAAAGTGTTTTGAAATACCGATTCATTTTTCAACGATGCTTGTAGCTCTCGTTTAGCTTCATCCATATTCACTTGAGCTAAAAGTCTGCCTGCTTTATCTAACATTCCTTTCTCTTCTAGTTTGAGAGCATTTTCATAATGTTTTTTTAATGCATTATAAACTTCTTCATTGACTTTTACTATTTGCTGAGATAATCTTAAGCCATAATAAGCTTCTACTAATACCACACGTTGTTCCGCATTAATTTGACCCTTGTTTTCATGAGCCATATCGATTGCTATCTTACCTATCTTTGAAGCCCGTATTCTTTTTAGTCCTGAAAAAATTATCCACTCTGCGTTCACATCAATAGTTGTCAAATTGCGAGGCGCCAATGGAAATGCAAGGGTATGACTACCTATTTGATTTAAAAAATTAGTGATCAGCTGGTCATTGGGGATAATGCTATGTACAAAATCGACTACAGGATCAGTGAGAGTAGATAAGGATTGTTTAACCTCTATTTTTTGCGATAAATAGGTGTAAGCTCCAGAGGCTTGCAAACTAGGATACCAAAATGAATTTAGTTTATCGCGTTCGGTTTTTGCAATTTCAATCTCTTTGTCAGCCATTTTGAGGCTACGACTATTGGTCTGCATTAATTTTACAGCGTCTTCAAAGTTTAGTGTTTGCATACTTTGTGCAAACATATTTGTTGAAATGACTAATGAAAATATGGCACAATGAATAAAGACTTTTAAATGAAATTTCATATAAATAGTTCGTTAGTTTTGTTAAATTATAACGTTTAATGATAGAGTTTGTTCAGTTTTGAAAACATATTATGACAGTTTATTTGTTTTAAGAAAATATCTTAATGTGCAATCGATAATTTGCAGGTAAGATCTTTTTATAGATAAATAAATGAAAATGTATATGATAAGTCTCAAAAATGTTCGATTGCAAGTGATTTCTACCATGTTTTGCTTTTTTATTATGGGGTCTATCGAAATGGTTGGAATTGCTTCGAATTATATAAAAGTTTCTTTAAATCTTACTGATACGCAGGCTAACATTTTACCCTCATTGGTTTACATATGGTTTTTAGTTTGTACAATTCCAACCGGAGTATTGATGAATAAAGTAGGAATGAAAAAAACCGTAATTCTTAGTATGTTAGTTTTAGCGATGTCAACGTTGATACCCTTATTTTTGAATACTTATCTAGCAATGGTTGTATGTTTTATCTTTTTAGGGATTAGTAATGTGGCTTTGCAATCGTCAGCATATCCTTTATTTTCGAATATCATTAAAAAGGAAAAACTTTTTTTTCAATTCACGTTTGGGGAGTTTATAAAAACCGTTTCTTGTTTTGTAGCACCTTACGCAGCAATAATAGGATCGTTGTATTTCAAAAATTTTTTTGGGTTAGGTTGGAAAGTCTTGTTCTTGTTTTATTTTTTAATAACTATTACTGCAATATTGCTTATTTCAAATCTGAAAAATGAAAAAGAAGATGTTTCTAATTCGAAAAATGTTAATTTCTCTTCATTGAAACTATTAGCTAAGCCTTTTATTTTATTATCCTTTATCGCTGTCATGTGCCATGTTGGTATTGATATTGGCATGAATACAAATCTTCCAAAGCTGATGATGCATAAATTGGATGTATCTTTAGAAATAGCATCATTCTCGTCAGCTTTATATTTTATATTCCGATTGATGGGTGGATTGATTTGGTCGTTTATTATTGCAAAGACCTCAAAGGTTTTATTTTTTTATATTAGCGTAGCGTTGATGTTTATTGGTGTATCCGCTATGTATATTGTAGACACTAAGGTTATGCTTTATGTTTTGATTGCATTAGTTGGTGTTGGTAATGCCAGCATATTTCCGGTTATAATAACTGAAGCAATAACCAAATATCCCATATTGAAAGATAAAATATCGGTTTTGATGATAATGGGACAATTTGGTGGAGCAATATTTCCTCTATCAATGGGTATTTTATTAGATTATTTCAATATTTACTATTCATATCTTGTTATTTTAATAGGCATTTTATATTTATTATATTATTCCTTAAGGTTGGGGTATTTGAAAACAGAATCTACTATAGAGATGCCGAAATAATCGATGTTAGAGATGTTTTGGAAGAATATTGATTTTATTTAAAAAAAATATTTCTATATACTGTTTTGAAATTTAGATAGTTAGTGACTTTGTGTAAAAAAGCCACAAAAAAAACATTATAAAAGGCTTGCATAGTTAAAAAGTATGCCCTATCTTTGCATCGCAATTGGGAACAAATGCTCACAAGGAAGTTTGGGTGAGTGGCTGAAACCAGCAGTTTGCTAAACTGCCGTACGAGTAATCGTACCGGGGGTTCGAATCCCCCAGCTTCCGCTTCCTTGTTCCCTTTTGCTTTTCTTTCCTCACCATATTTTTCACACTTATTTTATAATTCATATTGTTGTTGCTTTTTAATCATAAAAAATGCATCAATAAATTTATTTGTGTAATAATGTATTATCTTTGCATTACACAACGGATAATATTTATTAAAAATTAAACGAACAATCATTATTAAACATAAACATTAAAATTATGAGAAAAAGTAAATTTACATTTTTGATCGTACTAACTTTAAGCAGCAGTATTTTTTTTAGCTCATGTGTAGGATCATTTGCATTATTTAATCGTGTTTCTTCTTGGAATCAATCAGTAAGTAGTAAGTTTGTTAATGAGTTGGTGTTTATCGCACTAAATATTATTCCTGTATATGGTGTTTGTTATTTGGCAGATGCATTGGTCATTAACTCAATTGAATTCTGGAGTGGTTCAAATCCTATCGCCAATGCTGGTAGTGTAAAAACTGTAAAAGGAGAAAACGGTAATTATATGGTGGAAACTCTGGAAAATGGTTACTCAATTACAAAAGAGGGTGATGATATTGCAATGGAATTGATTTACAACAACGATAATGATACTTGGAACGTAGTATCAAACGAGGAGTTAAAAGAATTGATCAAAATGAACAATGACGGTACTGCTCAACTATATCTGCCTAATGGAACTAGTACAACTGTTACATTGGATGCACAAGGTTTAATGGCTGCTCAAGAATTAGCAAATGGTGGTTTGTTTTATGCTGCTCGATAATTAATATTAATTCGATATAAATAAAAATGGCT
>DKPN01000071.1:55760-58583 GCA_002471195.1 Bacteroides sp. UBA7333
AGCCATTTTTATTTATATCGAATCTCATGAAAATAGGATTATGATCGCTATAATCAATATCTTTCAAATAATAATCACTGCAAATAATATCATCCGAGTGCATTATATAATCGATTCTAAGAAGTCGTTTCATGTATCGATAAGTGTACATATAGCCACTACCTGAACTAATGAATCCATCATTCAATTTATTGTTTTTAATTTGATGATAGATATAAGATGAAGGTATAGAGTTAAAATCTCCACAAGCTATGATTGGATATGTGGATTCATTAATATGTTTTGCTAAGAAACGTGCTTGTTTAGCTCTTTTGCCGTCATTACGTTTTAATTCAGCAAAAATAGTACTCATCGAGAACTTATGAATAGCTGCGCTTTTCCTCGAATGTTTTTTCAGCTCGTTAATTGATGTTGTTTGTAAATGAACATTATATAATCGGATGGTATCACTATTGACATTAATATCACAATACATGGATGTGTTGCTACTCGATTCGAACTTGAATACCTCAGCATTGATAATGGGTAGTTTGCTAAATACTGCTAATTGAAGCTGGTATTTGTTTTGATAAATAGGAATAACCGAATATTTCCAATCGTTAAAAATATTTTTTAAGCTATCAATATTAATCTCTTGGTTAATTCCAAATTCTTGAAAACATAGGATATCAGCATTTTGTACTTTAAGAAAATCCTTGATCTTATTAGCTGAATGATGTTTTGTTCTTTTATTAAAATCTTGCACATTATACGTTGCTATTGTTAATCCTTTTTTACCAACATGATTGTCATTACTGTATATTGAGAGTTTGTAAACACTATTTATGTAAGCGAAATTGACGATAAGAGAGACTAATGGTAAAATGCTCCAATAACTTTTTGCACATAACCCTATTATTAGCAATATTGAATTACAAATTAGAATTGCCGGCATTATTAAGCCACACAACGTAATTATTTCGCTATCCATCGGTGAAATATATTTTGCTAAACTACCTAGAATGGCTAATAATAAAAAGATCAAAGTAACGATTATAAATAAAAAACAAAAAGATTTGTTGTTATTGGCACTTTTTCTCATATCAACATTCGATATTAATTGTAAGAAGAGCGTATCGATTTTTCCCAAATTCCATTCTCACTATTTTTTCTTTTCCATAAATATGCTATTCCTTTAAATACATTTATATTCATAAATAAGAAATAATAAGGGATAAACAATATTTTATTTTTCATATGTTTACTTGCCATATAATATCCACTGTATGCCAGAATATAAAAACTAATTTGCAGCATCATTAAAATTGTATACACTGAATATATATTATTGATTGCCAATATTAGATTTATAGGTAGTAAACTAAATAAAAGTAAAGGAGTAATAGACCATCTTAAAACTCGATGTGATATATACTGGAAGCTAAGAGTTTTATATTTGAATATATTTAATAACTCCCTTAATCTCCATATTGATTGTAATCCTCCAGCAGCAATTCTTACTTTTCTTTTTCCTTCTTCTCGCATATTTGCAGAGCCATATTCAAGTGCATACGCAGATGAACAATAAGCAATAATATAACCTTGCATTGCGATACGTAATGATAAAATAAAATCATCTAGAAGCGTATCATCTTTCATCGGTTCAAATAACTCTCTTCTTATTGCAAATAATTCGCCTGCCGCTCCCACAGAAGAATAAAGTTCAAAATCTAGTTTTTTTAGTGTAGATTCATATTTCCAATACAAGCCTTCACCATCCGTTACTGCATCATTAATAGAATTGTCGTAGATTCTCTTTTCGCCAGCAACACAGCCAACACTAGGATCATTAAACATCTTTACAATCTCAATTATTGCCTCTTTATTAAGCATAGTATTTGCGTCCGTATAAATCACGATGGATGAGGTGATAAATTTCATTCCACGATTTATTGCCGCTGTTTTTCCTTTTCTCTCTTTATCATATAATACATGGGCATTTTCTTTCCATTTGTTTTTTAATAATGCATTGGTATTATCATTACTACCATCTGTGACCCATACGATATTTAATAAATCATCCGGATAAATTAATTTTAATGAGTTTTCCATTTTGTCATTTATTACATTCTCCTCATTATATGCTGTGATAAATAAAGTAACTTCAGGTAAGGTTTTATTTTCGCGAAAATCTGTACCCTTAAATAGTCGTTTTAATCGCACCAATAGAAATAGTAAAATACCATATCCTATATAGGTATAGAATACAATGAATAAGAATAACCAAAATAAGATTGTAAGATAAATCATTTATATATTATGTTTTAAAATGCACATTTAATACAACTATACCGTTTAACTTTATATAATATTAATCATAATAATATAGTTAAAGTCTACATTGTTCTATCGATAGCTTTACGCTGATAAATTATAAATATTACTGCTATATATCTTATCATTTAATTTTTCAAGTATATGTGTTTTATGCATCAATTCTATGTGAAACATCAAAGAATAAATTACCATAAATCACAGTTGATTGATAATTTTAGACATTTGAACTTCCCATGATAATTTATTTATAATTGAATCTCTTATATCATTTGAAGAGCAACTTGAATTTTTATAAAAATTAATGATATCGTTTATCTCTAATGCAGAATCACTCATTTCTACTTTTTTAATATACGGCATTGTTTCAAAATCATCATCAATTTCTGAATAAACAAATGGTATACCTCGAGCTGCATATTCTCTATTCTTCAGTGATTTCAAATTAATAATTCCACTTCGATGACGAGCCAAACTTCCTATTCCCACTTGACAAATATCAAATAAATT
>DKPN01000071.1:58780-95591 GCA_002471195.1 Bacteroides sp. UBA7333
AAATAAATTGTCTAAATCATTACCATAAAGTGGACCATGTAAAATAACTTGGTCTGATAATCCATTTTTTAAGATTAATTGACGAAATTCTGCCATTAAAGAAGGAATTCCATCACCGACTATGTGTAATATAACAGATTGCTGCTCTTGCAGTTTTTGATATTTTATCATTCCCATAATAGCTCTATCGAAACCATGCCATGGATGGATATAGGCAACAGCTATTAAATTTATAGTGTCTTTATCATATAAAGATTTTGTGATCTTGACTTCATCAAAATCAATTCCATTCGCAATCTTTATAGTTGGTCTTTCCCAAATTGTATCATGATCAGAAAAGGTTATAATTCGATCAATATTCTTTACCATTTGCTTTCTGAATAATTTGTCTACCCACAAGCTAGGATGGTGTTTCCACCCAATATTTTTGTATTCATGATCATACGGGTAGGTCGGAATCTCCATAACGATTTTGATATTTAGATTTTTTATTTTTTTTATGAAGGCAATCAATATAGGGTTCGCATTATGATCACTTCGCATATAGATATGAGTGATGTTCTCCTTTTTTATAAAGTTAAATAGAGATTTATATTCTATGCGCTTTAATATTTTCCCATTTATACCATCTCCATAATCTTCAAGAATTTTATTATCTATCATTCGGTATTTATGATTCTCTTTATCATCTATCCAGCATAATTGAGTATCTATGCCTAAGTTTTTAAGAGCTTTAATTTGATAATGTATCTTTTTACTAATACCATTGGATTTATTGAACCCATGAAATATAAGAAATAGGAATTTCATTTTAATTAGATTTATTATGCATATGCTTTGAGTGAATATATGCTTTTAGTTTACAAATAAAATCATATTCTTTAGAAATTTGTAAATACGCAATACAAATTAATATAGTTGTTATGAATTTGCTCAGTGCTGTTAGTAAGATGTTCAATCCATTTATACAATATGATAATGGAATTAATATAATTAAAATAATAATAGTTAGTATGAATGGTGATATTAAAATTTTAATAAAATTTTTGAATGGTCGATTGAGCGTAAATTTATACATCCAGACGTAACATTGGAAAAAATTTATTGTAAATGTTACAAGGATGCACCATGCAACAGCATCTAAACTTTTCCAATGAAATATACCAAGTAGAATTCCTACTATATTTAAAATAGATGAGAATACTCCACAAATAAATAAACTTTTTGTATCATTTGATGCTTGAAATATACTTCCAGAAGATGATAGAATAATTTGTATTCCTATTGATAATGATAATATTTTAAATATCGGAATAGAATCAATCCATTGATTACCAAAAATAATTAGGATTGCTTCATCTGAAGTGAAAAAGAGAAGAATGGATAAAGGTAGTCCTATAAAAGCGAGTATTTTAATTATTTTCTCGTATGATTGGACTAATTGTGTGGTGTCATTTTGGAATTCACTAAGGATAGGATGCATGACTGGTGTAATTACATGTGTAATGTTCTGTAAGGGTAGCATCATTAGTCTGTATGATTTTTCATAATACCCCAATGCTACCATGCCTAAATGTTTACCAATTACTAATTTATCTATATTACGGCTGAAGAAATTTATAATATTGAATAAAAATTGATACAATGAATAATGGAATATTTTATTGATTGACTTGATATTAAAGAATAATTTAAATTGCAGTGGATAACGTTTTATTGATACAATAAATATAAAAATAACTGATAGTATTGGGTTAATAGTTAGAGCATATAATTGCGCGCCAAGATATGCTGTTAATATAGCTATTAATCCACAGATTAACTGTATAATAAGACTTCTCAATGCAATAAATTTAAACTCTCTATTTTTATAGAATAAAGCATTGGGAACAATATTCAATGATACAAAAAATATATTAATACATAGTAGTTGACAGATATTTTTTAAAATAGTTTTATCATAATATGCGGCAATAGGCCAGGCAAGAAAAAAAAATAAAAACGATAATGCAATTCCCATCCAAAATGTAAATGTAAAAATATTTGATAGATCACATTTATCTAAATTTTTATTCTGTATTATTGCAGGTGAAATCCCAATATCAGTGAATAAATTAAAAAACGTAATAATAACAGTTGCAATGGCTATAATCCCGAAATCATCAGGTGAAATCAATCTTGCCAAAATTGAAGTGATGATAAGTGAAATCATAATACCGCTATATTTCGCAATAGCTGTATATGCAATACCTGAAAATAGCTTATTCTTAATTGATTGAGGCATGTTTAAAATATAGCTTATTTTATTTTTTTAATAGTAAAACTAATTTAGAATGTATACTAACATAGTTTCTCAAATTTGTAAAAATACACAACCTAAATAAGCGAATTCGGTCTATAGGTGGTAAAGTATGTGCATTATAAATAACCGCATTCATCATTTGATATAAAAAACGATTAACTAATTTGTATTTTTCAGTTCTTTTTGCGTAACAACCATATAATTCTCTAAAGACTGTGAGATATCCTACAATATTCTTCCAGTTAAAACTTGAAGTCATAATAGAATCTGCTCTTAATCTGCGAGAAAAATATTTTCTTGGAATATATCCAACAGCATTAGCCTCCATGTAAGCACGCGTCGTAAACAATTGATCTTCGTGTATAATTCCTTCGTAAAAATATATTGAATTTGATATTAAAAAAGTTTTTTTTATCATTAGTAAACAAACTGACGGAGTATAGCATTTATTTTTTATTTGAATATCCAAGCCTTGTATTCCAACATACGTAGTAAAAGAATCTAAGCTTTTACTGCGATCATATAATAAATATGGTACATTAATAATATTCGACTCACTTATAAAAGATTCTGCGTCAAATGTAATAAAATCAAGATTTCTATTAATACACTCATGATAACAAACTTTTAATGCCTCTTCGGCGATTAAATCATCACTATCCATGAAATAAATGTACTCACCCTTTGCTAAATTAAGTCCTATGTTGCGCGATGCTGATACTCCCTTGTTATTTTGAGAAATTATTCTAATTCGAGAGTCTTGTTTAGCCAAGTTGGTTATGACCTCTAAGCTATTGTCTGTAGATCCATCATTTATAATGATTATTTCCAGATCATGTAAAGATTGATTCATTATACACCTTACTGTTTGAGAAATAAACTTTTCAGTATTATATAGTGGTATAATTACACTAATCTTTATCTTATTAAATGCTTCATCCATAATTAGCAATTTTGATTATATATAGTTAGAAGTTGATGTGCCGCTGAATTCCATGAAAATGATTTAACTCTCTCCAAGCCATATTTAACCTGCTTATGATATAGAGTTAAATCATTTTCAAGGTGAATTATTGAAGTTGCAATATTTTCTGAATTATAAGGATCAACTAAAATTGCTCCCTGACCTGCAATCTCGGGCATTGCAGATATATTACCTGCAATTATCGGTGTCCCACATGCCATCGATTCAAGCATTGGTATTCCAAAGCTTTCTCTCAATGAAGGATACAATAATGCAAATGCAGCATTATATATCATTGGTAGGTCTGTATTTGGAATATATCCTGAGATGAAAATATATGGTTTAATATGTTCTATGTTCTCTTCTTTTAATATTTTATCGATATGATTTTCAGATAAATCTGCGATTAAAAGGGGACGCTTTATGGTTGATTCATTAATATATATGCTATATGCTTTAAGTAATCTCGGCGTATTTTTTTTAGGGTCAGTGTTTCCTAAGAAAAACAAAAAGTCCTTTTGGTTGATATATTTATTTACGATTGAAAAATTTATTTCTTGGGGTTTAAAATATTGACTATATCCATTGTATATTGCCGCTAGTCTATCATTTGAAATATTTAAATGTTGTGCAATTCGTTTACATTCATAGTTTGAAACAGATATTATTTTTTTGCATTTCTTTAAAATGCGAGGTACAATATATTTCCTATAATGAAACCCAAACTCCTGATATAAAGATTTACTACGTGAATTACGCTTTTCTAAATAGATAATGTCATGTAATGTTAGTACCATTGCACAATTACACCATAATGGAGCTGTATTGCTAGTACAATGTAATATATCAGGTTGTATTTTCCTTATTAATCTAGGCAATGCCAATTGTTCCCATAAAGGATATGAGGGACATGCTAGTTCAATAACACGAAAGTTTATTGAATCTTCAATACATCTATCATCACCTGGTTTTACAATAATGTAATATTCATTTGTATGATCGATTTTTTGCAGCTCTCGTATTGTTTCCAAAACTACGAAATCCATACCATGCTTGTTTGCACGAAAAATCCGTTGTGCTTCAATAGCTATCTTCATAATCAATCTTTTTTATTTTTGTTTACCGTGTTCGGTATGTATAAATATCTTATCTGCCCCTTTTAGTTTAAATATATTTCTGATGGTAATTAAGAATAAGTAGAGTCCGTTAATCATTAATGACTTTAGAAGTTTCATGCTATAATATCGACATGGAATAGGAAGTAATAATGCTATAAGTTGAGCTACGAATAAGATTACCCATTTAAGGCCGTCGTCAATATCGCCAAATAAAAGAGCTATGATTGTACATGCAAATATAGCACCAATCTGTATTAATCGAGGTGGTAAAGTCCATTGAATAATTTTATCGCAATAGGCTATGTTGCCTGTCGTCATGGCTACTGGTAAATCTGCGATTACAAGTTTTAGTGAATATAGCTGTACTGCCATCCATCGTTTTCTTTGATTTGATATCGCATTTACTTTAGTCGTTTTCTCATCGTAAACACATAAATCATTAATAAAATGTATATACACATTTTGTTGAATGAGCAATGCTTCCAACTCTTTGTCTTCACCTGTAGAATTTAGTTGGTTGACATTTTCAATAAACCATTTGGCATCAAAAGCCATTCCCGATCCTGATAAGGCAGATGGTAATTTTACAGCATTATGTCCGCGGCGAAAGATTCCATTGTTAATTTCTTCTGATAGGTTATCAAGCAGCGCTATATCCGATGAACTTTTATATCCTGTTCTTCTTGCTTGTATGGCTTTGGCGCCACTATTATATATATTATTTATCTTTGATAAGAAGTTATATTCGGTTGTGTTGTCACCATCCATAATCACAACGATATCATATTTTGAGGCATCAATCTTATTTATGGCGGTTTTTAAAGCTTTAGCTTTTGAACTATTGCCGTAATCTACAATAATGAGAGTGATTGCTAATTCTAACAACGATTGATTGGTTTGCTCTTCCATGTTATCAGATATTACAATGATATCATACATGTCTGATGGATATTCTTGCTTTAAAAATCGAGAAACAGAATTTATAATTACACTATCTTCTTTATATGCAGGGAATAATACTGCGATGCGATTAGTTATTTGCGATTTTGGATATACGGCTTGATGGTAAAAGTGAGATGCAACTGAATAAAATAGTAAATACAATACATATATTGAAAATAAGACAAATACCATCCAATCTATTACATTTATCATATTATACATTATTAATTTATTGTTTCTTCAAATAATTATTTAGCCCCTTGTTTTTAATAAGGAAAAATGAAACAGCTCCTTTTATAACTGCTATCGCATTATTTATTTCTCCATTAACAGTATATATACATATTGCTTTTATGTTAGCAATAGCTATTTGATATGCAACCGATAATATTCTGTTTGAGGGAGACAGATGTCGCCAAGCATATAACAATCTGTTGCGTGATAAGTAATAAGTTTTCAGTGGACTATTAATACCTGTGCTTTGACTCTCTTTATGATATATCGTACTTTTATTTTCATACCATAGTTTAAAACCCGCTTTAGATATTGATGTACACCAGTCAATTTCTTCATAATACAAAAAGTATATTTCTGGCATTAATCCAACTTTATCAATTACCGATCTTTTAACAAGCATAGCAGCTCCATGCAAATAAGGAGTAATTTGTGATTCACTTTCATCCATTGCTTCCGTTGTTCCATAATTTATTGCGTTGTTGCGTAGTGTAATATTAGTTAAAGGAGTATAGCCAGCAAATTGAATATGATTTGGGAAAGATGATGAACATATTTTTGGTCCTACTGCGCCAATATTAGAATCGTTTTGTAAACGATCAATCAAATACCATAATGTATCTTCTTTAAAATAGGTATCATTATTTATTATAAATATATAATCACCTATAGCTTCTATTATCCCCAAATTGTTTCCTCCAGAAAAACCTAGATTTTTCTCACTACGAATAGTGCGAACGGCGCTAAACCTTTCAGAAATTATTTTCGCCTCATTAATATCCGAAGCATTATCAACAACTATAATTTCGAATGAGATTGATTTTATTTTTTCTTGAATAGAATTTATAAGTTCAATGGTATCAAATAATCCATTAAATGTTATAGTAATAAATGACAATAAAGGTTTTTGACTCATCGTAGATGTCTGATATTTTTATTTTTTAATAATGGCTTATTTTCAAATTTTGCTAAATCTTTATCAATATATTTCCCTGAAAAACATAAAGCAAAACCTGTATATAGTACAATTGGATTTGGATATTGCATTACATCATTAACATAAGCAGCAACAAAAAAGCCAATAGCCATACAAATCCAAGCACTTAATAAACCTCTCAAGCTTTTATCTTTAATTTTAAATATTAATATATGACCACATAAAATAAATAATAATAAATGTGTTAGTCCATAAATAATTAAACCTACAATTCCTGTTTCAACCCAAATACTTATGAGCCAGGAATCGGGCGGATAGGGCATAAGCTCTTTGGGATTGAATCTTTCTCCCTTAGATAATCCTAATCCATACCCAAAAGGTCGATGTCTCATTAATTCAGCCATTTTTGCCCGATTTTGTAAACGTACCATATACGATGCATCCTTAGTTGGTCTGAATGCAGAACGCATTTTATAAATATATGGATTGCTTGAACCAATGTTAGTATAATAGAAAAAAGAAAATATGACAGTGAATAAAATTATTGAACAACCAAATGCCTTCCAATTTTTAGATAGGATACTAAATGAAAGAATTCCCACTATAGGAATAACGACGGCAGCTCTAGTTCCGGAAATAGCCATGCTATACAAAGCTAATGTAGCGATTAAAACAAAATATATTTTTAATATTTTTTTATTCAAATATATAGAGGCAATAAAGAATGTTGTCGCTGCCATAGCAGAATGTACACCAAAATTGGCAGCATCAGTAAAAAATGAAAAATAGCGAATTCCTGACCATATAATATGTGTTCTATGACCTCCAAGTACATATAGAAAATATTTTTCTTTATCGGTAAAACCATATGTTTTTTGATAAGCCCCTTTTAATGTTCCTATTATTATAAATATTGACCAAATTATTAAAAGCCATTCGATCCCTTTGATATTTCTAATTGCAATGGGAACTATCACTGCTAGCATGAATGGATATAACCAATATGGTGCGATAGCTATATTCCAAGCTTCTTGTACATTATTGGGGTTTGATAATAAAAAAGCATAATAAACAGCAGGTAAGATAAATAAATACATCATACCATTTTTAGCATGCGATAGATCATAATTTTTAGCAGCACATCTTAGTAAAATAATGGGACCCATTATTAAGGTCAATAGAAGTGTAAAAGCTCCCATTTTTATCTCTAAAAACGTGTTCATAATAATGAATAGGAATTGCAAAGAGAAATAAATAAAAAAAATAATCTCAGATTTTTTTGACTCTAAGACATTGATATTATTTTGCAATTTGTTTCTTATCATTATTTATCTAATAAAAAATTAATTTCAAATATTTGACTTCCATTGTCTAAAAGTTTCAGCAATTGATAGTTGCGAGAAATTATATCCTATATATCGGAGTAAAGAATATGGTGGAAGCAAACCGGTGAACTTTTCAACATCATAAATAGGTGCATTATTTAAGCATGTAAATGGCAAATCGTCTATTTGCTCTTCAAGTTGATTCAAAAGAGAGATATCTTGAGCTTTCCATCCATAATTAGCTGATACAACTAATAAGTTTAAATTTGCTTCACGTAGTAGAGAATTTGGAATAAATTGTTCATTCATTGAAGGATATTCCACGACAATAATATCCTCATCCGTATATTGATATATGTCATTCAAATTTGTAGCTAAGACATATTTTGATGTATTAATATTAATAATTGAATCTAATTTTATATGTTTCACAATTAAACCTTTCGATGTCCAGTGTTCGACCATGGAAATGGCTATTATCTCTTTATTTGAATAATCTTCGAAACTTAATAAGTTTAAAATATATGGTTGATTTGCTCTTCTCGGTTTAAATAAACTCAAAATAGTTGCGCATAAATGTTTCGTTGCAGCTTGTTTATATGCTAAATTATATTTCTCATTCTTAATATGTTGAGGAAAACTACCAATAAACGGACACTTTAATAATTTCTTTGTGATATTAGAGTCACGTAAGGTCCTATCAAAAAAATCAATTAATAAAAATATGCCAACAAGTAACAGAAAAGCACATAAGCATGAAAGAATCATAATACGTTTTTTATTGATACTTTCCGAGTTTATAGGATATGCTGGTGGGTTTAATACTTTTAAAGATGCAGATGTCATCTCCAGATTTTTTTTCCGCATTAAAGCTTCATTATAACTTCTTAGGTTTGTTAAATAACTTTGTTCAATAAAATTTAGAACTCTTTCTTTCCTTTTTAGAGTAATACCAATAGGAGCAAAAAATTCATATTTATCATTCATCGTGGTGCGGCCTTCTTTTATTACCTCGAGTTCAGCTTTTGCTTTCTCAAATAACAAAGTTTGTTCAAGCCACTGAGCTATAATATTATCTTTAGCAATTCCGCTTTTAGAAAATTTTTCAAGAATATATTCTTGAGATATTTCAGATAATTGATCTCTTGTGTTATATAATGAGTCTTCAAATATTTGTAATTGTGATAAAATAATACTATCACCGGTGGTGATTGTTTTTATTTCAGATATTGTTCCGGTTAGTTCAGAAGCTTCCTTCAATTTAGAAAGCATGCGTATACTTGATGCAGCTTGTCTCTCATTAAAGTCCATTTGTTTTTCGAGCTCTTTTAAAAGAGCTTTTGAACTATTGTAATCAAACAAAATGTCTCTTTCTCTTAATTCGAACTCTTTATTTATTGCAGCTAACTCTTTCGTTTCATCATAATAATTTATTATGCGATTATCAACATTATAATCAATTAATTCATTTTCTTCGATTTTGAGTTGATCTCCAATTCGGTGGAGTTCTTCTTTGAAGTATTCTATTACTTTGTCGGTTTCTCCATATCTTAACTTACGGTATTCTTCGATAAATTCTGTTATAAGAAATCGAATTGTATAATAGGCAATACCTGGATCATTCGATGAATATTTGATTTTTAATAAATCGCTGCTTCCCATGCGATTTACACCTATTTTTTTAAGTGCTTCCAAACTATAGTATGGATGTTGAAAGTAAAATAAGCCATAAATGTAATTTGTTTTATCTGCTTTCTCATATTTAGTGAAATTTTCAACAGTTTTATCTATGCTATTTTTATCAATGAGTGAGATAAGTTCATTTCCATTTGGGCTATTTTTCATATGATTATAAGTATAATTATATGAAGTCTGTGTAATTCCATTCTGATCTTTCTCGGCATCTCCTTTTACTAGAATGTACGAGAATAGTCTAAAAGAAACTCTTTTTAAAGTAGCTTCCGATTGAATGATATTAATAAGATTATCAATTGCATTTTGCGCCATAGCAAAGTTTATACCTGCATTATTATCTTCAATGCCGTAACCCGAAATAATTCCCGTATAAAGTGCAGTCTCCACATTGAATGGTCCTTGTTTTTTAGCTGTATTTATATATACAATTAAAGCGGCCAAAGAGGTTCCAAGAATAATCCAAATAGACTTTTTATACAATGTACGAATGATGCTTTGTAGATATTCCATTGTATATTTATTTTATAATTTTTGTATTAGAAATAAGTTCAAGTATCATAACAGAACGCGTTAGCTCGAATCTACTATTCTCTAAGTTTTCGAGAGCGGTAGATTGCCGTTGTTTATCAATTGACAATTCACTTGATGTAATTAATCCATTGATGAAATCCTTTTCTGCAATTTCATATTGCAATTTAGCTAATTCTAATGCTTCAGAACGTAATCGTAAAATATTAATTTGTGATGTAGCCTTTGTGTATAGTTCTATTATTTCTCGTCTTATTTCATCAAATTTTATTTCTTTTTCATATTGTGCACTCTGTAGTGCCAATTTTTGGCGAGAGATTCTTCCTTTTAAATCAAATAATCCGTCCAATGGAATATTCATGCCGGCTCCTATTGTATAACCATTCTGTGCTTGTGTAGAATAGCTTAAGAAGGGCGCAATTGTTATGTCTGTATAAGTTGATTCATTCCCGAACATTCCATATTGATAACTACCACGTAAACTGAAGAAACCAAGAAAAGCTCGTTTTTCTTTTGCCAAATTTTTTCTTTCAATTTCTTCTTTTGCTTGTGCGAAACTATAGATAGGACCATCTTTAGCATTTTCGAAAAGTGAATCTAATGGAGGAAATGAAATACTTATATAATCTTTAGTTGATAGATGTTTTGGCGATTTATAATCTTGCGAAAAAACTATCGTAAAGTAAAAAGAAAAAACGAATAAAAATAAATATGATTTGTGTTTCATGATTAATAAGAATAATCAATTGTGTATTCATTAACTGCTATGCAAATATATGAATATTATCATTTTGTTGAAACAATTTGATAATAAAATCATTAACTAACGGTGTTGTTTGTCTCTTATAAATTAAATTAGCCCTCAAATGAAGGCTAATTTAATTAGTTTGTATAGAATATTGTTGACTCTAGATTGTTCGAAATTTTTTAAAACGATTCAGTCATGTTAAAATAGAAAAGGTTTTGTTTGTTGACCATATTCCTTCCAATGTCCAATCTTATATTCATGCGTGGTTGAATTTCAATTCTTAAGCCAACTCCTGCATTTGGAAGTACCCCTTCTATTTTTACCGGATTAGGGCCCATAAAGCCGCATCCCCCCCAGGCAACAAAGCCAAGATGATTTACAATCTTTTTAAACCAATTGCTTTTGTCGGTATTGAACATTTGACGATATTCAACAATAGCCACATGGGCCGATTTATCTCGGTATTGTCCAGTGTAATAGCCTCTAAGGTCGAATGGAGTGCCGGCGAGAGAATATTTGTTTAATGGCACATCTCCAAAAACATTTTTTGTTTGTGCTGTCCATGCTAAAACTTTACGTTTACCAAGAGTGATGTATTGTCTGTAGTCTAAATCTAATCGATAAAAACGGGTTTCACTTCCTAAAAATTTTTCATACATTAATCCGCTAATATTTAGATATAAGCCCTTGTAAGCATTTGCTGGAAGGTCTCGTGTATCATAAGAAATTAAGAATCCTATCCCTGAACTAAAGTTTTTATAACCTGAAGGTGTACCTCCGGCTTCTATATACGAAGGTAAATCTGTCATGTATTTTGCTGGTTTTGTCATCTTCTCAAAATTGATATCAATTTGTGGCCCAATGAAAAAATTGCTCTTTTTTATTCTAAATAAAAACCAAGGATTTATTTGGACGCCGTTAAAGCGATATCGACTTGTCGAATCACTTCTTTCCCAGTGTTTATTTGTTTCATATCCAACTCCATAGAAGTTTTCTAAAGAGTTTTTGTAATTAAACTGTCCGAATATCCTAAATTTATCTTGTTTGAAAAATAACTGTGGTTTTGATTGTATAGCTAGTCCTCCATTGAGCATAACGGCTATTGATGCAGGTATTACTGAACGCAACTGTGTAGTGTCGCTTGGGTTCATACGAAATGTAACTAAAGAACTGCCTCCCACCAATACACCAAAATCTGGGGTATAGCTTGGTCCTCCTAATATATTATAATGAACATTGCGCTTTGCAACTTTTAGTTTACGCAATTCTTTTTTCGATAATTTCAGCTCTACATTATTGCTTAAACTATCATTCGGTGAAAATACAGTTTCTACATCCAATTGTCCGTCTTTCACAATCGTTACTCCTTCTTGTGCAAACAAGCCAATCGTAAATGAGAAAATTAGAATGAATCCAATAATATTTTTTTTCATAATTTTCCTATATAATAATTGCAAAGAAAGTGTTTTTATTCGATTCTATTTTTATCTATTTTAATAATATTTCTAAAAAAGAATAATGTTCATCTAACAAATAATTCTTGGTAGAATGAGTCATTATTATATTTCATATAAAAGTAATCTCATGTTCAAATAGAAAAATGAATTAATGCATTTTAAATTATTGCAAATAAGTGATCAAAAATAAATGACATAATATTAAGATCTTTATATAATAGCTAATAATGGCTATTCTTCATATCTGAATTTATTTTCGCCTATTATGGAAAAATCTCTTTAATTCTTTGTGTTTTCTTACTATTTTACTTTATTATTTATTAATTTTGCGGGCAAATTAATGAAATCATTTTTTATAAAAACACATGGCAAATGTAATTAAATTACGTAAAGGCCTTGATATCAACCTGAAAGGTAAAGCTTCTTTGGAAATTATTTCTGTAAAAGAACCTGGATTCTATTCATTAGTCCCGGACGATTTTACAGGCGTAACCCCAAAAGTTGTTGTAAAAGAACAGGAGTATGTTATGGCCGGAGGACCCTTGTTTATTGACAAGAATAATCCAGAAGTAAAATTTGTTTCACCCGTAAGTGGAGTAGTAACAAGCGTTGAGCGTGGTGCTCGTCGTAAAGTGTTGAATATCGTTGTGGAAGCAGCTCAAGAGCAAGACTTTCTTGATTTCGGCAAACAAAATGTTGCGAATCTTAATGGCGATGAGGTGAAAAAGTTGTTAATGGAATCGGGTATGTTTGCATTTATCAAACAACGACCCTATGACATTATTGCAAATCCGAATGTAGAGCCTAAAGCTATTTTTGTTTCAGCATTCGATTCAAATCCATTAGCACCTGATTTTGAATTGGCATTAAAAGGCGAAGAACTTAATTTTCAAAGCGGTTTAAATGCTTTAGCTAAAATGGCTAAAACATATCTAGGTGTTAGTGTAAATCAAAAGTCTACTGTTTTAACACAAGCACAAAATGTAGTAGTTACTGCGTTTGATGGCCCTCATCCTGCTGGTAATGTAGGGGTACAAATTAATCATGTCGCTCCAATATCAAAAGGAGAAACTGTATGGACTATTGATCCTCAGGCGGTAATCTTTATTGGGCGATTAATGAACACAGGTTTTGTTGATATGACTCGTACAGTAGCGATCACAGGATCTGAAGTTCTAAAACCAACTTACTGCAAACTTCGTGTTGGTGCTTTACTAACAAATGTATTAGTTGGCAATGTAAACAAAGACGCTAATCTTCGTTATATCAGCGGCAATGTACTTACAGGTAAAGTAGTATCTGCAAATGGTTACTTAGGAGCTTTTCATAGCCAAATTAGTATAATCCCTGAGGGAGATGATGTTCACGAAATGTTTGGGTGGATTATGCCTCGTTTTGGTTTATTCAGTACAAGCCGTTCATATTTTACTTGGTTAAGCGGTAAAAAAGAATATACAATAGATGCACGTATCAAAGGTGGAGAACGTCATATGATTATGTCGGGAGAATACGATAGAGTATTCCCAATGGATATTATGCCGGAATTTCTAATCAAAGCAATTATTGCTGGTGATATCGATAGAATGGAAGCATTAGGCATCTATGAAGTAGCTCCCGAAGACTTCGCTCTTTGTGAGTTTGTTGATTCATCAAAATTAGAATTACAACGCATTGTTCGCGTAGGGCTTGATTTCCTCCGTGCCGAAATGAGTTGATACTTCACCTGAATAATAACAACGTAAATTGAAAATATTAAATGAAAGCGTTAAGAAATTATGTCGATAAGATAAAACCGCATTTTCAAGAAGGCGGTAAACTCCACGCATTTCACTCTGTATTCGATGGGATTGAAACATTCTTGTTTGTTCCTAATTCAACATCGAAAACCGGAGTTCACATTCACGATTCAATTGACAGTAAGCGCATTATGTCGATTGTCGTAATATCATTAATTCCAGCTTTGCTTTTTGGTATGTTTAATGTTGGTTACCAACATTTCAAATATGTAAACGTACCAGCCGATTTTTGGCAAATGTTTGGATATGGTTTTCTTGCAGTATTACCTAAAATAATTGTATCATATGTAGTAGGCTTAGGAATTGAGTTTGTAGTTGCACAATGGAAAAAAGAAGAAATCCAAGAAGGATTCCTTGTGTCTGGTATTTTAATACCGATGATTGTTCCGGTTGATTGCCCATTATGGATCTTAGCAGTAGCAGTTGCTTTTTCTGTTATTTTCGTTAAAGAGGTATTCGGTGGTACCGGCATGAACATTTTTAATGTTGCACTTTCTACTCGCGTATTCTTATTCTTTGCATATCCTGCACAAATGTCGGGCGACTCTGTTTGGGTAGCAAGCAAAAGCATTTTTGGTTTAGGACAAACAGTCGATGGTTTAACCGCTGCTACTGCCTTAGGTGAAGCTGCAACGGCTATCACTCCTACCCATTATCCTCCTTTCAATTGGGATATGGTGACAGGTTTAATTCCTGGTTCAATTGGTGAAACAAGTATGATTGCTATTGCCATTGGTGCCATCATTCTATTATGGACAGGAATCGCTAGCTGGAGAATCATGTTATCCGTATTTGTTGGAGGAGCATTCATGGGTTGGATTTTTAATGTATGTGGTCCTGCAACTGCTATTGCTCACATGCCTTGGTATGAGCATCTATGCCTCGGTGGTTTTGCTTTTGGTGCAGTATTTATGGCAACTGATCCGGTAACAGCATCAAGAACAACTACAGGTAAGTATATTTTTGGATTTTTGATTGGTGCATTAGCTATTATTATTCGTGTATTGAATCCAGGATACCCTGAAGGTATGATGCTAGCCATCTTATTCATGAATATATTTGCACCATTGATTGATTACTGTATCATGCAAAGTAATATTAAAATGCGTGACAAACGCGCATTAAAGTCAAACCAATAAAACCGGAGAAAAAATGAATACAAATAGTAATTCTTATACCCTCATTTATGCTTCGGTAATGGTTGTTATCGTTGCTTTTCTTCTAGCTTTTATTTCTAGCTCATTAAAGAATAAACAAGAAGAAAACATTAGATTAGATAAAATGAAGCAAATTCTTGCCGCTATTAATGTTGATACAAAGGGGCAAGATGTTCAAGCTTTATATAATGAATATATAAAAGACGCAGAAATTTTAAATCCAGCAGGTGAAGTTATTCAATCGACAGGCGGCTTTGAAATTAATATGCCTGTTGAAATGGCTAAACCTGCAGCTGAACGTCAACTTCCTCTATTTATCTGCGAAGTGAATGGTCAAACAAAATATGTAATTCCTTTGAGCGGTGCCGGACTATGGGGGCCGATTTGGGGATATGTAGGCTTGGATGACAATAAAGACACTGTTTACGGTGTGTATTTCTCTCATGCGAGTGAAACCCCTGGTTTGGGTGCCGAAATTACGACTGCGAAATTTAAAGATGAATTCTTAGGTAAGCAAGTTATGAAAAATGGAGAAGTGGCATTAGCTGTCGAAAAATTCGGAAAGGTAACTGATCCGACATGTCAAGTAGATGGGATTTCTGGTGGTACAATTACATCATTAGGTGTGTCAACTATGATTAAAGAGTGCATGAGCCTATATATTAATTTTTTAACTAATAAATAAGGAGAGGAAATATATGAGCTTATTTTCAAAAATGAATAAAGAGGTATTCTCTTCACCATTGACAATGAACAATCCTGTAACTGTACAGGTATTGGGTATTTGTTCGGCCTTAGCAGTAACTGCAAAATTAGAACCGGCCATCGTAATGGGTTTTTCGGTGACAGTCATTCTTGCTGTAGCCAATGTAGTTATATCATTGTTACGTAATACAGTTCCTAATCGAATTCGTATTGTAGTTCAACTTGTTGTGGTGGCAACACTGGTAACAATTGTGAGTGAAGTATTAAAAGCATTTGCATACGATGTAAGTGTTCAACTTTCTGTATATGTAGGTTTGATTATTACTAACTGTATTTTGATGGGTCGTTTAGAAGCATTTGCAATGCAGAATGGTCCATGGGAATCGTTACTTGATGGTCTAGGTAATGGATTAGGTTATGCTAAAATTCTTATTATTATTGCCTTCTTCCGTGAGTTGTTAGGTTCAGGTACATTATTTAATATTCAAGTTATTCCTACCGCATTCTATGATATGGGATACATTAATAATGGTTTAATGTTAATGCCTCCAATGGCACTTATTATATGTGCTTGCATTATATGGTATGAACGCCAAAAGCATAAAGAATTACAGGAAAAAAACTAATTTTATTCTTAAAGAATTATGGATAGTCATTTATTAAGTTTATTCGTCCGCTCAATATTTGTGGACAATATGATATTCGCTTTCTTCCTTGGTATGTGTTCGTACCTTGCCGTTTCGAAGAATGTGAAAACTGCATTAGGATTAGGAGTAGCTGTAATTTTCGTATTATTAATTACACTTCCTGTAAACTATTTGCTTCAAACAAAAGTTTTAGGTCCTGATGCTCTGATTGAAGGGGTTGACCTAAGCTTCTTGGGCTTTATTTTATTTATTGCTGTCATTGCAGGTATAGTGCAATTGGTAGAAATGATAGTAGAGCGTTTTAGTCCGTCACTTTATGCTTCATTGGGTATATTTTTACCTCTGATTGCTGTAAACTGTGCTATTATGGGTGCTTCATTGTTTATGCAACAACGAATTACTTTAGATCCTGCAAATCCTCAAGCTATCACTAGTTTAGGAAGTGCCGTAGTATATGCGTTAGGTTCGGGTATTGGTTGGTTGCTAGCTATTGTTGGATTGGCTGCTATTCGTGAAAAAATGGCTTACTCAGATGTTCCTGGTCCTTTAAAAGGCTTAGGTATTACATTTATTACTGTAGGACTAATGGCAATGGCATTTATGTGTTTTTCTGGTTTAAAAATTTAATCATATAAATTAATAACAATGGGTTCTCTAATATTGACGAGTATTATAGTGTTTTTAGTAGTCATCCTACTATTAGTCATTATCTTACTCGTAGCAAAAAAATATCTTTCTCCATCAGGAGAAGTTAAAGTCACTCTAAATGGAGAAAAAGAATTGATAACAGAGCCTGGTGGTACATTACTAAATACTCTATCATCAAATCAAATATTTCTTTCATCTGCTTGTGGTGGTAAAGGTTCATGCGGACAATGTAAATGTCAGGTGGTTGAAGGTGGTGGAGAAATTCTTCCTACCGAAGCTGTTCATTTTTCAAGAAAAGAGCAAGCCGATCATTGGCGTCTTGGTTGCCAGGTGAAGGTAAAACAAGACATGGAAGTTAAAATCGACGAATCAATCTTAGGTGTGAAAGAGTGGGAGTGTGAGGTAATTAGTAATAACAATGTGGCTACTTTCATCAAAGAGTTTATTGTTGCTTTGCCAAAAGGTGAACACATGGACTTTATTCCGGGTTCTTATGCTCAGATCAAAATCCCTACATACGATATGGATTATGACAAAGATATAGACAAAGATCTTATCGGGGATGAATATCTTGGTGCTTGGAAACAATTTGGTTTATTTGGTTTGAAATGTAAAAATACAGAACCAACTATTCGTGCTTATTCTATGGCCAACTATCCTGCCGAAGGCGATCGTATCATGTTGACTGTGCGTATTGCCACTCCTCCATTCAAGCCAAGGGAGCAAGGTCCTGGATTTATGGATGTTCCTGCTGGTATTGCATCATCGTATATCTTTACTTTGAAACCAGGTGATAAAGTAATAATGAGTGGTCCTTTTGGTGATTTCCATCCTATCATGAATTCTAAGAATGAAATGATGTGGGTTGGTGGTGGTGCCGGTATGGCTCCTCTTCGTGCACAAATTATGCATTTAACCAAAACATTGCATATCACAGATCGTACGATGAATTATTTCTATGGTGCTCGTGCCTTGAATGAAGTATTCTATTTAGAAGACTTCTTGCAATTGGAAAAAGATTATCCAAATTTCAAATTCCATTTGGCACTCGATCGACCAGATCCAGCTGCCGATGAAGCAGGCGTATCTTATACAGCCGGATTTGTTCATGAAGTAATTTACAATACCTACCTCAAAAATCATGAGGCACCAGAAGACATCGAATATTACATGTGTGGTCCTGGTCCTATGTCAAAAGCAGTCGAAAATATGCTTGATGGCTTAGGTGTTCCGGCCAAAAACTTGATGTTTGATAACTTCGGCGCGTAATTTAAATACAAACAATTAAAAAAAGCGGTCATTGGTACGAACCTTTGGCCGCTTTTTTTATTTATCTTTGTTAAATGAATGTTATGAATAATCCGCTTATAAAAAAAGTTCTTGAAAGTTTAAAAATACAAGAACTAAATCCAATGCAAAAAGCAGCATTGGAAATTGCAACCAATCAGAAAGATCTTATTTTACTTTCGCCAACAGGGTCGGGTAAAACAATCGCTTTTCTGCTTCCAATGATATTAAATCTTAAACCCGATAATGGTACGATACAAGCTTTAATATTGGCTCCTTCACGCGAATTAGCGCTTCAAATTAACTCAGTATTTCAACAAATATCTGTAGCTTGGAAAAGCTGCTGTTGCTATGGAGGGCATTCAATAACTGAAGAAAAAAAGAGTATTTTAGGAAACAAACCTGCAATCATTATTGGTACTCCGGGACGTATTACAGATCATATAGCCAAAGGAAATTTTGATCCATCCACAATCCATATGCTGATTATAGACGAATTTGACAAATCTCTCGAATTAGGATTTCATGAGCAGATGGAGGAAATTATAGATCAATTGCCCAATCTTAAAAAACGCATATTGCTGTCAGCAACCGATGCAGAAGAGATTCCGGAGTTTACAGGCATTCAAGGAACTGTCAAATTGGATTTTCTTGATCATCAAACTTCGCTGGAAGATAGACTTACAGTTAAGCGTATTGTTTCTCCTGCAAAAGATAAATTAGACACATTATTTAATCTTCTCTGCTCATTGAATAATAAGTCGAGTATCGTGTTTTGCAATCATCGCGATGCCGTAGATCGAGTCCATAAAATATTATCCGAAAAGAAATTAGAAACAGAAAAATTCCATGGTGGTATGGAGCAACCCGATCGCGAAAAATCTCTATATAAATTTAGGAATGGGAGTTGCAATATTTTAATCTCTACCGATCTTGCTGCAAGAGGATTGGATATCACAGATATTGAGAATGTAATTCATTATCATTTGCCTATCAATGAAGAGGCATACACGCACCGCAATGGACGTACTGCTCGATGGGATGCTACCGGAACTTCATATGTCATTGTAAACGAATCAGAGCAACTGCCATCCTATGTTCCTTACGATATTGCTACTGTAGAGTTGCTCATGCATACCTCACGTCCTCCTAAATCAAAATGGATAACTCTCTATATCGGAAAAGGGAAGAAAGATAAATTGAGTAAAATGGACATAGCAGGTTTCTTACACAAAAAAGGAAGTCTTGCCCGTGAAGACATCGGTCAAATTGATGTAAAAGATCATTATTCATTTGTTGCCATAAAGCGCGCAAAGGCAAATCAACTTTTCCATCTTATTCAAGGAGAAAAAATAAAAGGAATGAAAACCATCATTCAAGAAGCCAAGTAAAAATATACATAAAATAACAAAAAAGTATCTTTTGACTATCTGTAAATAGTAATTATAAATAAAACAATTATTTATAATTACTATTTATTTTATTTATATTTCTGTGATATCTAAACTTTACAATATGGTATAAAGTGGCAGAAAATAATATTAAAAAGTAAGATAATCCTACCGTACAATTATATTTTTATAATGAATGGTTTGCTATAAAGAAATAAAACTGTAATTTCGCCATATCAAGAGATTAAAAATATGAAATGTTAAACCAAAACGAACTTCAAATGAAAAAGCATAATTTTAGCGCAGGACCATCTATTTTACCACAAGAAGTAATAGATAATACGGCAAAAGCGATTTTAAATTTCAATGATTCGGGTCTTTCACTAATGGAGGTTAGCCACCGATCAAAAGATTTTCAAGAAGTAATGGATAAGGCTGTTGCTTTATTTAAAGAATTACTAAATATTCCCGAAGGTTACTCAGTAATATTTTTAGGTGGTGGGGCGAGTCTACAATTCTGTATGGTTCCATATAATTTTTTAGAAAAAAAAGCCGCCTATTTAAATACAGGAACCTGGGCTAAGAAAGCACTAAAAGAAGCGAAAGGTTTTGGAGAGGTTATTGAAGTTGCATCATCTGCAGAATCAAACTATACTTATATCCCACAAGATTACATAATTCCTACCGATGCTGACTATTTCCACATAACAACAAACAATACAATATACGGTACTGAGATTAAACATGATATTGATTCTCCGGTGCCTTTGATCGCCGATATGTCATCAGACATTTTATCTCGTCCCATTGATGTTTCAAAATATGTATGTATATATGGAGGAGCACAAAAAAATATAGCTCCATCGGGTGTCACTTTTGTTATTATCAAAGATGATGCTTTGGGTAAAGTTTCAAGATATATACCTACCATGTTGAATTATAAAACACATATAGACAATGGTTCGATGTTTAATACACCTCCTGTTGTTCCAATCTATGCTGCCGAACAAACTCTTTTGTGGATAAAAGAACAAGGCGGAGTGAAGGAAATGGAACGCCGTGCCATCGAAAAATCAGATATGCTGTATCACGAAATTGATAGAAATAAACTATTTGTTGGAACTGCAAATAAAGAAGATCGTTCTAGAATGAACATTTGTTTTGTTATGACACCTGAATACAAAGATCTGGAAGCTGATTTCTTAAAATTTGCTACCGATAGAGGAATGGTAGGTATCAAAGGTCATAGATCTGTTGGTGGATTCCGTGCATCATGTTATAATGCCATGTCAAAAGATAGCGTACAAGCATTAATTGATTGTATGCAAGAATTCGAAAAATTACATTAAAATATAATTATACCTCCATAATCTATACATAGAATATGACTCTTTATTGGGTTATATATCTAATATATTTTGTGGAGGTATTCTTTAATCTGAAATCAAAAACAACTGAAATGAAAATACTTTTAGCGACCGAGAAACCATTTGCAAAAGTTGCAGTCGATGGTATTCGTACAGAAATAGAGAATGCCGGTTATGAATTGGTATTGTTAGAAAAATATAGTGATAAATCACAGCTGTTAGAAGCAGTAAAAGATGTAAATGCTATTATTATTCGAAGCGATATTATTGATGCCGAAGTTTTTAATGCAGCACATGATCTAAAAATAGTCGTTCGTGCAGGTGCCGGATACGATAATGTAGATTTAGAAGCTGCCACTCAGCATGGGGTATGCGTAATGAATACACCCGGTCAAAACTCAAACGCAGTAGCCGAATTAGTATTAGGGATGATGGTTTATGCAACTCGAAATTTTTTCAATGGAACATCGGGTACCGAGTTAAAAGGAAAGAAGTTGGGAATACATGCCTATGGAAATGTAGGACGTAACGTAGCCAGAATAGCAAAAGGATTCGAAATGGAAATCTATGCTTTTGATCCTTTCTGTCCAGCTGAAATCATTGAAAAAGACGATGTCGTAGCTGTAACTTCTGTTGAAGAGTTATATAAATTGTGTGATATTGTATCATTACATATACCTGCAACTCCTGAAACAAAAAATTCAATTAATTATGCATTGTTGAATCAGATGCCTAAGGGTGGAATTCTTGTTAATACCGCTCGTAAAGAGGTGATAAACGAAGATGAGTTAATTAGTTTGATGGAAGATCGCAGTGATTTTAAATATATTACTGACATTATGCCGGCGGCAAATGCTAAATTCGTTGAATTATTTTCAGGAAGATATTTTTCGACCCCAAAGAAAATGGGAGCACAAACTGCTGAAGCTAATATTAATGCAGGTATAGCAGCAGCACACCAAATAGTAGAATTCTTTAAGAACAACTGCGAAAAATATCGTGTAAATAAATAAAAAGACAGTCCGATGGCTCCCTTTCTTATTTTATTATTCATAAATGGGGGGCAAATAAAATAAAAATCGATAAAAAAATGACCTATTGATATATGGTTTATCAAGAATATTGTTATATTGATAAACCATATTTTTATATAAATAAATAAGAAACCTGAATTAATACTTAAATCAATCATTTATGGCTACAATTAAACCATTTAAAGGAATCCGTCCTCCAAAAGAGTTTGTGGAGCAGGTAGTGTCACGTCCCTATGATGTACTCAACTCCGAAGAGGCACGCCAAGAAGCTGAAGGAAATGAAAAATCACTATATCATATCATTAAACCAGAAATAGATTTTCCCATCGGCATTGATGAACACGATGAGTGTGTATATAAAAAGGCAGTAGAAAATTTTCAATCTTTCCAAGATAAAGGATGGCTTCTTCAAGATGAAAAGGAGTATTATTATATCTATGCTCAAACAATGAATGGTAAAACACAATATGGGCTAGTTGTTGGCGCATATGTTCCCGATTACATGAATGGCATTATAAAGAAACATGAGTTGACCCGACGTGATAAAGAGGAAGACCGAATGAAGCACGTTCGCATGAACAATGCCAATATTGAACCTGTGTTTTTTGCCTATCCAGACAATAGAAAGTTAGACAAACTAGTTGCTAAATATACAGTTAATGAACCAATATACAATTTTGTAGCACCCAACGATGGATTTGGTCATACCTTCTGGATAATAAATAATGAGGCAGATATTAAAAATATCACAGAAGAGTTTTCTAAAATGCCTGCTTTATATATAGCAGATGGGCATCATAGGTCTGCTGCTGCCGCTCTTGTAGGAGCAGAAAAAGCAAAACAAAATCCGAATCATACTGGAAAAGAAGAATATAACTATTTTATGTCGGTATGTTTCCCCGCATCACAACTAACGATTATCGACTATAATCGTGTGGTAAAAGATTTAAATGGTTTAACCCCTGATGAATTTATAGAATCTTTGAAGACCAATTTCATCGTAGAAGAAAAAGGAGTAACTATATATAAACCCCAAGCGTTGCATAATTTCAGTTTATATGTAGATGGAAAATGGTATAGCCTTACTGCTAAGCCCGGTACCTACGACGATCATGACCCAATAGGTGTATTAGATGTTACGATTTCATCGAATTTAATCCTCCATGATATATTAAATATCACTGATCTACGCTCCGATAAGCGGATTGATTTTGTAGGTGGTATTAGAGGATTGGAAGAGTTGAGTAAGAGAGTAGATAGTGGCGAAATGAAAGCCGCTTTGGCCCTATATCCTGTGACCATGAAACAGTTGATGGATATTGCCGATACTGATAACATTATGCCTCCTAAAACAACATGGTTTGAACCTAAGTTAAGGTCTGGTTTGGTAATACACAAATTGATTTAGGGTGATAGATCATATATCCAAAAATCCTCTTTTCGTCTAATCGAAAAAGAGGATTTTTTTGAATGTGAACACACGTATTTTGTGTCAAAAGCTCTATCTTTGCGTTATGAGTGAAGATACTTTTAAAACAATCAGGAGTCTATCCGAAGCTATTTACTCTGAGAAGCGTAGCAAATTTATAGCCATAGCTCTTCCGGTACGTTCGCTTGAGGAAATAAAAACGCATCTTGAATATTATCAAAAAAAATATTATGATGCTCGCCACGTATGTTATGCATATATGTTGGGAGCCGAGCGAAAAGATTTCAGAGCTAACGATAATGGAGAACCCTCGGGAACTGCCGGCAAACCAATTTTAGGACAAATCAATTCGAATGAACTTACCGATATATTGATTATAGTAGTGCGTTATTTTGGAGGCATTAAATTGGGTACAAGTGGATTGATTGTTGCGTATAAAGCTGCTGCTGCTGAAGCAATAGAAAATGCCGAGATCATAGAAAAGACAATCGATGCATCTATCGTGTTTTGGTTTGAATATCCCTTTATGAATGACGTGATGCGCATTGTTAAAGAAGAAGAACCCGAAATTGTTGAGCAAAGTTTTGAGATGGACTGTCGTATGTCTTTGCGAATAAGACGTTCATTAATGCCTAAACTTCAGGCACGATTATCAAAAGTCGAAACACTTCGTTTCGAAGAAAATGAGTGATAAACGAAACAATATCATTTTTAAAATGTAATATCTTAGTTAACGTTTTAATTATACAATCAACTTATATACATCAAGAATATGGCTTTTGAAGCAACAAAAAAAGAGTGGAGTGAGATATATTCCTTTTTTCGTCTTTTATCAGATGGTAAAATTAATTTGGGAACAATCGAATCTAAGAAAGATGATGCATGTTGGCCCATAGCAATGATTCAAAGGGAAGAGCATGATGGGCCCCGCAAATATTATATTGAAGATACTCAAATTAGGGTAGTAAGTGAAACTGAAGAAAAATTATTTGTTCGAGATGATTTTGGAACGGTTGCCGATCTCATTTTAAATGCAATAAAAAACTCAAAGGAGATGAATGTTGAATCTCCCGAAGGAGTAGAAGAATTTTTAGATTCGATTTCAATATTTGATTTAGAAGCCAAAACCGATGATAGAACCGATTTTTCAGTTGCTTTTTGGCATCCCGATGCTCCTCTTTCAGGTATCAGTATTCGTTCTCGCTTGAGCACAATGACTCCATTGTTGGATGGTGGTAGATCTGCCAATCTAAAATTCGAACAAATAGGTGTGAAATTTAGTGTACCCACCGTCAATAAAGTGAATGCTCTACCTGAATCAATCGATGAAGTGGCGCAAAAAATGATGATGATCGAACGCTTAGGCGGCGTGTTAAAATACTCGGATGTAGCCGATCGAGTTTTTCGCAGTAATTTATTAATGATTGATCTACATTTTCCGCGTATGTTGGCAGAAATGCTTCGCATAATGCACTTAGATGAAGTAACGCGCGTATCCGAATTGACTGAAATTATAAAGCAGCTCAATCCATTAAAAATTAAAGACGAACTCATCAACAAACATGGATTCTATGAGTTTAAAGTGAAACAGTTTTTAATGGCTCTGGCTTTAGGAATGCGTCCGGCTAAAATATACAATGGAGTCGATTCGGCTATTGAAGGAATGATCATCGTTAATGGGGCAGGAGAGCTATTGTGTTATCATAAATTCGCGAAAAAAACATTTGAAGATTTTCTGTTCTATAATACACGCTTTGAAAAAGGTGCTGTCGAAAAAGATAAATATGGTTTTTTGGAGCGTGAAAATGGAGTTTACTATTTTAAATTGAATGCAAAAATAGGTTTATCTAAACGTTAATTGAATATGAAATCTACAGATTTATTGAATGTGATTAAATCACGTCGTAGCACTCGATCCTATACCGAGAAGCAAGTTTCTGTTGAAGATTTAAAACAGATATTGGAGGCTGCTTCATATGCACCCAGTGGGATGAATTATCAAACATGGCATTTTACAGCAATTCAAAATCAAGAAGCGTTGAAAGTACTGAATGATGTCATTAAAAAAGCATTTGCCAAAAGCCATGATAAACATTTGCAAGATAGGGGGAATAACGAAAACTATTGTTGCTATTATCATGCACCTACGTTAATTATAGTTTCAAATGAAGCTACACAGTGGTGGGCATCTATGGATTGTGCATGTGCTATTGAAAATATGTTTTTAATGGCAACTTCCTTAGGCATCAGTTCATGTTGGATCAATCAATTAGGAACTACTTGCGATGATGAAGAGGTGCGCGATTATATTGCATCATTGGGTATACCTAGCAATCATAAAGTATATGGTTGTGTAGCACTTGGCTATGGCAATACTACGGTAGTTGTGAAAGATAAAGTGTTGAAAGATAATGTTATAACTATTATATCTTAAATAAAGATATATCATATAATAAATAGACGAATAGTACAATTAGTAAAGATTAATTGCGCTATTCGTCTGTTTATTATATAGTTTTAGCACTGTGATGTTAAGTAGCACGTAGGTAATAAATTTCTATCACCAAACGTATTGTCAACTCTGGCTACATTGATCCAGAATTTGTTATTTCTTACACTTGCTATTGGATAAGCTGCCTTTTCGCGTCCATAACAATGCTTCCATTCATCACTTACAATTTCATATTCAGGATGTGGTGCATTAATCAAAACATTATCGTCAGCGGCTGATTTCCCATCTTTTACCTCTTGTATCTCTTCCCAAATATTTTGCATTACTTCCACAAAGTTATTTAGTTCGCTTAAACTTTCACTTTCTGTTGGCTCAACCATCAATGTGCCATGAACAGGAAATGAAAGGGTAGGTGCATGATAGCCGTAATCCATTAAACGTTTGGCGATATCATTTTCGGTGATACCCGTTTCTTCTGTTATTTTTCTACATTCCAGAATCATTTCATGACCTACATATCCCTTGCTTCCACGATACACAATTCCATATGTATCATTTAAACATGCTGCTAGGTAATTTGCGTTGATGATGGCCGATTTAGTAGCCATAGCCAATCCTTCAGCTCCCATCATGTGAATATATCCATAGGTGATTGCCAATATACCCGCACTACCAAAAGGTGCAGACGATACTTGATTCATTTGATTACCAAAGAACGTATGTCCGGGTAAGAATGGAACAAGATGTTCGGCAACACCGATAGGGCCAATGCCAGGACCTCCTCCGCCATGTGGTGATGCAAACGTTTTATGTAGATTTAGATGGCACACATCTGCGCCAATATATCCTGGATTAGTTAAACCAACTTGTGCATTCATATTGGCACCATCCATGTATACCTGTCCACCACAATTATGTATAATATTACAAATTTCCATAATATCTGCTTCAAATATACCATGCGTCGATGGATAGGTTATCATTAATCCGGCTAATCTATCTTTATGTGCCTCTGCTTTAGCTTTTAAATCACTCATGTCTACGTTCCCATTCTTATCGCAGTCACAAGTTACAATCGAATAACCTGCTTGAATAGCAGAAGCCGGATTTGTGCCATGTGCCGATGCAGGTATGATGATAATTTTTCTATCATCTTGCCCGATGCTTTCAAAATAGCTACGTATTACTCTCAAACCTGTATATTCGCCGGCGGCACCCGAATTGGGTTGCAAACTGATTCCGGCAAAACCGGTGATAATTTTTAAGTCGTTACTTAAATTATCAATTAGTTTTCGGTAACCCTGCGCTTGATCTTCTGGAACTAGCGGATGTATGCTTGTAAATTTCGATAAACTTAGCGGTAGCATTTCAGCAGCAGCATTCAATTTCATGGTACACGAACCCAGTGGAATCATCGAATGTGTTAATGAAATATCTTTTCTATCAAGATATTTTATGTATCTCAGCATTTCCGTTTCGGTATGATATTTACAAAAAACCTCATGCGTTAAAAAGCTGCTGGTACGTTTTATTGCTTTTGTATAGTTTTTGGCTTTGCCAATTTCTTCAACTTTCTGATAGTCTTTTTCTGCTGCAACGGCAAATATAGAGAGTAATGTATTTACACCTGACAAATCGGTGGTTTCATCAATACTAAATCCAACATCTCCGTTATCAAAATAACGCAAATTTACCTCTTTACTTAATGCTATGGTTCTTATTTTTTGAGCAGTAGCATTTTCGGGAAGTGTAAAACGTAAGGTATCAAAATAAGATGAATTAATTTGTGTATACCCTAATTTTGTTATGGCTTTCTCAAGAAAAGTCGTTATGTCATGAATTCGATATGCAATATTTTTCAAACCTTCTTGCCCCTGATACACTGCATAAAAACCTGACATCGTGGCCAAAAGAGCTTGTGCAGTACAAATGTTAGAAGTTGCTTTTTCACGCTTAATATGTTGTTCGCGTGTTTGCAGTGCCATTCTATAGCAGATCTTTCCATATTTATCTTTCGATAAACCAATGATACGCCCTGGCAAATTGCGTTTATACTCGTCACGAGTAGCAAAATAGGCGGCTGATGGTCCTCCATAAAAAATAGGAGTGCCTAGTCGCTGAGCCGTACCAAATACAATATCAGCGCCCCATTCACCGGGCGGTACAATGAGCGTTAAACTTAGCAAATCTGCAGCAACAGCTACTTTGCATCCCGCATCATGTGCATTTTGTGTAAATTCACGATAATCTTCAATGCTACCATCTGCATTCGGATATTGAACCACACACCCAAATAAGTCGGAAGTAAATGCTAATTCTTGGTATTTTCCAACCCTAAGTTCAATTCCTTGGGGTAATGCGCGAGTCATCATGACCGCCAATGTCTGTGGAAATATATTTTCATCTACAAACACCACATTGGCATTCCCTTTCTGCTTGTCTCTTGGACGCAACGCATACATCATACTTACTGCTTCGGCAGCTGCTGTAGCTTCGTCTAGCAATGAGCAATTGGATAGTGGCATGGCAGTTAAATCGCAAATGACAGTCTGAAAATTCATTAAGGCTTCTAATCTGCCTTGTGATATTTCAGCTTGATAAGGTGTGTATGAAGTATACCAAACAGGATTTTCAAATACATTTCGTTGTATGACTGCCGGTGTAATTGTGTTATACCAACCCATTCCTATATAGGTGGTATATAATTTATTCATTGATGCAATTCTTTCGATGTGTTTACCAAACTCATACTCTGTCATTGCCGGAGGCAAATTCAGAGGATGAGTAAGTCTTATATTCTCAGGAATAGTTTTATCAATTAATTCATCTAAGGTATTTACGCCAATTTTGCGTAACATCAATTCGATATCTTCTTCATTGATACCAATATGGCGTGAAGCAAATGTATCGGTTCTCATAATGTATATAGATTTTAAGTTATTGGTTCAATTTAATCCTATCTAAAAAAAGGATTTTCGGCCTTTTCCATGCCAATAGTTGTAGGAGCTCCGTGTCCCGGATAAACGATTGTTTCATTGGGCAAAACGAATAGTCGACTGGAAATATGCTCAATCAAATCATCAAAGTTGCCACCTGTTAAATCGGCTCTACCTATGCTTCCTTGAAATAAAACATCTCCGGTAAACACGCAATTATCACTTTTGCAATAATACACCAAGCTACCCGGTGAATGTCCCGGGACATGAATGGCTTCTAAAGAAGTATTTCCAAATGTGATAATATCACCATCATGAAGATATTTTCCTAATGGAACGGGCGCTTCTTGCAATTGAAAACCAAACATGCGGCTCTGTTTTGGAGCTTCGTCAATCCAAAACTCATCAGCTTGATTGGCTTCGGCTTTTAATCCAAACTCTTGCAGCATAAAAGGATTGCCAAAAATGTGGTCAAGATGCAAATGAGTGTTCAGTAGATGTTTTACTGTTAATTCATTATTGAGGATAAAGTTTTTGAGCGCTTGTTTCTCCTCGTCATAAAAACATCCCGGATCAATAACTACTGCTTCTTTGGTTTCATCCCATAGTATGTAGCAGTTTACCGGGAACATATTGAATTCAAATCTTTTAATTTTCATAATTGTTGCAAAATAAATGAATTGAGTTTCTTAACTTAAAGGAACATATACCACTTTTTTTGTTTCAAAAAATGGTTCTTCAAAGTTTTCACTCAAATGATGCATTACCACTTTATTTTTAAAAGGCATTGTCTCCTTTTCTAATTCACCTCCTTTTAAACATATCAATCCATTGGGAAGTGAGTTTTGCTGTGTCGATGATATATTTTTCTTAATAATATTAATTAAGTCGATCAATGGCATTACAGCTCGGCTCACTACAAAATCAAATTTCTGCTTTTCATCTTGAGCACGTGTATGCTTAAACGTTACATTTTTCAATCCTATGCTTTGCGAAATTTCTTGTGCTACACGCACTTTTTTTCCAATGCTATCGACCATATGGAATTGTACTTCAGGAAATAGAATCGCTAAAGGTACACCGGGAAAACCTCCTCCTGTACCTAAATCCATAACCGATGTTCCGGGACGGAAGTTAATCATTTTTGCAATCCCTAGCGAATGCAAAACATGATGCTCATATAGATTTTCAATATCTTTTCTTGAGATTACATTAATTTTCGAATTCCAATCCATATATAAATCATATAAATCGGAAAATTGTTTACGTTGCTCTTCGGTTAAATCCGGAAAGTATTTTTGTATGATTTCCACTTTTTTCAAAGTCTAATTAATAATAAATATAATAAGTTATTTAGCAAGTTCCTGTATCACAGGATTATTGTTAAGCCAATGCTGAATCATTTCATAAGGAACCGATATCTCGACAGGTCCCATGGCATAGGGTGTAATTTCGTATACATTATAATAAAAAGTAATCCCTTTACTGTCGAGATAAAAGTTTTCGATTGGAGTTAACTCTCCCGTCGAACAATATCCCATATCTTCGAGCGCTTCTCTTGATTTTACCTTTTGCTTTGCCATCAACTGCGACCACAAAATATTTGTCAATGGTTCTTTATATTCGCCTATAAATATGTCTTCAAGAGTCAATGGACGCATTAACCCTAAGTCGATATTCAAAAACTGAGTAAAATACATTCCATGAGCTCCACCGGTATACTCTTCATAATGCGATCGATATACAAGTAAGTCTTTCTCATAAAATTGAATAGAGCTCTCGATGTTTTTATAGTAAGAATACCAAGCTCCGATGGTATTTCCATCAGCAATTTCTTTTTCATCTTGCAAGTACAGAGGTTCTAAATCACTTCGATACTCTTTGATATAGTTCGCTGCATATTTACTGACAGCCTCTTTCGGACTTTGCGATAAATACTTATCACCAAAACAAGCTTGAATAAAATAGTAGTTTAGTGTATCTTTTAATAACTCATCCGATGCCTTATCCGGATAAGTGAAGTCAATATTAATATTACAAGCTGGTTTTTCATCATTCGAAAATAGATGAGCCGTCTCATTTATTTTAATATTATCAAAATGAAGATCTCCCATCTTCTTATTCATCTTGCTACTGCATGAAAACAAAAAAGTACTTACCGAAAGTATAATGATAAAGATACTTACATATTGTTTTTTCATAAGGGTTATTTCTTTAAATTCAACATTTTCACGATTGTTCGTTAACCACAAATATAGAATATATTGCCGAAAACATCGAATATTGGGGTTAAAAAAAACTTAAGTTATTGCTTTTCTTGTCTGTCGATAGATCGGTTGTTTTTAAAGGAGTTTCATGCTTTTTAAAAGAAAAAGAAGACTTATCAATTCTGTCGATATTTTTTCTCAATCAGAGTTGTGATGATGCAAATTAACAGGTGTATAGGTAAAATAATGACTTGTATTTATAGCGATTAAAAAAATGATCAATTACGATGTATTGTAATAGTTCAACGCTACCTTTGGCATATCCGATCTGCATTTTTAATTCGCTATTATTATTTTTCATCATTTGTCATTTTTGTTTGTTTCGCTAGAATTATTATTATATATTTGTATCACGAATCCTGAATTAGGTTTTAGTCATTTAAAGAGTGGAGAATGTTATGTTCTTCACTCTTTTTTTATCGATATTCATCGCCCTTCTGAGGTTTTTATGAGGTAGTTTTGAGTCAATAACTCACTTAGATATTTAGAAAACTCACTTAGATATTCAGATAATTCACTCAAATATTCAGATAATTCATTCAGATATATGAAAAACATCTTAACCTATAAATACTTAGCTAATACATGTTTGTATATGTTATTTTTTTGTAAATAATACGGTTTGGCCACTTGACAAGATTTCGCATGCAATAGATCAGCGCAATTGTTATAAAATCTATTAATCTTATACGATTAACATCTGAATTTACCCTTATATTGAGAGGGGTTTCGACCAAAATGTTTAACAAAAAACTTATTGAAAGCACTTTGAGATTCGAAACCCAATAAGAATGAAATCTCAATCCATGAAAGATCTTTTTCTAGAAATAGATTCATTAACTCTTTTCTTACATCATCTAGTATGAGTTGATACGAAGTGTTCTCTATTGATAGCCTTCGCTGAAGAGTGCGTTCGCTCATGTTCAAATAACTAGATACGTTTTTTAAACTGATATTAATTCTAGGAATGGTTTGCAACATATATTTGCGAACAGAAGATGAAACCGGCTGCCCATATCGCTTATCATGTAAATTCGAAATCAGTTGTTCGGCTATAAACAACAGTTCAGAATTTGCATTGATTATTTTAGTTTCGAGTAATTCTTTATTAAAAACCATCATGAAGGGTTCATTAAACTTTACAGTTTCAAGTAAATCAGGTTTCGTTTCAGGTTGATATGGCGAATATATTATGTTAGGATTGATAACTTTGCCCGTTAAAGAGTATATCAGTTGCAGTATAATTCCATACTGCGATTCGTATATATGCTTTGTTGCGATGGGAAATTTTCTTGAAAAATCATCTGCCACCCTCATGCAATGGTAGAAGCTTTGATTGTCGGAATGGTTACTAAAGAGGCAAATTGTATTGACCGCCGGAGCGTAAAGAGGAGATTTATCGAACACATCTTTCAGTGTATCGCAATTTTGGTATATATTGAGTATTACACCCAATATAGATATGGGAAATGTAAATCCCATTTTGAGACCCATTCTGAAAGGCCGGTTTTTGATTGGCCATATATTCAATTAACCTACCTACAATGTCGGCATCCATCTTATTTGTTGGTTTATCCAACAACGAACGATCTATATCTAATGTGCTAAAAAGAGACGATTCGTCGAGTCCTAACAAGCTGCTTTGTTTCAGTATAATATTAAATGTTCCTTCAGTTATATACATAATATCAATATTGGCGCAATCCGACAAAATTATGGCTTAAATTTCAATTTGCAAAAATATGAAACAATATTAATTTGCAAATTAAAAAAACAGTAGATTATGAGTCAATTAGAATTAATCATCAGTACATTTCCGATGGTTTTTATAATTCATGAATTTGAAGAAATTATATGTTTTAAAACGTGGATTATCAAAAATGGAGTAGGGCTGTCTGAAAAGTATCCCATGTTAGCAAAAAAGTCGATTATTTAAGAAAATTGTCTGTTCCTGCCTTCTTTATTGCTGTTTTCGAAGAATTAATACTTGTTTGTATGGTTAATGTGTTGGCTTTAACATGGCAGTGCTATTACCTATGGATTGCCATTTTTACTGCATTCTCCTTTCATATATTTATCCATATCATTCAATGGGTGCTGATTAGAAAATATATCCCTGTCATTGTTACATCAATTCTTTCATTGCCTTATCTGGCTTGGGGAAGCGTACGTATACTCGAAGAATTTCCCCTTCATGCAATTATGGCATGTTTTGCCTTAGGAACAATAGTTGCAATGGTAAATTTGTATTTTGTGCATAAATATATTTCACAAATAGAGTAAATCTCATTCTTTAGCGATACACATTTGAAGATATTAAAGAAGTAAACCTTTTTGTCAAAATATGAATTTATGTAACAAGCAAATCGTTAAATGAAAAAAAAGATGTTTAGATTGGATTTCTCAATCAATGCTTGACCAACATTTGATAAATTATTGTTTTTAACATTAAACAGCTTTCAAAATTCCTCGATATTGAGATGACTCAAAAAACGAATGTCTTCTTTTTCGGTTATACCATATTTTTATACACTGGCATAATTTTAGTCTCATTTGTTTTCTACTTATTTGTTTATATCCATAAATGAGTTCAGTTTTCAAGACTTTAAATAAGCTTTCTGTTACAGCATTTTGTATAAATTCTGTTGCCATTTGACAATTGAAGCAAGCTTGATTGTACTAATTCCTAGGTATCGTACTAACAGTTTTTCCGTACTCATACCATTGTTTATGCTCCAACCAATGACTTTTTGGTCGAATAAATCGATAATTGTAATGAGATATAAAAAGCTATTTTAAAGTATGTATACGTAATATCTGATACTAATTTCAGAGATGATCTTATCGGCATGAAATCTCGATTTAAAAAATTATCATAGATGGAATCATTGTGATTAGAACCTGTTGTTGCTTTAAATCTTCGAGGAACTTTACTTTAGAAGATTCAGGTGTTTTATGTGTAAACCTACAGTTGTGCGCGAAATCTGTAATCTCCTTGCTGATAATTCTGCTGATAACCGGGGGCTTTCATAAACACGATTATTCTCGAAGTAAACTTTTTGAATCTGTTTATGAATCGCTTCTTTCTTTTCGGATTGTTTACTAATAGGATACCTCTTCTAATAGTAATGTCCAATTCTTTAGATATTTAGTAAGCAATATATCCATTCAATCGAATAAGATAGTTCATGATCTTTTATAAATTGAAATTTTATTGATTGTTTCGTGAAAAGATATGCACTGCTTTTTTTAGGATTTCATTCTCCAACTCAAGCTTGCGCATTTTTTCTTTTAGAACAACAAGCTCTTTTTCTTCTTGTGTTAGCTTTTAAATACCATTAACTGGGAAAGAACAGTTTCCATACTCTTTGAACTCTCTTCGCCAACGATAGATTAAATTACTGCGAATGCCAAGTTCTCTGACCAATTTACTTACATGTATTCGCTCATAGCTTAATTTGAGCACATGCTCTGTAAAATTGCGATCATAATGTGTGTAATTTTTTTCCATCCTGCAAAATTATTTTTTTTCACTCTTAACCTAATGTCCGAACAAAGTTAGCAATTCCGATATTCGGTTGATCAGGAATTATTTTTTTACAGACAAAGGGATGTAAAGGCGAGCGAATATCAACAGTACTTTGATTATTGGGAAGAGTGCAAGAATGCTGCAGGGACTGAAAGTCTAATTTGACTTTGACCAACAGTTAATATTTAAATAAATACCATTTGTAGGATAATATTTAAGATCTATTTAAATGTAATTTAAATAGAATTTGAAGTTATGCGTTCGTGTAGTTTTTAAATCACATCTTGTTTCGGGTTAATTTCTCTAAAATAAACACACTTCATTTTGATAATGTTCAGAAAAGTGTGTTGCAGCTTATAAAATATCCAATTTATAACTTTCTTGAGTCAAAGCTTTTTATAAAAACCGAATAATTATATTTTTGAGAAATATTTATGTCTAAGAAATAAAGCATACACACTTTTCTGAATACTACCCATTACATGAACATTACCTCCATTATAATATGGTAGAATAGAATTAAGCGATACGATTTTTGATGGAGTAATAACAGAAAAAAGGCTATCGAAACATTTTATTGTTTGATAGCCTCTTATAAGTGATCCGCCTGGGGCTCGAACCCAGGACCCCAACATTAAAAGTGTTGTGCTCTACCTGCTGAGCTAGCGAATCAATCCTTGTTTGTTTTTAACGAGTGCAAAGATATGGAACTTTTTTGAATTAACAATAGATGTTTTAAAAAAACGCATCATTATAACATTGTTTTATAAATGTATTCTAAAATATACACTTTTGTAAATTGCTGTATATCAATTGTATACTATTTTTGTGTAATCTGTAATTTATTGATATTGAACAGTTTTTTGTCTTGGCTTAATTGCGGAAAAACATATTACACTTATGATATGATTGTATAAAAAACGGCTAGAAGTCTTTATTGACTTCTAGCCGATATATTTTTTATTTATCTTCAGATTAGAAGTTAATCAAAAATCCGATTGATAAATCTTCTGTGCTTGCGCTTAATCCTGAAACGCTATTATTATATTTATAGTCGTCGCGGAAACCTAAGAAGCCATATTTAGCGATGAAAGAGAAGTTTTTGGTCAAATCAAGAGCTATACCTGGTTTGATACCAATTTCGAAACCGTTTTTGCGATCGTGATCAGTTGTTTTGCTAGTTGAAAAACCTAAACCACCATCAACGAATAAACGGAACATTCCTTTGTTGAAAAAACTCCAACGTGCATAAGGTGCAACATGGAATGAATTAACATTTGAGTTTTCTCCATTGTTATGGGTGTAACCCAATTCGGCAGCAAAAGCCCAGTTGTCATTGAAGTTATATCCAACTTCAGGTGTAATAGAGAAAGTAGTGATGTCGCTGTTCGAATTGTGAGTGATGCCAAATGAACCACCTACATAAATTTGTGCTTGAGCAGTTATTGTAAAAACTGCAACTGACAGAATAAGTAAAAATCTTTTCATAAAATCGGTTTAAATTGTGAATAAAATATTGTTTTATCGCTGCAAATCTATGCCAGGGATTATTGATTATCCAAATATGTTAACATTTTTATATGCTAAATGAAGTTATTATAGAAAATATGATTAAATTAAAGGAAATATATGAGTATGATAGAGTAAATATAGAAAAAATGGGGGCGTTGTGAAATAAAAATAAGACAGAATAATTACAATAGTTGATATGCTATTTTTGTAGTAGCTCTGATCAAAATAATGCGATTTATGCTTATTAAAAAATAATTAATGCAAAAAGATGAAGATGATAGATATGGAGATAAGAGGTGCTATTATACACCGTAGCAATATAAACGAAATGTTAGGATAGCAAAAAAGTAAAAGCCTCAAGAATTGAATCTCAAGGCTTTATTTTTGTGATCCGCCTGGGGCTC
>DKPN01000071.1:95829-113881 GCA_002471195.1 Bacteroides sp. UBA7333
GCTGAGCTAGCGAATCAATCCTTTATTGCTGTTAAGCGGGTGCAAAGATAGAGAGATTTTATTTAACTCCAAATTTTAATTGTTTTTTTTCGTATATTTGCATCAGAAATCAATATTACACTATTTATATATGGCAACTGTTGACGATAAAAAGATTATTTTTTCGATGGTGGGGGTGAGTAAATCCTTCCAAAACAATAAACAAGTACTTAAAGATATATATCTGTCTTTTTTCTACGGAGCAAAGATTGGTATTATCGGTTTAAATGGTTCGGGTAAATCTACTTTATTAAAGATTATTGCCGGGCTAGAAAAGTCTTATCAAGGTGAAGTTGTGTTTTCTCCCGGTTATTCTGTTGGATATTTGGAACAAGAACCTCATTTGGACGATACTAAGACTGTAAAAGAAATTGTAATGGAGGGTGTACAACCTATTGTTGATGCTTTGAATGAATATGAAGAGATCAATCAAAAATTTGGATTACCTGAATATTACGAAGATCAAGATAAAATGGATGTTCTTTTTGCGCGTCAAGGAGAACTTCAAGATTTTATTGATGCAACAGATGCATGGAATATTGATAGCAAGCTAGAACGTGCGATGGACGCTTTGCGTTGTCCTCCTGAAGATCAATTGGTGAAGAATTTGTCGGGTGGTGAACGTCGTCGTGTTGCTTTATGTCGTTTGTTACTTCAAAAACCGGACATCTTATTATTGGATGAGCCTACCAACCACTTGGATGCAGAATCGATTGATTGGTTGGAGCAACATTTACAACAATATGAAGGAACGGTAATTGCAGTAACCCATGACCGCTACTTCTTGGATCATGTTGCTGGATGGATTCTAGAATTAGACCGTGGAGAAGGTATTCCTTGGAAAGGGAACTACTCTAGCTGGTTGGATCAGAAGACAAAGCGTATGGAAATGGAAGAAAAAACAGCCAGCAAGCGTCGCAAAACATTGGAACGTGAATTAGAGTGGGTACGTATGGCTCCTAAAGCTCGTCAAGCTAAAGGTAAGGCACGTTTGAACTCTTATGATAAATTGATGAACGAGGATGTAAGAGAGAAAGAGGAAAAACTCGAAATCTTTATTCCGAATGGCCCTCGACTTGGAAATAAGGTTATCGAATCGAAACATGTTGCAAAAGCTTATGGCGATAAATTATTGTTTGATGATTTGAACTTTATGCTTCCTCCAAACGGTATAGTAGGTGTGATTGGCCCTAATGGTGCAGGTAAAACAACACTTTTCCGTTTGATTATGGGACTTGAAACGGCTGATAATGGTGAGTTTGAAGTAGGGGAAACCGTAAAAGTTTCGTATGTTGACCAACAGCATAAAGACATTGACCCTAACAAATCTGTTTATCAAGTTATATCCGGTGGCAACGATTTAATACGCATGGGTGGACGTGATATTAATGCTCGTGCATATTTATCGAGATTCAATTTTTCAGGAGGTGATCAGGAAAAACTTTGTAGCATGCTGTCGGGAGGTGAACGAAATCGTCTTCACTTGGCCATGGCTTTAAAAGAAGAAGGGAATGTCTTATTGCTCGATGAGCCTACCAATGATATCGACGTTAATACTCTTCGTGCTTTAGAAGAAGGTTTGGAAGACTTTGCAGGATGTGCAGTAGTTATTTCACATGACCGTTGGTTCTTAGATCGTATATGTACGCATATATTAGCATTCGAAGGCGATTCAAATGTGTTCTACTTCGAAGGCTCATATTCTGAGTATGAAGAGAATAAGATGAAGCGACTGGGTAATGAAGAGCCTAAGCGCGTTCGATATCGAAAACTTATGAATGATTAAAAATATTAGTTTGATTATGAAGTTCAATAATTAAACGATAAATGAAAGCCTCGCTCTATATAGAACGGGACTTTCTTTTTATATATTGCTAGAACATGTTTAAAATCATTAAAATTTGAAACATAAATGTAATATAATATGGGATTATATTAATTACATTTGCAACACGAAATATTTACATACAAATATCTATTAATTAACAAAAGAGAGAATTATGAAAAAACATCTAATTCATTTATTGATGTTGGTTTTTGTGTCGGTGGCTTCGGCAACAACAATTACTGCACAGACAATAGTGAAAGGACAAGTTGTGGATTCGGAAACCGGTGAACCTCTAATTGGGGCAGCTGTAACAGTGTTGGGTACTACGCAGGGTAGTGTAACTGATTTAGATGGGTATTTTACTCAGAAGGTGAATAAAAATGAAACTTTGGTTGTCAAATACCTAGGTTACAAAGATTATTCAAAAAAAATCACTCAATCGAGTGGAACTCAAGATTTAGGAATGATCAAAATGGAACCCGATGCTTTTGCATTGAGTGATGTTACTATTACATCGTCAATTGCGGTAGCACGTAAAACTCCTGTAGCGGTTTCGACTTTGACGCCTGCATTCATTGAAGAAAAATTAGGAACTCAAGAGTTTCCTGAAGTATTAAAATCGACACCAGGTGTTTATGCGACGAAACAAGGAGGTGGCTATGGTGACTCTAAAATTTCAATCCGTGGTTTTAAATCGGAAAATGTTGCCGTGATGATTAATGGTGTTCCTATGAATGATATGGAATGGGGTGGTGTATATTGGAGTAACTGGGCAGGATTGTCGGATGTGACACGTTCTATGCAGGTTCAACGTGGTTTGGGCGCTGCTAAAGTTTCGGCTCCATCAGTGGGTGGCTCTATTAATATCATTACTCGCTCTATTGATACTCAAAAAGGTGGATCTGCATCGTATGCTTTGGGTAACGATGGTTTCAACAAAATTTTGTTCAATGTTTCTACCGGTTTATCGAAATCGGGTTGGGCCTTGTCATTACTTGGTGGTAAAACATGGGGTGATGGTTATATTCAAGGTACTGATTTTGTTGGCTACAACTGGTTTGTAAATATTTCAAAACAAATCAATGATAATCATCAATTGTCTTTCACCGGTTTTGCTGCTCCTCAATGGCACAATCAACGTAACCGCAATGATGGTTTGACAATCGAAGGATGGCAAGAGTATGGTAAGAAATATATGAATGGCCAAAGTCCATATAAATATAATCCTACTTATGGATTTGGTATCGATGGCCAACGCAAAACTTCTCAAAGAAATGAGTATAATAAACCTCAATTGTCATTGAATCATCTATGGCAAATCAACCAAAATTCAAGCTTGAGTACGGCTCTTTATGCTTCGATTGGCCGCGGTTTTGGTTATAGCGGTCAGGGTTTAACTTCGGCAAATCGTAACGACTGGTTTGGTAGCAACAACGGTGTGCTGAATATGAAGTTCCGCAACGAGGATGGTACTTTTGCTTATGAAGATATCTATGCTTTGAATAGCGAAAGCCAAGAAGGATCGGTAATGGTGATGTCAAAATCTAAAAACTACCATAACTGGTATGGATTGCTTTCTACTTATACTTCTAAATATAAAGATTTCGATTTTTATGGAGGTATCGACTTAAGATACTATAAAGGGGTGCATACTAACGAAATCATCGATTTGTATGGTGGCGATTACTATGTTGACTCTTCTTCTCGTAAGAGTGTCTCTGCTGCTAATAATTCAGCAGCTGCTGCTGGAGCTGCTTTCGTTAATCAAAAACTTCAAATTGGTGATGTAGTATATCGCGATTATGATGGTTTTGTGGTTTCTGAAGGTTTATTCGGACAAGTGGAATATAATAAAGATAAATTGAGTGCATTTGCTGCTGCATCTGTTTCAAATAATAGCTATTGGAGATATGATAGATTCTATTATGATGAAGCAAATGCTAAATCTTCTGTAGCAAACTTTATCGGTTGGTCGGCAAAGGGAGGTATTAACTATAATATCACTGAACAACATAACGTATTTGCTAATATTGGTCATATTAGCCGTGCTCCCTTCTTTTCGGGTGGTGTGTTCTTAAATAGTACTGTAAGCAATGCTTTAAACAAAGATGCGGTAAACGAAAAAATCTTCTCTGTTGAAGTGGGATATGGCTTCAGATCTAAAATTTTCTCAGCGAATATCAATGCTTACTATACAAAGTGGAAAGATAAAACAATGGCGAAATCGTCTACCGTAAATTTCTATGAAGGCAGTTTAGCAAATGATTATGATCCTAACTTATTGGTAAAAGAGACTCGTGCAGTAATCAATATGCAAGGTGTGAACTCTGTACACAAAGGTATTGAGTTGGATTTTGTTGTGAAACCTCTTTATTGGTTGGATATTAATGGTATGTTCTCGCTTGGTGATTGGTATTGGGATAACAACGCTACTGGCCAATTTACTGTGGAAGGTCAATTCATAGCTAATGCAATGGTGAAAGATGAAAATGGCAAAGATGTTACAGTTGCGGTTTTAGCGAATCAGAATGGCTTGGATCCAGCTACTATGAAACTTAACTTGAAAGGTGTGAAAGAGGGTGGATCGGCACAAATGACTGCCGCGCTTGGTGCAAATGCTCGTATTACTAAATCATTAGGTGTGGGTATCGACTGGAATTTATTCTCTAGAAACTATGCTGATTGGCAGTTGAACTCAAACGATATTACATTGAATGGTGAGAAAAACTTCACTACTCCATGGCGTATTCCTACCGCATGTACTTTCGACTTGAATGCTTATTATCGTTTTGACTTTGGTAAAGTAAACGCTACACTTTCGGGAAATGTGAACAATGTGTTCAATCAAACTTATATTACGGATGCGATGGATGGCGCTAAACATGATTGGCAAACTGCATACAATGTATTCTATGGCTTTGGACGTACATTTAATATTAGATTGAAAGTTAGTTTCTAATGATTTAACGAATAAGAAATTATGAAGAAAAAACATATATTATTACCTTTTGCAGCGGCATTGATTTTATTGACCGGCTGTAATTATAACGATAAAAACTTTGATGGCTTAGATGAAATGACTAAACCTGAACAGGTTTTTAAGCTTGATTATACTCTTACTGATGCTGATTATGCTACTATTTCGACTAATAAATCGAATGTGGCTATTGCTAATGCAGATGGCGTTTCGGCAGATTTGAAAGCTGTTGCTTCTAATCTTTGTTTGTCGAATGTAATTACTGCTGAAAAATATGTTCCTGCATTTCTTGCAAATAAATGGTATACTGCTGATGCGGGTTCTGCCATTAAAGTAACATATAATGTATCGAATGATGCTCCTGAATATTTAACTCAAATGGCAAGTGCTGATGAGTATAAATTAACAAATGCTGATTATCAATCGGTTTTGGGTGAAGATGCAGTGAGCTATTTTTATCCATCAAAACCTGCTGCTAACTTTTTACCACGCATCTTGAAAGCGGCTATCGCTACTCCTGAAGATGGTGAATATGTGGCTGTTGAATATAATTATGCAGATACTGATCCGTCGACGGGTGGTGAACAGCCGGGCGAAAAATATGATAAAATTGTTGACGCATTGGGTGCTCCTGGCAAATATAATGTTAAAGGTTCGGTGGCTGCTCTATATGCACGTGGTTTTTTATTGACAGATGGAACAAATAGTATTATTGTATATAAGAATGCATTGACTAATCTTTCGCTTGGTGATGTTGTTGCAGTAAATGGTACAACTGCTGCTCCTACAAGTGGTCGTCCGGCGCAGTTTGGTGCTGCTGAACTTGAAATTACTCGTCTATCGGGTTCTGAGAGTTTTGCATATCCTATTGCTCAACAAGTGACAACTGCCGAATTGGATGCTTATGTTGCGAATACTACCGATCCTACTGTAAAATATATCAGCTATAGCGGCACATTGTCTATTAGTGGTAACTATTATAATGTTACGCTTGAAGGTACAACTACTGCTATTGGTAGTATCTCGTATCCTGCTCCAGGATTAGTTTCTCCTGACTTGAATGGAAAAGAGGTTACAGTAACAGGCTATACAGTAGGTGTAGGCGGTGGAAAATATGTAAACACTATGGCTACATCGGTAGTTGCAGTAGGCGAAACAGCTCCAACTGCTATTGGAGTGGTGAACTATTCTTCTGCAGGTGATTATACCGTACAAGGTCAGGTTATGGATACTTATGCCCGTGGTTTCTTGATTAATGATGGTACCGGTTCGATGATTGTTTACTTAAATACCACTACAGATTTAGCTGTTGGTAGTTTGGTACAGGTATCGGGTGCGGTTACTGTTCGCAACAACTTGAGACAATTTGGCAGCACGGCTACTATTACAACTATTGTTGATGGTGGTACTGTAGCATATCCAACTCCATTCCAATTTGTAGCTGAAGATGTTGAAGCGTATGTTGAAGCTCCTTACATCGCATATATTGCCTATAAAGGTACATTGACGATTGATGGTAACTATTATAATTTAGCGATTGACGGTACAACTATCCAAGGTTCTATTTCTTATCCGAATGCAGGTGCTATTAATGCTGAATTGAATGGTAAAGAGGTAGTAGTAACTGGTTTTGCAGTAGGTGCTAGCACTAGCAGTAGTACAGGTACTAAATATATTAACTTAATGCTAAATAATATTATTGATGCATCTGCTCCTGCTGCGAAAGCTATGATGACTCGTGCAACAGCTGAAAAGAAATATGCTATGTATCAATATAAAGGTGGAAACTGGGCTCCTGCAGCTAAAACAATTGTAGTTAACCCATCTGATTATGTTGAAATGGGATTATCGAATAATAACTTCTCATCGACCATTAAACCTGCTAACTACTTACCACAATTCTTAGGTAAAAACTTCCCTTATGCTCATGAGGGTGATACCGAAGCTGTAGTATACAACTACTATGATGGTCAAAATACTGTTTTGGGTGCACAAGAATATAATTATACAAGTGGTGCATGGGTATTGAATAACAACGTTACTCAAGTTACCGACCAATTTGTGTTTAATGGTAGCGTGTGGAATTTTGACCCTAGTATCGTTATCGTATTGAAGAAAAATGATGCATATTCAAAAGAGTTCATGCTGAAAACTGTTGAAGGCGTAAAAGAGCATAAAGGGACAGAATATATTGACTCATATGGAACCGGTGAATTCTTCTATGGTTCTTCTGGTTACTATGCGAACGTTGATTTATCTCCTTCAAAATGGAAACAATATGCTCCTTATGCTAACATGACTGATGAGGAAATTAGAACGGCTCAAGTAGAACATGCTAAGAGTGGTATCTTTGTGTATTCATTAGAATATTATCATGCTGATATGGATGTAGTACCGGGTGTTGATGTTACTGTAACAATCAAGTATGATACTTACGATTCAAGTGCATCTGCCGGAGTAGCTACGATCAAATATCTAGTAACAGGTAAAGGCAAATTCGAATATATTGAAGGATCTTATATCTTAGAATATTAATCTTTTAGTATAGAATATATTAGAAACTCCTCAAGATTGACTTCTTGGGGAGTTTTTTTATGAAATAGTTTTTTGTTTTGTGACATATATAGTATAACATAAGAATGGCTTACTTCAATAATATGAGGTAAGCCATTCTTATGATTATATTCGTATTTATTATGAAAAACCCTATATACTAATATTATTTTGTATAAAAGGTTTTGCTGACATGTGTAGCCTGATTGATTAGAAAGGATAACCTACTGCAAAATGAAATGCAAAATCGCGTTTAAAATTAGGATGAATCAACGGCCATCGTTCTTTACCGCTTTCGAATGCAGGGTTTAAAGCTTTCATACCACCATCAAAACGAAGTACAAAAAAATTAAGATCGAAGCGTAGACCGATACCATATGCAATGGCTATTTGTTTGTAAAACTTATTAAACTTGAATACACCGCCTGGTTGATTGGCATATTCGCGTATGGTCCATATATTGCCTGCATCGATAAAGAGTGCACCTTGTAAAATCCAAAATAATTTACTGCGATATTCAATGTTGGCTCCTAATCTGATATCGCCCGACTGATTTAGAAGATTGCCATCTCCGGGAAATGATCCAGGGCCTAATTCGCGTACGGCCCAACCTCTAACACTGTTGGCACCTCCTGCAAAATATTGTTTTTCGAAAGGAATAGTTTTTGCATTCCCATAGGGTACTGCTATTCCAATGCCTGCATGATAGGCTATTGAGTTGCGTTCATCAATACTTATATTTTGTGCAAAATCAAGCTCTCCTTTTACATACTGTGCAAATGGAATGCCCAGTATAGCATATTCTCCATCGCTGTTTTTATGGATTTTTGCAGCTTTTGATATGGCATAAAGAATATTTCCGGCAGATTCAATATTGAAACGGATTGAATAGGAATTGGTTGCAATTGTGTTATTGGTTAAGGAACTTCCCAAACTATTGTAATGATAGCTATAACCCATACGAGCAATGAGTCGGTTTTTATAGTTATATTCAAATATATGATTTTGTCCTTTATCGATGTAGTCTTCGCGAAATTTGTCAGAGATCCATGGCAAATATAAATATCCAATATCTAATAAATCGAATCGGTGTTGATGTTTCTGTTTTTGAACCCACTTATAACTCCATGATGCTGAAGCTACGGTACGTGCAAATTCGGGTCGTACTTGGTAATTATACTGTAAACCGAATTCTGTGGTAGCACGGATTTTACGTTTAAAATTGGAGCTTAAAAAAGGAAATAGGAATTTTGGAAAATTAATGCTGGTCTCTGCTCCATATTCTATATAATTATTATTGCTATAAACGCCCTGTAAACCTGTAATTGCTTCGTAAGCACCACGGAGTTTAATCATAAATGTTTCAGAACCATGAAACAAATTCCTATGTTGAAATGACACAGAAGCTGCAGCTCCTAAATCGCCTGCTGAGTTAGTGCCTTCTAACTCAAATGAAACAGATTTATGTTTACTTTTAGTGAGCATGATATAACAATTCAGCATGGTGCTATCATTTACAGTCGTTTCGAAAAAACGAATATTACTGTATTTTAATGCATTCAAGCGCCCTAAGAAATTATACATTTTCTGCACTTGACGTTCGTTATAGAGATTTCCAGGATGAATTGTTAGATTGTCTACAAGCAATTTCGGTTTGATGTATAATTTATCTTTGAAATAAAAAGGAATTCCTTTGTATTGTATAGAATCATTTATATCAATATTATTTAATGATGATGATTGTAAAACATCATATTCAGTAATAAAATTAATCTTGTTGATTTTGTATTGAGGGTGAATATCTGAAGATGAAGATAACGTTTTATATGGCTTTATATGCATTATTAAGTCCACCTTATCACTTCCTTGAATTGTATCGGCCGAGTAAGATATATATTCTTTATTGAATTTATAATAGCCATTTTGTTGAAGATAATTTGATATCCGCTGACGTTCATTATCTAAAATATTAATATCGAATAGCATCCCTTCTTTGATCAATGAGTTTGCTGAATCTTTTAATAAGTAGTTTTCAATGATGGAGTCTTGAATGTCCTGTCCGAAGGATTCAATGATGTAGGGTTTACCTGCGGTAATATTATAATTGATTTTAATTTTCTTCTTTTTTTTAGAGTGCGTGCTTTGTGTCACTTCTGCACTCATAAATCCCATGTTACGAACAGCTTTTTCTATTTCTTGCGCAGAACGCTGTGTTTCTGATTCATTATATATGACAGGTGCATCGCCTACCTTTTTCAAAAAGCGATTCATCCATTTGGATGAATCACGGCCTGAAAACCCATAAACATAAAGTTGGGTTTTGAAAAGATTAAACCATTTTGAATTGGGGGTTTGGCGGAGATAGGGTCGAAGATCTGATGGTTTAATATTCTTATTATCGACATTTATTATAACTTCATCTAATAAATAACTATTATCCGGTACATACTTAGTAGCGGAGCATGATGCAAGAATTAACAGACAAACGAATATCGATAGATAAAGAAATAATCTCCTCATGGGTTTTTTTGATCAGAACTGTATAAGCTAACAAATATACTCAATTTCTTTTACCTGCTAAAAATAAAAACTCAAATCATTAAAATGGCCACGAATAAATTGTATGATAACTGCCTTTTATTGAGATTATCTTTATAGATTTGTATTTTAAATTCATAGACAATGTCATTAAGTAAAAATCGAATAAAATATATTCGCTCTTTAGAACTAAAAAAACATCGTAAAGAGGAACAAGTGTTTATAGCAGAAGGAACCAAATTGGTGCTTGATTTGATGGAAGTATTTGATTGTGTAACCTTACTTTGTACACCTGATTGGATTAAAAAGAATGCAAGTACAAAAGCGAACGAAATAATAGAGATAACTGAAGATGATTTAAATAAAATAAGTCAGCTAAAAACTGCCCAACAAGTATTTGCAATATTCAAACAACCACATTATGAATTAGATACGGATGTGTTAAAGAGAGAACTTTGTATTGGCTTGGACGATATTCAAGATCCCGGCAATTTGGGTACTATCATCCGATTGGCCGATTGGTTTGGCATTGAAAATATATTTTGTTCTCTTAATACAGTGGAAGTTTACAATCCAAAAGTAATTCAAGCAACAATGGGTGCTATCGCACGTGTAAAAATTCATTATTTAGCTTTAGAACAGTTGTTGGAAAACAATAAAGAAATACCTATTTATGGCACTTTTTTAGAAGGTGATAATATTTATCAAGAAAAACTAAGTGACAATGGGTTAATTCTAATGGGTAATGAAGGTAATGGGATAAGCGATGAATTGCAGAAAATGGTCAGCAAGAAGTTGTTTATTCCTAATTATCCAACCTCACGTCAAACATCCGAATCATTGAATGTAGCTACAGCTACAGCAATAGTATGCGCTGAGTTTCGTCGACAGGTTTCATTGAAGTAAAATCGAAAGGGTATAGGTGATATGCTCTTTTTTCATTATCAACCTCTACAACCTCTATCACTCCGGGTAGCCACTCTACAGATTCAATTTCGTTGATTAATGGAAATGTATTCATTACATTTCCATTTTCAACTTCTATTACATAATATTTTTTAGGTTCACTTATTTGTGAGATGATATAATGCGAAGCATATCGTTTCATAAATTACATTTATAAATTAATGGCTTTGCCAACAAATAGTTAATTCTCTGTTTTTAGTTTTAATTCGTCATTTGCAACATTCTCAGTGGGTTTGCGTGGGGTAATATTTAGCGGAGAATGATTCACCGGACGGATCGTTGGCGTAGTTGCTTCTTGTTCAATTGGTTCTTTTTTATTTTCTACTTTTGTTGATTCACTTCTTATTGAATCGTTAGCTACACCAGTCGTATCTTTAGAATGATAGCGCATCAATGATATACTATCTATCAATAATGCCGAATTATTCAATTCGATTGGATTGTAAATAAAACCTTTTATCTCTAATATTTTTCCTAGACTATCCGATTGTATTCTAATTTCTTGCCTACCATTATTGGTAATATTTATGGTTTTACCAATAACACTGTCATTATAATATACTACTTGCATCGCCATAACTGGATATAAAAGAGAATCGTCCTGGTGAGCATTTGACCTATTAAAGCGTGCTTGCCAAACAAACTCATCGCGCTCTTTAAAATTCGAATCAATGGGCAGTACGAATGCATAGCTATTGTATAATGGGATATTGGTAAGATATAACATTTTATTCCATGCCCACACATCAATACTATCGCCTGGTTGTGATGTTTGTAGTTTTTTATCACGAATTGCAATGAGTTGATTGATGTTGGTTTGTTTGGCTTTAAACTTCTCGGTTACTTTTTCATAGACCTTACTTAGTACATCAGCATTGCGAGTGTACCATACCATTGAAGAGTCAAAGCTTGCTTGGTTTGTTCCATATTTGTTTAAAACAGCATCGAGATATAATGCTTTTTTATAATTCTCATTTGTGTTTAAATCTTCACCCATTGCTTTTGCTATGTGATAATCGTAAAGCAGATCTACCATAGTCGATTCTGGTATTACATCGTCAGGTCTTTTTACTTTACAACCTATTAAGATGAAGATCGAAAAAGCGATATAAAAATATTTTAAATATGTATTCTTGCTCATCTCTTATGAGTTGCTTTTGGGTTCGATATGATGGTGAGTATCGTTGAGATATTTGCTATAAAATATTAATAAAGAAATAATACCGCAACTAATGGCCGCATCTGCAAAATTAAAGATTGGGCTAAAAAATATAAAATGATCACCGCCCACTACCGGCATCCATTCAGGCCAGTTTGTATCTATAATAGGGAAGTAAAACATATCCACCACTTTGCCATAAAACCACGTTGAATATCCTTCTCCATAGGGCACAAAATGTGCTATCTGGTAATGCGTACTCTCATTAAATATAACTCCATAAAATACACTATCGATAATATTGCCAATAGCACCGGCCAAGATTAAAGCAATGCAAATGATATAACCAACTTTTAATTGGCGTTTGATTATTTTATGAAGATACCAACTTCCAAAAACAACAGCTGCTATTCTGAAAAGAGTAAGAAAAAGCTTTCCAAAAATTTCCATACCAAAAGCCATACCATTGTTTTCGGTAAAATAGATATAAAACCAGTCGGTTATTCTGATACTTTCGTGCCAATACATATGGGTTTTGACCATAATTTTAATAAATTGATCAATAAATAGTACCGAGAATATAATTAATAAAACAACTCTTCTTCGTGTAAGCAATTTCTTCATCTTAGTTTTAAAAAGCAAAAACGAGCTACAATGTTTTTATGCTCAACTAAATAGCCGAGTGAAAATAAACATGTAGCTCGTTATATTTAAATTATTTTTTTTCGTTGATTTTTGCCTCAATGCTTAATGTTGCATGAGGTACAGCTCTTAAGCGCTCTGCCGGTATTAATTTTCCAGTTTCACGACAGATACCATAAGTTTTATTTTCAATACGAACTAAGGCAGCTTGTAAACCTTGAATAAACTTTAATTGTCGCTGTGCTAAACGGGTTGTTTCTTCTTTAGATAATGTATTTGCACCCTCTTCTAAAACTTTATAAGTAGGTGATGTATCATCCGTATCGTTTCCATCTAATCCCATTAGGCTCATCTTCAATTGATCGTAATCGCGTTGAGCCAATTCTAATTTATTCATAATAATGACGCGGAACTCATCAAGTTCGACATCTGAATATCTCGTTTTTTCTGCCATAATTTTAAATTGTTAAATGGTTATTAGTATTAGTTTTAGTAGTTTACCCGATAATGTTTATTCTTTTACTATATTAATGAATAGAGTAAAGTCATCAAATATCAATTCAGTGCCTTCAGAAACGTTATTGGTAAGCTCTAATGATGTGCCTAGCACTTGGTTGCAAATATAATTATTATATTGAATTATCGCATCATCCGTGTGTGGATTTTTTGATAGTGTAATTCTAATTTTATCTGTGATCTCAAAACCGTTTGATTTGCGAATATTTTGTATTCTATTGACCAATTCACGAGCAATTCCCTCGCGTTTTAACTCTTCTGTTATGGTAACTTCTAGTGCTACGGTTAAACGGCCTTCGTTTGCTACCAACCATCCCGGAATATCTTCGCTAATGATTTCAACATCGCTTGCTTCGATAATGGCTTCAATTCCATCGAGCATCAGTTTATATTGGCCGTTTCTTTCAAGTTCGGCAATAGCTTCTTGTGATAATTCAGACACGGCAGCTGCAACACTCTTCATTTGTTTACCAAACTTAGGGCCTAGTTTTTTGAAATCACATTTTACTTTCTTTATTAAAACACCGGCTGCACCATCTACAAATTTAATCTCTTTCACATTGACTTCACTCATAATAAGAGACTTAACAGCATCAATATGAGATTTTTGCTCTGCGTCCATTACCGGAATCATGATACATTGAAGTGGTTGTCTCACTTTAATATTGACTTTACGGCGCAAGGCAAGAACCATAGATGTTACGTTTTGCGCCATTTCCATTTGTGCTTCTAGGGTTTTGTCGATTAAACTTTCGTCACAAACCGGGAATGAAGCTAAATGAACTGAGGCAATATTATCACGACCTGTAACGCTTGTCAAATCTTTATATAACTGATCTGCGTAGAAGGGGGCAATAGGTGCCATTAGTTGAGCAACTTTCTCTAAACAAATATATAATGTTTGATAAGCTGACAATTTATCTTGTGTAAATTCACCGCCCCAGAAGCGTTTACGATTTAAACGTACAAACCAGTTAGACAAGTTATCGTTTACGAAATCTGAAATTAAACGTCCTGCTTTTGTTGGCTCATACTCGTTATAACATGTATCTACTTCTTTAATTAATGAATTCAGAACTGAAAGAATCCAACGGTCAATTTCGGGACGATCTTTAACTGGTATGTCAGCTTCTTTATAATCGAATCCATCAACATTTGCATAGAGTGCAAAGAATGAATATGTATTATAAAGTGTTCCAAAGAATTTGCGACGAACCTCTTCAATGCCATCCACATCGAATTTCAAGTTATCCCAAGGCGATGAGTTGGTAATCATATACCAACGAAGTGGGTCAGAACCATACTTGTCGATAGTCGTAAACGGATCGACAGCATTGCCCAAACGTTTTGACATTTTATTGCCATTTTTGTCAAGAACCAAGCCATTCGATATCACTGCTTTATATGCAATACTATCAAAAATCATAGTTGCTATGGCATGCAAAGTAAAGAACCATCCACGAGTTTGGTCAACACCCTCTGCTATAAAATCGGCAGGGAATACTTGATGTGTATCCAATAACTCTTTGTTTTCGAATGGATAATGAATTTGCGCATAGGGCATAGCACCCGAATCGAACCATACATCGATAAGATCGAGTTCGCGTTTCATTGGTTGGCCATCTTTTGAAACCAAAATGATGTCGTCTACATATGGACGATGTAAGTCAATCTTATTATAATTGTCTTCTTCATATTGGCCCGGAATAAAGCCTTTTTCTTTATATGGATTTGATTGCATGAAACCTGCTGCTACAGATTTCTCAATTTCATTGTATAGCTCTTCCACCGATTCGATGCAGATTTCATCGGTATTATCTTCTGTTCTCCATATTGGCAATGGAGTTCCCCAATAACGAGAACGGCTTAGGTTCCAGTCATTTAAGTTTTCCAACCATTTACCAAAACGTCCGGTACCGGTTGATTCGGGTTTCCAGTTGATAGTCTTATTCAATTCGATCATTCGTTCTTTGCATGCAGTAGAACGGATAAACCAACTGTCGAGAGGATAATACAATACGGGTTTGTCTGTACGCCAACAGTGAGGATAGTTGTGTACATGCTTTTCGATTTTGAAAGCCAAATTATTTGCTTTCATCATCATACAAATACTTACATCAAGCGATTCATCTTTATCAGTAAGAGTTGAGTCATAATCGTTCTTAACGTAGCGACCTTCAAAGTCTTTGTATAATTCTGTATTGATTCGTTCCTTCACGAAGTCCTCATCCAGCTCGTTGATTTGATAAAACTTACCGGTAAGATCGACCATTGGGCGTAACTCGCCTTTTTTGTTGATTAATTGCAATGGAGGAACTCCGGCAGCTTTGGCTACTTGAGCATCGTCGGCACCAAACGTTGGCGCTATATGCACAATACCTGTACCATCTTCAGTGGTAACATAATCGCCTGGAATTACTTTGAAAGCACCTTCACCCGGATTCACCCAAGGAATTAGTTGCTCATATTCCATATCAATTAAATCTTTACCTTTATATTCGGCAATGATTTTAAATGGAACCAATTTATCGCCAGGTTTATAGTCTTCAAGAGCTAATTCGGCAGCTTTTGCATTGAAATGGGCATTGACCAATGCCTTTGCTAAAACAACAGTGATAGGTTGGCCTGTATATGAATTGTATGATTGTACTGCTACGTAATCTATTTTAGGACCAACACAAAGTGCCGTGTTCGAAGGCAAAGTCCAAGGTGTGGTTGTCCAAGCCAAGAAGTAGGGTGCACCCCAAGTTGTCATTTCAGTCTTTGGATTTTTAATTTTAAACTGAGCAACAACTGTTGTATCCTTTACATCGCGGTAACATCCGGGTTGATTTAATTCGTGAGAACTTAAACCTGTTCCGGCTGCAGGTGAATATGGTTGAATAGTATATCCTTTGTAAAGGAGTCCTTGTTTATGAAGCTGTTTCAGTAGCCACCACAATGTTTCAATATATCGATTGTCGTATGTGATATATGGGTCTTTCATATCTACCCAATATCCCATTTTATGTGTTAAATCTTCCCACTCTTTTGTGAATTTCATTACATCTTTACGACATGCTGCATTATATTCGGCTACCGAGATGTTTTTACCGATATCTTCTTTTGTGATACCTAAAGCTTTTTCAACACCAAGTTCAACAGGCAATCCATGTGTATCCCATCCAGCTTTGCGTTTTACAAGAAAACCTTTCATCGTTTTGTAACGACAAAAAATATCTTTAATAGTACGGGCCATTACGTGGTGAATACCCGGCATTCCATTTGCTGAAGGAGGACCTTCATAAAAAACAAACGAAGGACAACCTTCGCGTTCTGTCATGCTTTTTAAGAAAACGTGATTTTCATCCCATTTTTTAAGTACTTCTTTATTTATCTCTGAGAGATTGAATTGTGAATATTCAGCAAATTTTTTGCTCATATCTATTTATTTTTACTTTTATTTATCGAATTGTTGATAGAAGTATACTTCTATTTTTAAGGTCGCAAATTTATAAAAACATTCGTACTCAAGCAAGAAAAGCTATTTTAAATTTATATCAGTTATTTTGTTTGTGTGTCAATCAACATTTCTTTTAGTTATATGTTTTAAGACTATATCATAATATTTAATATTACATTAGATATAATAGAAGAAGTAATTATAATTAATAAATATAGATAGAAATGGGAAATCGAGCAGAACTGGAACATCAAGTTGCCATGGCAGAAAAAAGATTGAAAGAGGCACCTAAAGATACGCCCGAAGATTTATTGCGTATATGGGAAGATGAATATGTAGGATTATCACTTGAATTGAATAATTACGATGATGCTACGAGTGAAGAGATTGACGATAAATGACTCTTATACAAAAATCGCTTACTAAAAAAGTAAGCGATTTTTTGTTGTTATAGATAATGGTTTTAAATTGTCACATTTTACAGGATAAATCATCACATTTTTTGCGTAGAATGTAATGTTTTATACGTTAAATAACGATGTTTCGCATTAGGGTAGCTTCACACGATGGTTTCTCTTTTTTTGTGTGATGATATTTTATTAACAATCAACGCAATAGCCCCATCTCCGGTAACATTGCAAGCTGTACCGAAACTATCCATTGCTATATATAAAGCAATCATTAACGCTTGGGCCGATTCATCGAATCCTAGAATAGATTGTAAAACTCCTAAAGAAGCCATGATAGCACCTCCGGGAACACCAGGTGCAGCAATCATTGTAATGCCAAGCATCAGAATAAAGCCTGCAAACATTGAAAAATCGAAATTAACTCCTTGAATAATCATTAATGCTAAAGCACAAGCTACAATTTTCATCGTGCTGCCCGATAGATGGATGGTTGCACAAAGTGGCACTACAAATCCAGCTACATCTTCGGATACTCCATTTTTTTCCGTCTGCTTTAATGTTACCGGTATGGTAGCAGCCGATGATTGTGTTCCTAAGGCTGTGAAATATGCCGGAAGCATTACATAAAGCAGTTTTAATGGATTTTTGTGAACGATAAATCCTGCAATAGAGTATTGAAAAATTAAAAGAAAGATATGTAGTATAAAGATAACACCTATAATTTTAGCAAATACCAGTAACACGGCGAATACTTGACCGGTATATGTCATATTAAAAAATATACCGAAAATATATAAAGGCAAAAGAGGAAGAATAATACCGTTTATTAGTTTAATAATGATTTCTTGAAACTCATGAGCTGCTTTTTTTAATGTATTGCTCGAAAGTTTAGAAATACCTAATCCTGCCACGAACGAGAAAATCAAGGCTGTCATTACATTCATTAAAGGCGGTATTTTAACTGTGAAATAGGGTAGTAGCT
>DKPN01000047.1 GCA_002471195.1 Bacteroides sp. UBA7333
AACATATGTTTTCATACATTAATTTTCAAATAAAATAAATTATTATAAATACTATGGCTTTATAATTCAAACTTTTACCTAGTATACAATTGAAAATAAATTGAAATATTTTAAACTGATTTTAACTTGAATAATTAGATTTTTTAAATATTGAGATCACATATCATAAAAATAAAATAATGCATTTCAGCCTATATGATACAATTTAATCGAAAGTTTGATAATTTTATATTTATCAAAGTATACTGTCGCCTACAACCTCAAAGCATCAAGATTAAATTCAACTACAATTTCGAATAGGGAAGTAAGCTGCCACATTAGATGATTTCAGTAAGTATAGGCAATATATAATTTAAGAATAGAGCGATTTTATTAATCTCACAATTTTAATAACTACGGAATTGCTCCATCAGGTCGATTATGGATATAACATTCAAACCAACAAGGTTTAGGTGAAATAAAAAGCACATATCAGTAGGATAAAAATATCGAAAGTAAAAAAATTTAATATTTCAAATATTCAATATTATGCCAATAAGACAAATAGACATATATCAGTAGAGTATAGCAGGGTATTTAATCAGGAAAACTGAAATAATAAAAATCCGAGTAACTTCTAAGAATAAATTATGAATATATTCAAATAGTAAATTAAAAGAAGTGATGAATAAAAAGATACTTATCTAATCTTATATATTGTAAGTGCAGAATTAATAACAACTACTGATTTTTTAAATCATAATTATAGATTGTTATTTACCAATATACAGAGATTAAGCTATAAAATATTTAAAACTATAAGATAGATAGCTTTATTATACAAAAGCTATCTATAATAAAATCATTTAAGTGATAGGAAATAATGAAAATCCAATAATGGATTAAGAAACTAAAAAGGCATCATTGATTCAACTATATTTTACTGCCTCCATCTATTAAAAGAGCAATATTAGACATAAATAGTTTAACTGAAATGGCTAGAAGTATAATTCCAAAAAATTTTCTTATGATATAGATGCCACCTTTTCCCAAAAATCTTTCTACACGACCTGTCATACTTACAACAAAATACACCCATATCATATTTAGAATCAAAGCTAAAATAATATTCACACTTGCATATTCGGCTCTTAAAGATAACAAAGTAGTAAAAGCTCCGGCGCCAGCTAATAATGGAAAAACCAACGGAACTAAAGTCGCCTCTTTAATAGGTCCCTGATTTTTAAAAATCTCGACATCAAGAATCATCTCTAATGACATCAAAAAAATAACAAATGCGCCAGCTACTGCAAACGATTCAATATCAACATGAAATAATTTTAACATCATATCGCCAGCGTAGAAAAATCCAATCAAAAGAGCAAATGAAATAACGGTTGCTTTTATCGCGTTCACATCTTTCCCTTTTTCTTTCAGATTAATAATGATAGGTATTGAACCTATGATATCAATAACTGCAAACAATACAATAAAAGCACTAATTAGTTGTTGGAGATTAAAACTGGCAAACATAACATCATATTTTTTTTACAAAGATAATATTTTCAGTTCATCAAACAATTTAGTTGCAATAAAACACGTAGATATTTAAGAAATAATAAAAAATAATAAAAAGAATCGAAATATTCATCCATTTAAAATTGTTTATGATTACATTTGTGATAATATAAATAGGTTACCAAAAGTTTATGAATACAATGTTCGACACATTATTACAGCTACCTCTTTTTCAAGGATTATGTCATGAAGATTTTACTAGTATCCTAGAAAAAACAAAACTTCAGTTCACCAAGCATAATGATGGAGCAACCATTGTTAGTCAAGGGCAAACCTGTGATCAATTACTTTATCTCATCAAGGGAGAACTTATAATTGAGACAACTTCTAAAGACAATACGTTTACATTTATTGAAAGAGTTGAAGCACCCGCAGTCATAGAGCCACACGCCATGTTTGGCATGAAAGTTAAATACAACTCTAGCTACATAGCAAATGGCGAGGTCAATACAATTAGCATCTCCAAATCATATATTTTAACAGAATTATTAAGATATGAGATATTCCGTTTAAATTATATGAATTTTATTAGTAATAAATCACAATCAGCAAACGACAAACTTTGGAGCAATGCACCAACATGCATCGAAGACAAAATCAAAGAATTTATCATCAATCATATAGATAAACCACAAGGAGTTGTCTGTTTAAAAATTAAAATGGAAGATTTAGCTCGATACTTAGATGACACTCGACTAAATGTATCAAAGGCATTGAATGCGTTACAAGAAAACAATATTTTGGAGCTTAAACGAAAGGAAATCATCATACCAGATGCTTCTAAATTAATTTAACTCCTACGAGCAGAAAACAATAAAGGTGTGAAATCAAATTTGACTTCACACCTTTATTATTATATACAATTTCTAAATTATTCCCATTCGATTGTTGCAGGTGGTTTTGAACTTATATCATAAGTTACACGATTCACACCTTTCACTTTATTAATAATATCATTCGAAACCTTACCTAAAAATTCATATGGAAGATGTGCCCAATCGGCAGACATAGCATCGGTCGAAGTTACAGCACGCAAAGCTACTGCACGCTCATAAGTACGCTCATCACCCATAACACCTACTGATTGAACAGGTAATAGTATAACACCAGCTTGCCATACCTGATCATACAACCCCCAATCTCGTAGTCCTTTGATAAAGATCTCATCGGCATTTTGAAGGATAGCAACCTTTTCGCGAGTAATATCACCTAATATGCGAACCGCCAAACCTGGACCTGGAAAAGGATGACGACCAATCAAATGTTCGGGCATACCCATTTCACGTCCTACACGACGAACTTCATCTTTAAATAATAGACGCAAAGGTTCGCAAAGCTTCAAGTTCATCTTTTCGGGTAAACCACCAACATTATGATGACTCTTAATAACAGTACCTGTAATAGACAAAGACTCAATACAGTCGGGATAAATTGTTCCCTGCGCCAACCATTTCACATCTTTTATCTTATGAGCTTCTGCATCGAATACATCAATAAAGCCTTTACCAATAATTTTGCGCTTTTCTTCAGGGTCAGTTATTCCTTCCAACTCATTAAAGAACTTCTCACTTGCGTCTACTCCAATAACATTTAATCCAAGACATTCATAATCATTCATTACATTCTTGAATTCATCTTTACGAAGCATACCATGATCAACAAAGATACAAGTCAGATTTTTGCCAATGGCTTTGTTTAATAAAACTGCAGCAACAGAAGAATCAACACCTCCACTCAATCCTAAAACGACTTTATCGTCACCTAATTGTTGTTTTAACTCTTCTACCGTGCTTTCGATAAATGAGGCCGGAGACCAATCTTGTTTACAACCACAAATATCCACAACAAAATTGCGTAACATCTGCGTTCCATCAAGACTATGATAAGCTTCCGGGTGAAATTGAACACCCCATACTTGTTCATTCTTAATTTGATATGCAGCAACTTTCACCTTGTCGGTAGAGGCAATCACCTCAAATGTATCAGGCAAAGAGGTAATGGTATCACCATGACTCATCCATACTTGAGATTTATCGCTGACATTTTTAAGTAAAGGATTTTCTTTTAATATAAAATCTAAATGAGCTCTACCATATTCGCGAGTTTCTGCAGGCTCTACAGTTCCGCCATTTGTATAGGCTATAAATTGCGCACCATAACAAATACCTAGTATTGGATATTTACCACGGATTTCACTTAGATCAACTTTAAAAGCTGCATCATCATAAACAGAAAAGGGGCTTCCTGAAAGTATAACACCTTTGATCGTTGAGTCATTTTTAGGAAATTTGTTGTAAGGAACAATTTCACAATAAGTATCAAGTTCGCGAACACGACGCCCGATTAACTGCGTAGTTTGCGAACCAAAATCTAGGATAATTATTTTTTCCTGCATACTAAATGTTTGGATTTTAATAAATGATCCGCAAAAGTAACAAAAACTCAACAATCAAACAGAATATTCAATCACTTATTTTCCATTTTGATCTTTTAGAATATCACGAATTTGAGTAAGCAACTCCTCTTCGGGTGATGGAGCAGGAGGTGCAGTAGGCGCCGGAGTCTCTTGTTTTTTACGATTCAATTTTGCAATCAACTTAATAAATACAAATATAGAGAATGCGATTATTAAGAAATCGATAGTTGCTTGAATAAAATTTCCATATTGCAAAACAACTGCGGCTACATCATGTCCATCATGCGTATGTGCCTCACGTAGAACCCATTTCAGATCAGTAAAATTAACACCACCAACAATTACTCCCACTAGTGGCATAATAATATCAGAAACGAGCGACGATACAATTTTGCCAAATGCTGCACCAATTATGATACCTACTGCCATATCAATGACATTCCCCTTCATTGCAAAGGATTTAAAATCTTGTAAAAAAGTTGTTTTACCCATATTTTTTAGATTTAATTATTAATTATATATACGAATATAAAAACATTTTCGTAATTTTGCATCGCATTTTATTAAAGAAATGCAAGACGATAATTTTATTATATCAATAATACAATAAAACCCTTAAAAAGTTTAAACAAAATGATTAAAGTAGGTATTAATGGATTTGGCCGTATTGGACGTATGGTATTCCGTGCTGCAGTTAAGAACTTTGGAAACGATATCCAAATTGTAGGTATTAATGACTTGTTAGATGCTGATTACTTAGCATACATGTTGAAATATGATTCAGTTCATGGTCGTTTCGACGGTGAAGTATCTTTCGAAGAAGGTGCATTGATCGTTAACGGTAATAAAATCCGTTTGACAGCTGAAATGGATCCAGCTAACTTGAAATGGAATGAAATCGGTGCTGACGTTGTAGTTGAGTCTACAGGTTTCTTCTTGGATGATGCAACAGCTCGCAAACATATCCAAGCAGGTGCTAAGAAAGTTATCATGTCTGCTCCTTCTAAAGATTCTACTCCAATGTTCGTATATGGTGTAAACCATATGGAATATGCAGGTCAAGACATCATTTCTAATGCTTCTTGTACTACTAACTGTTTGGCTCCAATCGCTAAAGTATTGAACGACAAGTTCGGTATTGTTAAAGGTTTGATGACTACAGTTCACGCTGCAACAGCTACTCAAAAAACTGTTGACGGTCCTTCTAAGAAAGACTGGAGAGGTGGTCGTGGTATCTTAGAAAACATTATCCCTTCTTCTACAGGTGCTGCTAAAGCTGTAGGTAAAGTATTGCCAGTATTGAATGGTAAACTTACAGGTATGGCATTCCGCGTTCCAACTTCAGACGTTTCTGTAGTTGACTTGACAGTAGTTCTTGAAAAAGCTGCTTCAATGGAAGAAATCTGTGCTGCTATGAAAGCTGCTTCAGAAGGCGAATTGAAAGGTGTGCTTGGTTACACTGAAGATGCAGTTGTATCTACAGACTTCCGTGGTTGCGCTTTAACTTCTATCTTCGATGCTAAAGCTGGTATCTCTTTGGATACTAACTTCGCTAAAGTTGTATCTTGGTATGACAACGAGTGGGGTTACTCAAACAAAGTATTGGAAATGGTTCGCGTTATCAGCAAATAATCAACCCAATATAACTCTTAAAAAGGTTGCTTTGAAATATCAAAGCAACCTTTTTTTATAATCACAAAATAAACAATAGCCATCACAACATCTTCAATTTATAATACTATTTAAAAAGAGAATCATAAATTGCTATAAATTCCTCATTATTTTGTACGTTTGTATATAAATGTATCATTAATACACATTTAGAATCAACTATGAATATAAAATTTTTATCAACAGCAATTGTTGCTTTTTCAATCTCAATTATAATGAATGCTCAGAATCCTTTTTTTGAAAAGTATAATACTCCACACCAAACAGCTCCATTCGATAAAATTAAAGTAGAACATTTCGAACCTGCCATCAAGGAAGGAATGCGTTTACAAAAAAATGAAATTGATGCCATTGTATCAGATCCTAATTCACCGACTTTTGACAACATCATATTGGCATTAGAAAACTCAGGAGAGTTTTTAGATAGAGTAATGAATGTATTTGCCAATCTACAAGGTTCGGAAACAAATGATGAATTATTAGATTTAGCTCAAAAACTGGCTCCTACATTAAATGAGCACAGTAACAACATTCAATTAAATGAAAAACTATTCAAAAGAGTTAAGGCTGTACACGATAAAAAAGATCAACTCAATCTTAATATTGAACAAAATAGGTTGTTAGACAAAACTTTTAAAGGCTTTGTACGATACGGTGCTAACCTTTCAAAAGAAGATCAAGCGATCTATCGCAAGCTCTCAGAAAAGCTAAATCTTCTTAGTTTAAAATTTGGTCAGAATAATTTGAAAGAAACCAATGAATATGTATTAAACGTGGTGGATTTAGGACAATTAGTAGGTTTACCAAGCGACCAATTAGATGCAGCAGCACAAACAGCAAGAAATAAAAATCTACCAGGTTGGGCATTTACACTTCATGGACCAAGCTATATTCCATTCATGAAATATGTAAGAAATAGAGACTTGCGCCAACAACTATATATGGCATATAATACAAAATGTACGAATAATAACGATTACAACAACTTGGAAATTGTAAAAGAGCTCGTTAATACTCGTATGGAAATAGCTCAACTACTAGGTTATAACAACTATGCAGAGTATGTATTAAAAGAGCGCATGGCCGAAAATCCGGATGCTGTTTATCAACTTTTAAACCAACTTATTGATGCATACAGACCAATTGCCATTGAAGAATACAATGAACTGCAAGATTTAGCTCGCCAAGACCAAGGTAGCAACTTTACAGTAATGCCATGGGATTGGAGTTATTACTCTGACCAACTTCAAGATAAAAAGTATAGTTTAAACGAAGAAATTCTACGCCCATATTTCGAATTAGAGAACGTCAAAAAAGGAGTATTCGGGCTAGCTACTAAATTGTATGGTATTACTTTCAAAAAAAATAAAGACATTCCCGTATATCATAAAGATGTAGATGCTTACGAAGTTTTCGATAAAGATGGGAAATTCTTATCCATACTTTATACTGATTTTCATCCTCGAGCTGGTAAAAGATCTGGGGCATGGATGACAGAATACAAAGGCCAATGGATAGATAGTAAAACGGGAGAAAATAGTCGTCCACATGTTTCGATTGTGATGAATTTTACACAACCTACTGAAACAAAGCCTTCATTATTAACTTTCGATGAATTTCAAACATTCTTACATGAGTTTGGTCATGCCTTGCATGGTATATTTGCCAACTGCACTTACGAAAGTTTGAGTGGAACAAGCGTTTATCGTGATTTTGTTGAGCTACCATCACAAATATTAGAGAATTATGCAACAGAAGCTGACTTCTTAAATACTTTTGCCAAACACTATCAAACAGGCGAAAACATTCCGGCCGATTTGATTCAACGCATCAAAGATGCAGCCAATTTTAATGCAGCTTATGCCTGTATGCGACAAGTCAGTTTCGGATTATTAGATATGGCTTGGTATACATTGAACACTCCATTCACAGGAGATGTAAAAGAGTTTGAGAAAGAAGCATGGGGCAAAGCACAAATACTACCCATTGTAGAAGATGCATGTATGAGCACACAGTTCTCTCACATTTTTGCAGGTGGATATTCTGCAGGATATTATAGTTACAAATGGGCCGAAGTACTTGATGCAGATGCATTCTCTGTCTTCAAAGAAAAAGGTCTTTTCAATCAAGAGGTAGCCGAATCATTCAGAAAAAATATTCTTTCGGCAGGTGGTGCCGAACATCCAATGGTTATCTACAAACGCTTCAAAGGGCAAGAACCAACCATTGATGCACTTCTTGAACGAAACGGTATTACAAAAAAATAATATACTAACTTAAACCCTACCATCCCATGAAGCATAAATATTTATTGCTAATGCTACTGGCGTTGCCCTTTTTATTGTGTAGTTGCAACGATTCAGATGATGTACAATCTATTTTTACTGGTAGAACGTGGAAATTAACCTATATCACAAAGAAGAATGACCACAAATGGTATCATTTTCCCGGTGTGGAAAATAAAGTATACGAATCGTACGATCCAATGAATGGCACACGATACTTTGAAATAGATTTTACCGGCAGTAAAGAAGATAATGTAATAAGTGGCGATTTAAAAGGATATGGCTCAGTAGAAGTATTGGGTCGATGGAATGCCAATGGAGTATCAAATGTATTTTCGACTAGCCTCAGTAAAAAAGAGGTAAAAGATCCTAAAGAAAACACATTGGGAAAATACATCATAGAAGGACTTTCAAATGCCATCTCATATTCGGGTGATGAAAACAATCTGTACCTATATTTTGAATACGACAAAGAGATGCTAACAATGGTATTTGCCCCAAAAATCAGATAATCCAACACTTTTATGACAGATAAACAATCAGAATTAGATAAACGTTATATTAGAATGGCCCATATATGGTCAGAAAACTCTTATTGTGTACGTCGCAAAGTTGGAGCACTTATCGTAAAAGATAAAATGATTATTTCTGACGGATTTAACGGTACACCTTCAGGTTTTGAGAACATATGTGAAGACGAAAACAGCTTTACCAAACCATATGTGCTCCATGCCGAAGCCAATGCAATAACCAAAATTGCCCGCTCTAATAATAGTAGCGAAGGTGCCACCATGTATGTGACGGCATCTCCATGCATTGAGTGTGCAAAACTTATCATACAAGCAGGTATAAAAAGAGTTGTTTACTCCGAGCATTATCGTTTAGAAGATGGTATTGATTTATTAAAAAGAGCCGGCATCGAGATTTTATATATAAACCCAAACGATACTGACCATTGTCAGTAACCTATAATTATAATTAAGAAGTAAAAATGAGTAAGAAAGGTTCGCGCAGTTTTGTCCCTTTAGTTATTGCCATCAGCATTGTTTTGGGGATTTTAATTGGTACATTTTACACAAAACACTATACAGGCAATCGCCTCGGAATTATTAATGGATCGTCAAATAAGCTAAATGCATTGTTACGAATTATCGACGATCAATACGTTGATACCGTAAACATGACCGACTTGGTAGAAAAGGCAATGCCCCAAATCCTTTCGGAACTAGACCCTCATTCCACCTATATTCCGGCTCAAGATTTGAGCGATGTAATGTCAGAGCTAGAAGGTAGCTTTAGTGGTATTGGTATTCAATTTACAATACAAAACGATACGATTCATATCAACTCGGTAGTGCCCGGTGGTCCATCCGAAAAGATCGGTTTAATGGCAGGTGATAGAATAGTTACTGTCGACGATTCCATCTTTGTAGGTAAAGCAGTGTCGAACGATAAAGCGATGAAAAAGCTGAAAGGTCCGAAAGGTAGTCTTGTTAAATTGGGTATCAAACGTGCTTCCGAAAAAGAGCTACTCAGTTTCGATATTATTCGCGGCGATATTCCGCAAAATACCATTGATGCCGCATATATTATTGATGATGAATTCGGCTTCATCGAAGTAAGCAAATTTGGTAGAACCACTCATCTCGAACTATTAAATGCATTGGCACAAATGCGCCATAAAGGCATTAAAGGGGTTATTATAGATTTACGCGGCAACACAGGTGGATATATGGAAGCTGCATCCCGCATGGTCAACGAATTTTTATCTCAAGGCAAACTGATAGTTTATGCTCAAGGGAGAAAAGATAAACGCATTGAAGAATACTTTGCAAATGGCACGGGTAGTTGTCAAGATTTACCTATCGTTGTATTAATTGACGAAGGCTCGGCATCGGCAAGTGAAATTTTTGCAGGTGCTATCCAAGACAACGACCGTGGTACTATTATCGGACGTCGTTCATTCGGTAAAGGATTGGTTCAACAGCCCATTGATTTTAGTGATGGATCGGCCATACGCCTTACCATAGCACGCTATTATACCCCATCAGGACGCTGTATTCAACGTCCATACGAAAATGGAAAAGATCGCAATTACGAGATGGATTTATACAATCGTTATACCCATGGTGAATTCTTTTCGAAAGATAGCATTAAGCAAGACGAAAATCAATTATTCTTTACCACCCTTGGTCGCCCGGTATATGGAGGAGGCGGAATAATGCCTGATATTTTTGTGGCACAAGATACCACAGGAATGACTTCTTATTCATCGGAAGTACTTTCGAAAGGATTGACTGTACAATTTGCATTTCAATATACCGATAAAAACCGGAACAAACTAAGTAACTTCGATACAGAAAGTACTCTTCTTAACTATTTGCAAAAACAAAATGTATTAGAACAATTCATTCGTTTTGCCGAAAGCAAAGGAGTGAGAAGACGCAATATATTGATTCATAAATCGCAAAACCTTCTTGAGCGAAGTGTATATGGCAACATCATTTACAATATGCTGGGTAGAGAGGCATTTACTAAGTTTATCAATCAATCCGATCAAACCGTTAATCAAGCCATCGATGTACTTAAAAAGGGGGAAGCTTTTCCGAAAGCTCCCCAAGTAAAAGAGGAAGTCTTTGTAAAAAATAAAAATGGTAAACAGTAAAAAACAGTTGCGTGCGTTTATTTCTCAAGAGAAAAAAACACAAAAAAAATCGGATCTGAAACAGTGGTCCGAAACCATTTTTTTGTCGATAGAACAGCTTGAACTATTTCAACAGGCACAAATTGTATTGCTCTACCACTCGCTTTGTGATGAGGTTGACACCCATATGTTTATTAACAAATGGTATCAACAAAAAACGATTGTACTCCCTGTAGTGGTGAATGATATTCTTGAACTAAGACATTACAATGGTCCACACGAATTAAAGAAAGGTGCATACGGTATTGAAGAACCTACCGGTGCACTTTTTACTGAATTTAATAAAATAAATTTAGCCATCATTCCCGGAGTTGCCTTCGACAAAGAAGGAAATAGACTTGGCAGAGGAAAAGGATATTACGATCGGCTTCTTCGACTCATCAAAGCACCCAAAATTGGTGTTTGCTTTCCTTTTCAATTCATATCACAAATTCCACACGAGCCATTCGATATCCCAATGGACAGAGTGGTATATCAATAATACCATTTTGCTGACTCCCCTTTGTCACGAGCATGAAAAGGCTGTGTCAAAAGCTTGACTCTCCTAAGACAGGAAAACATGAAGATCGTAACGGCCATTTATTGACACCGTTTATTCTAAAAATGGCAAAGAAGAAAGCCGATACAAAATCAGCGAAATACAATATTGGTTATCACTGTAGCCCCTACTCGCTGATTAAGTGAGCGCACCAATAGTTCGCGAGCCATCATTAACTCTTGCCGCAAAGCAGCCGAAGTGAGATGTACATACAAGGTTTGATTTTTAATATAAAGTTCGCCTGTATAAGCTGCCATGCCCTGACCAATGACTTCGGGCCATGCACTAAGCAATCGCTGTTCATTGAGAGGCGATTCTAATGATTCTTGACGTAAAAATCGTCTTAAAACAGTACCTATTTGTTCGGCATCACGCTTTTTCATATACTTTCTCCCCTATTCATTTCTGATATATAACCATCGATTACTTCGAACATTTTATGATCGCTTCCTACTTTTAATAATATTTGGTCAAGATGTTCACGATTGGTATCGGTTATAAATATTTGTCCAAAACTATCGCCGGCCACCAGTTTAACTAACTGTTCAACACGAGTTGCATCCAGTTTATCAAATATATCATCAAGAAGCAGCAAAGGCAACGAGTTGCGCGTACGTTTCAAAAATTCGAATTGTGCCAATTTCAATGCCACCAAAAATGTTTTATTCTGTCCTTGCGAGCCCTCCTTTTTAATTGGAAAATCGCCTAGAAGCATCTCCAAATCATCTTTATGAATTCCCTTAAGTGAGTAACCCATAATTTTATCTTTAGGACGATTATTTTTTATCACCTCGAGCAAACTAGCATCATCAGCATGCGAATTGTATCGCAACTCTATTTTTTCTTGATCGGAACTTATATACGAATAATACGACTGAAAAATAGGAATAAACTCATGGATAAATTCAGCACGCTTTTTGTAAATAATTTCACCCGTTTGTGCCATCATCTCTTCCCAAATCAAATAAAATTCATCATCGATAGGCGATTCACTTTTAAGCAATGTATTCCGATGGGCCAATGCTTTATTATAACGAATTAAAGCATCAAGATACTCTTTGTCGAGTTGCGAAATGACAACATCCATAAATTTGCGACGCTCTTCACTCCCTCCCGCTATTAAATCGGCATCGGCAGGCGAAACCATGACCAAAGGAATAAAACCTATATGATCGGAAAGCCTTTGATACTCCTTCTTATTACGCTTGAATTGTTTCTTGCTACGACGCTTTAAACCACAATATATTTCATCTTGCGTACCATCGGCTGCCTCGTAAAATCCTTGAATCATAAAGAAATCTTGATTGTGCATTATATTCTGTGAATCAATAGGATTGATTGAACTTTTGCAGAAGGAAAGAAAATAGATGGCATCTAATAGATTCGTTTTTCCCATCCCGTTTTTGCCGAAAAAACAGTTTAGTTTCGATGAGAAATACAAATCGGCTTGCGCTATGTTCTTATAATTCAATACAGATATATGCTTTAATTTCATATGGCAAATGGAGTTTAGGTACAAAATTACTAAGAATTCACTGTTTAACGATTAGAAAACAGAAAAAAAGATAGTTTGAAATTTCTTGAATCATCATAAAAGAATTATTTTTGCCAATCGAAATATCTAATTATGAATAATAACAAAAAAATAATATAAAATGGCGGAACAAAAACACAACAACGTGCACGTTGAAGATGCAGTAAGCAAATCGGAAGCATTTTTCATTAAAAACAAAAAACAATTAATCATCGCACTCATCGCAATTTTAGTAATTGTTGGTGCTATCATTGCTCACAAACATCTTTATGCTGATCCACGCGAAGCAAATGCACAAAAAGCGCTTTTCAGAGGTCAAGATCTATTTGCACAAGATGCCTATGTACAAGCAATCAACGGCGATAGCGTAGGTTATATCGGTTTTATTGAAATTGCAGATCAATATAGTGGAACCAAAGCTGCTAATTTAGCAAAAGCATATACAGGGCTTTCTTATGCAAAACTTGGAGAATTCGAAAAAGCTCTTACCTATCTAAACGATTTCAAAGGTAACGATCAAATGATATCGGCTTCGGTTATGGGAGCAGCAGGAAACTGTTACGCTGAATTGGGCCAATTAGATAAAGCAACCGATAAATTAATGAATGCTGCCGATAAAGCAAACAGCAACGCCATTAGCCCAATATTTTTGCAACAAGCCGGCGAGATATTTGTTAAACAAGGAAAATATGCAGATGCTATCAAAGCATTTACTCAAATTAAAAACAAATATTTCCAATCTTATCAAGCAATGAATATTGATAAGTATATCGAACAAGCTGAACTATTGAAGAAATAATAGCTAAAGTGAAAGATTTAAGAGAGAGTGAATCGCTCTGTTCCTTCTTGAACAGCGGCTTTTCACTCTTTTTTTATGAACTTTAATAACTGTTGATAATCGTCGCATAAACTCTTACATTTTATTCGATAAACATCAACAAACTACCCATTGAATATAAACAACTATCAACTCCATAATTTATAGAGCTGATATATTATAATAATGTAAACCCCAATTTAAAGTTGGAATAAATATAAAAAATTATGGCAACAGCATTTCACAACTTATCAGATTATGATTTCAACTCTGTGCCAAGTGCAGAAGGTATGCATTTTGGAATCGTAGTATCCGAATGGAATAGCAATATTACCGGCCCACTATTAGATGGTGCAGTAAATACACTAAAAAAACATGGTGCAAAAACCGAAAACATCATTGTAAAAACTGTTCCCGGAAGTTTTGAATTAATTTTTGGAGCCAATCAAATGATAGAAAATTGCGATGTGGATGCAATTATTATTATTGGTTGTGTAGTAAAAGGTGATACCCCACATTTTGATTATGTTTGCGCCGGAACCACTCAAGGCATTGCACATTTAAACGCAATTGGCGATGTACCAGTAGTTTACGGACTAATTACCACCAACACCATGCAACAAGCAGAAGACAGAGCAGGTGGCTGTTTAGGTAATAAAGGTGACGAAAGTGCAATTACTGCAATAAAAATGATCGATTTTATTTGGAGTTTAAATAAATAGTTGTATCTTTGCATCGCAATTGAGAAACAAAGTATCTCAAAAGCAAAAGGGCAAATACCAGAGTGGCCAAATGGGACTGACTGTAACTCAGTTGTCTTTCGACTTCGGTGGTTCGAATCCATCTTTGCCCACAAAATTTGCGGAAGTAGCTCAGTTGATAGAGCATTAGCCTTCCAAGCTGAGGGTCGCGGGTTTGAGCCCCGTCTTCCGCTCTCAAGAAAAGAGAATCTGAATATTCAGATTCTCTTTTCTTTTATGTGCGTATATGTATTATTTTTCTATTTTTGCATATTTAAAACAAGATTCAATTTTAATACAAAGAGCATGGAAAACCTAATAAACATTGTATCGCATTTCAAAACACAAGGTACAATAGAAGAAATTAAACCACTAGGTGCCGGTTTAATAAATGACACTTACAAGATAACAACACAAAACAACGATACCCCCGACTACGTATTGCAAAAAATCAATCATGCCATTTTTCAAGATGTTGATATGCTTCAACACAATATCGAAGCCGTTACAGCACATATTCGCAAAAAGCTAGAAGAAAAAGGAGAAGAAGACATCGAACGAAAAGTTTTACACTTTATCGAATCGGAAGATGGAAAAACCTATTGGTTTGATGGATCCAATTATTGGCGAATGATGACATTCATTCCGAATGCACAAACACACGAAACCGTCAATCCGGAGTACTCATATTACGCAGGCAAGGCATTTGGTGATTTTCAAGCTAAATTAGCCGATATCCCAGTCGAACTAGGAGAAACTATACCCAACTTTCATAACATGGAATTTAGGCTTAAACAACTACGCGAAGCTGTGGCTGAAAACAAAGCTGGACGCCTAAACGAAGTGAAGTATTATATTGACGAAATAGAAAAACGTGCCGATGAGATGTGCAAAGCCGAACAACTTCATCGTGAAGGAAAGCTTCCTAAACGCATTTGCCATTGTGATACAAAAGTAAACAATATGATGTTCGATCAAGAAGGAAAGGTACTATGTGTAATCGATCTTGACACGGTAATGCCTAGCTATATTTTCTCTGATTATGGCGACTTCCTTAGAACAGGAGCCAACACGGGTGCCGAAGATGATGAGAATTTAGACAATGTAAATCTGAATATGGAAATATTCAAAGCATTTACAAAAGGATATCTCGAAGGTGCTACCTTTCTAACTCCAATCGAAATTGAGAATTTACCGTATGCAGCGGCATTATTCCCATATATGCAATGTGTAAGATTTTTGGCCGACTATATCAACGGAGATACTTATTACAAAATTAAGTACCCCGAACATAACCTAGTGCGCACAAAAGCGCAATTTAAGTTATTACAAAGTGTAGAAAACCATCAGGCAGAGATGAAATCATTTATCGAATCCAACTTGACTAAGTAAGAACCGACCATCGGTCCAAACATATTTTAATTGACGGCGGAGATACGGAGCAAGTTTCTCTGCCGTCTCTTTTTCTATATAATCGGGAGTATTAAATGAGTAAATCAATGCATTAGTGTCGGGTGCAAAAGAAGCGCTTACAAATAGTGCATCCAAAGCCAATAAACGATTTTTAATATCAACTACCGACAATGTATCAGTATCCTGAAGAAAGTTGCTCAACAAAGGTTTTTGAGGTATTATCGAATCGACAATCAATGGTTCCCAATTGGTATTATAAAACTTGACATCGCTATCACAAACCGGCGCACATACAGTCGAAACAGTAGCAATTATCATAGTAGAGTCATTCACCGGGAGCAGTTTCATTTGCCATGAGCTTTGCGATGACATCTCTACTTCAATATAATCTTTAGCAAGCACCTTCATTTCAGATGATTTACCGAAACGATTATCAACACGAGCACGCATATTACTTTCTAAAAAATCAATACAATCGGCACGATTTACCGCAGTAAGCAAAGGCAAAACCGAATCGGGCATATTTACAAAATAATACTTAGCGTAGGGTTGTGAAAACAATTGGAAGTTTAAACAAAAGCTGAAAATAGCAAATAGTATAATCGTTGAAAAGTATTTCATATCTTAGTCTCTATAATATCATTAAAAACAATACTAGCAAATATGGCATATTAGATTGATACTACAAAACTTTTTCTAAACTATAACGAGTATACAAAGACAAGTTTTAAAAATTAAGGCTATAGAGAAAAACTATCTATATTGAATTTTAGAGAAATGCCACTTGCCGTTTTGATCGACCAAAGTAATTGAGATCTTACAAGAAGAGTTAACGTTGCTCATCTTAATATTCACATTTTTTACTGTACCATCATATGACTGATCAGTGACATATAAATATTCTATAATCATATTTTCAAATTCTTTGGCCTGCCTAAAAATAGAATTGAACGTATTAGTGTCTACCACACGTAAAACCTCATTTGTAGCATATTTCTTTAATAATTCACGGTTTTCACTAGCCAAAGACTCAACAATAGCCGAAGCTACACCTTCTGGAGTATTAGGAACAGACTGCTTACATCCTAGCAAAATAATGTTAATTAAAAACATTCCAACAAAGAGTATTATCGTCTTTACTTTCATAATAAATATAAAATATTAGGTCCCAAAAATATTTCAAAAAACTACTAATTATCAAAAAGTTAACAACAGGAAAAGCCAATTAAAATTTGGGTATAATTATAGCATCTATATCATTTAAATGTAATTATTTGTACAATATATAGATTATCAACTCTCACAAAAATAATAAATATTCAATGAGATAATAACTTTTTTGCATATATTATACATAGATTAACATTTACACAATCTAGTACAATAATATTTACATAAATAGTTGTATATTTTATTCAGCAATAAAAAGTTTTTAATTTTTCCGCCAAAAGTCGGGAATAAACAGTAGTATGATTGTAAAGATTTCTAAACGTCCTAGCAACATTAAAAACGCTGTCAACCACTTCGACACTTCGGGTATTGCATTCCATGAACTAGAAGGACCAAATGTACCTAGTCCCGGTCCCATATTACCCAAACTGGATATTGCACAACCCAAGGCTTCTACCATCCCCATATTCATACCCATCATAATGAGCGTACTTACAATGATAATTAAAGCATAAAGAAAAGTGAAAGCTAATATTGTAGAACGCAATGACGGTGAAATAACTTGGCGATTTACACGTACGGGCAAAACTGCGTTGGGATGTGTAATATGGGTAAATTCATTGCGCGATATTTTAGACAAAATAAGTAATCGGATACATTTAATACCTCCGGTAGTACTACCAGCACACGCCCCCATCAACATAACAACAGCCAATATGCCCCACAATATAGGTCGCCAAGTCATATAATCGGCAGTAGCAAAACCGGTTGAGGTATGTAAAGAAGTAACCTGAAACAATGATTTACGGAAAGACTCTTCGACATCCATTGAAGTCGTAAAATAAAGTCCGGCAGCAATTGATAATGTTATCAAGACAATCGAAACAATGTACCACTTCAGTTCGGCATTGCCAAAGAACTTTTTAAAACGACCGGTAGCCAAGAAAAGAAGTATCGTAAAGTTAGTACCTGACAAGAACATAAAAATAGTAATAACATATTCGATATACGGCGAATTATAATAAGCAATACTATCCTGCTTGGTTGAAAATCCGCCGGTACTTGTTGTGGTAAAAGCATGACAAATGCTATCAAAAACGTCCATACCTCCCAAAGTTAACAGAACGACTAAAATACCTGTCATACCTGCATAAATAGACCAAATCCACTTGGCAGTAATACCAATACGAGGATGAACTTTATCGTGAGCCATACCACTAGCTTCGGCTGCAAATACCTGAATACCACCTACACCAAATATTGGCAATACGGCAATCGTAAAAAAGACAATACCTAAACCACCAATCCACTGAGTCATGCTACGCCAAAACAACAAACCATGAGGCAATCGTTCAATATCATCTAAGATAGAAGCCCCAGTCGTTGTAAAACCGGACATCGTTTCAAAAAAAGCATTGGTTACGGTAGGTATATATCCGCTGATATAAAAGGGAAGCATTCCGAATAGAGAGAAAGCCAACCATGAAGTTGTTACAATAATATATCCATCACGACGCCCAAGATATCTTTCAGCATTGCGACCAATCATTAATAAAATAAAACCCACTATTATACACAATCCCGATGAATAAAGAAAACTCAATAAATCATCTCCGCCATAAAACAGTGATACTCCCGAACAACAAAGCAACATTGCAGATTCTATTAATAACAAGAAGCCAATGATGCGATATATCATTTTTGAATTAATCATCAGTTAAAAAATTTCTCTATTTTCTTTATCATCATTCCCATACTAAATACTACGATATGATCGCCTGGTAAAACTAGCGTATCGCCGGTAACCAATATACCCTCTCCATTGCGAATCATACCTCCGATAGTAACACCTTTAGGAAGCCCTAAGTCTTTTATTTGCTGTTTTGTTATTTTAGATCCCGCTTTTACTGTAAATTCAGCAACATCGGCATTAGCAAATGTCAAGCATTTTACATTACTAACATCGGCATCGAGCATCATTTGATATATATGACTGGCAGCAATCATTTTTTTATTAATAACGGTGCCAATATCCAAACTTTCGGCCATACCTATATAATCGATATTCTCTACTTCGGCTACTGTTTTATCAACTCCCATACGTTTCGCAGCTAAACAAGCTAAAATGTTGGTTTCTGAGTTGCCCGTCAAAGCAACGAAAGCTTCTGTATTACGCAAACCTTCCTCTAGCAACAAGTCCATATCACGACCATCTCCATTAATAATCATGACCTTATCATCCAGTAGTTCGGTCAATCGATTACAACGCGACAAACTATTTTCTAAAATTTTAACCTGCATATAATCGGGCACATATTGAGCCGTACGAACGGCAATACGGCTACCTCCCATAATAATAACATTGCGTACATCCGCATAATCTTCTTTGCCGGCAATTTTACGTATGTAGGGTATATATTTTTTTGTTGTAGTAAAATATACGATATCATTTAGTTTAATGGTATCATCTCCACGAGGAATAATAGTTCGAGTATCACGCTTGATAGCCACGACATGATAAGGAATATTTGTGCCACCTAATTTTGATAAAGGTACATCAAGTATCTCTGCATTTTCACGCATTTTGACACCCAAAAGAATTAAAGCACCACCACAGAACTCCCACCATTGACGTACCCAACTCATTTTCATCGATGATACAATCTCTTTGGCTGCCAACATCTCTGGGTAAATCAATGAATCGACCCCCATCTTTTTGAAGAATTCTTTATTTTTAGGAAGAAGGTATTCATAATTATCTATTCGGGCTACCGTTTTTTGAGCACCTAAATTTGTGGCCAACATACAGGCAGTCATATTACGACTTTCGTCTGGGGTAACAGCAATAAATAAATCAGCCTCTTTTACTCCTGCCTCTTTCAATCCTGAAATTGAAGTTGGTGAAGCAACTACGGTCATCAAATCGAAATTATTGCTTAAAGCTGCCAACTTTTCTTCGTCGTCATCCATCAAAATAATATCCTGTTTTTCACGAGATAAAAGTTTTGCTAAATGCGTGCCCACATTACCAGCACCGGCGATGATTATTTTCATTGATTATTTATTTTAATAGCATTATAGATAGCTTGCTCATCGATACCACACAACTGATGTAGTTCTGACATAGCACCATGTTCTACAAATTGATCATTTATTCCTATACGATTAATAGATGGAGAGTATCTCTTGTCAGACATAAACTCTAAAACTGCACTCCCCATGCCACCGGCTAAGATTCCATCTTCTACGGTGATAATATTTTTAAAAGTAGCGCCAACATGTTGTAACATCTCTTCGTCTAAAGGCTTTAAGAAACGTAAATCATAATGAGCTACATTCAATTTAGGATTCTCTTTTTCGGCACGTTCAATTGCTTTTTTAACGGCATTACCTATTGGTCCTAAGGATAGTACTGCCAAATCTGTCCCTTCTTTCAAACATTGTCCTGTACCGACCTTAATTTCTTCCAACTCACATTCCCAATCAACCAACACACCTCTACCACGTGGATAACGAATCACAAATGGCCCTTTATCTGGTAGTTGTGCTGTATACATTAATCTCCTCAATTCATGTTCATTGAGTGGAGAGGCAATTGTCATATTGGGTATCGATCGCATATACGACAAATCGAATACTCCATGATGAGTTGGACCATCTTCGCCTACCAAACCGGCACGATCAAGACAAAATACTACCGGTAAACGCTGGATAGCAACATCGTGTATTACATTGTCATAAGCACGTTGCATGAAAGACGAATAAATATTACAAAAAGGAATCATACCTTCTTTAGCTAAACCGCCCGAAAAAGTTACTGCATGCCCTTCGGCTATACCCACATCGAATGCTCTATCAGGCATTTCGTTCATTAAAAAAGTCATTGAACATCCTGTTGGCATGGCTGGTGTAACACCTACTATTTTACTATTTTTATGAGCCAACTCAACCAATGTATGCCCAAATACGTCTTGAAACAAAGGAGGTATACCATCGGTTTTGACCACAGAGCGCTTTCCTGTCAGAGGATCAAAACGACCAGGCGCATGCCAGATAGATGGATGTTTTTCGGCCGGAGCAAAGCCCTTACCTTTTACAGTATGCAAATGCAGCACTTTGGGTCCCTCTAAATCTTTTATATCGTGCAATATACGAGCTATATTTTTTACATCATGTCCATCTACAGGACCAAAGTAACGAATATTCATCCCTTCGAATATATTTTGCTGCTGTGCGACGATCGATTTCAAACTATTGCCAAAACGTATCAGAGCTTTGCGACGATCTTCGTTTAATATACCTAACTTAAAAAGTAAGCGAGCCATATTAAATCTCACCTGGTTATAATGATTAGAGGTAGTAAGGTTGAATAGATATTGTTTCATGCCCCCTACACTTCTATCAATTGCCATATCATTATCATTCAATATGATAAGAAGATTATTGGGAGTTGAAGACGCATTATTTAAGCCTTCGAAAGCGAGTCCGCCACTCATAGCTCCATCACCAATCACGGCTACAACATGTTTATCGTATTCTTTATTGGCTCTAGCAGCTACAGCCATACCTAATGCTGCAGAAATAGAATTAGAAGCATGTCCGCATGTAAAAGTATCATATATACTTTCATCAGGCGATGGAAATGGCTTAATCCCTTTGAATTTACGGTTGGTATAAAAATTATCGCGTCGACCGGTTAACATTTTATGCCCATATGCTTGGTGTCCAACATCCCAAACAATTTTATCATAAGGAGTATTAAAAACATAATGCAAAGCCACAGTAAGTTCAACAACACCTAAGCTAGCTGCAAAATGACCAGGATTTGTCGATAATTCTTGTATGATTGCTTGCCGTAACTCTTCGCAAATCATCGGCAATTGCTCTGGCTTCATTAAGCGCAAATCGTCAGGATTGTCGATTGAGTCCAACAAGTTATATAGGGATTCATTTTCCATGATATATTATCAATTTGTATTGCAAAAATAGGAAAAAATAAAAAAGATATAGATATTTACGAATCGAAATAAGCTTTATAACGTTATATATATAGATAATTACAATGTAAACATATTATTTATATTCATTCATAAACAAAAAACAATGAAAAAATTATTTGCATGCATTGCTCTTACCATAGGTATAGGCATAATAATATCGTGTAGTCACAAAAATGAATCAAACCACCAAAGCAATAGAAATCAAAAAGATACTATTTACGGAACCATTGGCAGTGGTACATCTATGCATGAGTTGCAATTTTGTCAAACCCATCCAACAGATACATTTTTCATTTCAATAGTCGACTCAACCAATGTGGCAGATGTAAATCTGTTGATTGGAGATCCGATCGAAGTGATCTATTATAAAAAGGATAATATCAAAATAGCGGAGAAGATAATAGGAAATAAAACTTACGAAGAAGCTATAGGACAATGGACAATGCCCGATCCAATTGATACGACTAATGTGATGGGCGTAAACATTGAAGTATGCGGAAAAGCATCTTCGATTAGAATGGCCACCTTAGTTTATAAATCATGGAAGTTAACTAATACCGAAAATATGATTTTATTAAATGGAGAAAGTATTGGAAATGGAGTTTCATTTGCTTTTACAGATACAGCTTATATCGATAATAAAAATAATAACTATACTTTAAAAATAAAAGACACCAATATAGTGTATACCAAAAACAACTATTAGAATCATTTTATAAATTCTTTTTCTTAAGTTGCGCACGTATACGACTTAAAGATTGAGGTGTAACATATAAATAAGATGCTAATTTCTTTAATGAAACTTGTTGAAGAAGTTCGGGATTTCTTTGCATTATAGCCAAATAACGTTGTTGAGCACTTACATTATCAGCAAAAAACAGAAGAAAATTCTCCATCCAATAAGCATGATGTTCAAATATGGTTCGAAAGATATTAGCCATATCTAAAGAGGTGGAGCATAATTCATCTATTCGTTGTTTCGAAATAAAATAAACATTACTGTCGGCCTCCACTTCGATGGATGTTTTTGAAGGAGCATCATATGCGTATCCCCAGATAGGAAAAACAAATTCTCCCATCGATGCAAACCACAAAGACATCTCTTCGCCTTCGTTCATTCTAAAATTTCGCCATACTCCTTCTGACAATATATATAGATTCGAATTTCTTTCGCCTTCGCGAACAACGAACTCTCCTTTTTTAAAACAGCGATGTTCCATTACTGACAACAGTAACTCTAGTTGTTTTAAAGTTAAAGCATACTCTTTACACAGTTTCTCTTTATACGATATCATAAAACAAAGATATTAATTATTATCGCAATATAACAATCAATAAATTGCACATTAATTACCAAATGATAATTATTGCACACCTACGAAAGCTGTAATTTTGCAGCCTATTTAAAATAAACAAAGATTCAATGAAAGAGTTAAAAGATAATATTGATTTTGGTAAAGAAAATATTTCTAAATTATTTCGTAAAATGCTTTATCCTACTTTATTCGGTATGCTTTTTAATGCCGTATTTATTATCAGTGATGGGATATTTGTAGGACACGGATTAGGAAGTGACGCATTGGCAGCCATTAATATTGTAGCACCATTATTTTTATTGTCAACTGGTATTGGATTGATGTTCGGTATGGGAGGATCTATCGTATCGTCTATTAATCTATCAAGAGAAAAAAGAAAAATGGCGAAAGTCAATATGACTCATGCCCTTGGTGTTTCATCATTAATCATGATCATTTGTACTGCGCTGGTTTTACTATTCCCCGATCAGGTATTGTATATATTTGGATGCTCTGATAAATTATTAACGCTCTGCAAAGATTATTTATATGGCTTTGTCCCCTTTTTAACCACCAATGCATTGATCTGTTCGGCCGGGTTCTTTGTCAGGTTGAGCGGTTCGCCTCGCTATGCTATGATTTGTTCTATAGTTGCTGCACTTATCAATATTTTATTCGATTATCTGTTCATATTCGAATTTAAATGGGGCATGTTTGGTGCTGCTTTCGCAACAGGCATTGGTACATTAGTGGGCGTTTCAATGATGATGGTTTATTTATTTAACAGCAAAAACATACTTCATTTTATAAAAATCAAGCTCACACTAAAAGGCATTGCATTGACACTACAAAACATTAAATATATGTGTCAATTAGGATTTTCTTCTTTTTTATGCGAATTGGCTATTGCAACAATGCTCTTATGTGGAAATTTCGTATTTATGCGTGAAATGGGTGAGGATGGTGTTGCAGCCTTTAGCATTGCATGCTATTTCTTTCCTATTATTTTTATGCTTTATAACTCTATATCGCAATCGGCTCAACCCATTATTAGTTTTAATTATGGAGCAAATCAACTCAATCGTGTTTCACAAACATTGCGAATAGCTTTTCAAACATCAATTATCTGTGGGCTATCACTTATTACTCTAACAATAGGTCTCGACTCATATATCGTATCCATGTTTATTAGTTCGGATGCACCGGCACATGCCATAGCTGTAGAAGGTTTCCCGCTTTTTGCACTCGCATTTATTCCATTTGCCGTTAACATTATAACGATTGGATATTTCCAAAGTATAGAACGTATTCGATATGCCACTATTATTACTGTGCTACGAGGATTCATATTTATGATTCTTTGCTTTATAATAGTACCTCACTTATTAGGAAAAAATGGAGTATGGCTTGCAGTACCAGTTTCTGAAACACTTACATTTATATGCGTCATGGCTATTTTTCAATATGACAAACGTAAGGTTTTAATTGATGCTACAGCCTAAAAAATTAAATAGCCAGAGGATTTACCGAAATCGTGTCTCCTCTGGTTATTAAAATCGCCACACACCTCTCATCGCATCTCATTGCTACACTTTATTGTAAAGTAGAGTTATAAACAGAGTGTTCAACACTACTCTCCTACGTACAACATTTCTATATTACCAGAACCATTCATGCATTCTGCATTTATGATAAGATTACATGAATTGTTTCCTGTTGCATTTTCGGGTATTGAAAAATTCACAATTTGATTGACTTCATCAATAATTTGAGGAAAAACAGAACCATCCATCTCAATGTTGGCATTTAGAATTTTAATGCGATCATTACCTTTTAATAGATTAAATCTAACACCCCTTATTTTTCTTAGTTGCGTAATAGGAATATTATACACCAATTCTTTATCTGCCGTACAACGGTTCCAATTGCCTAGAATATTAGGCATAATATTGACTGTGATTTTTTTTGCTGTAGCAATTAATGATTCAGCCGCTTCTATTGGATTCTCATATGGCTTACAAACTGAAAGTCCCGTCTGATTTTCTACCCAATTTCGTTCCCATTCAGCTATATCGTTATATTTATCAGAGCTCGATTTACGTTTATTCTCAAAATATAGCTTCCAACGAATTGCATAATAATCTCGTATTAATCCGGCCCAAAGACGCGCAGAATAATCATCAATAGGAGGTCCCCAAATTGTAATTAATCTTCTGGCATTTTTTTCATAATAATCTGACATTTCTGGGGTTGAACCATTATTTCGAGCTAATTCAATCCAATTTGACATTTTATGAATAGGATGTGATTCGAGCAACTTATCTATACTAAGCAATAAATCAAAAAATAATTCTTCAAGCTCTTTAGCTTTGGATAAATCATTCACTACATAAGCATTTTCTATAGCAGCAATCAATAGTTCAAGTTTTGCTCCTACATAAGCGGCCGTTAATTCGATCAAATCGGCTTGATATAATAAGTTATTCTTCAATGGTTTTTCAGAAAACAATTCAATAGCCTTATATAGCTCAGGTGAAGTATTGATGGTGCCTTTACTCATTGTGCCCGGACGAGATTGCCAATTGTATCGAGGATGATCTGTAAATGTGCCATATACCGATTGAGTAAGATAATACCATGCAGAGTCTAACTCGGGAGTACACTCACCGTAACGTTGAATGGTATAGTTGTGTAACCACTGTTTTAAGTCAACAGAATCACTTCGCCAAGCAGCATCAGTTATAAGTTCATAAATAACTTCATTATTCTCTATACCCTCTGGAGCCATACCGAATCCAACTAAATTTCCTTTATTAGCAGAATTCAAAGCAGCAATATGTCCATTAGCATAGAATTCAAGAACACCCGTTAATCCAGTTTTTCCTCCCATATTTGGAATAGATGCATATATCCAAGGTTTATTAAAAAAACCGCCATAAAAATCCCAATTATAGCCGTTGTGCCAAAAGTGTTTATTATAATCTACAGCTTCATCCAGAAGCAACATCTTATTGTCTGGTACACGCGAACATAAGGCAGCCAATGAGCGGGGTTCCCAAATATTGCGTTGATATCCAAACATCCAACCCTGCATTACCCATACGGCATTAGGGTTTGCATTTCGTATTGAATTATACAACACTTCTCCATAATCGGCTAAAAGTTCATAACGTTCATTGGTTCCTATTTCAGGAAATGGAATCTCCATTTCATTGAAACTATCAGCAAGGTAATAATTATTCGTTCCGAATTCACTTTCCCACTCTTTTATAAACATTGTCCCCATGATATCGAAGAGTTTACTTTTTGGCATCAGCATATAACTATTAAATGCTCCCGCCCAATGTGTTTCTACAATTTCAGCATCTGGGAAAATATCCTTTGTTTCTTTCGGTACAAAACCTGCAAAAGCCGGGCAAATAGGTTTCATTTCTAAACCACGCATCTTTTTAAGAATCTTATGTTGCAAAGCTATTTGATCGTGATGCCAAGAATCGGGCAAAGGGCCATCAAGCTTACTCAAGTTACCCATTCGTAACCATGGTAAATGAGCTGGTGCCGTAAAAAAACAATTTATTTGCTCATCACTCAAACCTAATTTCTTCCAAACCCGAGCCAATATCGCTTCATTGGCAACAAGCGCTAATGGCATATCAATACCATGCAATGCCATGTAATCAATTTCTTTACTCCATCGTTCCCAGTCCCAATATGGCATAGTATATCCATAAGTTACCACATTTAAATAAAAATGATGTTCTACAGGAGACACCACTTTTCTATAGGGAGTATCGGGTATTTTATTAGGCAACTGAATTCTATTACCCGACCAACTATTAATGCCATAATTACCACTCTTAATAAAATCATAAAAACCTCTGCACATAGCAGTAGCGCTACTACCATTTATTGTAATAACTCCTTTGGTAGCTTTGGTTTCGAAAACATCACAACCATTTTCTTTATCAATGATTTTCAACTTCACCTTTGCATTAGGAGCAAAACTACGAATAACATCCTGTGCTTCTTTGATTTGCGAATGAACCAAATTAGATCTAGAAAATAGTATTAAGATTGAGATTGTTATTACTTTATATAAAAACATAATTTATCAAGGTTAACATATTCTGAAAAAACAATAAATATCTTGTTCAATTAATCAAAAAATGAAATTTAAAAAGTTACCTACTAAAGGCAACTTTTTAATGATTTCATACTACTGCAGCTCGTCAAATTGATATAACTCAATACCTCTATTAGCCCACTCTTTTGACAATGGTTTTAATCTTCCAATAAAACTATCAAAGTCTTTATTTTCTAATTGTGTCCATCCAATTTCAGCATAAGCTGCAATTTTAGGAAATGTCTGTGTATGCACATCTTGAATAGTAGGAGCCCATTCACACCACATTTGACATCCCGATCCAATGATATTTTTTTCAAATTCTTTTGGCAATCCTTCGGGTATTGGATCAAATCCATAAGCTTTTTGTAAATTAATATTTTTGTTGCCATAATCGAGATAAGTTAGCGTATGAAATGAGTTTACCAATTGATAGCCTTTTTGTGCTGCATCTTTTAACTCATCGAGATTGCCTTTCCAAAATTGAACAATGACATTTGAAGCTACCTGTGTCGTAGTTTCTGCAAATTTAATATTATCATCAGCATGCAAATTAGTACCCAATATTTCATTCCAACCCATCATTCTACAATTTTTGGAAGCAATATATTGAGACATTTTATTTGTAAATTCTATCTGAACGTCCATAAACGAATTGAAACCTTTATCATTTTTATATTGAACCATTTTATCGTCTTCTTCCCAATGATTAAAACGCACTTCATCACCACCAATATGTACAATATCAGTTTCAAACAACGTAATAACCTCTGCTAGAACATTTTCTAAAAACTCTTGTACATCAGGATTTATGACATTAAATGTATGATAATGTTTACCAAATTTTACAGGAACCTCGATTGCTTCATTTTTAGTACCTAACCAAGGATAAGCAGCAATCGCAGCCGATGCATGTCCAGGCATTTCAATTTCGGGAACCAATTTTATATGACGCTCTTTCGCGTATGCTAATATTCGTTTAATTTGCTCTTGTGTATAAAATCCCTCGTGTGGTTCTCCCATTGTATCATCACTCTTCCAACCACCTTTTTGTGTATCTTTTCGTTTACCTCCCACTTGAGTTAAAAGAGGATACTGTTTGATCTCTACGCGCCAGCCTGCATCGTCGGTTAAGTGCCAATGAAGCACATTCATTTTCAATTCAGCCATGGCATCAAGTAACCGATAAACTTCCGCTTCTCCCTTAAAGTAACGTGCTTCATCAAATAAGTAAGCTCTCCACGAAAAGCGTGGTGCATCTTCTATATTTTGACATAAGAGTTCGAATGAATTGTCATTTCTATCAGCCTTCATCAATTGCAATAAAGATTGTACACCATAGAACGCACCTGTTTCAGTAGATGCTACAATTTCAATACCCTTTGTAGTTATGTTCAATAAATAAGCCTCAACCGAAAGGCCTAATCCTTTATTTACTTCTATTTTGATATCCGTATTTTTCTTTTTTGAAACTACCGACAAATTAAAGTCTTTGTTAACTTGATCAATAAAATATTTCTCAACTCTATCAGCATGTTTTTGATTTATTGTAATAGGTGATTTGAGAATATAGGTATCACCTGTAATGGTAACTTGACTTGGCCTAGGTATAACCACATCATTTGCATTTGAAGCTGCATTTAGAAAAAGACCATTTAGAAAAAGAATAGATAAAAATAAAAATGTTTTCACGTGTTTCATAAAATTCATAAATTATTAAATAATGTAACAGAGTATAAAGAACGAACTATTTTTAATAAAAATCATTTTATAATACATTTAACCACATTGTTTTATATTTTTTAAACACATTACTCTTCAAAACAAAAAAGCGAATAAAATATTTTATTCGCTTTTTTGATTCGAGGCATAGCCATTATTTATTTATCAGCAGTATCATCAAAATGAATAGCCAAATGTGTACCATCACAAAACGGTTTATGATGAGAGTGGCCACAACGACATAATGCATTTTTACCTGTTAAGATTTTCTCTGTTCCATCTTTATCTATCAACTTAAACTCACCGTCGACAATATAAGGACCATTATGAACTACAGTAATAGTCACCATTTTTTTTTCATCTTCCATACGATAATATTTATTTATTAATATAACTATATACTATTACTAACAAGAGAGCATTTTAAAAGTTTGAATGTTATATCCGTATATCCTATGTTTTTAGTAATTTTGAATTGAATATTATCTAAAACCATTTGTATGCAGCTTATCACTATAGTTGAAACGCCTAAAAATATCCCGGATATCAGTCATGATAAGAAATTACTTATTTTAGGATCATGTTTTGCAGAAAACATTGGAACACAATTAAAGCAAAATCAATTTGATGTTGATATAAACCCATTTGGTATATTATATAACCCATTGTCAATATCGCAATCTTTGAATGATATTATTCTTAAGAAAATATATACTCACAATGACATTTTCGAATATAACAATTTGTGGCATAGCGATATGCACCACGGATCTTTTTCGAATAATAATGCCAAATCCTGTTTAGGAAATATCAACAATCGCATAAGCAATGCCCATCTAAACATTCAGCATAGTAATTGCTATATCATTATAACGTTTGGTACCGCATACGTATATTATCGCAAAAACACAGATAAAATTATTTCAAACTGCCACAAACAGCCTGAGCGTTTTTTTGATCGTAAAAAACTATCGAGCCATGTAATAACAGAAATATATAAACCATTAATAAAACGATTAAAGAACATATCGCCCAATATTAAAATATTATTTACGGTGAGTCCTATTAGACATGCAAGAGATGGAATGCACGAAAACCAATTAAGTAAAGCAACCCTATTGTTGGCTATTGATGAGTTATGTCATGAGTTTCCCGATGTTGCATTTTATTTTCCATCTTACGAGATTATGCTCGATGAACTTCGCGATTACCGGTTTTATAAGGATGACTTCATTCATCCCAATAGTTTAGCCATTGAATATATATGGCATCGCTTTGCATCTGCAGTATTCAGTTCGAAAACAAAAAGTATAATAGACGAGTGTTCAAAAATTAATAAATTATTGCAACACAAACCATTTCATCCAAACTCAAAAGACCATCAACTTTTTTTAAGCCAAACTGTGTTAAAAATAGAACTACTTAAAAAAAAATATCCGAACTTAGAGTTTAATTTTGATATACCTCAAATTGGTATTGAAGGGTTATTGTGAAGTTTAAATAAAAACAAAAGCTGTAAACAATAATTGATTATGTCATATTCTATCAATGAGATTGGCAAACAAATTGGAGCCCAATTAATAGGAAAACTTGATATCTCTATCGACTGGTTATTAACAGACAGTCGCTCACTAAATTTTCCTGAATCAACTTTATTTTTTGCATTAACTAGTAAACGTAATAAAGGCGTTCGATATATTCCTGAGCTCTATGTTAAGGGAGTTCGTAATTTTGTTGTTAGCAAAGATGACTACAAATGGATAGAATCAAAAGAGTTTGAAAATGACTCGATACTATACGAACGCTATCAATCCATATTATCGGAATTCAACATTACTGATTGTAATTGGCTTATTGTTGCGAATCCGCTTAAAGCACTTCAAAAATTGGCAGAGAAGCATCGCAACCATTTCCATATACCAGTCATCGGGATTACCGGAAGCAATGGTAAAACGATAGTAAAGGAGTGGTTAAATCAGCTATTATGTAAAGATTATAATATTGCAAGATCGCCCCGATCATACAACTCACAAATAGGTGTTCCCTTATCGATTTGGCAAATTAATAAAAACACCGAGTTAGCCATTATAGAGGCCGGCATTTCTGAACCATCAGAAATGGATATTCTACAAAACATAATCAAACCCACTATTGGTATCCTTACAAATATTGGAGGTGCCCATCAAGAAAACTTTGGCACACTTCAAGAGAAATGTATGGAAAAACTAACATTATTCAAAAAGTGTGATGTCATAATATACAATGCCGACAATGAAATGATTAACACATGTGTAGGCCAGTCAATGCTTACCAGCCGTGAAATTGCATGGAGTCGGAAAGATGCAGAACGGCCATTATACATTAGCAATATTCAAAAAAAAGAAGATTTCACCCTTATATCCTATCGCTATCTTGAGATGGATAATCAATTTACGATTCCATTCATAGATGATGCTTCTATTGAAAATGCCTTACATTGTTTGGCAGCATGTTTATACTTAATGATTTCGCCGGAAGATATTTCAAAACGAATGGCAATACTCGAACCTGTAGCTATGCGTCTTGAAGTAAAAGAAGGTAAAAATAACTGTATTTTGATAAATGATAGTTATAATAGTGATTTAGCTTCTCTCGACATTGCTTTAGACTTCCTTGTTCGACGTACTGAAAATAAAGATTTAAAACGAACTTTAATTCTTTCAGATATATTAGAAACAGGACAAACACCTGCTGCTCTATATAAAAAAGTGGCGCAATTGACTTTAAATAAAGGCATAAATAAAATAATTGGAGTGGGGTCATCTATTAGCTCAATGGCATCGCGTTTTAGCATTGAAAAGTATTTTTTTCGTACTACGGATGAATTATTGGCCTCAGAAACGTTTGCAGCATTACAAAACGAGGTTATTTTAATAAAGGGAGCCAGACCATTCAATTTTGATAAAGTATCAGAAGCCCTAGCTTTAAAGGTACATGAAACGATACTTGAAGTAAACCTAAATGCTGTTGTCGAAAATTTGAATCACTATAGATCGATGCTGGAGCCAAATACAAAAATTATATGTATGGTAAAAGCATTTGCTTATGGTGCAGGTTCTTATGAAGTTGCTAAAACCTTACAAGAACATAGAGTCGATTATTTAGCTGTGGCGGTGGCCGATGAAGGCAAAGAACTTAGGAATGCCGGAATAACATCTTCCATCATTATAATGAATCCGGAGTTATCGGCTTTCAAAACAATGTTTGATTATAAGCTCGAACCTGAGGTTTATAACTTTCACCTATTAGATGCCTTGATTAAAGCTGCCGAAAAAGAGGGTGTGGCAAACTTCCCTGTTCATATAAAAATAGATACAGGCATGCATCGTTTGGGATTTGCAGAAGATGATATGCCTAGATTGATAGAACGACTTAAGGAACAAAATGCGATTATACCACGTTCGGTATTTTCTCACTTCGTAGGTAGCGATTCGCCCGATTTTGATACTTTTTCTTTGCAACAAATAAATCTATTTGAACGCTCTGCTCAATTATTACAAGATGCATATTCATATAAAATATTACGACACATCTGTAATACAGCAGGGATTGAACGTTTTCCAAATGCACATTACGATATGGTAAGACTGGGTATCGGACTATATGGAATCAATCCGATAAACAATCATATTATCCATAATGTTAGTACCCTAAAAACAACGATTTTACAAATTCGTGATGTCGATAAAAACGATACGATAGGATATAGTAGAAAAGGTCATTTGGAAAAGAATTCGCGTATTGCAGCTATTCCGATCGGATATGCCGATGGATTAAACAGACATCTGGGTTGCGGTAAATCATATTGCATGGTCAATGGTCGAAAAGCACCTTTTGTTGGGAATATATGTATGGATGTATGTATGATCGATGTAACTCATATAGATTGTCAGGAGGGAGATCAAGTCATCATTTTTGGAGATGAATTGCCTATTACACATCTATCGGATACATTAGAAACAATTCCTTATGAAATTCTTACAGGTATATCAGGTCGGGTAAAACGTGTATACTATCAAGACTGATTCGACGTAATATATTCTTGAATTTATTTATTATTAAAAAATAGAATCTTTAGATACAGACTAAAACCAAACTCATATACTTTTGATTATGGACACATTATTATTAAGTTTTTTACCCAGCGGATCAGAATGGATCATTATTGCCTTAGTTATACTTCTTTTATTTGGTGGAAAAAAAATACCTGAATTAATGAAAGGACTTGGCAAAGGCGCAAAAAGTTTTAAAGATGGTGTAAACGAAGCTAAGGAAGAGATAAATAAAGCGAAAGATCAGCTTAACGACACCTCGAACAATGAAAAATAATGTTAGTAAGAATTATCCAAAAAAGAAAAATCTGACTATAAAAAAGTCATTTCCAGTTTCGATATAGATCATATAATAAAAAAGCCCTTTCTCACGAATGGGCTTTTTAAGCATTCACTAAAACAATATTAAATGAATGCATAAAGGGTGAAAAAAAAGGGAAGTCTCACGACTTCCACAATTTCTCTAACCTTAAATCTAAATCTCTATGAAAAAAACGTATGCAAATATACATAGTTTATACCAATATAACTGTTAACAAAATCAATATAATTAAGAATAAACACTAATAGGTCCAAACATTAGTAAACAAAATTATTATCATTTAGCCATTTTATTAAATGTTTGTAAATTGGATTCAAAATTAACATATCCACAACTCCTGTTATTAGCATTTGTTTTCGTGCACGAGTTAGAGCCACATTTAATTTTCTATCTATTTGAATCCCATCTTCGATTGCAATATTTGATAACAGTCTTGTTTGGTACGAAGTGTTAATGCAAAACGAATAAATTATCGTATCGCGTTCACTACCTTGAAAACGCTCAACAGTATCAATTATAATGTTATTTAATTGAGGAATGCCCAACTGCTCGATTTCATGTTTTATCAGTACTATCTGGCTCCGATATGGTGTAATAATCCCCAAACTTCCAGTTACATCGAAAGTTCCCAATGCCATTTCTCTTTCAAAAACCTGTTTAGCCAAATTAGCTACAATTTTAGCCTCGCTATGATTTATTTTCATATTGCCACCTAGCGGTTCGGGAGATGATTTATAAAACCCAATTCTCTTACCATCATCTTCCTCTTTTTGATGATCTAAGCCTACAGGTTGTAATAAACCTCCATAAAAAGCCAAATTAGGAAATTCAGCCACTATCGGATGCATACGTCCTTGCTTACATAATATATCACAAACCGCATCAAACTGCAATGGATGTTGTATTCGTAAATGATTATACAATCGTTCAAAAAGAGAATTGCGCAAATTTGATAAACCGATGTTCAGTAAAGCCTCATCACATATTTCAGATTGTTGTTCGCTTTGCAGCACCACTGCCGGCAGCTGTTTATGATCGCCTATCATAATGAATTTATCAATTGCATTTTGTCCCTGAGGATTTTTGGCACATAGTATACCTAAAAGTTGCGGTTCAAGTATTTGCGAAGACTCGTCGATAATAGCAACACTAAAATGCTTCAACTTGAATAGCTCGGGACGACCTGACAAAGTAGCCACCGTACCAACAATAATACGACATCGATCAATACACTGCTTTACATCAGAGCGTCTGTTACATTGTGCCAAACGGTTTTCTAATAAATGTCCTCGGTATTGTGGATCACACGATAATTCGCTCCCTACTCTAATATAATCGACTTCGGGTTCGATACGCGACAACGATTTACAAATTTCATCCACAGCCCTATTTGTATAAGATAGCAATAAGATATTAGCATGTTCATTTTTATAAAAACGTTCAACCATCAATTTTAATGCCATCGATGTTTTCCCGGTGCCGGGAGGTCCGACCAATAAGAAACAGTCTTTTGCTGCTTCCGCTTTGATGGCTATACGTTCAAAATCATTATTAGCAGTATGTATGGTTTTCAATACATTTTCATCATATAAAGGAACTCTTTGTGCTAACAATAAATCGCGTCTATCTTGATTGGCATTCATAAATACCGATAGAGACAAAAACATTGACCGAAAAGATGTATCCATGAAGTCGTGTTCGACTGCATAAAGTTTATCATTGGGCAATACTGCTATATTATGTTGAGTAGCGCGCAAACGAATTTTTATTGTAGCTGAGTCGATAGCTTCAATATTACCTTTAAAAACCATTTTATTGGTTACATTATCTTTATAATTCTCTCTCTCATAGAGCACAACCGCATCACCCAATCTAAAATTAGGCAACATCAATTGCTCTTCTAGTTGTTGAGCAATTTTAAATATTATATGAGCTTTGTGTTCATCATCAGCGTGATTTTCTATCACCTCAAGATCATATAATATTTCGCCGGAATCCAATTTATCGGTCAGAGATGATAACCATAAGGATGCCGCTCCCCTCTTACCTTCATATTCTATATCGCCGGTCTTTGAAGTATAAAGTTCTTTGGATATGAAATTGTATAAAGCAAAAAAATAGTTACGTTCTAGTTTCGATAACGATCGTAACGAGTCGGAGAAACGAGCGATATTAGGGCGCAAGTATTTGTCCCATAGTACACCATGAAGATCTTTCACATTTAGTTCATCGGGTGTAATATCATCTAAACACTGCTCTGTATAATGTGTATTGTTTCGAAGCTGCATACCATATTCTTGAGCTACAATTCGATTCCGTAAATTAATAACCCTTCTCACCATAGCCCACGACGAGCGCGAAGGGTATAATAATGGATATTTGGTATACAACAAGAAAGCTTGTACTTTTTGATGGTTCATACCCATTGAATATTGCAGTATAGCTTGATAAAGCAACATTTGTACTTTATGATTTTCTTTGGGTAATATCTTTCCGCGAAGGGCATATTCATCGGCCTTTCCCGATTTCATTTCAATAAACGATTTCATATCGCGCTGCATATAATCCAGTCGACCTTGCAATCCTAATGGCTCACAAATATAAGATGGTTCGAGCACAGCATCAGATTTATCAATATCATAACCGGGTTCATTGAAAACCTCAGTTACAACCTTTCGTATATGATCGAAATGCATTTGACAAGATTTAAAAAACTCACGTTCTTTCTCTACTTGATGTAACTCAGCACATGCAGCCAATTCTATAGGATAACGTGCAAAAGCTTTTTTCATACAAGCACTATAGTCGGGATTTGTTTTTGCATAAATCCACTCATCCAAAAAAAGGTTGGCAATATTTCCTAAAAGAAGAGGAAGTGTATTATCAATTGGTTGCAACCGAGATAATACATAATTTGCCGGATGTGCACCATACTCTTTAAAACATTCGGCCAATGAACTGATATCTATTAAGTAATCGGGTTCAAGTACTATAAATGAAGGCGTAAGAATGTCATCTTGATCGTATATAGAAACATCCAATAAGTTAAGTTGTGCATGTGGCCATAGTTCATCAATGGTTTCCGAAAATTCATCATTCACATGTTCCACATGATAACATACACGTAGCGGTTCAGCGATAATTTCATCAAAAGGCCTCACATATAGATATTCTTCATCTTTATATAAATAACACACTCGCATTCTCTCTATTTTTTTACGCGAACGCGGCGAAGTTATAAATGTAGAATCTGCTTTAGGCAATGCATGGTAAAGCTTATCAGGAATTTCTACCCCTGTGATTCTTTTAATGAAAAAGGCAAGAGTTTTAATATCGCGATGCAAAATCTTTGAATCGACCATATTACCACCATTAAGAAGAGCATTGCATGTAAGACGAAACGAGTGAAGACGATTTTGCTCGTGCGCTGATAAATCTAAGCGAACTGACATCCAACTGATACGAGCCGATAAATCGGTCATCTGTAGATGTTCGGTCGAAGCAATGCAACGATAGATCCGCTCTAATAAGTTGCGCATCTCCTTATAAGCCATTACTGTATTTTGTAGAGGTGTATCACAAAGTGCAGATAATATGTGATACGCTTCCTTTATCTCTAGTTCATTCATACTAACAACAAAGATAATATTTATCGACCAGCTTATTCATGGCAATAATTATAAAATATATTGAATGATTCATTCGTGGGCTACCATTAGGCAATCATCACGTAGCAACAAATCTCTTTTTGTAACTTTTTTGTAATTTTTTTTTAAATAGATTGTATGACCGATGTATTACACACGTAACGCTATAAATACAACTTTGCAGTGAATTAAAAGAAAGAACATTTACAATGATTAAAGAACAGACACCAATTAAAAATCTCCGCTTTAAACAAAAGTTTCTCATTCTATTATTGCTTGTTATTATGGCCCCAAAAGCCATTGCGGGTACACTCACCGGAACTATTATCGATCGTCAATACAGCGATCCTATGACAGGAGCCACAGTACAGTTGCTCGGCACCACATTGGGATCGGTAGCCGATTTTGATGGCAACTATCAAATTAATAATATTCCTTCAGGCACATATACCATCGAGGTAAAGTATGTAGGATATAAAGGTATACAACTACAAAATATAAAAATCGGAACCGAACCTGTAGTATTAAACTTTGAGTTAGAAAGCGATGCTCAAGCATTGGGAGAAGTAGCGGTAGTAGCACGAATGAAGCGAAACACGGATGTGTCAATGATGACAGCTCAACGACATAGCTTATTAGTACAAAGCGGTGTTTCGGCCCAACAAATTAGCAAAACACAAGACCGCGATGCATCTGAAGTTATCAAGCGTGTTCCTGGAGTTTCGATTATTGACGAAAAGTTTGTGATGGTAAGAGGCTTGTCGCAACGCTATAATAATGTATGGATCAATGGAGGAGCTGTACCTAGTTCGGAAGCAGATGCACGAGCATTTTCATTCGATATTATCCCAAGTTCGCAACTCGATAATATGGTAATAGTAAAAAGCCCTGCGCCTGAGCTACCAGCCGATTTTACCGGTGGTTTCATTCAGTTGAATACGAAAGAGATGCCAAGTGAAAACTCATTTACGGTTTCGCTCGGTACAAGTATTAACGATCAAACCCATATGCGTAACTTTTTATATAATCCGGGCAGTAAAACCGATTTCTTAGGTTTCGACAATGGACTCAGAATGCCTTTGGCCGGCATGAAAGGTGCCATGAATACACATTCGGGGAATAATAACCGCATTGATTTATTAAACAATGGATTTAATAATAATTGGGTCATTAAAAATCGCAAACCCATAGCTGATTTACGCCTTAATATGGCATTTGCTCAACGTTGGGATTTCGAAAGTGGACGTCAATTCGGTATTTTAGGTTCAATCAACTATAGCAATACCTTTAAACGCTATACCGATATGGAAAACTCACTATTCGGATCGTATGATGTAGACAATAATCACTCTGTATATCTTCGCAAAAGCACCGACAATCAATATAATAATGATGTTCGATTAGGGGCTATGCTAAATATGACCTTCCAACCAAAGAATAGAAATCATCAATATGAATTTAAAAATATTTTCAATCAAATAGGTAAAAATAGATATACTGAACGTCATGGATTTGATGCGCAAAGCAATGATGAACAGAGTATGGAGTATTACTATTCGAGCCGCAGTACATACAATGGACAATTTACGGGTAAATACACATTGCCCGAAGGCAAACTAGATTGGAGTGCCGGATATTCATATGCGAATCGCCACTTACCCGATCGCCGCCGCATTTTATTGAATGATTCGGAAGAGTCGGGTATTATAGCTTTGGCAACCGGAAATGATATCACACGAGAATTCACGAAACTGGAAGAAAATATAGGATCGATAAATGTGAACTTCTTACAAAATTTTCAATGGGGCAACTTTGCACCCGAATTACGCGCAGGAGCTTATGCCGAATATCGTGTAAGAAGTTACAACACTCGCCAATTCTGTTATGGATGGGGCAATGATATGCCTTCGGGATTTAAACAATGGGACATAGCTAATGAGCTATTGCAAGATCAGAACTATGGCGTAAATAAATTATTTTTATACGAACAAGTACGCAAAACCAATGATTATAAAGGCAACAACATGGTAGGTGCTGCCTACCTAGCAGCCAACTTACCTATCAGTGATAAGTTTAACCTTTATGCCGGCTTGCGATATGAGTATACAAATATGGAAGTGATTCGCAATACTCGCAACCATGAAGAGAGTCATAGCAGCATGTATTATAAATATAATGATATTTTCCCTTCAGCAAATGCATTATATAAACTAAATGAAAAACAACAATTACGTTTATCATATGGTAAGTCTGTCAATCGTCCCGAATTTAGAGAAGTATCAACTTCAGTTTATTATGATTTTGATTTAGCAGCCAATGTAGAAGGAAATCCATCACTTCAACCAGCTTATATACACAATTTAGATTTGCGTTATGAGTGGTATCCTTCGGGAGGTGAGTCGTTTTCGGTAGCACTATTTTATAAACGATTCGACTCTCCAATTGAGTGGACATACACCGTAAATGGTGGTACCGACCTTACTTATTCGAATAAAAATGCCAAAGCTGCCAATAATTTCGGTATTGAAATTGACTTTCGCAAAACACTCGATTTCATAGGTCTACGCAATTTCAGTTGGTCGTTTAATGGGGCATTTATCAAAAGTAAAGTCATTTTCGATAAAGACAGCAAAGAAGAAGATCGTGCCATGCAAGGACAATCACCCTATTTGATTAACACGGGTATTTTTTACAACCAACCTGCATGGGATTTGAATATCGCAGTACTTTATAATAGAATAGGCAAACGCATTATAGGTGTTGGACGTACAGTAGGATCGAGTGGCGAACAAACTACAAAAATCCCCAACTCATACGAAATGCCACGTGATGCAATAGATATATCCATTAGCAAAAAATTCGGTAACCTTGAACTTAAAGCCGGAGTACGCGACTTATTGGCTCAACGAGTTAACTTCAAGCAATTCGGCAATATTCTTAATGCTGGAGAAAAAGTAGAATATGAAGAGGTAACACGTAGCTATAAGCCCGGTCGCAATTACCAAGTATCATTATCATATACATTTTAAAATCTATAAAACAATAACACACCAATCGGGAAAATAAGGATTCCCTAAAATATTAGACAAATATGAAACTTATGAAAATGAAATTTATGAAATGGAGCGGTTTATTTATGACTGCGGCCATGATGTCAATGTTGACAGCTTGTAGTGACGACACTAAAGTTACCGTAGAAGAAGGTGATCCGGAAGTTACTCGTCCTACAAATACCGGCGAATACTCGGGGTTGGCTACAAGTGATGGAATTTTATTCAATAATGGTACTCAAATTGGTAATGGCGATCAAGAGTTCTGTTTTACTGGGAAACAGACCATTAAAAAAGGCACTTATGTGATGAAAGGATGGATATACGTTCGTCCGGGTGCTGAATTGACCATTGAGCCGGGTACGGTTATTAAAGGAAATAAAGAGACTATGGCAGCCCTTATTGTTGAACCGGGTGGTAAAATTTTTGCCGAAGGTACAGCCAATGAGCCTATTGTTATGACATCTGAGCAACCAGCAGGAAATCGTCGTCCGGGCGATTGGGGTGGATTAATTGTTTGTGGTAAAGGAACGAATAATAATGCCAACGGACAACAAATTGAAGGTGGCCCTAAAACAAAACACGGTGGCAATGTAAAAGATGATAACTCAGGTATACTTCGCTATATCCGCGTTGAATTTGGAGGCTTTCCATTTCAAAAAGATAAAGAAATCAATGGTATTACTTTTGGATCAGTGGGTAGCGGTACAATTGCCGAATATCTAATGGTATCTTATTGTAATGACGATTCTTTTGAATGGTTCGGCGGTTCGATGAATGCAAAATATCTAGTAGCATTCAACGGTTGGGACGATGAGTTTGATACTGACAATGGATATGACGGACACGTACAATACTGTCTTTCAATTCGCGATCCACGTATTGCCGACACTTCTCAATCAAACGGTTTCGAATCGGATAATAATGCAGATGGTAGCTCTATTGAACCCTATACTTCAGCAATATTCAGCAATGTAACATTTGTTGGTCCAATGACACAAAAAAACATAGATGCTGGTTTTCAAAACAATTCAGATTACATCAATGCTGGCAATATGAAACCCGAAAACGAGGCCGCACTTGGTAAGTTTCAAGCAGCTATGCACATTCGTCGCAGCAGCCGTTTAAACTGCTACAATTCGGTAGCATTAGGTTGGCCAATCGGGTTGATCATTGATGGCGAAAAAGGCAATTGTCGCGAATGGGCTACAGCCGGAAATATCAAATTACAAAACGTATATTTTGCCGGAATGACTGTTACAGGTTCTGATTTTAATAAAAAGTACGAAGATCACTTAGGTACATGGTCATTGGTAGATGGCAAAAAAACAATTACTTACGACACTACTCAAGAATCATTTTCAACTTCATTCTTGAAGACGCAAAAGGGTTGTCGCTTCAATTTGAACGAGGCAGATCTTAATTTGACTGACCCTAAAGGTATTGGACAAGTATATTGCCCAGCAGCAGGCAGTCCGTTATTAGGCAATGCAGACTTCAACGGTTTAAACAGCTCATACATTAAAACAGTTGACTATATCGGTGCTTTTGGTGGTACAACCGACAATTGGTTAGAAGGTTGGACTAATTTCGATCCACAAAACACAGTATATTAATAAATTTCTCTTCTTTTAATTTACATCATCGCCTTGTTTTTATGTTCGCAGAGAGCATTTAAAAATGGGGCGATATGTTTTTTATTTAAAAAGATTCATTCACTACAATCGAATTTGTGAAACCTCACGTTCACACTTGTGAAACCATACAATCACACTTGTGAAACCGCACGTTCACAGTTGCGAAACCACATGAATCATACTTGCAAAACTAACAGTTTTGCAGCTTATCATTAGTGAGTTATCCTAAACATATACAGTTGATTTTCTCTAATTCCTCTTTCGAAAATTGAGTGTTGTGAAGTGCATTTATATTGTCTGATAATTGCCTTACAGAACTTGCTCCTATAATAACCGAACTAACATATTTATCTTTCAATATCCATGCCAGTGCCATTTCTGCTAATGTTTGCCCTCTATCGTGTGCAATCTTATTTAAATTTTGAATTTTCAGTAAAACATCATCGGTCAACGTTTCTTTCTTTAAAAATCCACCTCTCGAAATGCGTGAGTCCGCTGGAATACCATTAAGATATCTATCGGTAAGCAAGCCTTGTGCCAAAGGAGAAAAGGCTATAAATCCGCTCCCATTGTCGTATGCCTGCTTTATGATATTTCTTTCTTCCAGATCTCGGTCAAAAATATTGTATCTACCTTGATACAAAAGACATGGGACATCGCGCTCAGATAGATAATTGTATGCAAATTTAGCAGCTTCAGTTGGATATTTAGAAATACCAATGTATAATGCCTTTCCTTGCTTTACAATATCAACAAGAGTTTGTAAAGTTTCCTCTAAAGGTGTGTTAGGATCAAAACGGTGCGAATAGAAAATATCTACATATTCAATGTTCATCCTTTTTAAACTTTGATTTAAGCTGGCGATAAGATGTTTGCGAGATCCCCATGTTCCATATGGTCCATTCCACATATCATGTCCTGCTTTGGTAGAAATAAACAGTTCATCCCTATATGGCGCAAAAGATTTTTTCATAATGGTACCAAAAGTCTCTTCGGCAGATCCAAATGATGGCCCATAATTATTGGCTAAATCAAAATGGGTAATACCCTGATCGAAAGCATAATGAGCCATCGAAAAGCTATTAGACAATGTATCTACATCTCCAAAGTTATGCCAAAGGCCAAGTGATATTTCGGGCAATAATATACCACTACTACCACATCTTCTATATTTCATAATACTTTCGTATCGACTGTCGGAAGCTTTATAAACAGAGTTAATCATAGATTTATAATATATTTAATTAAAATGCATATAACTATTTAACAGCAAAAATAAGATAATTTACTGATGAAAATAACACTGTATATGTTGAAAAACTTACAAATTGGGAAAATAGTTCAGATGAGGGCTTAGTTACAATTTCATTACTTTTTTCAAATGTAAACATGATGTCTCTATACATGTTATAATTAGTTTCACTAAGAACCAATGGAATTAAAAGTATTACTATACTTGGTTGTCTTCTATAAAATCACGGATGTCTTCGCGCAACCATCGATGTAAATATAACGAACGATAGGCATTATTTTTACGCAACATCACTTCAACATTCGATTGGCTATTTTGATAACTAGTTAATTCATTTCGATATTGTTCTTCGTGCTCTGCCAATCGTTTAATTTCGTCTTCACGTTCGCGTCTTAAAATGGTGCATACAGGAATCAATAATTTCATTACTACGTTATCCATTAAGTGATGTCCTTGAATATATAAATAGGTAGTAGTAGGGATTAAACCGAGTTTTTCGAGCTCGAGGCCTAATAATTTAATGCCATCCAAATACTCAGGATATTGTTTCTCGAGTTTTTCAACCCTCAACTGCACGCCCTTCTTCATTGCTGAAAGTGACGATTCCAAATGGTTAATATTAACATTGCGTAAACGGGTGATATTATTAAACTCACCCATCGGAAAAGTATGCGTATCATGTTGACGATAAAACCATATATTCCACAAAAACAAAGGATATATAATTTCGGAATAGGCTTCCATTACATTCCTAAAATCGACTATGATTCTATCGTTTAATGTAGCTTGTACACATACTTGATGCAAACTATCTGCAAAACATTGATGATTCTCAATGGCATAAGCATAAGTTTGAAATATAAATTTATTTCGATTGATTTTTCGGGAAGTAGCAGTTACACCTTGTAGCAAAAAATCATAATCGCTATCGACACATGCAATCAAGCTATGTCCAAGTTCATTGGTATTTAATGTATTCATTAGTACCATCTTTTTACCTTTCGATAAAGAAGTTGATGAGGGTAGCATTACTTGAAAATACTGTCGTTCATCCTCAAATTCTTCGAAAATAGAACGCCAAAAGGCTATATCATCATAACTTTCAACATAAGCTATGATTCTTCTTCGTGCTTGTGCTGGGTATAGTCTTTGGGCGGCATTAAAATAATTGGACGAAAGATTATCACGTAATGAAGTAGCCATAATTCCTTATTTTTAATCAATCTATTATACTGTTTTGTGTGTAATAGGAGTCGCTATTTCACTTACTTCAGTTACTTTGTCGAGCCATCCATCCATTATAACAGCAGGCGAATGGGTCGTTAATATAATTTGAACATTAGGATTTAATTTTATGATCATGCCTATTAATTTTTGTTGCCATTCAATATGTAGCGATGCCTCGGGCTCATCCATAAATAGTACATAGTGTTGATGATCTTGCACTAAAGCTGTTAATAGTATCACAAGCATCTGTTTTTCTCCCGAAGATAGTTGATGCGGTAAGAGTAATTCATCGTCTTGGAAAAATGCTATATCGTTACGCTTACGGTCGATATGCTTATTTGTATAACTGAATAATTCATCAATCATATCTTGAAAAAGCGTCTTATATTTAGATATTTGAGTGGCTTCTATACGTGATGATTCATTATTGCTTGCCAATAATTCGATCATTTTATTACCAATATTTACTTGAAAATCGAGATAACGTCGCTGTAATAAATAAATCTGCCAATCCAATTCCGATTTTACATTCTTATCAGCCATACGTGCCGTGAAATCGCCCATCACTAAAGGTCTGTCATAACTGCGTATTACATCATAGGGTATATAGGTAGCTTCAGGGTCATCAAAAAACAAGCATACACCATCACGCATACCGTTTTTAATTTGTCCTCCCGACAATGACAAATCTTCAAGATAACTGACCGAACGATTTAAGATAGTAGATTTTCCTACTCCATTGATTCCTGACAGAATATTAACGTCAGGACACAAATCCCATATAATATTAAAGCGGCTCCACAGGTTAGATATCTCAATTCTTCGAATATAATTAGCTGACTTCTCCATAATGTAACAAAAGGTTGATGTTATCGCAAATATAACAATTCATATCATAAAATAGTTACCTTTGCCTACCTTTTCAAGATATAAATATATAATGGGAGATAAAAACATTAAAGGACATATATATGCATTAATCGCAAACGTTATGTGGGGATTAATGTCACCTATTGGAAAATCAGCTCTACAAGTATTTACACCTTTATCCATTACAACCTTCCGCATTGTCGGGGCTTGCATTGCCTTTTGGATTTTATCTTTCTTTGTCAAAAAAGAGAAAATTGAATCGAAAGACAGAATTAAAATTTTTTGTGCGGCTTTTTTTGCTCTGATCTTTAATCAGGGAACATTCATTTTCGGACTATCTTACACGTCTCCAATAAATGCATCTATTGTAACGACCACACTTCCCATTATCACAATGATTGTAGCAGCGATGTGGCTTAAAGAACCTATCAGCGGAAAAAAAATACTGGGTATAATCATGGGTGCAACTGGTGCTTTGATTTTAATACTAGGCAGTCAAAGTGGAGGTTTAGGAAATGGAAATATTATCGGTGATTTATTATGTTTGACAGCTCAGTTTAGCTTTGCCTTTTATTTGACGGTTTTCAAAAGTCTAACTCAAAAATATTCGGCTATCACAATTAACAAATGGATGTTTTTGGTAGGTGCTCTCGTGTATCTCCCGCTATCATCAAATCAAATACTAAATATTAATTGGACTTTGATACCAACATCAGCTTATTGGCAAGTAATATTCATTGTATTAGGCGGAAGTTTTATTGCATACATATGCATCATGAGTGCTCAAAAAATATTGCGTCCAACAGTAGTGAGTATGTATAATTATATGCAACCAATCATTGCCTCATTTGCCGCCATCTTAATAGGGGTTGGAGTTTTTGATTGGCAAAAAGGACTAGCCATTGCTTTTGTCTTTTTAGGAGTATACTTTGTTACTTTCAGTAAATCGAGGAATGATTTAATGAATAAATCGCAATAGCATATAGAGATACCAGATATGGCATAAAAGAAATTTTAATAGTTCGATAATAGCTTTTTCATCCATGCTATTATCGAACTATATTTTTTTAAAGAGCGAGTAAAGCCATTAATGTTGTTGCCAAAAAAAGTACAAAGAAAAATCCTATAAAGGATATGATAATACCTGCAATAGCTAATCCGCGAGGAGCTTTAAATAGTCCTAAAAAAGAGAAAAGAAAACCAAACGCCCACATCACCCATCCAAAAACGGGAATCCAGGATAATAGAAATCCAAGTAATGCCAAAACAAAACCTGCTGTTCCTAAACCATTTGATTTATGCTGAATAATCACAGTGGTATTTCCCGATTGATCTTTATATTCTTTATAATCACCCATATCAAATCAGATTTTTAAATGACTCATGTTATTTTTTCAATTCATTGAAATAAGCATCCAATAGCTTCTTTGCAGCAACAAAAGAGGTTAGAGTTCCTTTTAGTACTTGCTGTTCTTGATTATATAACATAGATTGAATCACATTGTTTTGATAAAAGCTATCACGAAGTTTCTCATTTATACTTTCATACATCCAATATTTACTTTGCTCATTACGACGAAAATCGAAATATCCGTTTGCTTTTACGAAATCTATATATTCATATATCATATCCCATATTTCTTGTACGCCGTGATTATAAAAGCCAGAATAGGTTAACACACGTGGTTGCCAACCTGAGTCGGGTGCTGGAAAAAGATGTAAAGCATTTCGAAATTGAGCAGCAGCCAGCTTGGCTTTCTCAATGTTATTGCCGTCGGCCTTGTTAATAACAATACCATCAGCCATCTCCATTATACCGCGTTTAATGCCTTGTAATTCATCTCCAGTACCAGCCAATTGAATTAACAAAAAGAAATCAACCATAGAATGCACAGCTGTTTCACTTTGCCCAACTCCTACAGTTTCAACGAATATTTTATTAAAACCGGCTGCTTCGCATAAAATAATGGTTTCACGAGTTTTACGAGCAACTCCTCCTAATGATCCGGCAGAAGGGCTAGGGCGAATAAAGGAGTCGGCATGTACCGATAGTTGTTCCATACGAGTTTTATCACCAAGAATACTACCTTTACTGCGTTCACTACTTGGATCAATGGCCAAAACCGCTAGTTTACCGGCACTACGCTCCAATACATGCAAACCAAAAACATCGATAGATGTACTTTTTCCGGCACCTGGCACGCCACTGATACCAATACGTATTGAATTTCCAGAATATGGCAAACACTTTTCAATAATTTCTTGTGCAGTAGCTTGATGCTCGCTTTTCACACTTTCCACTAAAGTAACGGCTTGACTCAATATAGTAATATCACCTTTTACAATACCATCTACAAATTCATTTACGCTTAATTGCTTTTTGCGAACTTTACGTTTAAAATAAGGATTTATAGAGGATGGCTGATCAATTCCGGCATTTACAGTAAGACCTTTGTATAAGTCACTATTTTCAGGATGTTCCATAGCGGTTATTTTTAAATCATTGTTTAACGTTGATAATAACTTTAGGTTGATCTGGATCATTTGTTATCATCAATATTCTCATATGTTTTTTATTTTTACCCAATTTATTTTTACGCACTGTAACTCGCAAACGGGTAGCTTCGCCAGCTTGTATCACAGTTTTCTTTAAATCAACATTGATTGCTGAGTTGAATACTTGCAATTTAGTTATCTTCAAAGGTGATTTACCCTCATTCACTATAAAAATATCTTGCGTAGCTTTATTTTTCTTTTGAAGCTTCTCCACAAAATCAATGTCGACGGTCGACAAATGTATTTGTGGCTTATCAATTTCGTTTGACGATGATAAATCGGGCAATAAAATAGCTGATACAGGAATTTCATTCTCTTCACCCACTTTATCTCCTACAAAACGAGCCAAATAGACTGAAGTTTGGGTTAATCCGAGGTCTAATAATTTATTGGTATTTAACGTCAATTTCACATTGCCTTTTTCTCCTTTTTGCAATACATTGGGTTTGGTCTCCATTTTCAAATAATGGGGCAAATGCATTAAGATAGGAATATAAGGTCGATCGGTATTATTAACAATACTAAATTCAATAACAGGTTTTTCGCCTCTTTGTGCATCTGGAAAATCAAATTCATTACGATTTAATTTAATATCACCAATCTGATATGGATGCGTTTTGGTGTAATCTGTTATTTTAGCAACCACCTCTCCATTAAATTTTAGATAAACCAAATTAGGCGTAGAATTACTATATATACCAATCGACTTTTCAAAACGGCCTAATGCTTTTGCATCAAAAGTAACTTTTACAATACCTTTATCTCCTGCTGCAATCGGTTGTTTATTCCAAGCTACATCAGTACATGCACAAGATGCGGTAACATTATTTATAACCAAAGGTTTATCACCGGTATTCGTTATCAAATATTCTACAGTAACAGGATGTTTCCATTCTATTTGTCCCATGTTATGCATACTCTTATTAGATGATAAACGGGGTTGTGCATATATAGAAGTGATAGTTGTTACTATTAATAAAAGTGTGATAAGAAAACGTTTCATGTGTTGATATTTTTATAAGATACAAATGTATAAGTTTTAAATGAAAAACGATAAGATACAACTGTTTTTATTGTCGCTATTCTTATGCTAAAAGATAGATGTTTACTTATCTTTTGCTACATTTGTGACAAAACTAAATTATTGATTATGGAAGCCAAACGCCCTTTAATATTAATATCGAATGATGATGGATATTCGGCCAAAGGACTGAATGAACTCATTAAATTTTTGCATCCTCTGGCTGAGTTAGTGGTAGTTGCACCCGAAGGTGCCCGATCAGGTAGCGGTTGTGCCATAACGACTACTATCCCTGTACATTATAGTCTAATCAAAAAAGATATTGGCTTATCAATTTACAAATGTAGCGGAACTCCAACCGATTGCATAAAGCTTTCATTGCACACTATATTGGAAGGGCGGCGCCCTGATTTAATTGTGAGTGGGATAAATCATGGAGATAATTCTGGAACAAATGTTCATTATTCAGGTACAATGGGAGTTGCAATTGAAGGTTGCTTAAACAGCATACCATCAATTGGATTTTCAATACATAGTCATAACCCTAATGCCGATTTTGAATACACTGAATTATATATACAAGATATCACAAAAGCCATTCTAAAAAATGGATTACCACCACAAACGTGCTTAAATGTAAACTTTCCAAATAGCAGTCAATTAAAAGGCATAAAGGTATGTGAACAAGCTAATGGATATTGGACTCAGGAATGGGAACCATGTCCTAGAAAAGGAAATGAAAATTACTATTGGCTAGCTGGTGAGTTTGTTGTTACTAATCCCGAAAATGATAACACAGACAATTGGGCTTTAAAAAATGATTATGTAGCCATTACTCCGATACATGTGGATATGACGGCTCATCATTTCATTGATGAACTTAAAAGCTGGTTTTAACTGAGAAACTTATAATATGCGATATTACTTAATAGTGGGCGAGGCATCAGGCGATTTGCATGCCTCACATTTAATGAGCGAAATAAAAAAGGAAGATATAAACGCTGAATTCCGCTTTTTAGGAGGGGACATGATGGCTAAAGTCGGTGGGACACTTGTCAAACATTACCGAGAAATGGCATATATGGGATTCATTCCTGTTATGATGCATTTGCATATCATTCTAAAAAACATGAAAGAGTGCAAACAAGATATCGTTGAATGGAAACCTGATGTTTTAATATTAGTCGATTATCCTGGATTCAATTTAAAAATAGCCGAATACATAAAAAACAATACTAACATACCTATTTACTATTATATCGCTCCCAAAATATGGGCCTGGAAAGAGTATCGCATCAAAAACTTAAAAAGAGATGTAAGCGAGTTATTCTCTATACTCCCTTTTGAAGTCGATTTTTTCGAGAAAAAACATCAATACCCTATTCATTATGTTGGGAACCCAACAGTTGACGAAGTTGAAAGTTTTCTTTCGAATGACAATACTACAATAGAAGATTTCAGAGTACAAAATGGTTTGAACAGTAAACCAATTATTGCCATATTAGCAGGAAGCAGAAAACAAGAAATCAATGATAATTTATCAAAGATGATTGAAGCTGCATCAAGCTTTAAAGATTATCAACTCGTTGTAGCCGGTGCTCCCTCTATTGATCCTACATTCTACAACCAATATCTAAAAAATAATACATGTAATATTATATTCGGACAAACCTATTCTCTGCTCAAATATGCAAATATTGCTTTAGTGACATCCGGAACGGCTACACTAGAAACAGCATTATTCAACACCCCGCAAGTAGTTTGTTATTATATGAAGTTCGGCAAAATTGTATCACTACTTAGAAAACTGGTTTTAAAAGTTCCATATATATCGTTAGTCAATTTAATTGTAGGCCGAGAAGTTGTTAAAGAATTGGTAGCCGATGGCATGACAGTAAATAATATACGCAAAGAGTTAAACCAACTCATTAATCATCATAGTTATCACGAAGCAATGTTAAATGGATATAAAGAGATGAAAGATAAGCTGGGTAGTCCTGGAGCGCCATACAATGCCGCAAAAGCGATTATTTCTAAACTCAAGAAATAGTATTCTATATTTTTTTGTATATATCTGAAAATCCGGTGCAGTAATTCACCGGATTTTTCATTTTAAGAACAAACACCATTAAAGAACACTTAATTATGAAACATTTAAATCTATATTTAATTACGGTTTTACTGCTATGTACTTCAATGTTTACTTCATGTGATAACAATGATGGTTATTCATTGGGTGATATCGGTTCAAGTTGGGCAACCGTGAAGATCATTCAAGGAGACACCTACTATTTAGAATCAGATAGATATGGTTCACTATGGATTGCTGCTGATGCGGCACGTTGGTATAAACCAGTAAACGGACAAAGAGTGGTTAGTTATTTTAATCCGTTGGCCGACAATTATGATAAATATGATATGGCCATAAAACTAGACGCCATATACCCTATATTAACTAAAGGTATAGTTGAGTTAACTCCCAAAAACGAAAAAGATTTAGGAAATGATCCGATCGTTATTTTCAAAAATAATCTTTGGATTAGCGGTGGTTATCTCAATATTATATTCCGTCAAAATACACCCTACGATAAGAAACATTTTATTAATCTTGTATCAACAACTACCTCGGAAGAAGATACAGAATACATCCATCTACAGTTACGTTATAACACGTACAATGACCTATCAGGTTATTGGCAAAACGGAGCAGTTTCATTCAACCTTAACACACTTAATTTTGAAGGTAAAAAAGGAATTATATTAAAAATAAATTCTGAACAGAATGGTGAAACCGATATACAGATTGATTTCAATACAGAAAAGAGAGAACAAAATAGGACTATTGAAAATTCTGTTTTAAAAAATACCGAATTTAATTAAGCAAAAACAAAAAATCCCTTCGATTTTATATTCGAAGGGATTTTTATTATAATTGATTTAATCACTCCTATTAAATAGATATTAAATATAGATAGACCACGGCAGCAGGAATTGCCATTAATGAACTGTCGAAACGATCAAGCATTCCACCATGTCCGGGCAATATCGTTCCTGAATCTTTAATTTTAAGCTGTCGTTTCAATAAAGATTCAGTTAAGTCACCCCAAGTTCCAAACACCACAATAACGAGTGCCAATCCAATCCATTGTAAAGTATTTAAGAATGGGAAAAAATAAGCCAGTACAAATGCAATACCAATACATACCGCAGCACCACCTATTGACCCTTCCCACGATTTTTTAGGAGATATACGCTCAAAAAGACGATGTTTACCCAATAACGACCCAAAACAGTAAGCACCCGTATCATTCAACCAAAGGAATATAAATACAGACAAAGGCAATATAGGATTAAATGAAGTATTGTTTTCTAATGTGTCATATTGAAATGCCAATACATTGAGCATTGCAAATGGAAGGGCAATGTAAAGTTGACTAAACATAGAGAAAGCCCAATTAAGTACAGGGTTTTCTTTCTTCAAATACATCTCGCTAATTAATAGATAAAGAATCAATAACACATATGGAATAAAAACTTTTGAATCATAAATATCAATGCAATAAGCCATAAATGCCATAAACAAATAGGCACCGCCAAGCGATGTTATCGTTTTATTAATCGAAACACCCTCAATATGATTCACAAGTTGTCCAAACTCTCTAATAGTAAGTGCACTAATCAGTACAAACAAGCAACCAAAAGAGAGAGGATTCCATAGAATACATCCAATAATAACAGCAACAAAGATTAGACCTGTAATAGCTCGTGTTATAAAGTTATTTTTCAAAACGGTTATATTATTTTAATGATTACTATTATCAAGCCTTATCAGCGCTCTCGTTTGGTTTATCTTCTTTGTTGTCGGCAATAGCATCATTATTTAATGCTTGTCCTTCAACATCTGCTTCTTCATGTGCTTTCACTTCTGCCTCCTCTTCAACCAATCGTTTTGCCAATTCTCTTTCCGCTTCAGCTGCCATTTGGCTCTCTTTCGCAGCCATAATTTCTTCCGAACGCGATACCCAAGGACGTTTGCCAAAGATTCGTTCTACATCTTCTGCAAAAATCACCTCTTTTTCAATCAGAAGTTGTGTTAGTTCCTCATGACCTTTGCTATTGGCTGCAAGAATTTGTTTTGCGCGTTCATATTGTTCATTAACGATACGTTTTACCTCTTCGTCAATTAACTCAGCTGTTTTTTCGCTATAGGGACGATTAAAAGAATACTCTTCATTATTATAATAACAAAGGTTAGGAAGTTTTTCGCTCATTCCTAAATATGCAATCATGCCATATGCTTGTTTAGTTACACGCTCTAAATCGTTCATTGCACCTGTTGAGATACGCCCTAAGATTAAATCTTCAGCAGCTCTACCTCCTAATGTAGCGCACATTTCATCCAACATTTGCTCTTTCGTTGTAATTTGGCGTTCTTCTGGCAGATACCATGCAGCACCCAAAGCACGTCCACGTGGCACGATTGTTACTTTAATTAATGGATTAGCATATTCTAATAACCATGAAATTGAAGCATGACCTGCTTCATGCAAAGCTATTGATCGACGTTCTGCTTCAGTCGTAATTTTAGTTTTTTTCTCTAAACCACCTATAATTCGATCGACAGCATCAAGAAAGTCTTGTTTTCCTACAAATTTCTTTCCATAACGTGCAGCAATCAATGCAGCTTCATTACAAACATTTGCGATATCAGCTCCTGAAAATCCAGGAGTTTGACGAGCCAAAAGATCAATATCTACTGAATCATCTATTTTGATTGGACGTAGATGTACACCAAATACCTCTTTACGTTCATTCAAATCAGGAAGATCAACATGAATTTGGCGATCAAAACGGCCTGCACGAAGAAGAGCTTTATCCAATACATCCACGCGGTTTGTAGCAGCCAGTATTATAACACCACTGTTCGATCCAAAACCATCCATTTCAGTAAGAAGCTGATTCAATGTATTTTCACGTTCATCATTTCCACCCATTGCAGGATTTTTACCACGAGCTCTACCTACAGCATCAATTTCGTCGATAAAGATAATACAAGGTGCTTTTTCTTTTGCTTGGCGGAATAAGTCTCTTACACGCGATGCACCTACTCCAACAAACATTTCAACAAAATCAGAACCGGCTAATGAAAAGAATGGAACATTTGCTTCACCGGCAACAGCTTTTGCCAACAAAGTCTTACCGGTTCCCGGAGGGCCTACTAATAATGCTCCTTTTGGAATTTTACCCCCTAAGTCTGTATATTTTTGAGGCTCTTTCAAAAACTCTACAATCTCCTCTACCTCAGTTTTAGCTTCTGCTAATCCGGCAACATCTTTAAATGTCACACGGTTTGCTCCCCCTTTTTCAAACAGTTGTGCTTTCGATTTTCCTACATTAAATACATTTCCGGCACCACCGCCACTACCACCACTCATACGTCGCATGAAGAAGATCCATAGACCAATCAAAAATACAAATGGTAATACATTTACGATGATTCCCCAAAAATAGTCTTTCTTTTTATCGTAACTTTTCGAACCATCAAAAAGTCCGAAATCTTTTTGACGTTCTAGGTATTCATCTAATTTATCGCGCGAGGGTCCTTCGGTTGTAATCATAGGATTACGTCCAACCTTCGTTGAATCTTGTTTAAATACTTGTCCAATATACTGTGGTTTAATATATACTTCTACCGAATTATCATCATAACCGACAACTTTACTAACATATCCTTTTTCAACATAACTCTGAAACTCATCATAAGGGATACTTTTTGTTACAGAGTTACCTTGATTTGACCACCATAAGCCTAATAGCATTAGTAGTATAATCATATATAGCCAATTCAAATTAAATTTTGGCATATTAACTTTCGGTTTATTATTGTTATTTTTATCCATAATCAAATTATTAATCTAAATCTTCTATAGTAGTTAATTGTGCATCTGCCCATAAATGCTCTAAATTATAGAAATGGCGTGTTTCTGGAAGGAAAACATGTACCATTACATCCGAATAATCTATAGCAACCCATTCTGCATTGCGTAATCCGTCAATCGCAAAAGGTTTTACATGTAACTCTTTAATGGTGAAATCTCTAATAGAATCTACAATGGCGCTAACTTGACTTGTCGAATTACCTTGGCAGATAATAAAATAATTACTAACTGTATCTTCTATCTGTGTCAAATCAGCTATAACTATGTTTTTACCTTTCTTTTCTTGAATTCCTTCTATTATTTTCTCAATTAATATTTTTGTATCGTTCATTTACTTGTTAAATATTTCTATGCGTTTATATAACAGTTAATAAATACGCTTTGTTTTGCGTGTCAATGATTCTTATTATATCTTTTACAAATATACACTGATTTATTAAATATAAGAAAGCGAGCTATTTATTCTACTCTTTTTTTTATATTTTTTGATACGTTTTCTTCATTTTTGATTTACCATCAAATAATCAGATTTTACTACACTTTTTCTTGTATTTTATAAAATCTTCATATCTTTGCATTATATTTTGTAATCAAAATTGGACTATGGTGTAATGGTAACACTACAGATTCTGGTCCTGTCATTTCTGGTTCGAGTCCAGGTAGTCCAACAAGAGCTTTTGCAATTTGCAGAAGCTCATTTTTTTTTGCAAAAAAATGCGATCCATATCGAAATATAGATCGCATTGATATTTTTTATTAAATGCGGTGATCAGCCTTCATTCTTGATAGATTGATCAACCATTTTTATTTTCTGTGACACCAACTCCAGATCGGCTTTCAACTTTTCTACCTTACGATTCAAATCAGTCAATAAGCTATTTCCTTTTTTAGATGACGAAGATAAAAAGCCTAGGTTATTTTCGTACGTTTGAAGCTCGTTCTTTATATTTTCATAAGCACGCACTAATTTTTCTCGTTCCCTATAGAGTGTTTGAGTACCATTCGATTGCAAACTTTCAATATTCGATTTAAAATTATCAAGTTTACGATTAGACGCGTTGATATTCAAACGTTCAAATAATTGATCAATTAAACCATGATATTGCTTATACAGTTTATCTTTTTCTTTGAAGGGCACATGTCCGATAGCGTTCCACTCTTTCATTAATACACGCATCAACTTTTCAGCTTCTTCTGCAACTACCGATTCATCAATAGCAGACAATTTTTCAATCACCTCTTTTTTCTTATCCAAATTTTCAAGTTCCACCGAACGTTGAGAAGATGTAGCTTTATTTTTTTGCTCAAAGAAGTAATCACATGCAGTGATAAAGCGTTTCCATATAGCATCAGAGTTTTTCTTTGAAACAGGCCCAATTGTTTTCCACTCTTTTTGCAACTTAGTTAATAGCTCAGAAGTGGCTTTCCAATCAGTACTATCTTTCAAAGCTTCTACTTTTTCGCATAGTTCTTTTTTCTTTTCAAGATTCTGATTCATATTCTCTTTCAAAGATTTAAAGAAATCGCCTTTTTTCTTAAAGAACTCATCACAAGCCTTTCTGAATCGCTCGAATATTTTCACATTCATTTTTTGTGGGGCAAACCCTATTGTTTTCCACTTATTTTGAAGTGCTATTACCTCTCCGGTTTTATCTTCCCAAGCAGTAAATGTTTTCAACTCTCCATATTCGATACCTTCAACAATTTCGCAAATTACAGTTTTTTGATCAAGATTATGTTGTTCAGCCTCTTTTAAAACTTCAAAATGTTGTTGATGACGACGGTTGATTGCAGTTGAAGCCGCTTTAAAGCGTGCCCAAATTTCATCGCGCAGTTCTTTAGATACAGGACCCGTATCGCGGAACTCTTGATGCAATTTTTGCAATTGATGAAATGCAGAAACAACATCTTCTTCCTCTACCAATTTTTCTGCTGCTTCGCAAAGATGTTGTTTTATTTCAAGATTTTTCTTGAAATCATATTCGCGAAATTCATTATTGAGTTTCAATAAATCGTAATATTTTTCAACATAGTGTTGATAGCTTTTCCAAAGTTCATTAACTTTAGCTTGCGGAACCAATTTTATTTCATTCCACTGTTGCTGAAGTTTCTTAAACTCAGTATATGATTTATTAGCATTTTCGGGCGATTCTACCAAAGCCTTTAAAGCATCGATAATAGCTAATTTTGCATTTAAGTTATTCTCTTTTTCCTCTTCAAGTTTTGCAGCTTGTGCATTTCTTTTCTCACGAATCACATTCATCAACCTTTTGAATTCCTCTTCAGCAGGATCTACTGCGATGACTACCGGTTCTGGGGTTGTTTCCGTTGATTCTTCTTCAGAGTTTTGAGATGCAGCAAGTTCTTTTTTCTTTTCTTCTTGCTCCGCGTTATGTATTTTATAAAACGCTTGCTTTAAGATATCAAGTTCGGGTTTGGCTGCATTCTCTGCATCCTGTGCCAACACTTTTAAGCGAGCAAGCACTTCTTCTTTTGTTGTATAACGTGGCATAGCTTCTACCAGCTTATCCGTTGAATGATTCTCTACAGGAGTTTCTGTTACAGTTTCAGAAGTCTCATGAGTTTTGTTTTCTAGTTCTAACTCCCCTTGTTTTAAAGGTTGATTAGCATCGTTAGAGTCCATCATGGTATTCATTTTAGGAAAATAGGATTTAGAATTCCTTTGTTCATATTAATTTACAAATAAATGAAATAATTTTTTTATTTCATACATATTTGAGTATTTTTTTAAATTTCACGTAATATAAAAACGTTGACATTAAGACAATAAGACCGTAATACCCATGTAGAGCATCATACCAATAATATCGTTGGTAATGGCAATAAAAGGGCCGGTTGCAATGGCCGGATCAATCTTTAATTTTTCTAATGTCATGGGTACTAAAGTGCCAAATATGGAAGCAAACATTACCACAGCAAAAAGACTGATCGATACAGAATAAGTTACAGTGGCGGCTGATCCGAATCGGATAAAGTTATAAACATAAACTAACATTGAAATAATGGTAGCATTAATCAATGCAACTACTGCCTCTTTTGTAACTTGTCGATACACATTCTTTGACGACAAAGAGCTATTGGCCAAACCTTGTACAACGATAGCCGATGATTGAGTACCCACATTTCCACCTGTACCTCCAATTAAAGGTATATAAAGTGCCATTTCGGGATGAGCAATAAAAGTAGCATCAAAGTTACCCAATATCATAGAGTTGCCAATACCTCCCAACATACCGATCAATAGCCAAGGTAAACGAGCTGTAGTTTGACGAAACACGTTATCGTCAGTCTCTACATCTTGCGAAAGACCTGATGCCAATTGATAATCGCGTTCCGTTTGTTCGCGAACCTCATCCATGGCATCATCAACAGTAATTTGTCCTACCAGACGTCCAATGCTATCTAATACAGGTATAGCAACAAGGTCATATTTCTCGATTGTTTGTACCACCTCATCGATTGGAGTATCCACGTGTACCGATATCGGATCTTTTTGCATCACATGTTTCACCTTCGATACCGAAGGCGATGTTATCATTTTTTTAAGAGGAAAAATACCACGTAGACGTTCATCATCATCGATTACGTATACATAATAAATTTCATCCAACTCCTCAGCTTGATGACGCATCTCCTTCAAACACTCGGGCATACTCCAGTTCTCATTAACAATTACCATCTCGGTACCCATTAAACCACCGGCAGTATCTTCATCGTATTTCAAGAGATCGACAATATCGCCTGCTTGTCCGATATCTTCGATGTGCGATAATACCTCTTCTTGCTTTTCCTCATCGAGTTCGCGCATAAGATCAACGGCATCATCGGTATCCATGTAATCGACAAAACGCTTAGCAATGGTTTCGGGAGGAAGAAGTTCCAGAAAATCTTTCCGCGAATCTTCATCCATTTCGACCAATACATCGGCTGCTGTTTCATTATCGAGCAAACGATAGATAAAACGAGCCTCTTCAGGATTGAGGTCATTACACAATTCAGCAATATCGGCCGGGTGCAAATCACTCAGTCGTTGTTTTACTTCATCGGCATCCTTAGCGACGATCAATTTTCTTACATCGTCAATGTATTCCTCATTTATTTCCATATTCTAAGCTTTTTAGAATTCGAGAATCACTCTTGTGGAGTATTGTTGATGGCTTTCAAAGCCTCTTCTACTTGGTTGGTTAAAGAGATAAACTCTTGAACCGATAATTGTTCGGGACGTTTCGTAAATAAAGCATCTTCAGTCAACGGGCACTCTTTGCCTAGAATTGGCTTAATCGAGTTGCGCAACTGCTTGCGACGTTGATTAAACGTAGTTTTCACTACTTGTTTAAACAATTTCGGATCACATCCCAAATCGGTCACATCATTGCGTGTCATACGTATAACAGCACTTTTCACCTTTGGAGGAGGATTAAATACAGTTTCGCTTACCGTAAACAGATACTCTACCTTATACCATGCTTGAATTAACACACTGAGGATACCATATGTTTTACTACCCGGGCCGGCAGCTATACGCTCGGCTACTTCTTTCTGAATCATTCCGGTGCAACAAGGTATCAATTCTTTATTATCGAGCATTTTAAAAAATATCTGACTCGAAATATTATATGGATAATTTCCTGTTAATACAAAAGGTTTACCATCGAACAGACGATTCAAGTTCATTTTCAAAAAGTCATCTTCAATGATGTTATTTTCTAATGCAGGGAAAGTTTCGCGTAGGTAAGCAACCGATTCAAAATCAATTTCTACCACTTTCACCTCACGATCTTTTTGCAAAAGATACTGAGTTAAAACTCCCATACCCGGGCCTACTTCTAATACAGGCAAATCCGGACAGGCATCAACGGTATCTGCAATAGCTTGAGCCACTTTCAAATCTTTAAGAAAGTGCTGACCGAGAAACTTTTTAGGCTTTACTAATTTCATTTATCAACTAATGTAATTACATTTGTAGCCAACAAAGGTAATTCTTTTACTCGAAGAATGACAAAATAGCATGAATAAACTAATAAAAAAGACTTTAAAAATCATATTACCCCTTTTACTTGGCGGATTTATTTTATACTGGGTTTATCAAGACTTTGACTTTAAACAAGTTAAGCAAGTTTTATTACACGGAACCAATTGGTGGTGGATGATTTTCTCTCTCTTCTTTGGTGTATTGAGTCATATGGTGCGGGGCTGGCGTTGGAAACAAGTATTAGAGCCTTTGGGAGAACATCCTAAAACCAGCGATTGTGTCAATTCAGTCTTTGTATCGTATACGGCCAATCTCATATTTCCTCGAATAGGCGATTTAACACGTTGCGGCATTCTTTTAAAATATGATCAGATATCCTTTGCTAAATCGTTTGGTACAGTAGTTACAGAACGCTTGGTCGATACCGTATGTATCGGATTGATCACCGCCGTTACCTTTTTTTCGCAAATGCCGGTTTTCATCAAGTTTCTCGATCAAACAGGTACTAAACTTTCCTCTTTCAGCCACATGATATCATCGGTATGGTCGTACATTGTGTTGGCTTGTTTGATAGCCGCTGCAATTGTGATATATCATCTGATCAGACAATATTCATTTTACGAAAGAGTAAAAAGTATATTGGTCAATTTCTGGGAAGGTTTTCTATCACTTCGAAATGTAAAAAACAAACCCTTATTTATTTTCTATACCACAGCTTTGTGGCTATGCTATTTCTTTCATTTTTACTTCACATTTTACTGTTTCGAATTCACCCATAATTTGAGCATACTTGCTGCCTTGGTAATGTTTACAGGAGGTACATATGCAGTCATTGTGCCTACACCCAACGGTGCAGGACCATGGCATTTTGTGGTTATCACCATGATGATGCTCTATGGCGTGAACAGCACTGAGGCAGGAATATTCGCATTGATTGTGCATGGAATTCAAACCTTTTTAGTAGTTTTGTTGGGTCTATATGGTTGGATTGCTTTACAAGTAATCAACCGTAAACTTAAATAAGAAACTATTAAAACGATTTGACCTATGAGTACAATTCTTGATTTGGCTCCACAAAATGTATGGAAGCACTTTCACTCTTTGACCCAAATACCACGTCCATCGGGACATGGCGAACGTGTAACTGAATTTCTACTTAACTTCGGAAAGAATCTTGGCTTAGAATCGTTTACCGATGATGCAGGAAATGTTATCATTCGCAAACCAGCTACTCCCGGAATGGAAGATCGCAAAGGAGTAATTTTGCAAGCCCACATGGACATGGTTCCACAAAAAAACAACGATACCGTTCACGATTTCGTAAACGACCCAATTGAAACTTATATTGATGGCGAATGGCTAAGAGCTAAAGGCACCACATTGGGGGCAGACAATGGCTTAGGTGTAGCAGCTATTTTGGCTGTGCTCGAAGATAACAATCTAAAACATGGCCCATTGGAAGCGCTTATCACAAGCGATGAAGAAACAGGTATGTATGGCGCATTTGGATTGAAACCGGGAACACTACACGGTGATATTTTGTTGAACCTTGACTCTGAAGACGAAGGCGAACTTTACATTGGTTGTGCCGGTGGTATGGATGTAACAGCTACACTCGAATACAAAGAGGTTGAACCAGATGCCGAAGACATCGCTATTAAAGTAGTGTTGAAAGGACTGCGTGGTGGACATTCGGGACTAGAGATTAACCAAGGACATGCCAATGCCAATAAGCTATTGGTAAGATTCGTTCGCGAAGCCATTGCTACTTACGAAGCACGTTTGGCATCTTGGGAAGGTGGCAACATGCGCAATGCAATTCCGCGCGAAGCCTCAGCTATCATTACTATACCAGCCGAAAACGAAGAAGAGATTCTTGAATTGGTAAAATATTGCAGAGATCTTTTCAATGAAGAGTATGAAGCGATTGAAACACCTATCAGCTTTACAGCAGAGCGTGTAGAGCTACCAACAGGCATTGTGCCCGAAGAGATTCAAGACAATCTTGTAGATGCTATTTTTGCTTGTCAAAATGGTGTGATGCGTATGATTCCTACTATCCCCGACACAGTTGAGACATCTTCTAACTTAGCTATCATCAACATTGCACAAGGCAAAGCAGATATCAAAATATTGGCTCGTAGCTCAAGCGACAGCATGAAAGAGTGTCTTACTACAAGTTTAGAGTGCTGTTTCTCAATGGCAGGAATGAAAGTGGTAATGAGCGGTGGCTATTCAGGATGGCAACCTAATATTAACTCACCGATTCTTCATGCCATGAAAGAGTCGTACAAAAAACAATTTGGAAAAGAGCCCGAAGTAAAAGTAATTCACGCCGGTCTGGAGTGTGGTATCATTGGAGCTGCAATGCCGGGATTGGATATGATTTCATTCGGTCCTACTCTTCGCTCTCCTCACTCACCCGATGAACGTGCGTTGATTCCAACGGTTGCGAAGTTCTACGACTTTTTGATTGCAACATTAGAGCAAACTCCTAAGAAATAATCTTTCGACCGATTATAAAAACATCAAAGCTCCGTTGTGCCCACCATAGCACAACGGAGCTTTTTTCATTGCATCCATACCATGCAGGGGCATGATTTGAGACACTATTTTTCACATGTCAAAATAACTTGCATATATCAATACTACATGCTACCTTTGCAACCATACAGCTTGAATTAGATTCGGGCTGATATACGAATAAAGGAAGGGAATCACCCCTTCCTTTATTTTGTTACATATATACCCTTTTTGCTTTCTTTTTGCTACCTACACAGCCCTATCCTATCAAATTTCCAACACCTCATCCTTTACATTTAACAAGGTAAATCACCTCATTCAGCCCGATAAGTTCGAACAACTACCATGATAAATGTTCGGACTTACCAAACTCAATGCAGTGAATCGCTAAAAGAGGCTTAAGATGTTAATAATACGTAAACACACACTTGACAAAACTTCATCGCCGAATGTTTAATTTACAACGGTTAACACTTAAATTTAAGAAACTTACAAAACATTTGGCATTGTAAACATTAATCTGTTTCTTTGTTTATACTAGAAACGACTAAATCAGATCATTATGAAAATAAAACCTTTCTGTATAACCTTTTTTATGATGTTATTTTTAAATCTAAACATCAATGCCCAAAGCTACGATCAACTATGGAAAGAGGTAGAAGAAGCTCAAAAAGACAATCTGCCCAAAACCCAATTGAAGTTTCTCGATCAGATTTATGATAAAGCATCGAAAGAAGCTGAAATGGGACAAATGCTAAAGGCCTTGGCAACTAAATCTGAATGCCTCTATGAAATATCGCCCGATAGCGTTTACACCTATTTAAAACAATTGGAGCAATTAGAGTCGAGTATTACTCTACCAACTGATAAAGCTATTCTCAACTCGATGATTGCAGGCCTTTACGGCCAATATTATAATCAAAACTCGTGGCAATTAAACAACAATAATAATATTGTTGATGAAAAGCCATCGAATGATATCCGACAATGGTCGGCCAATCAATTTATTGATGTTATTTTAAAAAGAGGTTGGGCATCGCTCCAGCCTAAAGAAGAGCTTTTTAAAACCTCCACTCGTAAGTATGTACCTTTTACGATTGAAGGAAAGGCAAGCCAATATTATCATCATAATCTTTATCAATTGTTGGCGACGCGGTTTATCGTCCAACTCGAGAATTTTGATTCAAAAGAAAACAAGAAGTATATTGAAAAGATCTATCAACAATTACTTGAAATGTACAATACCGAAGAGTATACCAATGCCTACATTTTGACGAAAATAGACTATTTAAAATGGGAAAAAAATAATACCAATAAAGATTTACAACCCAATAGCATCAGCAACGAATTGCCAGTAAACAGTTATATAACATCGCTTGATTCGCTAATTAATCACTATTCGAATTATGAAGCCTGCATACAGGCATATTACGAAAAGGCCGAATATGCTCTAAAGTACAATCAGCCGGCAATTGCTCTCAAACTATGCAATGAAGCTATCATCCGTCATCCTCATTATAAATATATCAATACTATTTACAATTTGCGTGAAAGAATTTTACAGCCTAGTCTACAAGTAGTAATGCCTGAGGTTGGATATCCCAATATGACGGTAGATATTCCCGTTAGTTTTAAGAATATCAATCAGTTTACGATTGATATATTGAAAGAAAATAAAGTTATATTAAAAAATAGATTTGAACTGACTCCATCTAATGATTATCGGGTTTCTGACACCATTGTTTCATTAAAGATGCCTGACTTAGGAGAATATTCTTATGTTGTCACTCCCACAAATCAATCAAAGAAGAAACAATTAAAATCAAACAAACTATACATCAGTAGGCTCAATTTAATATCAATCCCTTTGCCCAACAAAAAAGTAGAAATAATAACCTTAGATGACCGTAGCGGACATCCTATACCGGACACTAAAATATCGCTTTACAACTATAAAAACGTGTATCAAAATAGCTACGTGACCAATAAAGAGGGGGCAATTATTATTCCAGCAGCGCCAAACAGTTATAAGATAAAAATATCGAAAGAGAATGACCGATTTTTACCAATGACTAGTTTTTACGGACGCTACAACTTCAATTCATCTACAGAAACAATAAAAAATGTCAAACTCATCACCGATCGTGCTATCTATCGTCCCGGTCAAACAATTCATGTTAAGGGGATAGCTTATACCCAAAACGAGGATACCGCATCGGTTGTAGTAAATGAAAAATACACTCTAAAACTGCTTGATGCCAATCGTCAAGAAATAACTCAAAAAGAAGTGATCAGCAATGACTTTGGATCGTTTTGTGCTGAATTCATATTACCCGCTGCTTGTTTGAACGGCACATTTACTTTAACAACAGAAAACGGAGCTGTAAATATACAAGTTCAAGATTACAAACTTCCTACCTTTGAAATCACTTTTGATAAAAACAATATATCATATCAATTGAGAGAAAGTATTAACGTCAAAGGCAAGGCTGTAATGCTAAATGGAGTACCAATGCAAGATGTAAAATTAAACTACACCATCACCCGTCAACCACTTCGCTGGTGGTGGAGGAGCAATAATGAAAAGGATATCATCGCTACGGGAAATACCGAGTTACTTGAAAATGGAAATTTCACCATACCAGTAGAATTACTAGTACCCGACAATGACGATAATCCATATTATTCATATCGTGTAAAGGCTTCTATCACGAACCTATCGGGCGAAACTCAAGTAAACTATTACACCATAAATGCTGGCAAACACTCCATGATGCTTCATTTAAAAAGCGAAGAGTACATTTGTAAAGAAAACATGCCCGTTGTCATCATTCAAGCGTTTAACTTAGATGGACAACCCATACAAACCAACGGCATTTATCATATATATCGCTTAGAAAAGGAGATGAGCACTGAAAAAGCAATCGAGCAAACAGCTGTTTATAGCAGCACATTTATAGCCAATCAACCACTTTCAACTCAAGAGTGGGATAGATTAACCTCGGGGAATTATGTCATTAGATATTGCGCCAAAGATAGCCAAGAACAAGAGGTTTGCCATAACTCGATTGTTACTTTATTTAGCTTAATCGATCAACACCCACCTGTATATACGAATGAATGGTTTTATGTAGAGAATGACTCATTCGATGAATTGCATCCAGGGATATTCTATTATGGAACATCACAGGAAGATGCTTATATTATGATGAAAGTTTTTAGCGGCAACAAAGTAATCGACAACCGCACTTTCAATTTGTCAAACGCCATCAAACGCTTTGAGTTTCCTTATAATGACGATTATGGCGATGGATTAACTATTCGTATATGCTATTTAAAAAACAAAAAACTTTATACTACCGATTTTAACATCAAAAAACGTTTGAAAAATAAAATGCTCGATATGAAATGGGAAGTGTTTAGAGACAAACTGAGTCCGGGTCAGAAAGAGGAGTGGAAACTTACGATTAAAACACCACTAAACACACCGGCAAATGCCGAGATGTTGGCTTTGATGTACGACGCTGCTTTAGATCAACTTTATCCGTACAATCAGAAATTGAATTTATTATATAATCAGGGATTACCTTATACAACATGGAGTACTGCTAAATTTTCTACCAAATATTATTCATTTACAGAAAAGTTAAAACTAATAAAGGCTGAAATAATGAGCTTCGATACGTTTACTAGAATATACTTATTATCACCAAATTACATTCTTCGTAGTCTTAGTGGAGCTGTCTATGGAATGAGTATTGGAAAACAAATAACCTTGAGAAAAAACGAAGCTGATATGGGTATATATGGCTCGGCCATACCTATTAAAAAAAGTAAAGAATCATTTGTGCAAGAGTATTCAGCAGATAGTGATTTTTCGTCTACTCCAGAAACAACAATACTTGAAAGTACCAATTTACGAACCAACTTTAATGAAACGGCTTTCTTTTATCCTCAATTGCGAACCAACGAGCAAGGCGAAATATCATTTTCGTTTACCATGCCCGAAAGTTTAACCCGATGGGCATTCCATGGATTTGCACATACAAAAGGTATGCTTACTGGCAACATGGAAGCATTGGCCACAACTAGCAAAGACTTTATGCTTATGCCCAACATGCCACGTTTTGTAAGGGTAAATGATGTAGTAACAATTACAGCTACCATTAGTAACTTGACCCCGAATGAGATTTCGGGAACGGCTATAATGACACTTTTCAACCCCACCAACGAAAAGGCTATCGATACCATAAAGACTCCATTCGCTGTAAAAGCTAACCAAACAACGACAGTCAGCTTCAGCTTTAAGGTATCAGATGAACAAGAGATTCTGGGATGCAGAATGATTGCCGATGGAGGTAAATTTAGTGATGGCGAACAGCGATTGATTCCGGTATTATCGGATAAAATACATCTTACCGAAAGTGTAGCCATGCCGATTCGTGGCAATGAAACCCGCACTTTCTCGCTGGAGGGTTTATTCAATCATCATAGTCAAACGGCTACCAATCGCTCATTAACGGTTGAATTTACCGGCAATCCTACTTGGTATGCAGTGCAGGCATTGCCTTCTGTCGCCACTACACAAGATGCTAGTGCTACCAGCTATGCTACGGCTTACTACGCCAACTCGTTGGCATCATGGATAATTAGTCAACAGCCTCGCATCAAAACCATATTCGAAACTTGGAAAAAACAGGGTGGCAGCAAGGAAACTTTATGGAGTAATTTAGAAAAGAACCAAGAGCTGAAAAACATTATATTGTCAGAATCGCCCTGGATAATGGAGGCCAAAACAGAGCAGGAGCAAAAAGAGCGCATTGCTACGTTATTCGACTTGAACAATACAGCCAACAATAACCAGTCTATGATCAGACACTTGAAAGAGTTGCAACTACCTGATGGCTCATGGTCATGGTATAAAGGTATGATGGGTAGCGTATACACCACTCAATATATAGTAGAATTGAATGCTCGTTTATCGGCATTAACGGGCAATGCACTGGATGGGCAGATGGCAACGATGCAAAATGCTGCCATCAAATTTCTCCAAAAAGAGATAACCGATGAATACAACAGCTTGAGTGCTTCGGAAAGAAAAGATACTTGGATCACAAATTTGGCATTGCGCTATCTGTATATTACTGCAATTTCCAAAAACGAAACTCCGGCTTTAGATAATAACGTTTACAACTTCTTTTTATCGAAGGTAAATAATTTCTTAACAAATGGCACAATGGAGCAAAAGGCCATGGCGGCCATCGTGCTAAATAAGGCAAATCGTAAAAGTGAGGCTTTGAAATTTATGGCATCACTCAAAGAACATCTGACACAAACCAATGAGATGGGTATGTTTTTTGATTTCAATACAAATCCATACAGTTGGGGAGGTTTGCAATTGCCAGCACATGTGATGGTAATGGAGGCATTCAACACCGTTACGAACAACCAAGAAGTAGCAAATGAGATGAAAATATGGCTACTGAAACAAAAACAAACACAAGCGTGGAACTCTCCGGTAGCAACAGCCAATGCCATATATGCTTTATTGATGAGAGGCGATGATCTGTTAAATAACCAAGGCGATGTAACCATTAGAATAGGCAATCAGACCATAAAAACAAATGCTTCAACAGCTACACCGGGATTAGGGTACGTGAAAGACAGTTATACTTCGACCAAAATGTTGGATGCAAAACAAGCAACTGTAACCAAACATGACAATGGAATAGCTTGGGGAGCTGTTTATGCACAATACAATGAAGATGTAAGTGAAGTGAAACAGTATGGTAAAGAGATGACAATTGAGAAAAAGCTTTATGTGCAACGGATGGTGAATAACGAGAAACAGATATCACCCATTACAAGCGAAACACAACTGAGCGTGGGCGATGTGGTAGTGTGTCGCTTAATCTTGAACATCGATCGAGACATCGATTTTGTACAACTAAAAGATCAACGAGCCGCATGTTTCGAACCGGTATCGAGCATATCGGGTTATAAATGGAGCAATGGTTTTAGTTATTATATGGATATAAAAGATGCTTCAACATCGTTCTTTTTTGATCGATTGAGTAAAGGGGTTTATGTGATAGAATACAACTATTATGTCGATCGCAAAGGTCAATATCAATCTGGAATTGCAACGATTCAAAGTGCTTATGCACCAGAGTTCTCCTCGCATTCTAATTCATATCACATTGAAATAACGAAATAAAGTTCGTGAAACATTATTCATTATTATCAAATAAGTTACTGATTATTAAATATGCCCAATTATAAACCTGCGTGAAACAAATTAATATTTATATTTGCAATGCTTAAAATGAAATATCTGTTTTCTACATGGCTCATAGTTATTAACAAAACAACTGAGTTATCAACAGAAATCGAAAAGAATTTATTTTTTTGTAGGTACGAAAAAGTATTATCATTTATTTCGCAGCAGTTATAATGAATTTAATAAATATGGGAAAAATAATTGCTTTAGCTAATCAAAAAGGAGGTGTAGGTAAAACTACAACAACTATTAACTTAGCAGCTTCACTTGCTACGCTCGAAAAGAAAGTATTAGTTGTTGATGCCGATCCACAAGCAAATGCTTCTTCAGGTTTAGGCGTTAATATTAAGCAGTCGAACTGTACAATTTATGAATGTATTGTTGATAGAATTGATGTCAATAAAGCGATTCTCGATACTGACATTGATACCTTGAAAGTTATATCTTCTCATATCAATCTGGTAGGTGCCGAAATAGAAATGCTCAATCTGCCCAATCGCGAAAAAATATTGAAAGAGGTTCTTACACCTTTGAAAGAGGAGTTCGATTATATATTGATTGACTGTTCGCCCTCTTTGGGTTTAATCACCATTAATTCATTAACGGCTGCCGACTCGGTGATCATTCCGGTTCAAGCCGAATATTTTGCATTAGAAGGCATTAGCAAACTATTGAATACGATTAAGATTATTAAATCGAAGCTAAATCCTTCACTCGAAATCGAAGGATTCTTATTAACGATGTATGATTCTCGTCTAAGACAAGCCAATCAGATATACGATGAAATGAAACGCCACTTCCAAGAATTGGTCTTTAATACAGTAATTCAACGCAACGTAAAACTAAGTGAGGCACCAAGTTATGGTATTCCCACCATATTATATGATGCTGTATCCACCGGATCCAAAAACTACTTAGCGTTGGCTCAAGAAATTATAAACAAAAACAATTAATAAACGAAGGTAATAACCACTATGACAAAACCAAAAAGAAGTGCATTGGGACGCGGATTAGACGCCCTACTTTCGATGGATGAAGTTAAAACAGAAGGTTCTTCGTCTATCAACGAAATTGAACTATCCAAAATCTCTGTCAACCCCAATCAACCTCGTCGTGAGTTTGACGAAGAGGCTCTAAAAGAGTTATCTGAATCAATTTCAGAGATTGGTATTATTCAACCTATCACTTTGCGTCAAATCAATAATGATGAATTTCAGATTATAGCAGGTGAACGTCGTTATCGCGCATCATTGAAGGCCGGATTAACCACCATACCAGCCTATATTCGGACAGCTGATGATGAAAACGTCATGGAGATGGCTCTTGTTGAAAATATACAACGAGAAGACCTGAATGCGGTAGAAATTGCTTTAGCATATCAACATTTATTAGATCAGTATAGCTTAACTCAAGAACGTTTAAGCGAAAGAGTTGGCAAAAAAAGAACGACAATAGCCAACTACTTACGATTATTAAAACTGCCTGCACCAATACAAATAGGCTTGCAAAACAAGCATATTGATATGGGACATGCAAGAGCTTTGATTACTCTGAATGATCCTAAACTACAAGTAAAACTATACGATGAAGTTGTAGAACAAGGCTATTCGGTAAGAAAAGTAGAAGAAATTGTAAAATCGCTCAATGAGGGTGAAGCCGTAAAAAGTGGCAATCAAAAATTAACACCCAAAGGCTCTAAACTACCTGAAGAGTTTAATATATTAAAGAAACATCTTTCTGATTTTTTTCATACAAAAGTACAAATGACTTGTTCGGACAAGGGAAAAGGGAAAATTAGCATTCCTTTCAATAACGAAGAAGATCTTGAACGAATTATGGAAATATTCGACACTTTAAAGAAATAAATGATAGTTACGAAAATAAAATATCATCCTATAGTAATCACCCTGCTATTCTGCATCATGCAGATAGCAGGGATTGATGCTTTTTGCCAACAAATACAAAAAGCTCCTTCAAAAGAGTCATCGCTGGAAACCGAACTTCCAAAAGCCAGACAACGCAGAGATCATAAAGGGCGAATCATTAACTCCGACTCGATTATAAATCAAAAAGTTATCAACAATGCCGACAGCATCGTGCGAAATATTGAAGACTCAATTGCGACGCATCTGGATGATAACTTTTTAATGGTGGATAGCATTGAAAAAGCCAACAGTGAACAAATCAAACAAATTGAGGAGGCTATTACCATTCCACAAATAAAGGATACGATTGCCCCGGTAACTCCTAAACCAATTTGGATACCCAATCCAACGAAAGCAACTTGGTTGGCAGTTGTTTTTCCGGGAGGTGGACAAATATACAATCGCAAATACTGGAAGTTACCTATTATATATGGAGGGTTTGCCGGTTGCGCTTATGCATTAACCTGGAATGGCAAAATGTATAAAGACTACTCACAGGCATATCTCGACATCATGGATAATGACCCTAATACAAACAGTCATCTCGATTTATTGCCCAACAGAGTAAGCAACTACTCAGAAGCGCAACTTAAAAGTTTAATAAAGAAAAGAAAAGATACCTTCAGACGATATCGCGATTTAAGTATTTTTGCTGTGATAGGGGTATATCTCATTTCGATTGTCGATGCTTATGTAGATGCAGAGTTATCGAACTTCGACATTACTCCCGATTTGAGCATGAGAGTTGAACCCGTTATCATGAATACTCAAACAAACTCAAGCAATAAGTCGGTTGGAGTACAATGTAGTTTCCGTTTTTAACAGCTAAATAAATATGATAAGATTAAATTATTTTATATCAACAGTTTTATTGTTCACAGCCATTTCAATATCCACATATGCACAAAGTGTTGATGTAACAATAAACGATAATGGCATCGAACGCCATGAAAGTATAGACTTACCGGTAAGCATGACCTATCCGCTTGATAGTTTATTAAACGAATGGAAAGTGAAAAACTATGTTGATCTTGGCAAAGATTGTAAAACATCAAAGGTAAATCCGTTTTTTTCTGATTCGGTGTATATTGATCGTTTATCGCGTATTCCAGCTGTAATGGAGTTGTCATACAATGAGGTTGTACGAAAATTTATCGATATGTATTCGGAGCGACTTAGAAACCATATCTCGTTCATGTTAAGTGCCTGCAACTTCTATATCCCTATCTTCGAAGAGGCATTAGATGCATATAATTTACCCATCGAACTAAAATATTTGCCTATTATCGAATCGGCCTTGAATCCTTCGGCTGTATCACGTGCAGGCGCATCGGGATTATGGCAGTTTATGATCAATACCGGAAAGAATTACGGCCTCGACTCAAATAGTTTGATCGATGAGCGTAGAGACCCTATTAAATCATCATGGGCAGCTGCTCGTTATTTAAAAGATCTATATGGAATATATGGCGATTGGAACTTAGTGATTGCTGCATACAATTGTGGTCCGGGCAACATAAATAAAGCAATTCGTAGAGCGAATGGCGAAACCGATTATTGGAAAATATATAATTATCTTCCGAAAGAGACAAAAGGTTATGTTCCCGCATTCATCGCGATCAACTATATGATGAATTATTATTGTGATCATAATATCTGTCCGATGGAAACCAATATTCCTGCAAGCACCGACACACTACAAATAGACCGAAAGCTTCATTTAAAACAAATTTCTGATATCTGTGGAATTGAGATGGAACAACTTCGTAGTTTAAATCCACAATATAAAAAAGATATTATACCGGGTGATGTAAAATCGGCCACTTTACGTTTACCGTTAGAGCAAGTTAGCCTATTTATCGATAAGCAAGATACCATCTTTAATCATCGCTACGATGAGTTGTTTAAAAACCGCAAAATTGCTACCGTTCAGCAAGCCCATACTAAGAGCACTGCACACAAATCGGCTCCGGCAAAAGGAGGTTTAATAAAACATACTATCGGTAGAGGCGAAACACTAGGTACTATTGCAACGAAATACAAGGTAAGGGTGAAGGATATTCAGAGTTGGAACAATCTTTCGAGCACTCGTATTACAGCAGGCAAACAATTGAAAATATATAAATAAGGCATCTTCTTCACTTTCATGTATAATTTAATTATTTTTGTGATCGACCAGTTAAAGAATTAGAGTATGGATAATGATATGATTCCAAAAGATACGATAGAAGAAGAAGTGATTGAAAACGCTTTTCAGTCGCTGCTTAATGATTACCTTAAAACGAAACATCGTAAACGCGTTGAAATAATCACTAAGGCTTTTAACTTTGCCAATCAGGCGCATAAAGGAATTAAAAGACGCTCGGGCGAACCTTATATAATGCATCCAATAGCGGTTGCCCAAATTGTATGCAACGAAATTGGATTAGGTTCGACCTCAATTTGTGCTGCATTACTACACGATGTAGTGGAAGATACAGATTATACCGTCGAAGATATTGAAAATCTTTTCGGCCCTAAAATAGCACAAATCGTTGATGGATTAACCAAAATATCGGGTGGTATTTTCGGTGACAGAGCATCCGAACAAGCCGAAAACTTTAAAAAGTTACTTCTTACCATGTCTTCTGACATTAGGGTAATTCTCATAAAAATTGCCGATAGACTACACAACATGCGTACCTTAGGTTCGATGTTGCCGAATAAACAATATAAAATTGCCGGCGAAACTATCTATATATATGCACCATTGGCCAATAGACTTGGTCTTTATAAAATTAAAACCGAACTAGAAAATCTTAGCTTCAGATACGAACATCCCGAAGAGTATAAGAGCATTGAAGAAAAACTTATTGCGACTGCAGAAGAGCGCGATAAAGTATTCAATGAATTTACCGCTCCCATACGAGTTCAGCTAGACAACATGGGTCTTAAATATAGAATTCTTGCGCGCGTCAAATCTATCTATTCAATTTGGAATAAGATGCAAACCAAACATCTTCCATTTGAAGAAATATATGATTTATTGGCAGTGAGGGTAATATTTGAGCCACAAGATCAAGAAGAAGAGTTGAACGACTGCTTCGACATATATGTAGCCATCTCTAAAATTTACAAGCCTCATCCCGATCGACTTCGCGACTGGGTTAGTCATCCTAAAGCCAACGGTTATCAAGCGTTACACGTTACTTTGATGGCCAACAATGGCCAATGGATTGAAGTACAAATCAGAAGTGAAAGAATGAATGATGTGGCAGAACAAGGGTTTGCTGCTCATTGGAAATATAAAGAAGGAGGAGGTAGCGAAGACGAAGGTGAATTGGAAAAATGGCTCAAAACCATCAAAGAGATTTTGGAAGACCCGCAGCCCGATGCCATGGATTTTTTAGATACGATTAAGCTTAATTTGTTTGCATCCGAGATATTTGTATTTACCCCAAAAGGAGAAATAAAAACATTACCTCAAAATGCGACAGCGTTAGACTTTGCATTCTCACTCCATACCGATATCGGCAGTCATTGTATTGGCGCCAAGGTCAACCATAAGCTTGTACCTCTTAGCCATAAACTAGAGAGTGGCGATCAAGTTGAAATATTGACATCAAAATCACAGCGTGTACAAGCTCAATGGGAAACATTTGCAACAACAGCACGAGCCAAAACAAAAATAGCATCAATTCTTAAAAAGGAGAAAAAGAATATCCAGAAAGAGGGCGAGAGTATTCTCGAAGAATTCTTAAAAAAGATGGAGTTGGCGTTGAATAACAATGTTATTCAAAAGTTATGTAAAATGCACAACTACAAAACCGAAGACGAACTTCTTTATGCCATAGGCAGCAATGCAATTGTTCTTGGTGAGAATGATAAAAACATATTAAAAGAAAAACAAGAAGCAGGTTGGAAACGCTTACTAACTTTCTCTTTCGGCAATGGTAATGGTAAAAAAGAGAAAGACGAATCGTTGGAGGATAATCACCACGATGAGGCAGAAAAAGAAAAAATCAACACCAAAAAAATTCTAAAGCTTACTGAAGATAATTTACAAAAAAAATATATTATGGCCGACTGTTGTCATCCCATTCCGGGTGATGATGTATTAGGTTATATCGATGAAAATGATAAAGTCATCATCCACAAGCGTCAATGCCCTATTGCTGCAAAACTAAAGTCAAGCTATGGCAACCGCATTATTGCCACTGAGTGGGATACACATAAAATATTATCCTTCTTAGTATACATACATATAAAAGGCATTGATGCGATAGGTATTTTAAATGAGGTAACCCAAGTTATTTCGGGACAGCTCAATGTAAATATCCGTAAGATAAACCTAGAAACAGAGGATGGTATTTTTGAAGGAAAGTTTCAATTGTGGGTACACGATGTAAGTGACGTAAAAGCCATTTGTGATAATCTTCGCAAGATAGATAATATAAAAGAGGTAAATAGAGTGGAGTCTTAAAGAATAGAAGACTCCCTTTTTTCATCCGTATCAGGAATTTCGTCTAAGCCCTTTCGAATTCGTTTCAGTTCTTCACGAATGCGTTTTAGGCGTGTAGCGATATCATAATTTTTGCGTACCGATTTTCTTTCATTCTCCAATCGTTGTCGAGCTCCCGGAATTGTCATCCCCTTCTCCTTTATTAGATAATAGATCAGTTTTATCAAATCAATATCCTCTTTTTGATACTTACGCACACCACGAGCATTGGTTTTAGGAGATATCTGCGGAAATTCTTTTTCCCAAAAGCGTAGCAGCGATTGATTGACATTAAACATCTCTGCCACTTCAGCAATATTATAATATATCTTGCCCGATTTATCGTTGTCTGTTTCCATAGCTTTAATCGAATACTTTACCATGATTTGCAGCCAGTTGAATCATCTTATCATAATCTTCAGCAGCTAAATCCATAAAATAATAGTTTACAGGGTTCACCGGTTTATCCTTCAAATGCACTTCATAATGTAAATGTGGTCCGGTACTTTTCCCTGTACTGCCCACTCCACCAATCACTTCACCACGCACTACCTTTTTGCCCGGCTTGGTTTTAATATCCTTTAAGTGAGCATACATTGTTTTGTAGCCAAATCCATGATCCACAATTACAGTATTACCATATTCACTCATCCATCCGGTTTTTACCACCACACCATCTCCTGTTACATATACATCGGTTCCTGGACTTGCCGAAAAATCCATTCCCGCATGAAACTTCTTTGTACCATATATTGGGTCGATACGCGTACCATAACCCGATGCTGTTTTCTTTAAGTCTTTATTTGAAATCGGTTGAATGGCAGGAATCGACTTTAACATTACGTCCTGATTCTTCACCATATCAAGCACATCATCGAATGATTTTGACTGAATGTATAGTTGCTTATTAAGCAAGTCCATCTTTTGAGTCGTATTTACCACTAAATTAGCACTTGCCATATCCATTAACTGTTCATATCGATTCGTGCCTCCATACCCGGCTTTTCGAATATCGCTCGAAATAGGTTCGGCCTGAAAAATGGTACGATACAAGTTGTCATCGCGCAATTGAATGTCTTCGAGCACCCCTAAAGCATCGTCAAGGCGTTTAGACAATACATTATACTGTGCCAACAACTTACTATTTTCAGAGCGAAGTTGCTTTTCAGAGGGCGATCCGAATATCAATATCAGGATAATAAAACTACCTGCTCCCAAGCCCATACCAATAAACAACTGGCGTAAAATACCCTTTACACGTTCTTTTACGGTAGGATAAACTTTTTCGTAAGCTTGAGTACGAGGATTATAAATGTAGTAAACTTTACGCATCTTAGCAATTATTTCAGATAATGATACGACAAAAATAATAAAAACAAGCTATCTTTGCACCGCTTTTTTATGAATATTAACCTCAACAATAGATATATAAGTTATGTTGACTGCAAAACAAACTAGAGATTCATTTAAGAATTTCTTCGAATCGAAAGGACATCAAATTGTTCCTTCGGCTCCAATGGTAATCAAAGACGATCCTACCTTGATGTTTACTAACGCAGGGATGAATCAATTTAAAGATATTATTTTAGGTAACCAACCTATTAAATACCCACGTGTTGCCGATTCTCAAAAGTGTCTTCGTGTTAGCGGAAAACACAATGACCTTGAAGAGGTAGGACACGATACTTATCATCATACCATGTTCGAAATGCTAGGAAACTGGTCGTTTGGCGACTACTTCAAGAAAGAAGCTATCGAATGGGCATGGGAATATTTGGTAGATGTATTAAAACTCGACCCATCGCGCATGTATGCAACTGTATTCGAAGGTAGCCCTGAAGAGGGTTTACAGCGTGATGATGAAGCCGCATCCTACTGGGAAAAATTCTTACCGGCCGATCATATCATCAATGGTAATAAAAAAGATAACTTCTGGGAAATGGGTGATACAGGTCCTTGTGGTCCATGTTCAGAGATACATATCGACCTTCGTACCAACGAAGAGCGTGCAGCTACCTCAGGACGCGATTTAGTAAACCACGATCATCCCCAAGTCATCGAGATTTGGAATCTTGTATTTATGCAATACAACCGCAAAGCTGATGGCAGCTTAGATGGACTACCTGCAAAAGTAATCGACACAGGTATGGGATTCGAGCGCCTTTGTATGGCACTTCAAGGCAAAACATCCAACTATGACACAGATGTATTCCAACCCTTGATCAAAGCCATTGCTCAGCTTTCGAATACAGAATATGGCAAAGATAAGCAACAAGACATCGCAATGCGTGTGATTGCCGACCACATTCGTACTATCGCATTCTCTATCACCGACGGCCAATTGCCATCGAATGCAAAAGCTGGCTACGTGATTCGTCGTATCTTACGCCGTGCAGTACGCTACGGATACACTTTCTTAGGTCAAAAAAGTGCCTTCATGTATAAGTTGATTCCTACCCTTATCGAAAGTATGGGCGATGCTTACCCTGAGTTGATTGCACAAAAAGGCTTGATCGAAAAAGTAATCAAAGAAGAAGAAGAATCATTTTTACGTACATTAGAAACTGGTATTCGTTTGTTAGACAAAACGATGACAGATACTAAAGCGGCAGGCAAAACCGAAATTAGTGGTAAAGATGCCTTTACGCTATACGATACATTCGGTTTTCCATTAGACTTAACAGAACTGATTCTTCGCGAAAACGAAATGACCGTGAATATCGATGAGTTCAATGCCGAAATGGAACAACAAAAACAACGTGCTCGCAATGCTGCCGCAGTAGAAACCGGCGACTGGATTGTACTAAAAGAAGGCACTACCGAGTTTGTTGGTTACGACTTTACCGAATACGAGACATCAATTCTTCGTTATCGCCAAGTAAAACAAAAAAACCAAACATACTACCAAATCGTATTAGACTACACTCCATTCTATGCCGAAAGCGGAGGTCAGGTAGGCGATAGCGGTGTTTTAGTAAGTGAGTTCGAAACAATCGATATCATCGATACCAAAAAAGAGAACAACTTACCAATCCATATTGCAGCTAAAATGCCTGAGCACCTAGATGCATCGATGATGGCTTGTGTCGACACCGAAAAACGTGCGGCTTGCGCTGCCAATCACTCGGCTACTCACTTGTTGGATGCAGCCTTGCGCGAAGTGTTAGGCGAACATGTAGAACAAAAAGGTTCATTAGTGGGTCCCGAATCATTGCGTTTCGACTTCTCTCACTTCCAAAAAGTAACTGATGCCGAAATTCGTCAAGTAGAACATATCGTGAATGCTAAGATTCGCGAAAACATAGCCCTACAAGAATATCGCAGCATTCCGATCGACGAAGCAAAAGAGTTGGGTGCAATTGCCCTATTCGGCGAAAAGTATGGCGACCAAGTTCGTGTTATTCAATTCGGATCATCGATTGAGTTCTGTGGAGGTACACACGTAAAGGCAACCGGTAGTATCGGTATGTTGAAAATTGTATCCGAAAGTTCGGTAGCAGCTGGCGTTCGTCGTATCGAAGCCTATACAGGTGGTAAAGTAGAAGAGTTGATGGACACCGTACAAGACACCCTTACCGAATTGAAAGCCTTGTTCAACAATGTGCCCGATTTAGGTATTGCTGTTCGTAAATTCATCGACGAGAATACAGACCTTAAGAAACAAGTTGAAAGCTTCATGAAAGAAAAAGAGGCCATCATCAAAGATCGCCTTCTTAAAAACATCGAAGATATCAATGGCATTAAAGTTATCAAATTCTGTGCTCCGATGCCGGCAGAGGCAGTGAAGAACATTGCCTTCCAGTTGCGTGGAGAAATCACAGAAAATCTATTCTTTGTTGCCGGAACCGAAGATCATAACAAACCAATGCTAACAGTCATGATTAGCGACAATCTTGTTGCCGGTGGTTTGAAAGCCGGAAATTTGGTAAAAGAAGCAGCTAAGTTGATTAAAGGTGGCGGTGGTGGCCAACCTCATTTTGCTACAGCAGGTGGTAAAGATGTAGATGGTTTAGGTGCAGCTGTCGAAAAAGTATTAGAGCTAGCCGGTATTTAATATCACGACTTTATATAAAAGAGAGGTGTCTCATTGATTTGAGACACCTTTTTTATATCCATATATATCAACACAATAATAATAAAAGCGTGGTTTCGTCGAATAGAATAGATACAGAGTGGCTCGTTTATTATATCTTTGCAGTCTAAATACAATTCAACATGTTCGTTATAGTGGGAATTATGCTAACAGGTGTTTTAACAGGCTACCTGTTTCGCAAAAAAAACTTTTCGTGGATACAACGCCTTATTACTGTATTCATATGGATACTTCTTTTTCTATTGGGAGTCGATGTCGGTTTAAACCCCATCATCATCAACAACATTCACACATTGGGTCTCGAAGCAGTCTACATTACAGTAGCGGCATGCTTGGGTAGTGCTGTATTCGCATCACTCCTATGGAAATTTGCAAATAAAAATAACAAAAACTCTGATTCATGAAAGGGAGTATTATCATCGTTTCCTTCTTTATTGTAGGCACTATATTGGGCCTTTACGGGTTGATACCCTCTTTTATCCTCGAAAGCAATCTCAGCTATTATGCCTTATGCGGACTTATGTTTTGCGTAGGAATCAGCATTGGATGCAATCCTTCTACCATCAAAAACTTCAAAACGCTCGATCCTCGCATCGCCTTATTGCCGCTAATGACAATTGTGGGCACATTGTTCGGATGCATAGTTGCATGTATTTTTACCGGTCGTCCATTTGCCGATTATCTAGCCATAGGTTCAGGTTTTGGATATTACTCTTTGTCGAGCATTTTTATCACCGAATATAAAGGTGCCGAACTAGGAACCATTGCACTGCTTTCGAATATAACGAGAGAGATTATAGCATTACTATCCGCTCCTTTTTTAGTTAAATACTTCGGAAAATTAGCACCAATCTCCGTAGGTGGTGCCACCACTATGGACACAACACTCCCAATCATCACCCAATATTCGGGGCAACAATTTGTCATCACCTCCATCTATCATGGTTTTCTTGTTGATTTAAGTGTACCGTTTTTAGTATCATTTTTCTGCTCATTATGATAGATAGATTACATTTTGGTTACATAATTTGTTAAATTCTGTCATTTACAATCCAACTCATAAAGCTATTTTGAAAAAGATGTTATAAAACACATAAATGACATGCCTTTATTTTTATGCTAAAGAACATATTTCTATCTTTGTATCGGTAAAAGGATACTATTAAACGGGATAACCTTTTTAATAGGTATTAGATTTTAGGATTAGTTTTTTAGGTAACAAATTTAAAAGTAGGTATTATGAGAAAATTAGGATTAACATTGGTGGCAATATTTTGCCTAGCTGCTACGTCTTTTGCAGCACAAAATCAACCTACAGTTGCAAAATGGGAAAGTAACATTAATGTAAGCAAATTAGGACAATTCTTAAACCTTACATCGTTGCAAAACGAAGAAGTAGCCAACATTACTGAGTTCTTTAACGAACAAATGGTAAAAGCAACTTCTACAAAAAAGAATCAAGATGCTAAATTGCACACAGCGGTTTATGGTAACTTGAAATTAATGAAGCAAACATTGACAAAAGAACAATACTCTAAGTATGTTAAGTTGATGAACGCTACACTTAAAAACAGAGGAATTGAATTAACAAGATAATTCAATTCCCCAAAAATTGTCCGAGGTGTTAATAAAGATATTAACGCCTTTTTTGTGCTCCATACCCAAGGTTTCACTCATCACAAATAGCCGACTATACCCTCTTTATCCTCATTAGCTACAGCCTTCTGCCCTCTATATCATTCAAACAACAATCATAACATATTGATTTCGCGCATGCGATATTAAAAGAACAAAGCCAATTACACCCCCATGTATTATATCTTTACATGGGGGTGTAGTGTATACTAACATGGGCATGTAATGCAATGTTACATGCTCATGTAGTTCTTTTATGTCTCCTATTTCTGTACACCTCCCCCTTTCATCTCAGTTCAATAACAAAAAGAGTGACCAACTTACTCTCTTACAACTCTAAATCAAACCGGCTCAAATCAATTATATAACAATTCACATCAAGCGCAATCAGTAATATACTTTTACAAACAAAACCCTGAAATTTAAGCAACTTGCATCTCGATAAAATAATTTATTATATATCATTTACCATTTATCAATTTACATCAACTACGTCATAAGCCATAATATACAAGTTCGCAATATACCTAACTCAATAATCGACAAAAAAAGAAACAACTTATCATATTATATATAAGACATTTAAAAAAAATAAAGTGTCAAGAGCGGCTTGTATAAGGGAGAAGAGAAGAAACAACTACATTTGTAATATTTTTTTTAATCAAAATATACAACTTATTCCATTTTTAATACTACCTTTGAATTAAATTTATTTTATCATGTGTTAATTTTATATTTCAAACATCGGTTTGAATAAAATTTATTTTGTGAAACACACAAGCCTGAACCAACGGATGATGATAACAAGAAAAACACCATTGTTAGCATTTATATTATGTATATCGAGCAACATTTATGCCCAACGCATAGCTGTTTCGACAAACTTAGTCGAAATAGCCTCGCTTTCTCCTAGTGTGGGCATAGATGTAGCAACCGGTTTTCATTCTACCATCTCGTTCAACACAAGTTTTGCGCCTTGGAAAATTTCAAAACAATTTTACAATAAACACATCTCACTCGATTTAGAATATAAATACTGGTTTCAACAAGCGCTATATGCACATTACATTAGCATCAACAGCATAGCGTCATCGTATCATATAAAACTCTGCAAAAAAGAGCTAAAAGGCCAACTAATAGGTCTGGGTCTAGGATACGGATATTCTTTCGTCATAAATAAACATTTTAATATAATTCCACACATTGCATTCGGAGTGGGTATCCTCTCTGATTCAATGAAAAGTAAAACTGAAATTAACCCAATAATAACGAATATAGGAATCAATTTACAATACATAATTAGATAGAATGCCCAAGTATAAAATAATTTATAGATTATTTTGCACCCCCATACTTATAATTCTAATCAATTTTAATTTACATGCACAGAAAAGCATTATTGTGCAGGGTCAAATTACTGTATTATCTTCAAATGAGACAATACCGTTTGTTACGATTGTCCATAATAATACATTGATAGGATATAGTGATGAAGATGGAAAATATCGTATTTCTGTGCCCAATGATGCAGAGATCATTTTCACTAAGACCAATTACAATGATTATCGTGTAAAGGTTAAGAACAGACAGATCATTGATATTCAAATGATTGAAAAATCTGTTGAGATAGACGAAATCGTTATCACCGGTAAAACCAACAAGAACAAAATCAGTGTAGAGCCAACCGACCTTGAGGTGGTAGGCAATTATTTTCATCTCAAAACCAAGTTTCGAGTACAGAAGAGCGTGTTTACCTCCGAAAAGCGTTTTATTGTGCAACCCACACTTTACAATGCAACCACCCGGAAAACCAAGTATTTCGTACCGGTGGTGATAGATGGAAGTATTTACGAAATCAACAAAGAGCGACATCATGCGTTCGATACTTCGCAAGATCGTTTAATAAATTACAAGGTAGAAAACACACTTCACAATACCGACTATATTTATCAATACAAAGATTCTATCTATGTAGACTTTAAAGATATTGATCAAGATTATAAAGCCGACTGTTTTCTTGTTGTCAATGGATTATTCGAATCGAAAAAAGACTATCAAGACACAGTGACCATAGCCAAGGGTACCAAAAACCCATTGCGTTTTTTAGATTATAGCTTTACCCCATTAGAGCTGAAAGACTCGATTCACCATCCACGTCCCGAAATGAAATTAATGTCGGATATAGGTGTATCGCGAATCAATTTCATTATCGGCAAAGCCGAAATAGATCGCTCCAATCAGAACAATGTAATCGAAATAAAAAGTATTAAAGATAAAATCGGCTCTATCTTAAATGATGAAAATGCAACTTTACAATCGATTGAAATAACTGGATATGCCTCTCCCGAAGGCAACTATCAATCGAACACGAATTTGGCTAAAAAAAGAACCGCACTCATATTAAAAGAGCTCACTTCGTTTATTCCAGCCGACGAACAGAAGTATATTACACTCACATCGCAATTGGTAGTAGAGCCTTGGAGTAAAGTGGCACAACTGCTTGCTCAAGACTCGTCGCAACTAGCATCGTCGATCAACGATTTAGTAACAAAATACAAAGACCGACATGACGAAATTCAGTATAGCATCAGAAAAATAAAAGGATACCGACCTATTATTACCGAGCAATATTTGCCACAGCTACGAAAAGTAGAATACCGTTTAAACTATAATAAATTCAGAAAACTCACCGATGAGGAGATTTGGAAACACTTCAACAATAACGACCAGACTCTTTCGAGATATGAGTACTGGCGATTGATAGAAACATCGCCCAATGCATCATTGAAAAATGAGTTAGAAAATATCGCATTGCAAAAATATCCGAACTTCGCATTAATAGCCAATAGAAAAGCGGTAGAATTACTAAAAAAGGATTCGCTCAACACCGTTTTATTGAAACCCTGCTTAGGAGAAAGAGCAACCGTCGAAGTGATCTTTAACCAGACACTCATGCTGCTGGGCGTAAGAGATATAGAGACAGCAGACTCGCTCATGTCACTATTGCCACCCAACGAAAACACCGATTATCTAAAAGCAATAATCAATACCTTAAACGGCAATTATGAATCATCATATCCGCTTATCGCAGCGAGGGGCGGAATAAATGAGGTACTCATTCTTTTGTGTATGAATCGAAATCAGGAAGCTTTAGAAAAAACTCAGATCATGGCTACCGATCCACAATATAATAACAGCAGTAAATTTTGGTATGTCAGAGCTGTTTGCACGAATCGTGTCGAAGATTTGCCAATGGCAATGATGTCACTCAAAAGAGCCATAGCACTCGATCCGTCGTTAGAAGAGATTGCTAAACTGGATAGCGACATCATGGATGTATTGGAAATAATAAAGCCCTAACCTCACTAAAATGAAACGAAGCACTCCTATCATAACCATTGTATTTGTGATAACCATCATTATCACAGTGCCTTGTTATGCTCAAAAAGCAGGAGTTTCGCAAGTCGACGAAAGCGCAATATTATACCGATATCAACAACCCAATGCGAAAGGAATAAGGTTTTCAACTCCGAAATCGTTTTTGCAACGTTCCTATTTAATAGCAGGCGGTGGAATTCAAAATTTTTGGAATATTGCAAGTTCCCAAAATCAAGCGGGCTATGGACTTAAAGGCAACATGGGTTGGGGAGGTTGGATCAGTCCCATTCACGGAATAGAAATTGGTGCCAATATAGGAGTATTGCCGTTTAATGGATGGCGAAAGAATTTAATCAACAAAGACGAGTTATATCCATCGCTCATTAAACAATATGGGGTAGACATCAAATACATGTTTCATATCACCAATTATGCTTTTCACAGAGAAGATATCAGCAAAATAGAGGTAATATGGCTAGCCGGAGCACACTTCCATAAAAATAAAAAGCAATCCTATGGTCTTCAAACATCTTTGAGAGCCGTGATCAATCCGATTGCCAATCTTGGTATCTATATCGAACCTCAAATCAGCGTGAACGATAAACACTTGGCTGCTTCGTATGGTGGTAGAAGTAGAGCATATATTACTCCATCTATATCGGCTGGCTTCATTGTGAGATTTGACGGAACCAGAAAAGGTAGATATTTTAAATACGCTAACGGCAAAGGTGATAACGGAAACAACAATGACAACAGAAAACAGCTGTTCGCTATAAAATCGAACTTGCTATTATGGATGATCGCAGCTCCCAATATAGCGGTTGAAATACCGATACAAGATAAGTTCTCAATCGGTTTGGATTATATGTCGCCATGGTATTCGAATAAAGATACCGGATTCACCTATCAACTTATCATGGGACAATTGGAAGGAAGATACTGGTTGGGCAATCGTAAAACAAGAAACATTATGACCGGATGGTTTGCCGGTCTTTATATGGGAGGCGGATATTATGATTTGTTATGGGACAAAAAGGATGAAGGAGCGCAAGGTGAATTAAATATATCGATCGGTGCTTCAATGGGATATGCACACGAAATCAATAAAAGCGGTTCGCTTAGAATGGAGTATGCCATCGGCGCGGGCATCACCAGAAGCAATTATAGAAAATATCATTGGGATGGATTAGACTATGTACTAGACGCTCCATCACCACAATCATGGCATACACTTCGAGTAGGACTTACGCAAGCCAAAGTTTCGGTAGTTTGGATGTTTACACGTAAAACAAAGAAAGGGGGTAAAAGATGAAAAAATCTCTTTCGTTCATAATATTGCTGTTCATCGTTGTCGGTTCGTGCCAACGAAAAGATTTACTCGAGCCCCATACTCATTATAATACATTAATTGAGGTTCATTTAATATCGAACGTCGAATTAAATAAACCTCCACAAACGGTAACCTATCATATTTACGAGAAAAACGGCACATATAAAACATCGGGCAAAATAAATGGGTCGACCGATTGGATGTCATTGCCTACCGGGATTTATGATATGTTGTTGTACACCTCCGACTTCTATGACATTGATGCTGTATTATATAAGGGATTAAACCAAAAACATACAGCCGAAGCCTATACGCGCAAAAGCAGCAGAACGATGCAGGCACACAATATGATAGAACCCGATCCGGTATTTAGCGTAGTGATGCATGACATTGTCATTCAAGATACCGAAGAGATGCAAACCATTACTGCCAATTTACATCAACGATCTTACTTGTATTACTTGTACATAGAAGTAGAGGGATTGAAATATGTAAACAGCATCAACATGAAGATTGACGGTATGCACACTTCCGCTTTTTTGGCCGATGGATCGCATCGTGAAAATGAATATGGTGCTCAAAGTTTAGAGATGAAAATGATGGGCGATGAAAAGATGATATATGGAGAGTTTTGGGCATTTGGTCCACATCAAAACAATGATGTTAAAAATACGATTACACTCAACTTTGTAAATGGTAAAAGTACAACGATTGAATTGGAAGATATAAGCGAAAAAATTAAACACCTCACCGAAGGAGGCGAAATTATTGTTGATCAAAAATTCGAAATCAAAGGACAAGAGGGTGGTTTCAATCCGGGAGTAGGCGATTGGGACGATTATGAAGTGGATATTATATTTTAAAACAATACACATTTAAATTATTTATTAAAAAAACAGTAAAATGAAAAAGTTATTATTTTTAGCTGCAACAGTAGCAATGCTTGCCACCAGTTGCGAAAACACTGAAGTTTTAAACGAAGTTAAAAACCCGATGGGCTTTCAAGCAGGCATTGGCAAACAAACCAAAGCTTTGGCAGCCACAGGAGCTGAACAACTACAAAATCAAGGTTTCAAATTATGGGCTTTTGCGAGCGGGACTGCTAGTATTTATTCGGGAATAGCCGATATAAAGGTTAGTTACGATAATGAAAGTGGAAAATGGGGTGCAGAGAGGGTTTATTATTGGCCGGGTACCGACAAATCATTAGATTTTTATGCCGTATCGCAAGATGAGACTGCGGATAATGGAGCCGGAGCGGTAACTATTGATAATGGTGCAAATACAGTTACAGTTACAGTTACAGATTTCACAGTTATGCCAAGCGCAGACAATGATTTGATGATAGCTGCAAAAATCACTCAAGCCGAAAATGATCGAAATAATAAGACTACTATTAAACCGGTTTTTGCCCACACCTTAACAAAGGTAGCTATCAATTTTAAACAAGATGAAACATCGTACAACAATGGAACTAATGGTGCGGTAATTGTAGTAAATTCTATTTCAACATCAAATAATCTAACAAATAAAGGAACATGTACTCGGGATGAAAAAGCAGAATCGCCAATAACATGGACATTAAAAGAAGCATCAACAGCAGCTTATTCAATAACCGCTGATTCGACATTAACCAGCACTTCGAAAAATTATGCTACTTGGTTGTTATTGCCACAAACTCTTACTGATAAAACAGTAACAATAAATTATACTGTTAATGGCATTGCAAATGAAAAAACGTTTGACTTGCTTCAATCTGACAAAATAGATTCATGGGGCATTAATCAATTTGTTTCTTACAATATCACCATTTCTCCAAATGCAATTGCGTTTGAACCTAGTGTTGGAGATTGGGTTACAAATCTTAATGATCCCGAAATAAATCAATAAATATTAAACATCTTTAGTTGTGCAAGGAGCATGCCCTTGCACAACTAAACTCACTGACAAACCTCTCATATATGCATCGTGCATTGTTCAACATTATCAAGCATTTACTAGCTGGCGCAATAGTAGCTATGGCATCAGGATGTACGTCGGAACAGTTATTAGACGTTCCGACAAACGAGTTGTATCTTATCGCTTTCGATAGTTATATTATTCAAACCAAAGGTACTTCTATATCCGATAAAACATTGAAAGATTTTGGAGTAGTGGCCTACCATACAGGTATCAACAATTACGATCCGAAGCAACCGGGCAATGTTTATATGGACAATGTAAAAGTGGTTAAAAAAACAAACACATGGAAACCTGAAGATAAAGAGTATTATTGGCCTAATAGCACCGATCTATTTTCTTTTTTTGGATATGCACCTTACCATGCGTCATCAAAATGGATCACCTACGACACAACAAACAAAACCATCACTCTACAGGTAGATAGTGTTGGCTCGAATCATATCGATTTTTTATATTCAAATGCATTCGATCAAACAGAAGAAAAAGCAGGATCCACAGGCGTTGTTCTCAACTTTGAGCATACGTTGACTAAAATCATACTATCGGCTCAAATATCAGAAACGATTATCGCTAATGGTAGCTATCAGATTAAACGCGTTATTATAGGAGATAGTTACACAAAAGCCTCTTTAACCATAGGAGAAATTAACAATGTATTATGGGACATAGACCTATACGAAAAATCGGGGGTTATAGCTAGTATTCAAAATAAGATGCTGACTACCGACACCTTGACAACCAGTTATAAAAATATATTTAAAGATGATCAAGCCTTTTTTATGATTCCGCAATATTTAGCTGATACGCATATCTATATGGATGTGTTGCACCCCGATGGCAATGAATATAGATCGGAAGCTTTGCTCAAAGCACCTACCGACAGTCAAGGTCGACCTTGCTGGAAGAAAGGAGAAGCATATAATTATAGAATCACTTACCACGGAATGGAAGATGTAGCCTTCTCGGTAGAGTGTATCACTGGCAGTTGGGATGATGAGCATCAAAATGAAAATATAGATGACATATTTCTTAATTTATCGGAGTATAAATTTGAAATCAAAAAAGGAGAACAACGAAATATATATTATTTCACAAACTATGATGGCGATATTATTGCCGAGACACTTATTGGAAAGATAACCGATAAGACGAACCTTAGATGGACATACGTAGCACCCGACAATGCATCGAACGATACGATAACGGTAAAAGCCGGAACATTAAAACGTAAAATTACAGTGACCGTGACCGATTAATTTAAAACAAAATGAACATTCGATTATTATTTTTAGTGGCTTCGCTATTTTTGATCAGTAGTTGCCAAAACGAATTAGAAAATGAAAGATTCAATGAATCAGCAGTTATCGAATTGCCCAATGGAGAGTTGCAAATTCCCTTAAACATTGTTTTACCCCATCGTAGCGAAATTGCAGCACGTTCGGTTGCCAACGACAAGGAATCGGCAATAAACAATATTTGGGCAGTCGTTTTTCAAACCAACTCATCGGATACAATTCAAAACGAAGCTATCATTACCCAAATAAAAAGTCTAAGAGTAAAAGAGTCGGGCAAATATTATATTGTGTTGGAAAAAGAAAGTAATCCGTGCCAAGTGCAATTATTGATAAATGTATCGGGAGGAGCAGAAAAAAAATTAAACGAATTAAAAACGAATATCGATAAACTACCAAGTCCTAACTATTCTGATTACATGCTATCTACCTACAGCCTCCAAGAGCTTTACAAAGATACTAGTGGGATAGGAAAAACAGAACACATCGCAGACTATCTACCTATGGCATCGCCATTATTATTCATGCCAAACGGAATCACCCTCGAATCAACTAAAGGTTTACAAGCTGCATTCTATTTTAATTATTCGCGAATAGATATAAAAATAGACAATCAGATCACTAATTTTGAATTATTGGGAGCTACCCTTGTCAACGGAGCGAATCATACTACTTTGTCGCAAAGCAAACATTTGCCGGTTGCACCCCACCATGAAACAACCATGTATCAAGAAAGCATAGCTACAGAACAAGGCGTGTGGCCCATCTATCTGTTTCCGAACAGTGGAGCATTGATGAACGAGCTACAAGGAACCAACAAAACTTTTTTAATCGTTAGAGGTATATATACTGACACCAACAATAATAAAGCAGAAGGGTTCTATAAGCTCGCCATACGATATGAAAAGAATGGTAAAAAAGAATATATATATGACATCGTGCAAAACACATTATTATCATTAACCATCCATTCGATAAAGAATGCCGGTTATCCAACATTTGAAGGAGCTTTGGCGGCATCTGAAACCAACATCAGCTATGATATTGTGATTGATGATGAGATTTCGAATGATATTGTAATGGACAATGGCGAGTACTATATGGGAGTCAGCAATAGTGAAGCATGGCTATACGTTTTTCCGAATGATATTGTTGTTGCATCGCCCTATAATACAATGGCTCCGATAGAAGTTGTAATTTCATCGGTTACACTGGGAGTGGCTCATGGCATGCAACTTCCTGATGCTGATAATCGCTCTATCGTATCGAATAATAGTGAGATAGAGATCATCAATCAAGATGAATTTAAAAATGCTGCACCACAACAAACAGTCGATATTAAAGCTAAGATTATGCGAAGTAATTTAACCGGCGATGTTTCGATAAGATGTGGAAATCTAATCAAAAACATCATCATTAAAAGTTTTGATAATATCTCATTTAAGAAAGATTTTCAAATTAATGTACCGGAGGTAGCTTATGCCAAAATAGTGAAAAATTACGATGATTATTTAAGATTGAATACCTCGGAAACATATCCTTCCTCGCCTACTCCGTTTATTGAGACTCCTATGGGCAATCTTTTTGTTTGTGGCTTACGCAGTAAAGTTGAAGAAGAGCGGCTTGCAGAAATAATCGTTTTGAGAAACAGTAATCTGGGCTCAGTTAAAATGGTGGTTACGCAACAAAAATGGCAACCGAGAAATGTAACTTATTATTATGATTTAGAAAACGAGGATATATCGAAGCGCGCGAATTCATATATGTTGCCGTTGATCGATGAAAAAACAATTTTCAGAATTTCGGTTAAAAGGGTGAATGACTATTGGAATGGAGACTGGACTAAAGCTTTTGCAAATGGATCGGGATTTATTTTCAATGGCAACAACGAGTCAAACACACTGGGTAAGAATATAAATTGGAAACCCACTGTGATTTGGGCCGACTTCGATTTTAAAAATAAACTCGAATTAGTTCGTTATAAAGATGATGGTATCAACATCATTTTAAATGCCGATTTCACCACGAAAGAAATAAATAGTGGATATGGAGGCAACATTGTAATTGGTGTGGAAAATGATAAGAATGAGATTTTATGGAGTTGGCATCTATGGATAACAAATGTGGTAATGTTCGATGATTCTGATCATGTTTTATTAACACCCAACTGTACATTTAATATAGCAAAAGGAGATGAGGTAATTACAATGCTCGACCGTTGTCTAGGAGTAAAAATAGACCAACCCGATGAAACAAAAATATCAAGTTTATTAGGCTTATATTATCAGTGGGGACGAAAAGACCCATTCGCTCAACCTAATACATACACTCACGAAGAACCAATTATATATACTCCTAATAAATCAAGCAATGATGTGATTGTAAAAATCATTAAAACTGAAAGTTCGATGCCCAAAGCGGTAAACAATCCGTTAACTTTTTATTTTCACGGTAGCAGTATTGGCAATTATGACTGGATAGGCTCTGCTTCGGCTGCTAATTATGAAAAGATGAATCGCTGGAATTACATAAAATCCGATTCCACAGGTACAAATCAAGAGATATATAACACCAAAGGAATAAAAACAATTTTCGATCCATGTCCTTATGGTTGGAGAGTACCATGGGGACAAAATTGGTTTGATCAATCGGTGATTTCAAGTAACAGTTCAATGACCCTAAAATTATATATTCCAAAATCAGGTTATCGTAGTTACAATACTGGAGAATTGAGTTTCATTGATGAAGAAGGACGATTTTGGAGTGGCTCTTGTCCAAATTTATCGAATGCCAACTATCTTAGTACTCAAAAGGGTAATGAGAACACCGGACGTTCATATGGTTATTCTGTCTTTCCTATTGTAGACCGGTAATTGTTTAAAAAGTATATCCCAATAATATACTTCCAACCGAAGTATATTCAAAAGCCGTATTACAAAATAAATTATATTCGTATTGGCATTTTAAACTTATGGCTTGTTTGCGTTTTTTTGTGGTATAATATTGCGATCCAATACTAAGATATGGATGAAATTTACGTTTTTTATCTAACAACGTATTGTATTTTACCGTTATATTGGCTCCAAAACCTACCTCTCCAAAAATACTAAATTGATGGAATGCGTGCGTATAGCGTAAACCAAGATTAGGCACAATTATCGTTTGCTTATCATGCACCAATGGGTAATAATTATATTCAGTTCTGACATTGTGTATTTGTAAATTAGAATGAATAAGTGAAAAATCAAAAGCCAGCCCGAAACCGGAAGGATTAATGCCCGAAAAAAGAAAATTTACTCCATATCGAACAGCCGGATTTGATGTAACATCAAAATATGACTTCCTATAATCGATAAATGCCATCCCCGCATAAGGGGTAACATGAACTCTCATCTTCATTGCAGATTTACTTTTGGTCACAAACTCGATACACTCTTCGCCCGTAGTACACATGGCATAATGATACTCCTTCGCAATATAAATCATATCTTGATGGGTATATCGTGCCTTCTGAACTTTATCAGTCAACTCATGACAATCGCCATATAAATATTGTAAAATAGGGATATATCTTCTAATGGTTCCTCCGTAAGATGTTGATTTTTCATTTATTAAAACAGAAGGTGAATCGACTTTAACCATACGCCCTTGATCTTCTATAAAATAATAACAGACTCCGGCTTTAGATGTATAATAATACAAACTCTTTATCCCTTGTAACAAATATTCTAAGAAAACTTCTCGCTCGCCTTCCATCTTACTCATCTCAATGCGTCGCGAAACATAGTATCGACCATCATTGATAAATCTATAACCATATATATCATAAGGCTTATAGTTGTGTAACTCTCCGGTAGACTTGTTCAAAAAACGGCATAAGATCGAGTTATGCATATCGCTTTTCAAATCGATTTGACCATAAATCGTATCTTTATCCATGGTTATGATATAACCTTCTTTATAGTTACCTTGAGCAGCCACTGTTGTAATAAGAGATATAGCCAAAAATATGAGGAAGATATTAAGTCGCATTGTTAACATATTAATGTATTAGTATTAGACACACGGCAAAGATAACTCATTTTGTTATTTTATTATAATTTAAAACAATAAAAACATCAAAACCACCCTCTCTAAGGTCGTGGTATTGATGTTTCTACTATGTTTTATAAAGAGTTATTTTATTGTGACCATGGTGGCACCAAAGCCATACTCTTGGAAAGAAGCATCCTGATAACGACAGTTGTTATATCTCTTTTTTAGCTCATCAATAATGGCTTTACGCAATACACCATCGCCTTTCCCATGAATAAACACAATCTTTTTTTCACGACTCGATTTGTATTTATTCATCACTTCACGAAATTTTTCTAACTGAAAGTTTAGCATTTCGCTATTGCACATACCCCGCGTATCATCCAACAATTCATTAATATGAAGATCGACTTCTAATATTCCGTTATTGATAGCACGCTTTACGATAGGTTGCACCTTATCTTTTGCGTTGCACTGTTTTTGCAATATGGCATCTTGAATATCTTCGGCAGTAACATGAACTTGTTTGACCGGCATATCATTGCGTACGATATCATACATCAATACGGGGGTTTCGAAGAATACACTTTCACGAAACGTATGCAGTTTATAGAATTTCACCGTATCGATTCTTAACTCAACATTGGCAGCGCCTTTCAAGATAAAGGTCTTATTATTTTTGAATGGGATGAACTGAATAGCCACATGTTCTAGTTCATTCAGAATGCTTTTGTCAAACTCTTCGAGCAGAAGTTTAGTATTCGGCTCTATCATTCCCCCCGAACGAACTTTCCAAGCTTTTCCTTCGGCTGATAAATAATTATAATAAAGGTAGTAATTACTATCATTCACTAAATATGCATCGAAACCGGTTGTATTGATCATCTTAATATCTTCGGGAACATACGCCAAATAAATATTTAAGATATCACCTCCTTTTATTTCGGCTTGCGATGTATAAGTAGGGATCACAGGTTTTAGAGGTTTATCGGGTATATTAGCAGGTTTTGCTTTGACATCACTCTTTCTTTTCATATTATAATCATCGGTTTCGATTACAACGCACTCTTTTATTAACATTGGAATATCAAAACCATCAGCATCCTCTACCAATACAATATCTTTTCCTTGGAATCCTTTTACAATTCCACCTCCTATTTCGCTCAAAAAACGTACTTTATCACCTATATTCATATTGTATATATTTTTAGTTATCGACTATATTAACGCAAATATAAAGAGTTTTGAAACTTATTATACAATGCTTTCGGAATAATTATTTCGAAAAATAAACAACACAATTATCTTTCATGGAATGATAACCGAAATATAGCGTTAAACTAACTCGCTTTTTATCAATTTTATGAAAAAAAATGTAGTTTTGTGCTTATAATCAATCATAAATACCACATTACGAATGAAAACACGTAAAATAACGCTTCTTTTTTTCTTACTATTATCATTTTCGACTACACAATCACAGCAGGTATATGACACCTTTTCGATGGGATTAAAACCAGGTAGCAATCAAAATGCGGCACCGGTTTTTGAACAAATACTCAACCAAATAAAGTCGGAATGCAACGATACCGATCCAATAACATTGCGTTTATCCCCAGGAAAATATCACTTCTATGAAGAGGGAGCTATATCGAAAGAGTACTATATATCGAACCATGACCAAACACAACCAAAGAAAGTAGGAATAGCCATTGAAGGTTTCAAAAACCTAACCATAGATGGACAAGGAAGTGATTTTTTCTTTCATGGACGAATGTTACCTATCTCGCTCATTTCATCAGAAAACTGTACACTCAAAAACTTTAATATAGATTTCCCAAAGCCTCATATATTGCAAGTTGAAATAATCGAAAATAGCAATGAGAAAGGTATTACCTTTAAAACAGCACCATGGGTAGATTATAGAATTACGAATGATTCTATTTTTGAGGGATATGGTGATGGATGGACATGCAGACCAATGGTAGGCATTGCTTTCGAAAAAGAGACCAAACGTTTGGTGTATAACACAAGCGATATCAGCGGCCCGGGGAAGGGACTGTATGAGATTTCGCCGCAAATCATTCAAGCACCTAATTGGAAAAATGAACGCTTAATACCTGGTACCATAGTGGCATTACGTACCTATTTCCGTCCTGCACCGGGCATTTTTATGAGCCATAATACAAATACCGACTTACTAAACATTAACGTACACTATGCAGAAGGAATGGGATTGTTGGCGCAAATGTGCGAAAACATCAATTTAGATGGCTTCAATGTATCGCTACGTGGAGAAGACGACCAGAGATACTTCACAACTCAAGCAGACGCTACACATTTTTCTAGTTGTAAAGGAAAAATCAATTCGGTAAATGGATTATACGAAGGAATGATGGACGATGCCATTAATGTACATGGAACTTATCTCAAAGTAATGAAACGAATTGACAATCATACGTTAATAGCCAGATATATGCACGATCAGGCTTGGGGTTTCGACTGGGGATATGAGGGCAATGACGTGCAATTTGTTCTTTCTGAAACAATGGAAATAACAGGTAAGCCCAACAAAATAGTATCGATTCGTCCATCCGATAAAGAGACGGTTAATGGTGCACGCGAATTTGAAATAAAATTTAAAAATGCATTGGAGACCAACATCAATGGTGAGATTAAATGTGGAATCGAAAACTTAACATGGACTCCTGAAGTATATTTTGCAAGTAATATCATTCGAAATAATAGAGCAAGAGGTACTCTATTCAGTACTCCGAAAAAAACCGTAGTTGAAAATAATCTATTCGATCACACATCGGGCACAGCTATTTTATTGTGTGGCGACTGCAATGGATGGTTCGAAACTGGTGCATGTAGAAATGTGGTAATCAGAAATAACCATTTTGTGAATGCATTGACCAATATGTTTCAATTTACTAATGCGGTAATTTCTATTTATCCAGAGATACCAAACCTAGACGGGCAGAAAAAATACTTTCATGGTGGAAAACATAATAGCATTATTATTGAAAACAATGAATTTGAAACTTTTGACGAACCTTTATTGTATGCAAAATCGGTTGATGGATTAATATTCCGCAACAATATTATAAAACGTAATCACGACTATCCCGCTTTTCATTGGAACCAATCACCATTCTTATTTGAAAGAGCTAAAAATGTGATTATTAAAAATAATTTCATCGACGAAAACAGCCAACTGATACCACTAAAGTTCAAAATCGAAAAATCTCAATAGAACTGTCAGACAACATAATGACATTTGTGAAGACTTATTTATAATAAAAATCTTTTAATTATAATTGAGGCTTCACCCTATTGTTGCTGAAAGTATTAATTTTGCAGAACTGACAACATGTATAAAATGCAGATAAAGCCTTTTTTTTAGAGGCATGACTTTGCTATATAAAATATAATTCAATGAAAGAATCCCCTAAAAATATTCAGATAAGCGAGTATAATTATGATTTGCCCGACGAACGAATCGCTAAATTTCCATTACAAATGCGCGATCGGTCAAAGTTATTAATATATCGTCATGGAGAGATTTCTGAAGATCAATTCTTTAATCTTCCCAACTATCTAAGTACAGGCGATTTGGTTGTATTCAATAATACAAAAGTAATTCAGGCACGTCTTCACTTTAGAAAAGAGACGGGAGCGATGATCGAAATATTCTGCCTTGAGCCTATACAACCGAATGACTATGCACTCAACTTTCAACAGACCGAACATGCAGCATGGCTGTGCATGATTGGCAATCTAAAAAAGTGGAAAGAGGGAGAATTAAAAAGTGAATTGGTAGTAAAAGGACATTCATTGGCATTAACTGCCAAACGAGGTGAGAATATGGGCACCAGTCATTGGATCGATTTTTCATGGAATAATAAGGAGGTTACGTTTGCCGATATTCTTGAGGCATTTGGCGAATTACCCATTCCACCCTATTTGAACAGAGACACACAGGAGAGCGATAAAGAGACTTATCAAACAGTATATTCTAAAATAAAAGGTTCGGTTGCAGCACCTACCGCCGGACTGCATTTCACAGCTTCTGTATTTGACACATTCAAAGAAAATGGAATTGAAGTTGAAGAGGTTACTCTGCATGTAGGTGCAGGTACTTTTAAACCTGTGAAAAGCGAATTGATTTCGGGACACGAGATGCATACTGAATATATTTCGGTATCGCGATGCACTATTGAAAATTTAATTAAACATCAAGCTAAAGCTGTAGCAGTAGGCACAACATCGGTACGTACGCTCGAAAGTTTATATCACATTGGTGTTACGTTATCGCAAAACCCCAATGCTACCGAAAAAGATCTTCATGTAAAACAGTGGCAAGCTTATGAAGTTCAAACAGAAATAGATCCAATCGAAGCATTGAAATGCATCCGTACGTATATGGAAAGTCATCAGATTGATACTCTACACACAAGTACACAGATTATTATTGCACCGGGATATACCTACAAGATTGTAAAAGCTATTGTTACCAATTTTCATCAACCGCAAAGCACGTTGTTGCTTTTGGTGTCTGCTTTTGTAAAAGGCGATTGGAAACGTATTTATCAATATGCGATGGAGCATGATTTTCGTTTTTTAAGTTATGGTGATTCGTCACTACTAATTCCTTAATATGAATATCCGTATGGATAATAATGAAGAGTTGTTTCCGATAGTCGATGAAGAAGGAAACATCATTAATAAAGCTACAAGAGGCGAATGCCATAATGGAAGTAAATTATTGCATCCTGTAGTGCATCTACATGTTTTTAATGAAAAAGGTGAGTTATATCTACAAAAACGTCCCGATTGGAAAGATATTCAACCGGGTAAATGGGATACATCCGTTGGTGGACATATTGATTACGGAGAATGCGTAGAAGACGCTTTAAAGAGAGAAGTGAGAGAGGAGCTTGGCATTATAGATTTTACACCAACAAAAATTCAACAATATATTTTTGAATCAGATAGAGAACGAGAACTCATTTTTGTGTTTAAAACCATTTACAATGGCACAATCTGTCCATCCAATGAATTAGAAGAAGGACGTTTTTGGACGAAAGAAGAAATAATTGACAAGATAGGAAAAGATTTATTCACTCCCAATTTTGAGAGTGAATACAAAAAATTATTGATGCAGTAAAATTGTATATCAATCGTTTTGAATCCAGTTTTGGACATTGATATTAAAAAGACTTTCATCGGGAGCCAGCGTTGCAATCCATTCACCTTTCTCATTAATCAAGAACTTCTGAAAATTGCCGATAATGGTAGCATCTTCTTTTCCATTCAATGATTTTTGAGTTAGCCATTGGTAGAGTGGAGAAATATTATCACCAATCACATTTGTTTTTTGCATCATCGGAAAAGTCACATCATAATCGAGCAAACGATAGGTATTATCATCATAAGATTGTTGCGAATGAATAGAACTAAAATCATCAGTAGGAAAGCCTAATACCACAACATTGCTATCACTATATTGATTATAGAACTCTTGCAGTATTGCATAATCGGGTGCTACATTATCGTATATATCAACATTGACGATAATTACTTTTTTACCTTTCAACTGGCTAAAAGGGTATGTTCTACCTTCTATTGTAGTAGTAGAAAAATCATAAAAAGACTCATGCTGTGCAAAGAGAGTCACCGAAAAAAAAGTGATCAAAATTGATAACAAGACTTGTTTCATAACCATGTATTTAAAAAAATATTTCTAATAATAGATCTCAGTAAAACAATCTATTATTAGAAATATAACAAATACAGAATGCGAATAGTTGAAGCGAATCTAGTTAAAAGCGACAACGCAACTCTACTCCCAACTGACGTGGACGCCCTTTTTGCATAAAGCCATTCCCCATCGATTCAAAATAGAATGTTTGATAATCTTTGTCCAAGGCATTGCGCATCCAGAATGCAATAGCGCCTCTTCCTTTCTCAAATGATACACGACCATCTAATGTTCCGTAAAAAGATTGTTTCGCTAAATTACTTTCATTCCAGTAGATTTTGCCAGCAGCATTATAGTTTAAATTAAACTGCACACGATCTAACCAATTGCATTTTTTGAATAGTTGCCATATATATTGACCACCTACACTTAAAGTATGTTGAGGTACAAATGGAACATAATTGCCGGTGTAATCAATCTCTTCAAGTTTTCCGTTTAGTTTCTCATTCGTTGCATAATCGGTAAACGTAGCATGTGTATATCCATAATTTGCATGAACACTAAATCCATCGATAACAGCTGCACGAATTGAAATCTCAGCGCCATAACTACGGCTTTTTCCTGCATTCGTTGTGATACGTCCGAGTCCACTTTCAGCAAATTTAGCCACTTGTTGGTTGCGTGTATCCATATAAAAACCAGCAATATCAGTTGCAATACGATTGTTTAAACAGTTGAAGCGTGCACCGACTTCATAGTTCCATGTATATTCAGGCTTAAAAGTTGTAGCAGAAATAACATCAGGATCGGGACCTGCACCCGGTATTTTAGATAATATACCTTCAATAACTGACGGAGGCATGCCTTGTGCATGTTCAAACACACCGGTAATAACCTCTTTAATTTGTCCTTTCATTCCGTTTTGCATACAAGTTTGAATCAAATCAGAGAACATTTGAACATTGTAGCCTCCCGAACGATACCCTTTAGAAACAGTTGCATATACATTGCCTCCTTTTTTCCATTCATATTGTAATGCAAATTTGGGAAGCAATTGTAAGTAGTGATTATCAAATTTACCTTTCAACAAGGGTGACAGACTCAATTCTTTTTTAATAGGCATTGGAAACATTTTGCTTTCCATATTAAAAATATAGTCTATCTGGCTAGCCGAATTATATGTCATCCATGTTTTTTCGTAATCAAGACGCAAACCAACGGTTGCAGTAAAGCCATCGATAATTCTGAATATGGATTGATGAAATAAAGCACCATTAAAAACAGGGGTATCAAAGTTGCCTGTAACATCCAACGGACGAGTAGTAATATCGACATTCATCGATGCCATAGGTCCCATATTGGGAATATTATTATTTATATTGTCTTCCAGCACCTCTTGCACACCTTGTCCTTTAAACTGTACGGGGCCATTGGTATTAAGCCATTGATAAAAGGCAAAAGCACCTGTAGTCCATTCCCAACGCACACCCGGTTTCGATTTAAAAACAATCTCTTCTGATATGACATTTAGTTTTTGTTTTTGCTCAATATTAAAGATATCTCTTTCAGTGAAATCTTGATCAAGAAACATTCTATCTTTTAAATTCTGATATCCAGTTACCGCATTGAATACAAAGTTTTTTGCATTGTAAGCTACATTTACATTTGCATTTAACATATTACGACGATATGAGCTTTCATCATTATAAGAAATCTTTCCTATTTTATCTTCACGTGGATCTGTTTCACCCTCTTTTAAGAAAACTCTTCCCGTATAGAAATAAGGATATCCTCCTTGTTTGCTGTATTCATAACTCACATTAAAATCTAACTTTAGATTATCGGATGGTAGATATATAGCACGAACGCGTCCGCCACCACTATTTAACCAATCTACCTTTTTATTGAGCTCAGTATTTTTAAAAAAACCATTCGCATGTTCGAAATTACCGCCTACTGAAAATGAAAAACGATCGGAGATACGATGATAATGTGTAAGTGAAGCATTATAGGTTCCATAGGTAGCTGCTCCCAATCGTATATCGGTGCCTTGATAGCTAAAAGGGCTTTTGGTATGTACCCTTATCAATCCGCCCATAGTATTACGACCATAAAGAGTAGCTTGCGGTCCACGAAGCACATCAATGCGTTCAATATCGGAATAATTAAAATCGAAAGCAGATTTATCGATGTAGGGAACATTGTCGACGTAGAGCCCCACTGAAGGAGTATTAATTCGTGAACCTATGCCACGGATATAGATAGCCGAAGTTAATTTTGATCCATAATCGGGGATATAAATACTAGGAACCAATGTACTTAAACTATGGATTGATTTTACCTGATTGGCCTGCATGTCTTTTTGAGAAAGAAGAGTAACCGCCGATGGAAGTTCACGCATTTTTCTATTTTCTTTAGGAGTACCAATCACAAGAGTCTCCTCTACATCGACCATTTTAATGGAGTCTTTTGGTGCCCCATCAGCACACAACACGCTAATATTCAACAGAATGAACAAGAATAAAATAGTAGCCTTTTTCATATTTATTATTTTTTTTGCAAAGTAAGATTAATTAAAAAGGAAAATCAATCCTCATTTATTAGGATTTATCTTGGTTTTCATTCGTATTTCATCTGTATTTCTACAATTTACTTCAAAAAACAATTATTTTATAAAACGGAATTTTACGTCTTTATGTTCGTTTTGTTTAAATTAAAATAAATTCAACAATTTGCATTTATATACGATCGGCCTCAACGTAACCATTCATCACCGCATAAATGGTAAGGCCCGAAACTGATTTAATCCCTAATTTATCGGTTATATTTTTCCGATGTGTAATAACTGTCGTTAAGCTAATATTAAGTTTATCGGCTATCTCTTTATTGATTAACCCTTTGGTAATTTGCACCAAGACATCTATTTCTCTGGCCGAAAGATTATGTTCAAATAGATGTTTTGGGGGCAATGCCTCAGGAGGATTTCCTTTATGATGAGCATGCTGATGCAAGCGAAGGATAGATTTGATGAGCATATCTTTCGATTGATAAATATTAAGCATCGTTACTCCCGAAAGTTGCAAAGCTTGCCCTTCTCCCCCCATTACAATTGTTTTCTTCTTTCTATCCAAGAAAAAAGAGGTATGTTCCATATAGAAATGAGACGATACGAAATAGTGCGCATACATATCGGGTGTATCATCAATTAATTCGGAGAAAGTAGAAAACGTACGTATGACAGCCATCGGTATAATATCGTTTAACACGCTTTGCAGTCCAATGGCACTCAACGTGTTCGCATCTATTATGGCTATTTCGGGTGCATGATGCATCATCATTATATTAAATTTTAATCGTATTTTCTATTCTATCAATACATCCAAAACTACGAATCGGATGTATTGATAATCACATCATAATAGTATAATATCTGAGTTCGAACTATATTAACGATGCAAATAAGCAGCTAAAGCTTCGGCACATCGCTCTCCATCCACTCCAGCAGAGACAATTCCACCCGCATAACCGGCTCCTTCTCCGCAAGGAAACAATCCTTTTATTGCCACATGTTGCAACGTATCTCTATCGCGTACAATACGAATAGGAGCTGAGGTACGTGTTTCGACACCTATCATAGTAGCTTCATTGGTCAAAAAGCCTCGGCTCATTTTACCAAAATTTTGGAATCCCTGCGATAAACGATTATTAATAAACGATGGCATCCAAAAGTGAAGCGGCGATGAGATTAACCCTGGAGTATAAGACGATTCGGCAAGATCGAAACTAAGTTTTTTGCGTGTAAAATCAAGCATTCGTTGCGCCGGAGCAGTTTGAGAACAACCACCTTGTTGCCAACATTGTTTTTCGAGGGCTTCCTGAAAGTACATCATTCGCAACACTTCTATATTATTAGATGCGTCATCCATTGATACATCAATTTTCATCGATGCATCGTTTAAGTCTTCGGGTTGAATTTCGACAACCATTCCCGAATTACTCCAACGAGAGCCACGATTCGAAGATGACATTCCATTTACAACCACCTCTTGTGGCGCACTGGCAGCAGGAACCACTACCCCACCCGGACACATACAAAAACTATATACGCCTCTGTTCTCGACTTGTGTTACAAAGCTATATTCTGCTGCCGGAAGATATTTTCCTCTTCCGTCTCTATTGTGGTACTGAATTTGATCGATCAGATGAGCCGGATGTTCAAGTCGCACGCCCACGGCAATACCTTTGGCTTCTAATGTTACATTATTTTGTGCCAACCAACGATAAACATCACGAGCAGAATGTCCGGTAGCCAATATTACGGGCCCCAAAAAGGTTTGTCCGGTATTAGTTTCAATACCCTTTACTTCACTATTCGATATAATCAAAGCATCCATTCGAGTTTCAAAATGCACTTCACCCCCGCATTGAATGATGGTATTACGCATATTTTCAATCACACGTGGCAATTTATCAGTTCCGATGTGCGGATGAGCATCTACCAAAATAGAAGTAGAGGCTCCATGCTGACAAAATACATTTAATATTTTATCAATATTACCCCGTTTTTTGCTGCGAGTATATAGTTTACCATCTGAGTAAGCACCTGCACCTCCTTCGCCGAAACTATAATTTGACTCTGGATTGACAGCGTGTTCGCGACTGATTGCTGCTAAATCTTTTTTTCTATCCCTCACATTTTTACCTCGTTCAACTACAATAGGTCGATAGCCCAATTCTATTAAACGCAAAGCGGCAAACAAACCTCCAGGGCCTGCTCCTACTACAATGGCTTGCGGCTGTTCATCCACTTGCGGATAAATTACAGTTTGGAATTCTTCATCCGAAGGTATTTCGTTGATATACACACGAACCTTGAGATTGATGAAAATAGTGCGTTGGCGAGCATCAATACTACGTTTTAAAACGCGTATAGTATTGACTTTTTTGCTATCAACGCCTTTCTCATCGACTAGATAAGAAATGATAGCCTGTTCGTTGGCTGCAGTTTGAGGTAAAACTCGTATTTGAAATTCTTGAATCATCTTGAAGTTAAAGTTATGGGTTATCCAAAAAGAGCACGAAATGCCTCTTCCACTTTTCTAACCGGTATCAATTCTATTTTTATATTCTTTGTATTTAGCCCTTGCATATTGTATTTAGGAAGTATAAATCGTTTGAAGCCTAGTTTTTCGGCTTCACCGATGCGTTGCTCTATACGATTAACAGGACGTATTTCGCCCGATAAGCCTACCTCACCTGCCAGACAAACATCCGAATCGATTTCGGTATCCATGTTTGAAGATAAAATAGCACTTATCACAGCCAAGTCGATAGCCGGATCGTTTACCTTCAAACCACCGGCTATATTGAGAAAAACATCTTTCTGACCTAATTTGAATCCTACTCTTTTTTCTAATACAGCCAACAGCATGTTCATTCGTCTGATATCAAAACCCGTGGCCGAACGTTGAGGATTGCCATATACTGCCGAACTTACCAAAGCTTGCGTTTCTATTAAGAACGGACGCACTCCCTCGATAGCCGAAGCTATGGCTATACCACTCATCCCTTCATGATCTTGCGATAATAGTAGTTCGGAAGGATTGCTGACTTGACGTAAGCCATCTTGCCGCATCTCATAAATGCCCAATTCGGAGGTACTACCAAAACGATTTTTAATGCTACGCAAAATTCGATACATGTAATGCTGATCACCTTCGAATTGAAGAACTGTATCGACAATATGCTCTAACACCTTTGGTCCCGCTATGCTACCCTCTTTATTGATATGCCCTATCAATAGCACCGGCGTATGTGTTTCTTTGGCAAACCGTAAAATAGAAGCCGAACATTCGCGCACCTGCGTTACGCTACCCGGCGATGATTCTACGTTTTCAGTCGAAATCGTTTGAATAGAGTCAATTATCACCAAATCGGGTTGGGTATTTTTCACATGAACATAAATTTGCTCCAGAGAAGTTTCGCACACAATCAGGCAGTCGGATGCAGTATGAGAAATACGATCTGCTCGAAGTTTTAATTGACGTGTACTCTCCTCTCCCGAGATATAAAGAATTCGCTTATTAGGAATTCGCAACACGGTTTGCAATACCAAAGTCGATTTACCGATGCCCGGTTCACCACCAATCAAGACCAGTGATCCCGGAACTAAACCGCCTCCTAAGACTCGATTCAACTCTTCATCGAATAAGTCGATACGTGGTTCGTCATCAACGGCAATATCATGTATGGTCACCGGCTTTGCCTTAGAAAACTCAATGCCCGAAACATGTCGCCGATTGACCGGTTCTTTACGTACTATTTCTTCAACAAAAGTATTCCATTCGCCGCATGCAGGGCATTTACCTTGCCACTTGGGTGAATCTTGTCCGCAGTTACTACATACGTAGACGGTTTTCTCTTTAGCCATTCTTATATTTATCCGAATTATAAATCATACAAAAATAGGGAAAATAGAGCTATGTTCTATATAAACTATTATAAAATAAGCCATCGTGCACTTTATTATTTCATAAAATAACAGTATAAATATTTGTATCTTATCATCAAATAGAGTTCCTTTACACATTAAATTTGGTCTTCTCTTATCTAGCAAGATGTAAAGATTTACTCAACGGTATAAGCCCAACATTACCATTCAGTTACACAAATATTAAAAGAGATTGATATTATAAGTCATTTCATCATGAAAGTAATCATTATTAGTTTATTCGTTTTTATTTTTTCTTTTACTCTATCAGCAAACAACGATACGATTTCTGAAAAAATAGAGGCTTATAAAAATAAAATTAAGGCATCCATTAATGATAGCTCCACCTGTCATATTATCGATTCGCTTTTCTACTGTTTTAATCAAGACACTCCTTTAGAAACCATCAACGAAGCGAATGAACTTAAATATAATTATCATTACGCACAACGCGATACTCAAAATATGTTGGATGCTGCGCAAGCATGTATTGAGTTTTATGATGAAAACAATCTTATCAACGACAAGCTCAAGTTATGGAACGAAGTGATTGTATATAAGATGTCTATATTCAAAGATTTAATACCCATTTTAGATGAACTCAAAGAGTATCAAGACCTAGCATTGCAAACCAACAATGATATCGGTATTATGAATAGCTACTTTAATACCGGGCGATGCTATTATACATGGTGCGATTATTTCACGGCTTTTTATCATTTTAAAAAGGCGCTAGAGTTTGGAGAAAAGAAAAATCTAAATATATCTTACAAAGATTATCATAATGCAGCTGCTTGTGCACGATTGGCAGGCGAAAACAAATACAGTACAGCATGGCAAAAAAGAGCATTCAATGTCTACCAAAACAGATCGGAAAATAAAAATGAAACATTAATATTCATTGCCGGATTATTAAGAAACTACATCGCCGACCGTGAAACCTACAGTGATGCTTTGATTGAAGCTACATTCGATTCACTACAGGTTGAAAAGAATAAATTTCCGTTTTTAAGAGGTTATCATGAAAGAAGATACAATGACGCGATGCTAGCTTATTATATGGATTATAAAAACAATCCCTATAAATCATTATCATATATCTATGATGGGAGTTCGTATATCACTTCACTCAGTAAGGCCAAGCTATACGAAGCATTAGATATGTACCAACCGGCAGCCGATAATTATAAAAAAGCATATCAGTCAATAAAAGAGATCCAAGAAAGGCAAATTGGGTATACACTCGAAAAATATATTGAGCGATATGATTATGATAAGATGAAAAACGAAAAAGACAAGTTACTTCTGACCAATGCCAATATTGAATTAGAAAAACTGACCATACAAAACCAACTCACAAAACAACGAACCATTGGTCTGATTCTCATTTTTCTTTTGATTACAATATCGCTCATCATATATTATCGAACTCATATTAAGAAGCACCAATTGAAAGAGATTCTATTGAAACAAGAGAAGGAAAAGGCTGAGAAAGCAGAATATATTAAAAGTCTTTTTCTACAGAATATGAGTCACGAAATACGTACACCACTAAATGCCATTGTGGGATTCAACGATTTGCTAAACGGCGGTTACACAAATGAAATTGATCCAACAGAAAGAATCGATATGGTAAATATGATTAAAACAAACGTTGAACTGTTGCAAACTTTGGTGAATGATGTATTGGATATATCAAAGTTCGAAAGTGGAACCTATAAAATAGATTTAATAGATGTCAATGTAGAGCAGTTGTGCAAAACTGTTATTGAAAGCATTAGGTGTAAAGTAGCCCCTGGCGTTGAACTAATATTGAAATGCACACCACCCAATTTTATTGTTAGAACCGATGCACAACGCTTGCAACAAGTGATTAGCAACTTTCTGTCGAATGCCTGCAAGTATACTACAGATGGTTACATCGAATTAGAATATAGGATCATAGAACAGAGTATTATGATTTCGGTGACCGATACGGGCATTGGTATTCAACCCGAAGAGATGGAAACCATATTTCAGCGCTTTAAAATGCTAAATAAAAACATCAAGGGTACCGGTTTGGGATTGCATATTTGCCAACTAATAGCCCAACTTTTAAAAGGGAACGTTTATGTAGATAGAAGCTATACCCAAGGAGCTCGGTTTGTACTAGAAATTCCCATCGATTATTGATTTTATAAACCTTTACAATGAAGGAGATAGATATCAACAAAGTCCGTATTAATTGTCAACAACTAATACGGACTTTGTTATGAGTATAAAAAGTAAAGATCGACATGCCCTAAATCATATTGAGACATGAAATTAGTTACTTGATAAACGATTAATTAATGGTTATTTCGCCGGCTATCGACTGCACCATTAATGAGCGAACTTTATCGGCACCGTAACCATGCCCTAAAAGGAACATTAATTTAGTTACCGCCGATTCGGTAGTGCTATCATAACCACAGATAATGCCCGATTCCAGCATATGAATACCCGTTTCGTAACGCTCCATTTCTACAGTTCCGGCATTACATTGAGTCACATTGACAATTACGATTCCACGTTGCGAAGCTTCCTTTAATAAACGTAAAAACCATTTTCTTTGTGGTCCGTTGCCCGAACCATAGGTTTCAATAACTACCGCTTGCAAACCATCAATAGCCAAAGTAGCAGCAACTACATTTTCATGAATACCTGGAAATAGTTTTAATATTGCAATATTGGTATTCAACAAATAATGAGGTTTCAGCGGTCGACAATAATCAGCTTTATGAATCACAGCTTTATTATATTTGATATGGATTCCGGCTTTTGCCAATACAGGATAGTTGAATGAACGAAAAGCATTAAAATTTTCAGCATTCATTTTAGTGGTTCGATTGCCTCGCATTAAATGATTCTCGAAAAAGATACAAACTTCAGGTACTATAGGATAATCATTTTCATCGACGGCTGCTGCAATTTCGATGCTCGTCATTAAATTTTCTTTCCCATCGGTGCGAAGTACTCCAATTGGAAGTTGAGATCCGGTGAGTATAACAGGCTTAGCCAAATTTTCTAACATAAAACTTAGAGCCGAAGCCGTAAAGGCCATTGTATCGGTGCCATGTAGAATAACAAAACCATTGTAGTGATCATAGTTATCTTCGATAATATGAACCATTTTACACCATGCAGCTGGGTCCATATCCGACGAATCGATAGGAGGATCAAATTGCATTGAATCAATATTGCAGTTGGTTTTTGCTAGTTCGGGCACATGTTTTTGAAGTTGCTCATAGTTAAAATTCTCGAGAGCACCTGTTTCTGAGTTTTCAATCATCCCGATTGTCCCACCGGTATATATTAGCAAAACGGAAGTTTTTTTCAAGTTTTCAGGCATAATATCTATATTACAATACACAAATATAGCATTAAAACAAAATAAAACTAACATTTTGACACAAAAGATTTAACTCATTATCGTTCATAATATTTTACAAATTATCTTTTTATTATAATTTTGGGCTTAAAAGTGATAGATTGAATATTTTTATTGTTATTTTTGCTTCATCTTATCAAAATAAAAGCAGAAACAATGACTTTATTTATGTACTATCCGCATACAGTCACATCCATGTGCTTCATGTCGACCCTTTGGGGTTGCAGATAGTATTGTGTTTCTACGCGAATCACGCTTGCAATTAGCAAGCAAATTCTACTTTATTATTAACATCCTATATTCTATTTCCCGAATAACCGAGACAATAGAATAACTAAAACTAAATACTTAAATGAAAGTAATGAAATTTGGCGGAACATCCGTAGGTTCCGTAAAAAGCATATTAAGCGTAAAGAATATTATAGAAAGTGTTAATGAACCTATCATAGTAGTTGTTTCGGCTTTAGGAGGCATAACCGATAAGTTAATCAACACCTCTAAGATAGCTGCTAAGGGAGATCCTTCGTATGAGGGTGAGTTCCGAGAAATAGTATATCGCCATGTAGAAATGATAAAAGAGGTGATTCCTGCAGGCGAAAAGCAGGCAAACTTACAACGACGAGTAGGCGAACTTCTGAATGAATTAAAAGATATATTCCAAGGCATTTATTTGATAAAAGATCTCTCGCCAAAAACCTCCAACACAATCGTTAGCTACGGCGAACGACTCTCTTCAATTATTGTGACTGAAATCATTGATGGGGCACAGCTTTATGATGCACGTACATTCATCAAAACAGAAAATAAGCACAATAAGCATATCATTGACAATGGCCTGACCAATCAACTGATTAAAAGAACTTTTGAACAACTACCTCAAATAGCTGTTGTTGGAGGATTCATCTCTTCCGACAAAAACTCAGACGATGTAACCAACTTAGGAAGAGGGGGTTCCGATTACACTGCTGCTATTATTGCAGCAGCTTTAGATGCAGATAGTCTAGAGATTTGGACCGATGTAGATGGCTTTATGACAGCCGACCCTCGTGTGATATCGGGAGCCTACACCATCAATGAGTTAAGCTATGCCGAAGCTACCGAGCTATGTAACTTTGGTGCAAAAGTGGTATATCCGCCAACCATATATCCGGTATATCATAAAAACATACCGATTCTTATTAAAAATACATTCAACCCTGATGGTGTGGGTACAGTGATTAAACAAGACTTAACCCACCACCAAAACAAGCCGATCAAAGGGATATCTTCTATCAACGATACAACCCTTATTACCGTACAAGGTCTTGGCATGGTAGGAGTGATAGGTGTAAACTACCGCATATTTAGGGCATTGGCTAAAAATGGTATCAGCGTGTTTATGGTATCACAAGCATCCTCCGAAAATAGTACTTCGATTGGTGTGCGTAATGCCGATGCCGATTTAGCATGTGAGGTATTGACCGATGAGTTTGAAAAAGAGATTGCAATGGGTGAAATCTCTCCAATGCATATTGAAAAGAACTTAGCCACAATAGCGATTGTAGGTGAAAACATGAAACATACACCTGGCATTGCAGGCAAACTGTTCGGAACTTTAGGCCGCAATGGGATTAGTGTTATAGCATGTGCACAAGGAGCTTCCGAAACAAATATATCATTTGTAGTAGATTCTAAGTACCTGCGCAAATCACTGAATGTTATCCACGATTCATTCTTCTTGTCTGAGTATCAAGTACTCAATCTTTTTATTTGTGGAACAGGTACTGTCGGAGGCAGTCTTATTGACCAAATCAATGCTCAACGCGAAAAGCTAATGGCCGAAAATGGCTTAAAACTAAATGTTGTGGGTATTGCCGAAGCTAGTAGAGCTGTGTTCAATCGTAAAGGTATTGATCTAAACAACTTCAAAAACGAATTGGCCGAACACGGTATTGCAAGCAATGTTGATATTCTTAAAGATGAAATTATCCGGATGAATATTTTCAACTCTGTTTTTGTTGATTGTACAGCGAGTGCTGCAGTAGCTTCTATCTATAAAGATCTATTATCGCATAACGTATCGGTAGTGGCAGCCAACAAAATAGCAGCCTCATCCGAATACGAGAATTATAAAGAGCTAAAACAAATAGCCCGCCAACGAGGTGTTAAATACCTATTCGAAACCAATGTGGGAGCAGGTTTACCCATCATCAACACGATCAACGACTTAATTCATAGTGGTGATAAGATCATCAAGATAGAGGCTGTATTGAGTGGAACACTAAACTTTATTTTCAATAAGATTAGTGCTGAGATACCATTCAGTAGAACAATTAAAATGGCACAAGAAGAGCGTTATTCCGAACCCGATCCCAGAATTGATCTGAGTGGGAAAGATGTGATTCGCAAATTGGTGATTTTAGCTCGTGAAGCCGGATATCAATTAGAACAAGAAGATGTGGAGAAGCATCTATTTGTGCCCGATGAGTTCTTTGAAGGCAGCCTTGATGACTTTTGGAAAGAGATACCAACAATGGATGAAGAGTTTGAAGCTCGCCGCAAAGTATTGGAAAGCGAACATAAACATTGGCGTTTTGTAGCCACATTAGACAACGGAAAAGCATCGGTAGGATTACAAGAGGTAGGGCCTACGCATCCGTTCTACAACCTAGAAGGAAGCAATAATATCATACTATTGACAACGCAAAGATATAAAGAATATCCGATGATGATTCAAGGATATGGTGCAGGAGCAGGAGTAACTGCAGCCGGAGTATTTGCCGATATTATGAGTATTGCCAATGTATAATATAAATAGAAATCTCAATGAAACACATCATCATATTAGGCGACGGTATGGCCGATTGGGCTGTACCTGAACTTAACAGTAACACCTTACTCCAATATGCCAATACACCCAATATGGACAAGTTGGCATCTTTAGGTAGAAATGGTAGACTTCTGACAGTAGCCGATGGTTTTCATCCCGGTAGCGAAGTAGCCAATATGTCTGTTTTAGGTTATAATTTGCCCCAAGTATACGAAGGTAGAGGACCTTTAGAAGCAGCAAGTATAGGTATCGACTTAAAAGAGGGCGATATGGCAATGCGATGCAACATCATCTGTATCGAAAACGAAAACATTAAAAATCATTCTGCGGGACACATCACAACCGAAGAGGCAAATGAACTGATATTATTTCTTCAACAGCATTTAGGAAATGAGCAAATTCAGTTTCATACCGGTGTACAATATAGACACTTACTTGTGATTAAAAATGGGAATAAAAACCTTGATTGCACACCTCCTCACGATGTACCTTTAAAACCATTTGCACCATTAATGATAAAGGCAACCTCAGAAGAGGCTCAACAAACAGCGCAGCTGCTTAATGATTTGATATGGAAATCGCAAGAGTTATTGGCCAATCATCCCATTAACTTAAAACGAATAGCCGAAGGGAAAGACCCAGCTAATAGCATTTGGCCATGGAGTCCGGGATATCGTCCACGAATGAAACCATTGCACGAGACGTATCCTTCGATAAAAAGTGGTTCGGTTATATCGGCCGTCGACTTGATTAATGGAATTGGCTATTATGCGGGATTAAAAAGAATCGATGTAGAGGGCGCAACAGGCTTATACGATACCAATTATGAAAACAAAGTAAAGGCAGCATTGGCCGCTTTAAGGGCCGATGATTTTGTTTATTTACACATAGAGGCAAGCGATGAAGCCGGACACGAAGGTGATATCAATTTAAAGATTAAAACGATCGAGAATCTTGATAAGCGTGTTGTTGGGCCAATTTATGAAACCATAAAAGATTGGACAGAACCGGTAGCGATTGCCGTATTGCCCGATCATCCCACTCCATGTGAACTAAGAACACACACCAGTGAGCCTGTACCTTTTATTATATGGTATCCCGGAATTGAAGCTGATGATGTAACCTCATACAGTGAAGTCGCTGCATGCAACGGTCACTATGGGTTGTTAAAAGAAGATGAATTTATGAATCGATTTATGAACTGTAAATAAACTTATCATGAAATACTATAGCACAAATAAGAATGCTCCTATTGCCTCGCTCGAAGAAGCAGTAGTAAAGGGATTAGCCGAAGATAAAGGACTATTCATGCCCGAAACTATAAAACTTTTGCCACAATCGTTTTATGACAATATCGAAAACATGTCATTTCAAGAAATAGCGCTTCAGGTAGCTGATGCTTTTTTTGGAGAGGATATACCTAAAGATGTACTCAAGCATATTGTAAACGAAACACTGAACTTCGATATTCCTTTGGTTCATGTGAATGACAACATCTATTCGCTCGAACTTTTTCACGGTCCAACATTAGCATTCAAAGATGTTGGTGGTAGATTCATGGCTCGTTTACTTGGTTACTTCATCACCAAAGAGGGCAAAAATGATGTCAATGTTTTAGTAGCTACATCGGGAGATACAGGAAGTGCTGTAGCCAATGGTTTCTTAGATGTAGAGGGTATCAATGTATATGTTTTGTATCCTAAAGGAAAAGTGAGCGAAATACAAGAAAAACAGTTCACTACATTAGGTCGAAATATCACGGCAATCGAAGTTGATGGAACTTTTGACGATTGTCAATCACTAGTAAAATCAGCTTTCATGGATAAGGAACTCAATGAAAAGCTCCTTCTTACAAGTGCCAATTCAATCAATGTAGCACGTTTTTTGCCACAAGCATTTTACTACTTTTATGCCTATGCTCAATTAAAAAAGATGGGAAAGGCTAATGAAGTAGTTATTTGTGTTCCAAGTGGTAATTTCGGAAATATTACAGCCGGATTGTTTGCTAAAAAGATGGGATTGCCCATAAAGCGATTCATTGCTGCAAACAATAAAAATGATATATTCTATCAATATTTGCAAACAGGAGTTTATACACCAAAATCATCAATTGCAACCATTGCCAATGCTATGGATGTAGGTGATCCTAGTAACTTTGCCCGCGTGATCGATTTATATAATCGCTCGCATGAAGCAATCACTCACGATATTAGTGGTACTACCTACTCTAACGAGCAAATTGCCGAAACAGTAAAAAACACTTTTACTAAAACGGGTTATTTGTTAGACCCTCATGGTGCATGTGGATATAGAGCACTTCAAGAAAATCTACATCCCCAAGAAAACGGTATATTTCTAGAAACCGCACATCCTGCTAAATTTTTAGAAACGATTGAAAACATCATAGAGGAGAAAATTGAAATCCCGCAAAAACTTCGAGAGTTTATGAAAGGAGAAAAACAAAGCATTGATTTAAGTAAAGATTTCAATGATTTTAAAAGTTTCCTTCTTTCTCTATAAAAAGAATGAGGATGTATTAATAGGATTTCTGATACATCCTCATTTGTATTTCGACCCCTATAAACTATCAATCAAGGTCATTATTCTATCGGCCTGCGCCTTGGCTTTTACAATTATATCATCTTTGGTTCTATAAATAGAGGGATTCAAAGAATATCCAAAACCCACAACCGGAGCAATATACTTCATTTGACAAAACCGGGCACTAGCCTCTAAATTATAAAAGAACGATTCCAGATTATGGTGCAATACACCCTCCGATGTATAGTCATCACTATCGCCACCTGCAGTGATACTAGCCAACAGCACCTTACCTTTTAAGTGATCTCCATTTGTTCCATAAGCAAAACCTTCGGTCAAAATTGTATCGAACCATTGTTTCAATATGGCTGGCATATTATACCAATACAGCGGAAACTGAAGTACTATAATATCAGATTCGATAAGATTTTGCTGCTCTACATCAATATCAATGAAGAAATCGCTATAACTTTTCGTAAGATTCCGAATACGTATATCCGGATATCTTTTCTTTAAACTCTCGATAATCGTTTTATTGGCCACCGATTTACCATAATCAGCATGAGCCAAAATTACAGTCACTTTTTTCATGGGGGTAATACTATTAATCGTTTTTTAATGCTATATAAATGATAACAAACTCAATGCGATATTTATCATGGCATACACCACTTTAATATTGTTTACATTTTACCATATCGTTGTTAACTAATTAAAGAAGATGACTTCGTTGAAGCGAACACATTATAGACTCTTATGTTATAATTATAAAATACGATCAGTGGATATTACACATTACATAATATTGATAGTTGGAGGTATATTGGCAGGTTTTACCAATATACTGATTGGTGGTGGCGGTTTAATCACATTACCGGTATATATAGGTACCGGATTGCCGGCATCGGTTGCCAATGGCACAAATCGTGTAAACCTTTCGATGCAGTATATTATTGCTTTAATTAAGTTTTCGAAAGCAGGTAAAATGCCTTGGAAACTAGTGATAAGATTAGGTATCCCTACTTCATTAGGAACTGTAATAGGAGCAATGTGTGCCACAAACATTAGCAATATGGTGTTGCACATCTTACTGTTGGTAATTATAGTATTCTCTATATTTTATATTTTCACCAATAGCAATTTAAAAAAGCCCAGATCGAATCAGAATATAGTGAGTAATGAGGATATAAAGGTAAATTGGCTCACTTGGATTCTATTTCTTTTAGCAGGTATTTATGCTGGATTCATATCAGTGGCCATAGGAATGATATGGTTTGCTCTTTGCAGTTGGCGATTGAAAATTGGTTATGTACGCATTACTTCCATACGTATCTTTTTAGGGCTTATTATCAGTGCCATAGCCCTAACCATTTTTATCATTGCCGGAAAAGTAAACTTTGTAGATGGACTAGTATTGGGCATAGGTAGTTCAATCGGGGCATATATAGCCTCGATTGCTGCAATGAAACTTAATAAAAAATTAATTCGAATTATTATATTGTCGATATTAACAATATCAGGGCTATATATGCTATTTTTTCAAATTCTACATTGGCTATAGTTCTATTCTTCGTAAGATAAATAAACCATATAATCGCCATTTGCATCGATCGAAAACTCATCACTTAAAGCCTCATTGAGTGTACCTTGCCACCAATTGGTAAAATCGTACAACGCATATTTAAGACCATCAGATCGAATGTCTTTCGCATTGAAATTAAAGATTGAAACTTGTTGTCCTTTAAATGATCTCAAAGTTTGACTGCCCGATAATGGAATAAACACACCATGATTAGTAAACATACGAACAGAGATACCGCGTTTCATATAATCGATTAGTAAGCTTATATTTCCTAAAGCATGATCATCTCTACCACCTGTAGCACCTAAAATCGCTAGATTAAGTTTAGCGTGTTGCTCTAAATAATTGACCGCTTTTGTCAAATCATTTGTTTCTTGATCGGCAACATGAATAAATATCTTTTGTAGTTTTTCTTTATTCACACTGCTAATTGAATCGCCATCACCTATAATTACATCGGGAATGATGTTTTGCTCTACCAGTTTGTTAGTAGCTCCATCGCAAGCAATAAGAAAAGGAGCCATTTTAAGTATTCGTAAAGGTATATTGGCCGAAGGATAAGTTCCATTAGCCAATATTACAGCATCGATATCAGATATGTCAAACAGATTCATGAATCATTAATTTACGCCATTTATAATAACCTAAAACTGCAATTACAGCATAAAGACCATATAAGAAAGAGGTAAAGTATAACTCTTTATAAATATATAGTCCGCAGCACACTACATCTACAACAAGCCACACCCACCATTGTTCTATATATTTGCGCGCCAACATCCACATGCCTACAATACTTAATGCAGTAGTAAATGAGTCTAACCATGGCACATCACTATCTGTGAAATGAATAAGGATCTCAGCTATTCCCACCAAGGCAACTATAAATACAACACAAACAGCTAGCAAATGCTTCAATGGAAAGTTAGTAATAGGGAGTTCATGAGCTATTTTTTTTTGTTTGCTATACTTCCAGATCACCCATCCATAGATTGCAGCAATCAAATAGTAGATATTGATTCCGAAATCGGCATACAGTCCGGCATTATAATACACAAAAAGATAGATTGCAGGCATAATAATGCCTACAATCCATAAATATATACTAGCATGATACTCTAACCAAAGGTATATGAGTCCAATGATGGTTCCAATGATCTCTAGTGCTTCCATAGCTTAAAAACGAAGGGTTATGTTAGCTAAAACATTTGTTCCTGCCATCGGGTAAAAGCGAGGATCGGATGAAAGAACAGGAGTTGAAGCTTTATCACCTAATTGATAAATGGCTGCAGTCTGCGAATAGCCATTGGTTATATATTTTTTATTAAACAAGTTATAAACAGTAGCACCCACAGTTATATTTTTGATGGATGGTAAAGTAAAGGTATAGTTGGCACTCAAATTGCTTACACAATATGGATCAATTGAATCCTCTTTATTACCGAAGTTATCTAAATATTGACGACTTACATATTGAGTTTGAAGATAAGCTTGGAAACCACCGAAGTTTACACCAATATTACTACCAGCCATAAATTTAGGAGAAAAAGCAATAGGTGTATCGCCTACTGTGATTGCTGTTTGCGACCAAAGTTCCTTCCAGTTTTCATCATAATCGCTTACATAACCAACATAATCTTTGATTTGATTTTTACTTAATGTAGCATTAACATTCCAATCTAACCAACGAGTAATTTTTACTCCTGCCGATAACTCAATACCCATACGATAGCTATGTTTTACATTCTCGGCCATCAATTCGCCAATTTCGTTCAACTTACCATTCAACACCAATTGGTCGATATAATTCATGTAATACAAATTGACCCCAACAGTAAACCGTTGGCTACGATAATTGTACCCTAATTCATAATCATACATCTTCTCTGGTTTCGGGGGAGTATTGAATAAACCATCTGTGTAGTTATTACGGGTAGGCTCTTTATGAGTTAACGCAAACGAAAAATACGCTGAATGGTTGGCATTTATTTGCCAAAAAAATCCGGCTTTGGGATTGAAAAAATTGAATGGTTCGTTTACATTTAGTATTTGATTTCTTTCAGGACTAGCGGTCCAATCCCATTTATCGTTTGTACCATCAATGGTATATTTAATATAGCGATACTGCATATCGGCATACGCATGCAACCCACCCACAATCTGATAATTTGCTTTCGCATATATATTGGCTTCTGTTTTTTTACCTGTATTGCGGTAATACTCATGATCGGGAGCTAGTGTACCCAAATAATTTTTTACCCAAAGCACCTGTCCGTAATGATCGTTGGTATAATGATTGGCTCCACCACCGATAGAAGCTGTCCATCGATCTCTGGCATAATCAAAAGAGAAAACACCACCTCCAAAATGGTTGTCAACCACCTTTTTACGAATTAGGTTTTGCTTTTTAATCAGCTCCGTACCCTTTATTTCGCCCTTATCATCAAAAACAGGAATCGAATAAGGCACTAAGCCATACTCTTTCAAAGTACGACCGTTTTTATATTCTTGATAATAACCATATCCCTTAGTATAGTGAAGCGCTGCATTCAGTTGCCATCCCGCACACAAGCGCTGGTTCAGTAATAACTGATAATGATTCTGGCGATAATAATCAATTTGATCATCGTAAAATCCAATCACTTTGCCCTTGTTTTCATGATCATCTTTGATGGCTCCATTCGGATTGTAGGTACGATCCTCTTCTAGCTTTTTCAAACTGATGCCATCCCATGCGTGATAGGTTTTTTCGCGACCGCCAAAAGTGATAAACTTAAGCGTAGTAGACTCTCCGAAATAAGAAGCTTGCGCAAAATATGATTTCAAATCGGACGAAGCACGATCGCGATAGCCATCACTACCAATATTGGAGATTCGCGCATCGAAAGCCCAATGATTGCCTAATAAACCAGTACCTACACGCACCGTTTCTTTATGCGAATTGAATGAGCCATACGATCCTGATGCTTCGGCATAAGGAGTGATAGATGCATTTTGAGTGCGCATATTGATACTGGCACCAAATGCTCCTGAACCATTGGTTGAAGTACCGGCACCGCGTTGCACCTGAATATCTTCCAACGAAGAGAGAAGGTCGGGTGTATTTACCCAATATACGGAATGGCTTTCAGAGTCGTTCATCGGAATACTGTTGGCAGTAACATTGATACGAGTTGCATCGGTACCACGCACACGAATAGAAGTATAGCCTATTCCGGCTCCTGCATCCGATGTAGTCAATACCGAAGGAGTGTTCAGCAACAAGAACGGTAGATCCAATCCTGTGTTTTGCCTACGAATTTCATCTTTTGTTACATTAGTAAATGCCACGGGAGTTTTGGCTGTGGCACGGGTTGATACTACTTGCACCTCTTGCAAGTTTACATTTGTCAGACTATCGTTCATTGCCGTCTGTGCAAATGCAATGCTATTGGCCAATACCAATAAGGCGGCCATCAATACATACTTTTTCATTGTGAAAGTTTATAAAGTTTCTCTACGCCGGCATTACCCGGTTCAGATTGTATGGGTATGTTCTCAGCCCGTCATATTAAGGCACCCCTACTTGTGAATCAATGCAAAATTAGGATAAATTCATAATGATTACAAAAAACTTTCTCATTAATTCGTTTTATTATAATTTTGCAAACATATTTTATACATAACATTATACTATAAGACGATGCAAATTGCACAATTAGCCGCAGATACGGCAAAACATATGGTAGATACAACACAAGTATCTGTAAATGAGATTGTAGACAAGGTAGCAGTAGATGGTATCGGAATGGACAATTTGGCCGATATCACACAGCAAATAATAAATGCTGCAATCAGCGCAGGAGGAAATATATTGAAAGGTATTCTGGTGTTTATTATTGGCCGTTTCATTATCAGAGCACTCGAAAAAGTTGTTCGTAAGATGCTTGATAAGCGTGATATTGATGTCAGCGTAAAAACATTCATAAAAAGTCTTGTCGGCATTTCATTAACAATTATCCTTATTGTATCGGTAGTAGGTGCTCTGGGAGTAGAAACTACTTCGTTTGCTGCATTACTCGCATCTGCCGGTGTTGCCATTGGTATGGCATTGTCGGGCAACCTTCAAAACTTTGCCGGTGGTTTAGTTATCTTATTATTTAAACCTTATCGTATTGGCGAATGGATTGAATGCCAAGGTGTAGCCGGAACGGTTAAAGAGATACAAATATTTCATACCATTCTTACCACGGCCGACAACAAACTTATTTTCATTCCGAATGGAGCATTAAGTAGTGGTGTAGTAACCAATTATACAAACCAAGCAACTCGTCGTGTAGAGTGGATTGTAGGAATCGAGTATGGTGAAGACTATGATAAAGTAGAGCAAGTGATGAAAGAGATTGTAAATTCGGACAGTCGCATACTACAAGATCCTGCACCGTTTATTGCATTACAAAAGCTAGACTCAAGTAGTGTAAATGTAATTGCACGTTGCTGGGTTAAGTCGGAAGATTACTGGCCGGTATCATTCGATATTAACAAAAAGATCTATCAAACATTCAATGAACGAGGTATCGGCTTCCCATTTCCACAACTTACTGTACACGAAGCTAAAAAATAGATCTCAAAAAGAATCATTTTACATCATAACTATGGGCTGTCTAATTCGTTTTAGACAGCCCATAGTATTTAATGGAGATAGGATGATTCATACCATATCAACAATATTTATATCTTACATTGAGTTTTGTGATATCTTACATTCACAGTTGTGATATCATACATTCACCGTTGTGAAATCATACATTCACTAATATAAAGTGATATAGTTGTTTCATTATATCCATAATAAAATAAAAGATAAAACCTCTAATTTTATTAAATGGCTTCGTAACTCTTCGAGTGCTTTCGAAATGTGCTTCTCTACTGTTTTTTCGCTTATATTCAATAAATATGCTATTTCTTTATTCTTCAAATTTTGAACTCTGCTCAGTTTATATACTTTCTTGCATTGCGGCGGCAACGTTTCAATAAATTCGTTTATATTATTGCTTATTTCTTTTTGAAGAAGTTCATCATGTTGATTGTAAACCATGATTTCTTCATTAATCATTTCGTCGATTGTAAGTGATTCTTTGTTTTTATATTGCATCAACGAAGAGTTTATATAATTGATAGAGCGATTGTAGATGGCACGATAAAGGTAAGTGTTGATAGGCTTACTGAAATCTATCTTATTTTTATTCATCCATATCGACATAAAAACATCTTGAGTTATATCTTCGGCAGCTTGCCAATCATTCACAAATTTGTATGAATAAATCGTTAAGGCTTTATAATAGGTATCAAACAAATGCTCAAAGAGACCCAAGCATTCATTATCCTTTTTCTGCTTTAAATTAACGTTCTTTTCTATATTGATTTCCATATAGTCAACTATGATGTTTTTGCAAAAATAAAAATTTTTATTGATTTTAACGTAGGGTGTTTTATTTTTGTTTTGTGTTATATATATACGACTTAAATTAACACATGAGAAACATATTTATAAAATATTTTAATAAATCGATATCTGAAAGTGAAAAACACATCCTCTACACATGGCTATCAAATAGCAATGATAATAAAAGGTTTTTTTCAGAAATAAGGAATAAATGGATTGAAAACGGAGAAATCCCAATCAACGATATTAATTATACCAAAAGAGGATTTATACATTTTTCAAATCGTATCGCTGTATTGAATAAAAATAAGACTTCGAACTCGAAAGTATCAATTTTGAAAATTGCAGCGATGGTAGCAATCGTCATTTCTAGTTCGCTACTTAGTTTTTTTATTGGCCATAAAAATAGAATTGAAAACACAATAGTAATGAATCATGTATTTATGAACGAAAAAAACAAGGGCATGGTATTATTGCCTGACGGTTCGAAAGCATGGCTCAACGCAAACAGTAAACTTATCTATCCCAATCAATTTTCGAAAGATAATAGAACCATACAATTGGAAGGGGAAGCCTACTTTGAAGTAACACGGAATGAACTTTCACCGTTCTTGGTTGAAACAAAAGAGGCATCGATCCATGTATTAGGTACATCGTTTAATGTAAAAAATTATCACGACAGTAAATACGTTGAAACAACACTTGTTTCGGGAAAAGTAGAAGTTTTTTTAGTGGATGCTGAAAAAAGTATAGTGTTAAGCCCCAATCAAAGAATAACATGTGATAAAGAAAATAAAACTTTCAAGATTGATCAAGTAAAAGCATCAGATGATATAATATGGAGAGAAGACAAACTGGTATGTATGAATGAACCTTTACATTCGATTCTTAACAAGATGCGCAGTTGGTATAATATTGAAATTGCCTGCAAAAAAGGGGTACAACTCAATCAGCCATTATCTCTTACAATTCGCCAAGAGAGCCCCGAAGAGATATTTGAATTATTATCGATAATTAGCCCGATACAGTATAATATTGAACACAATAGAGTGATAATTAGCCCACGTATTACAACAAAAAAATAAAAATTGCCTATGACAAATAAATAAAAACTATTGAAAAACACAAAATAACAGGTGGTGCATAAAGCCACCCACCTGTTCTAAAAACTAAACAATTGCTTTCAAGGGTAAGAGTGTGAGAGCAATAAGTATAACTTTTAATATTCAAAGATATGGAAAAAAAATGTATGAATGGAATCATCATACTCCTTGTTAACATTAATTCATTCAGGAAAATGAAGCTAATATTTCTATTTTTTATCATTTCCCTTCTGCAAGCGGCAGCAGTAGAAAGCTATTCTCAAACTGCAAAGATTAATCAAACTTTAAAAAACACAACTTTAAAAGAGGCGATAAAAATTATCGAAGATAAATCACAATTTGTTTTTTTCTGTAATAATTCAGATATAGACATGGAAAAACATGTCAACATCAATAATGAAAATGATAATATCAAAGAGGTTATAGCCGATGTTTTATCATCATATAAATATAAAATAGAAAATAATAAAATTATTTTATTAGAAGAGAAAAGTCAACAAAGCGAAAAAATAAGTGGAGTTGTTTTAGACTCTTTCGGTCCGATTATTGGAGCCAATATTGTTGTGAAAGGTACTACAAATGGTACGATTACCGATACTGATGGAAAATTCTCATTAGAAGCAAAAAAAGGAGATATACTTCAAATATCATTCATTGGCTATATCACCAAAGATGTAGTAATAGGTGATAAAACAAACTATACCATACAATTGGTAGAAGACTCAAAAACATTGGATGAGGTTGTTGTAGTGGGTTATGGTACGGAAAAGAAAGTTAATGTTATCGGTTCGATTGCACAAGTGGGTAGCGACAAACTAGAAAACCGTTCTACACCACAACTATCGAATGCGCTAACAGGACAAATGGCTGGCGTAACAGTAATTCAACGTTCAGGACAACCGGGAAACAGTGGCGGAGAGATTCGTGTCAGAGGAGTTGGTTCATTTGGAGGAGATAGTAATAAATCGGATGCATTGATATTAATAGATGGAATTCCTGGAAAATTGAATGATGTGAATTCAGAAGATGTAGAATCTATTTCTGTACTGAAAGATGCATCTACAGCAGCTATTTATGGTTCGAGAGCTGCCAATGGAGTAATACTTGTGACAACCAAAACCGGCAAAGAAGGTAAAATATCTGTTAGCTATAATGGATATGCGGGGTTCAATAAACCTACATCTTTGCCCGAATTTGTAGATACTTGGGAGTATGCCACTTTATACAATGAAGCAGTAGGAAGAGAGGCTTATACCCCTGAAGAAATTCAAAAATTTAGAGATGGTAGCGACCCTGATAAATATGGTAATGCCCGTTATTTGAATGAAGTGTTTTCACGCAATGGCTTTCAAACCGGTCATGATGTTACACTTAATGGCGGAAATAATCAAAATAGATATATGGCATCATTTGGTTATCTGTTGCAAAACGGTATTGTAGAAAAAAATAATTATCAACGCTACAATGCACGTATTAATCTGATCAATGAAATTTTGCCGAATCTGAAATTAAGCACTCGTTTATCAGGTGTATACGGCATCCGAAAAGAGCCAACAGCACCTGGAGGTGATGATGCATCTTCGATGCTTTTACTTATCCAAAAAGCTCTTCGCTTCCCTGGCCTTACACCTACTATCTTATCTGATGGCAGCTTTGGAGCAGGTCGTGAATTGCATGGTACACCTTCTGGTTGGATAAAAAGCGACTCATTCTATGAAAATCCACAATTCTCAGTCAATGCTAATGTTAAATTAGATTATGACCCAATTAAAGATCTACGCCTTTCTGCTATCGGTGCATTCAACTATAACAACGGTGAAGAGCGTATTTATCGTGCGACGATGAAACTTAGTGGTGATAGAGTTTTAGGCCCTTCAGAACTCACCCATAAGATGGGAAAAACAATCTATAAAACCTTTCAAGCAACAGCCGATTACAATAAGCAAATTGGAGCTCATTATTTTGGAGTTTTAGCTGGATATTCATGGGAACAAGAAGATTATAGATACATTCAAGGTTCGAGAGACAAATTTCCTGGAAATGACTTACCTTATTTAAATGCCGGTTCACCTGATAATCAAAAATCAGTAGGTAGTGGAAATGCTTGGGCAATACAATCTATATTTGGTCGTGTGAGATATAATTTTAGTGAACGCTATTTGTTTGAATCGACTGTAAGATACGATGGTTCTTCACGTTTTCCAAAAAACAAGAAATATGGTTTATTCCCTTCAGTAGCAGTAGGATGGAGAGTTTCAGAAGAGAGCTTCTTTAAAGGAAATGAGTCTTTAAGCTTTATCACAAATCTTAAACTAAAAGCATCATGGGGACGTCTTGGCAATCAAAACATTGGTAATTATCCTTATCAATCGGTTTATGAATTAGGACAAAACTATCCATTTGGAGATACTTACATGCAAGGTGCTGCTGTAACAACAGCTGTTGATAGAAACATTAAATGGGAAGAAACAGAAACGATTGACGGTGGTGTTGAATTTATTCTTTGGAATGGTTTACTAACAGGTAGTGTTTCTTACTTCAACCGTAAAACTTATGATATTCTATACAAACCCAGCGGAAGTGTATCGTCAGTATTAGGACAAAAAATATCTGAAATGAATACCGGAAAACTAAAGAATCATGGTTGGGAGTTTGAAATTGGACACCGCAATAAAATAGGGGAAGTATCCTATAATATTGGAGCTAACCTGACAATTATCAAGAATAAATTAACAACTCTAGGGGTAGGAAATGTAGAGCAGTTAAATGGATTGGTAGGAAATGGTAGTGATCTTTTCATTGGCTATCCAATACAAATGTATTATGGTTATTTATCAGATGGAGTATTCTTAAATCAAGATGATATTAATGCATGGTATGATCAGTCAAAAGTGACTCCTAATGCTAGACCCGGCGACATTAGATATAAAGATATAAGTGGCCCCGACGGAGTGCCCGATGGTAAAATTGATCCTAATTATGATAGAGTTTATCTTGGCTCACGAATTCCAAAGTTCTCGTTTGGACTCAACCTCGGAGTTGAATATAAAGGATTTGATTTAGCAATATTGCTCCAAGGAGTTGCAGGTGTAAAAGGAATGCTTAATGAATTTGCCGGATGGGCTTTCCGTGGTGATGGAAATATACAAAGATGGCAAGCCGACGGACGTTTCAATCCTGAAAGCCCAACTCGATATCCAGAGTATCCAAGATTAGAAGACTTAAGTAATTCTAGTTCACCCAACATTGTGACCTCTGATTTTTGGACACAAGACGCCTCTTATCTACGCTTAAGAAACGTTCAATTAGGATATACCCTGCCCAAAAGAATTTTGCAAGCTGCTAAAATCAATAATTTAAGATTATACTTACAAGCAGAAAACCCTCTATGCTGGAATCATTATAAACCAGGATGGGATCCTGAAATAAATACATCAGGAAATTATTATCCAATATTGGCTACATATACTTTTGGTGTAAACTTTAATTTTTAAAAAGCTATGAAACGAATTAAATATTATATTTTAACATCGCTCTCTTTGATGTTCATTTTAGCTTCATGCAGTCTCGACAGAAGTCCATTAGATCAATTTGCTGAAGATGATTTTTGGACCAGTGAAGATAATGCTAAACTTGCTTTAACTGGATTATATAAAGCAAATATTCATTTTAACTCTCCTGAATACAATCCGAGTGATTGGTGGTCGTATGGTGGATTGCTTTTTATGGAACTCCCCACTGATAATGCTTACGACAGACGTGGTACGAATTCGAATTTCTATAAAATGACAAACGGCAACTTATTGTCTAACAATGGCTACATCAAAAACTATTGGGATAATTCTTATGCCAAAATTGCACGATGCAACCGTTTTTTAGATGGGATCATTAACTTTAGTGATCAAGCTGTAGTCAATCGCTTTTCGGCAGAAGCACGTTTTATACGTGCGGCACAATATTTTTATCTATCGCAATTCTTTCAAGATGTTCCTCTTGTTACGAAAGTATTAACTAAAGATGAAGCCAATACCGTAAAGAAAAGCTCCAAACAAGAAATTACAGATTTCATAATCAAGGAATTCAGAGAAGCGGCAGCAAACCTGCCACGTTTTAAAGATCTTGGTGCGTTAGAAACCGGTCGTTGTAGCAAACAAGCCTCTCTTGCATTTTTAGGAAGAACATTACTGGCTGCCAAAGAATATACAGAGGCATCAAAAGTATATAAAGAAATAATTGACTTGGGAGATAATGAGATTGATCCTAATTATTCATCTCTATTTTTACCTTCGAATGAAAATTCGAATGAAAATATTTTTTCAATGCAATATTTACAAGATCTAGCAGGTAACGCTCTTCCACAACACACATTTCCAGTGAAAGACGGAGGATGGTGCCTTATTAATGTTGCAGCAGGATTGTTCGAAGCATACTCGTTTAAAGATGGTTCGCCTTTTAGCTATGAAAGTGCATTATATAATCCTGAAAATCTTGGAGAAAACAGAGACCCTCGTTTAAACTATACTATTTATTACAATGGCTCTATGTTTAAAGGAGGAGTATATGACTGTCATCCCGATTCAAAAAGTCCAGACAAAATCATGGGAGGTCAAACAACTCAAACAGGACTAATGATGAGAAAATATTTCGATGAAACGTTTTCGGGTGATTTAAATAGCTATGGATGCAATGTACCCATTATTCGTTATGCTGAAATTTTGCTAAGCTATCTAGAAGCTAAACTTGAAGCGGGTGAAAATATCACACAATCATTATTAGATGAAACGATCAATAAAGTAAGAGGACGTGCTTCGGTAGACATGCCCGCAATAACAGAGACTGATCCAACTAACCTTAGGTCTCTTTTGCGTAATGAACGCCGTGTAGAATTAGCAATGGAGGGAATAAGATATTGGGATTTGTTAAGATGGGAGATTGCTCACGAAAATCTATCGGGAGAAGTTTATGGTGCACCCTATCCCGGATCTAACCGTGTAAGTTTAAATCCATCGGGTGAATTGGATAAATATGGAAGATGGTATGTGAATAGCAGAGCTTTTCGCAAAGATCAAGACTATAAATGGCCAATACCACAATCGGAGCAAGACATTAACCCCAACCTACGCTAGAAGTTGAATCAAAACGTAATACAAACAACTTTTTTAATTTTAAAGTTATTATGAATAAAAATAAAACTTTATGGTTGGGGCTTGGCATGGGTATTTCTATAGCAAATGCATTTGGTGGCAATACTTATAAAAAAGGAGATAAGACAAATCTAAGACCTAATGTTATTTTTTTGGTAGCCGATGATATAGGTTTTGGAGACTTAAGTTGCAATGGATCTAAAACCATACATACTCCGAATGTAGATAAGTTGGCCAACATGGGTATCCGTTTTACGGATGCCCATGCGGTTGCTGCAACCAGTACGCCATCAAGGTATTCTCTATTCACAGGGCATTATGCATGGAGAAGAAATGATACAGGAGTTGCAGCAGGAAATGCAGGTATGGTAATACGTCCGGACCAACACACTGTAGCCGATATTTTTAAAAATGCAGGTTACAAAACGGGAGCTGTTGGGAAATGGCATCTTGGACTTTCAAATGAAACGGGTAGCCAAAACTGGAATGGTTTTATTACTCCCGGACCTCAAGATCTAGGATTCGACTATTCGTATATTATGGCTGCAACAGGCGATAGAGTGCCTTGTGTATGGGTCGAAAATCAAAGAGTAGTAAACCTTGACTCAAACGATCCTATTGAGGTAAGTTATCATCAACCATTTGAAGGAGAACCGCTAGGGAAAGATCATCCAGAACTACTTTATAAACTTAAACCCAGCCCTAATCATGGACATGCAGATGCGATTGTCAATGGCATATCAAGAATAGGATTTATGAAAGGCGGTAAGGATGCATTATGGATAGATGAAAATATAGCTGATAGTATAACACATAAAGCTATTCGTTTTATTGAAAATCATAATAACGCTCCCTTCTTTTTGTATATCGGTACTAATGATGTTCATGTACCACGCTGTCCTCATCCTAGGTTTATAGGCAAGAGTGGCATGGGACCAAGAGGAGATGCATTACTTCAATTTGATTGGACCGTTGGAGAGATTCTTAAGACATTAAATGATATGGGTATAGCCGACAACACATTAATTGTGATGACCAGTGACAATGGTCCTGTTGTAGATGATGGATATGCTGATCAAGCTGTTGAATTATTAGGTAAGCACAAACCTTGGGGGCCATTTAGAGGAGGTAAATATAGCAACTTCGAAGCTGGTACAAGGGTTCCGATGATTGTTAATTGGCCATCGCAAGTGAAACCAAGCGTTTCAAATGCATTGATGTCACATATCGATATTTTTGCTACTATGGCGGCACTTGTCAATCAAGATTATCCACAAGGACAAGGCATGGATAGCGTGAATCACCTTGATGCATTTTTAGGAAAAGATAAAAAAGGAAGAGATTACGTGATTGAGCAAGCAGGTAGTTTATGTGTATCTACTGGTGATTGGAAATATATTTCTCCAAGTAAAGGAGCTTTTTATAGTAAACTAACCAACACTGAACTAGGTAATAACACAGAAGATCAACTCTATTATTTGGCAGATGATATTGGAGAAAAAGTGAATGTTTCATCTAAAAATCCAGAAATAGTAATGAAAATGAAACTTATTTTAGAAAAAGAAAAAAATAAAGATTCGCATAAATAATTCGATATATTCGTTAAATATCATCTAAAAAAAATACCCCCCCAAAAAGTTATACTTTATACTTTTTGGGGGATTATTATAAAAGATATTAGAAAAAGAATATAACGATGATTACATTTTATATTCTTTTCTTGATAATTCAAATAGGACGAGTTATCATTACTTTATAAATGCCTTAACAATCGATTCGTTTAGTTAATATCTAAATTAGTTAGCACGTATTAATACGACTCTATTCCATTCACTATTATCATATGGCTGTATACTATCACCTAAAGGTTGTAGCAATATACGTGAACGATCTACTCCAAATTCATCAATCAGTAACTCAGCTACCGCCATCGCTCTTTTTATTGATAAATTCATATTTTTATCTGAACTCCCTGTCGCTTTATCAGCATATCCTTCAAGATTGACAGTGGCACTTTTATGATGGCTTAAGTAATCTGCTACATTCTTCAATTGAACCATTTGATCTTTAGAGATCTTGGCATCATTGAGTGGAAATAATATAGAACACAACACAAATGGTTCCTTAGGAGTATTTGATTCGACAAAGATCTTTTCTACAACAGTTTGAATAGGTGCAGCCTCAACTAGAGTCTTTTCTATAGGTACAACAGCTTCTATCATTTGAACTTCCTGAACACAATTCACAGCTTTTGACTTAAGTTTTGACTTAAATGCACGAGGCGAAAAGGTATATGTTGCACTCAAAGTAACCGCTAAATTATTATCTATCCTCGTCACTGTTTTTCTGCCATCAAATTTATTGGGATAGATAGACGATTGCACCTCTATATTCAATGCCCAATTAGGAGTAACAATATATTTACCCATCAAAGAGAAATTACCCGATACGCTATTGGTTTGTGGCACACCTTTATATTTAAAAACTGCCATATATCCTACACCGACAGTCGGTATAATATCCCACTTGCGAGTTGTACTATATCCTCCCAAAAGATTGACCAAACTTAGTTCTAGATCCAAATGAGGATTAATATATCGCAAATCGCGACGATAACTACCATCTGGATGAATCATAACGAATGAAGATGCTGGATCATAATTATTTATACCTGCAGTAAATGTGCCTGTTTGATTCGACATCGCATTAAAACTATAACCTTGCACTTGTAGTCGTGCTCCCCAAATAGGAGTAAACCACTTACCTGCCGTTAAAGAAATACTTGGAGTAAGACGATGACCAAAAGAAAGTTGGGAGTTGTTTTTTGAAAATAACATTTGTGCACCCGCTCCTAACTCAATATAGAGGTTATCTCCAAATTTCGTATTTTGGGCACATAGCCTCGACAAATAGCCCGAGAGACAAGAGAATATTATAATAGATATAATAATATTTTTTTTCATGATGTTCTATTTTAATTGTTTTGAGTCATAGAATAATACTTCTTGTCTCATTTTCAAGACAAGAAGTATTATCGCAATACCATCACATTACTGTTAAAGTTAAAATATAAGGATGATCTATCGTTCCTAATACGGCATCGGGAGAAAAACGTACCTTATCAATCTCTTGATACATATATCGATTTCTTGCACTATAATATCGAATAACAATAGGTGAGTTTTCATCCGAAAATCCTTTTATATTTATCACAAACTGTCCATCAATTTGATGGGCTACACCTCGACACTCATCATCAATAAAAGCAGCAACTTCATCATTTTCTGAGATATATGGAGCAATATTATTAGCTAATTCAATCACAGCTGTCATACTTTCGGAATAGTCTCCCGAAACAACTTGCCAATTGGGTGCATCAAAGGTATTTACTTCTTCTTCATTCTTACACGACATAAATATGCCGGTAAGAAGAAGAATTATTATCAGTATCTTATTTACTATTTTCATAAATTAGTGATTTAACAAATTATTTTTTAAGTGCTTTACAAGTCGTTACCTCATCATTTTCATATACAGTAATCAAGTATGTGCCTTGAGCGAACGAGGATGTATTGATTGTCTGTATATAATCCATTCCCTCATTAACCGCAGTAGCCTCCGAACGATAAATTAAATGACTGGATATGTCATAAATTTCAACATATATAGTAGCATCTTTCGTGGCACGTGCTGTTATGGTAACAGATTCATTAAATGGAACAGGTGAAACATTGATACCATTCATTTCTTCATCATAGAAGCGAAGATCAATCGGTTTATCAACAGATCCATGTAAGCTATTTGTATTATATGACAGGCGAGTAACTGCTGTCTGTTCTCCACCATTGGCATATTCGATTACAAATTGTACTTGATCAGACTCGGAGGTTTCATCACCGGCAACTGTTATAAACATTAATGTTTTACCATTAATATCTACATCCACCGACACACCTCGTTTATCACCATTAATGATAGCATATACTTTATCTCCTTTACTAAACACGTCACTAGTGGCAATAATATTCATGTTACCAACATATTGATTGGTATTCTCCAAACGAGTGATTGGCATTTTTGAGTTGACATTGCTTGCTGCAGCAGTTGGATAAACCAACATTTTATCTACATTAGATATATTACGCAACATATAACCACAATTTACCTCCATATAAGTAAGCGATCCGACCCATGTATTACGATAATACATGGCAAAACCATCTTTCGTTTTAATCACATCTCCATCTACTGCATCATATCCTGACAAAGCTGTTTTCAGTGGAAGATTTACTGTAGGATAATATCCAATCGGATTCCAAGCACCCTTCTTAATCGTTATCGGATTGGCAATAGGATCGATCACTGTACCAGATACGCTGATTCGTTGCGCTTTATCCACTTTCATCCAATACATTTCGTTATTATTAAATCCTCCACCGTATCGACTCAATGTACCTTTCCATATTTTAGTATTCGAGGTGTAATTTTCACTAAAATCAAGCGTCTTCACAATATCACTCGATGTCCAAGATCCATTTTTAAGTGTAGCATTGATATCTGATAAAATATGGTTCGCTAAATTGAAGGATATCCAATTCCATCCTTTTTCTAACACAATATTTTGGAAAACAACATTTTGCCCATCAAATATTATAGGATTAACAGGAGAACCGTAAATGGCATTATTACTAAACATTATCGTTTCGGCCGGTATTGCTTCATATGTTTTTCCGGTTTTAGCCTCCCACATTCGGAATGATAATCCATCAGATTTCTCACTGTTATTATAAGCTGTTAACATCACGTACCACATATCCAACTCTTTGCTATAAGTGCTATTCGCAACTCCAATACATTTTCCGTTTTGGAAAGCAGCCAACTTATCACGCTTATCTGAAGAGAAGATATTTTTAAAACGGATTTTACCAAATACAGACATGTTGTATCTATAATCGGCAGGATTTACATTCCAGTCAGGTTCTTCACCATTCACAGTTACAGTCAGTTCAAGCGCTTCAGCTACCCCATTGCTATTTGTCAAATAGATCACTTCATTGTATGTACCCACATTCAAGCCTTCATCAATAGTAAATGTTATATTCGCCGATTTTGTAGGTTCAATATTCCCTCTTTTAGGTGATATATCCAGCCATGATGGCTGATTGCTAATAGAGTAATTTTGAATTTGTCCACCTTTATTTACTGCTTGCAGTGTAAATTCATATGGAGTATATTCATCTTTTTCAATCGTCAAATTATCGTCACTCCATCTCAATTGATTGCGATCGATATAAGCAGTCCATGTAATTGGAGAGAGAATCTTATTTCCATTCACATCACGAACATCCATTGCTGTAAAAGTGATGATTGTTTTCTCTATTTTGGCAGCATTTTCGGTTAAGTTAATAATCAAAGCATCATTGTTTACTACAAAATCGAACGATAAATTGGCAACCGGCCCTTTATCTTTTACGGGTGCTTTATCAGTAGTATGTGCAAAACCACCATAAGTTAAAGCCTCTTTAGCTGTTGTATTCATCTTATGATCATCAAGTGATTTCTCTAACAAGTTCATACCTTGATGAGTGATATACTTTTCGAATGGATAATAAGCCATTAATCCCATTTCGTCGCCATTCAGTTTTTCATTATTGAATGTTTCAATGATAGTTTGTGTCTTATTTAAATTCCAGATTCGGATTTCATCAATAGCACCATTAAAATGATTATCTACAATTAAGTCGACACCATTATCTTTATGATACCATCCACGAGCACCCACAAAAGTATTAGCTGCAGCAATACCACCTAGTTCTTCAGCATCAAAGAATGTGTTTAAATCGCCATCCATAAATATCTGAGCAAAACCAGTTGTGCGGCTCACAGTCATTACTAAATGATGCCATTGATTATCAGCATAACGCCCATTTATCAGATGTTTCAAGTTATTATTGGAATAATGTAAATTTCCATTTTCATCCCAACCGATTGCAAATGTATTTTCAGAGCCACCCCGTTCGTCGCCTTCACCTCTACCATTCGATAACATAACAGCGTTTCTTTGCGAACCATTCGCTTTAAACCAAAACTCGATCGTATAGTTCATAGCCGATGTAGCTACTACCGCAGATGTCTCAAGGCTTAAATAACCTGTTCCATCAAATTGCGCAGCAAAACCATTCGGAAGCGACCACTCACAATTGGTCATTACTAAATGCGCGCCACGTGCCTTATCCTCAGTCAAGTTTCCTCTACCCTCTTTCATTGGATAGTATGCAATCAGACCATTATCAGTACCAGAAAGCATTTCTAAACTTCCTAATTGTAGATTTCCCGAAGTACGCACTTTATCCCAAAGACGTGCAGTATGCATTTTACCATTAAAGTGGTTGTTGCCAACAACATTACGGCCCAGTGTTATAGGTCCTGAACCACGATATTCACTGATTGCAGCATTTGCTATTACAGCATTAAAGTTGTAATATCCGGATATTGAATTATTTTCATTATTAATCACCAATGCAACATGTGCCCAAGTACCCTTATCGAATTTGACGGGCAATTGTGAAGTTACCTCTTTATTACCAATTTTAATTTTCATATAACTATCGGCGGTAAACGATAATTCTAAGGCATCATTTATATCGCCATGTGAGAAAATCGTACCGTTATGTGCATCAGTAGGATTGATCCAAACCTCAAATGTCAAATCTTTGTTTGATAGATTTCGTGCAAATTCGGTTTGCATGTAACTACTGATACCATCTAATTGAACAGCTGTGGAGTGGTCGGTTACCGAACCATTACGAATACCCGTAACTTGGAAATTATTTTTCGACATCAATCCCTGTGCTATTGGTTCATTAAAATTCAAACGTATTTCATCTTCAATAGTCAAAATACCATTTGACGGTTGTGGAGCACCAAACAAGCGTGGGTTATACATATCTTTAATGCCACTTGCCACAGAAGAGTAATTTTCAACCTCTAAGTTGTTTATGTTACATACAGTTACGGCGCGCATATCATAATATTGATCAGGTAGATTATCCATATAGAATTTGTAATTAATCTTGCCTGCATCAGTTGATTTTATCATTTCGGCCGTAATACCATTTTCTTTCGCCAACTCCCATTTAGTACTATCATTATAGAAACTACTTAATGTAATCCATTCGCGATCGGATGCTGAGGCCGATTTATATTGCAATTTGATATGATCAAAATCATCATAATTCACATCAAATTTATTCAGAACCACGTTCATATAATGCTCAACTGAACCAGAAATAGTATCTGCAAGCAATTCTGTATTATATGTCCAGTTATTAGATGGAGATAATATTTCGATATCGCTACAAGATGGCACAAAATGCACATGAAATGTAACCGTATCAGATATTATAGGGAAATTTGCTGTAGGATCTCCTTGACATTGTGACAATAACACCAATTTAAGATCATCGTAATTTAATACACGACCTTTACCGACTTCTAGTGTTTTGACTAGAGTATTGCCAGAAGGAACTAAGAATGATCGTCCATTTCCTAAGCCCGTACCATCTATCGAAAGGCGCGCTCCATTAGGATTAGATGAGTCAACCAATTTCAAATCATAATAATAATCTTCATTCGATTCTGATTCATTGCGTAAATACAACATTATTTTTGCAGTTTCACCTGAAGGAACATTTTCAATTGAGTTTTTTTCGACAGTTATTCTTGGAACTTCTTTTCGTAGAGTTGCTTCATTAATAACATGTCTTCTTTCAGGCTCAAAATATTGAGCCACATATTCGTCTTCATAAGGACAAGAAGTGGATCCACCTTTGGTTTTGAAGATGAATGAGCCATACTCACTCTTACTTGCTAAATCATCGACTCCGATACCATCGTTTACGTCATCGGGGCCATACCACTCGTCACCTTTCTTCCAACCCGGTTCACGGTAAACATCAACACTTATATAGTCAGTGCCTTCTTCTGCTAAAACAAAACCTTTCGAATGTGTATTTTCCGATTCTGTAGAGTTCTCTAATTCAATTTTCACTCCTATTTTCTCTTCGAAAGAGAACTCTAATGTAGCAAAGGCTTTCACATTAAACTCATTAGAAACAACTCCTTTAATGGTTACATTATGAGTCGCAGTGTGCGTAGTAGTTGTTGTATACTCTTCGGTATATTCAATTTCTGAAGCACCATGAAATGAGTAATTTTGAAGCAAATCTCCAGATTCAACTTTCACTTTTTTACGTTCATTCTCAGACAAATGTTTATACCAATTTTCAATTGAATTGTTGTATACTTCAATCGTATCACGTATATTTCCTTTATCTTTATTTGTAATCCAATCGTAACTACCTTTTTTACCAAAATCTTCAGAGTTGAATGGTACTTTTGATAGATAAAAGATTGAATCAGGATTGCTATCGGCAATTGCTTGAAGCTGTTCTTTAGATCGATTCTCTGTATTAGGTAAAATCAAAATTGAATTACGAATATCACATAGTTTTGGTATTAATGTTTCCTCTATATATATTTGAGGATAAGCAAAAAGAGTATTAAAATGGCTTTTAGCACTCAATCCTTCATTTTGCACCATTACCCAGTCGGCTTTAGGATCACTATATACAGTTTCCCACTCTTGACCACTCGTTAGCACTTCATCAAATATTTTCTTACTAACAATTGTAACGTCCTTGGTTTCGCCAAATGAAATATTAGTTGAATAGCCAATGTACAAATCGGCCATCGGCCCGACATAATCAGGATCAGAACTTGTTTGAAAACGAGTCGTAAATTTAGATGATGTACTATAACTGTCAGTACCCATCCCTTCTACCTCTTGTTCCACTCCTAGTTTTACACCACTCTCGTTTTCAAGAACTGCCGAAGTACTACCCGTACCGGTTACAGGAACAATTTGAATGAGTGTAACAGATTGTTTAACGCCAGTAGTTATACTTTCTGACCCTTCATGTACAGCACCAACACCTTTGCTGGCGCTTTGCGTGATGGTTACCCCTTTTTCAAGATATGCATAACTATTCGATCCCGGTGGATCGCGCAACACTGTTAAAAGTTCATTAGGACCTGCTGTTACAAAATCGGTACCATTTTGATGTGACCCTAACAAATATGCTTCTCCGTTGGCAAACTCAGTTGGCTGCTCCCAGAATATAGGAGTCTTACTAGAGGTATCATCTTCAGGTCCGTAAACAAATGAAGCGGTCATTGACTCTTTTGCTGTAGTTAAATTAGGCTCTCCGGCTTTAAATTTATAGTAACCTACTCCCAAAGAGTCGACCAATACAATTTTCTCTTGAGTATCTTTCAGTGCTAAAGTATTAATAAACTTCACTGTAGCATCGGTAGTTGGTACCTTATCTACTGCTACAACAACACCATTACTATAGTAGTCATAAGATTCGAAAACCTCGATACGATACTTGTAATCTTCATTTTGATTAAATACAGGCATACCAAAAGTGTATTTCTTTGATTCCTTATCGTATAAGGTTACAGAGTAATCATCGCTATAAGCCGTTGGCACTTTCAT
>DKPN01000004.1:0-5614 GCA_002471195.1 Bacteroides sp. UBA7333
TTTTTGCGTTCATATATATCGTAATTTAAAGTCTTTATTATAATATTGTGGTACACAATACGTTATTGTAATAAATAAAGTACAATTTATGCAGTTATTAGATATTAGCAAACTTAAAATCATTCTTATTGTTTCAGCCGTAGCTATTGCGGTATCCTCTCTTTACATATCACATAAGCTTGTGAAAGATTTATCACTCGAGGAGAAATTACGTATGGAGGTATGGGCCGAAGCCATGTCGGCTTTCAATAATGCTGATGATGTAAGTGACTTAAACTTAGTATTGAAAGTGCTTAACGCTAATAATACGATTCCTGTCATAGTAGCCGACTCAAACAATTCTATTCAAACGTATCGCAATATAGAAGTCGAATCGAATGATACTGTGGCATATTTAAAGCAAACGCTTGATGATTTCATTGATAAAGGTAAAGTCATTCGAATAGATATTAATCCTAATGGTTCAGAATATATAAATGTATATTATGAAGATTCATTGATGTTGCGTCGATTATCGTTGTATCCATATGTACAGTTAGGAGTAGTTTTAATCTTTGTATTGGTTGCTATATTTGCTCTTTTAAGCTCGAAGAAGGCAGAACAAAATAAAGTTTGGGTTGGATTATCAAAAGAGACTGCACACCAATTAGGGACACCGATATCGTCGCTTATTGCTTGGTTAGAATTATTGAAAGACCAATACCCAAACGATGCATTGTTGCCCTGTATGGCCGAAGATCTTGATCGTCTTCAGATGATAGCCAATCGTTTTTCAAAGATTGGATCAGCACCTGAGTTAATACCTACTGACCTATATGCAACGCTGAAAGATATAACGACATATATGGCCAATCGCACATCCTCTAAGGTAAACATTATTCTTAATCAACCTGATCAAAAAATAGTAGTACCGCTTAATGAGTCTCTTTTTAGTTGGGTAATTGAGAATTTATGTAAAAATGCAATCGATGCTATGGATGGAGTTGGTACTATTACAATATCTATATTTTCCACATCATTATGGTGGTGCATTGACATTGAAGATACAGGAAAAGGAATCATTAAAAGTAAACAAAAAACAATATTTACGCCTGGTTATACTACTAAAAAACGAGGATGGGGGCTAGGTCTTTCTTTGGCTCGTAGAATCATTGAAGAGTATCATTCTGGACATATCTATGTTAAACATTCAGAACTTAATAAAGGAACAGTATTCAGAATAGAACTTAAAAAGTAAATATTTGCATTTAATTTGTGGTTTATCATGATTATTATTTGTATCTTTGTCGCCCGAATTATGTTTGTTTAGGTGTATACTAATGTATTATACGCCAAACATAAACTTATTAGAGCATTTGTATTTGTAAAATAATAAAATAGAAGGCTTTGGGAAAGTTTGATAAGTATAAGATTGATTTAAAAAGAATGCAGGCAGATAGTGTAAAATATGACTTTTTGCTTGACAATCTTTTTTTTACCCATATAGATGCACCTGAGGTACAAAAGGGCAAAGTGAATGTTGCTCTTAATGTGAAAAAGACATCAAGAGCATATGAGTTTACGTTTGTTACAGAAGGTACCGTTTTAGTACCTTGTGATCGATGTCTCGATGAAATGGAAATGATCATTTCGAGCAACGACAAACTTATGGTTAAGTTTGGACCAGAATATGCTGAAGAAGGAGACAACCTCATTGTTATTCCTGAAGAAGAAGGTGAGATCAATGTTGCGTGGTTTATGTATGAGTTTATCGCTCTATCAATACCAATGAAACATGTGCATGGACCTGGTAAATGTAATAAATCAGTTACAACTAAACTAAATAAGCATTTACGCACAACGGCAGAGGATGATTCGGATGAAACATTTGAAACTGTTGAAGAGGATAATAACGGGGTAGAAGATATTGAGCAACCAATAGATCCTCGTTGGAATGAATTAAAAAAAATATTAGATAATAATTAAAGATTGAAACAAAATGGCACATCCTAAGAGAAGACAGTCAAAAACCAGACAAGCAAAGAGAAGAACTCATGATAAAGCAGTAGCTCCAACATTGGCAATTTGTCCAAATTGTGGCGAATGGCATGTATATCATACTGTATGTAACGCTTGTGGTTATTATAGAGGTAAACTCGCTATCGTAAAAGAAGCAGCTGTATAATTCTTGTACAGCCCAAAGGCTTATACTTAATTAGACAGCTGGAGAGATATCTTTCCGGCTGATTTAATTATTTTGCACAACTAAAATTCTATTAATGGAAAAACTAAATGCAGTAATCACAGGAGTTGGAGGTTATGTACCTGAGTATGTCTTGAATAATGAAGAGATTTCACGTATGGTCGATACCAATGACGAATGGATTATGACACGTATAGGGGTTAAAGAGAGAAGAATTTTAAATGAGGAAGGCTTAGGTACTTCTTATATGGCCCGTAAAGCAGCAAAACAACTAATGCAGCGCACAGGATCAAATCCTGATGATATCGATTTAGTTGTTGTTGCTACTACAACACCCGATTATAATTTTCCTTCTACAGCTTCTATTCTATGCGATAAATTAGGTCTTAAAAACGCTTTTGCTTTTGACTTGCAAGCTGCTTGTAGTGGCTTTCTATTCGCATTAGAAACAGTTGCTAATTTTATTCGCTCTGGAAGATATAAGAAAATAATTGTAGTTGGTGCCGATAAAATGTCATCAATAACGAATTATACTGATCGGGCAACTTGTCCTATCTTTGGGGATGGAGCGGCAGCATTCATGGTAGAAGCTACAACCGAAGATTTCGGTGTCTTAGATTCTATTTTGCGAACTGATGGCAAAGGCTTGCCGTTTTTACATATGAAAGCAGGCGGTTCGGTTTGTCCTCCTTCTTATTTTACAGTAGATAATCATATGCATACTGTTTATCAAGAAGGTCGTACTGTGTTTAAGTATGCAGTTTCAAACATGTCGGATGTTAGTGCAAGTATTGCAGAACGTAATCATTTAACAAAAGATACAATTAATTGGGTTGTTCCTCATCAAGCTAATATGCGTATTATTGATGCTGTAGCACATCGTTTAGATTTGCCTACAGAAAAAGTGATGGTTAATATCCATCGATTCGGTAATACAAGTGCTGCTACTATTCCTTTATGTATATGGGAATATGAAGAAAAGTTGAAGAAAGGTGATAATCTTATTCTAACAGCTTTTGGTGCGGGATTCACATGGGGCGCTATTTATCTAAAATGGGCGTACGATGGAAAAAAACATTAATTGATTTTTTTTGTTTGATATATAAATAGTTAGGAAGCGCATCTAATTTAAAAATTTGATGCGTTTTTTTATCTGATATAAAATAATATTAATATGCATAAAGCTGGTTTTGTTAATATAGTAGGTAACCCGAATGTTGGTAAATCTACTTTGATGAATGCTTTGGTAGGAGAGCGTGTTTCAATTGCAACTTTTAAAGCGCAAACAACTCGCCACCGTATTATGGGTATATATAATACCGATGAGATGCAAATCGTTTTCTCTGATACTCCAGGAGTACTCAAACCAAACTATAAATTGCAAGAGTCAATGTTGAATTTTTCTAAATCAGCTTTGACAGATGCAGATATATTGCTTTATGTGACTGATGTTGTAGAAACGCCAGATAAGAATAATGATTTTGTTGATAAAGTGAAACAGTTGACAATACCGATTTTGCTTTTGATCAATAAAATCGATTTGACAAATCAAGAAAAACTGATCTCTATTGTTGAAGCTTGGAAGAAGCTAATCCCTCAGGCTGAAATAATACCAATTTCGGCCGCGACAAAGTTCAATGTTGATTATGTCATGAAACGTATTAAAGAATTATTGCCAGATTCACCTCCTTATTTTGATAAGGATCAATGGACTGATAAATCTTCTCGTTTTTTCGTAACAGAAATTATAAGAGAAAAAATTCTTTTATACTACGATAAAGAAATACCATATGCAGTAGAGGTGTCTGTAGAAACCTTTAAAGAGGAAGCAAAATCAATACATATTCGTGCTGTAATATATGTTGAACGTGAATCTCAAAAAGGAATAATCATTGGAAAACAAGGTAAAGCCTTAAAGAAAGTTGCTACAGAGGCGCGAAGAGATCTTGAACGTTTCTTTGATAAGACTGTATTTTTAGAAACATATGTGAAAGTTGATAAAGACTGGCGTAGCTCCGACAAAGAATTGCGCAGTTTTGGATATCAATTGGATTAATAAGATTAATTACACGACTGGGATAGTTGTAAAAACAAAGTAAACTATGGGTAATTTAGTTGCAATCGTTGGACGACCTAATGTAGGTAAGTCTACATTATTTAATCGCTTGACCAGTACACGTCAGGCTATCGTGAATGAGCAGGCTGGTACTACTCGTGATCGTCAATATGGTAAATCAGAATGGATCGGACGTGAATTCTCAATTGTCGATACCGGTGGTTGGGTCGTTAATTCTGATGATGTTTTTGAAGAAGAGATTCGTAAACAGGTTTTATTGGCTGTTGAAGAAGCTGATGTGATATTATTTGTAGTCGATGTAATGAATGGTCTTACTGATCTTGATATGCAAGTAGCCACTATTTTGCGCCGTACTAAAAAACCGGTTATTTTAGTTGCTAATAAGACTGATAATAGCGATTTGCAATACAATGCTCCCGAATTTTATAAACTAGGACTGGGTGATCCTCACTGTGTGTCGGCTATTTCGGGCAGTGGCAGTGGAGATTTGATGGATGTCATTGTAGGTAGCTTTAAAAAAGAAGTAGAAGAGATTGTTGATGAAGATATTCCACGCTTTGCTGTAGTGGGACGCCCTAATGCTGGTAAATCATCAATTGTAAATGCTTTTATTGGAGAAGAAAGAAATATCGTGACTGAAATTGCCGGAACTACGCGTGACTCTATATATACTAGATACAATAAATTTGGTTTCGACTTTTATTTAGTAGATACTGCCGGTATACGTAAAAAAAGTAAAGTCAATGAAGATCTTGAATACTATTCTGTTATTCGCTCGATTCGTGCCATCGAAAATTCAGATGTATGTATTTTAATGCTAGATGCTACTCGTGGTGTTGAAGCACAAGACTTAAATATCTTTTCATTGATACAACGCAATCAAAAAGGACTGGTCGTTGTTGTAAATAAATGGGATTTAGTACAAGATAAAACAGCGAAAGTGATGAAGACGTTTGAGGAAGCTATTCGCTCTCGTTTTGCTCCTTTTGTTGATTTTCCTATTGTGTTTACCTCAGCTCTCACTAAGCAACGTATTCTGAAAGTATTGGAAGAGGCAAGACAAGTGTTCGACAATCGTACCACCAAAATATCGACTGCGCGTTTGAATGAGGAAATGTTGCCGCTTATCGAAGCATACCCTCCTCCATCAAATAAAGGGAAATATATTAAAATTAAGTATGTTACTCAGATTCCAAATACAAAAGTACCCTCATTTGTTTTCTTTGCCAATCTGCCACAATATGTGAAAGAGCCATATAAGCGTTTCCTAGAAAACAAGATTCGCGATAAATGGAATTTAACGGGAACTCCAATTAATATATTTGTTCGTCAAAAATAAAACAATAAAGGCTTGT
>DKPN01000004.1:5829-12707 GCA_002471195.1 Bacteroides sp. UBA7333
ACAAGCCTTTATTGTTTTATTTTATTTCATGTCTTTCAACATCTCTTACTTTACGAAGTAAATCAGATGCAAAAATGAAATTATTTAATAATTCATTGTTAGTATTGAATACCTCTTCCTTTGTACCTTCCCACTCTTTTCTCCCTTGGTAGATATATATGATTTTTTCTCCAATGCCCATGACTGAATTCATATCATGGGTGTTGATGATAGTCGTCATGTTATATTCTCTGGTGATATCGTGAATTAAATCATCAATTACTAACGACGTTTTAGGATCTAGACCAGAGTTTGGTTCATCGCAGAATAAATATTTAGGGTTAAGAGATATTGCTCTAGCTATGGCAACACGTTTTTGCATCCCCCCACTTATTTCATCCGGAAATTTATTTCGGGCATCCGATAGATTTACTCTGTCTAAACACTCCATTGCACGGCGAGTGCGATCTCTCAACGTATCGTTACTAAACATGTTTAGTGGAAACATAACATTATCTAATACAGACATCGAGTCGAATAATGCTGCGCTTTGAAAGATCATACCCATTTCTCTTCTGAGCATTCTCTTTTCATTTTTATTGAGTGTTAGAAAATTTCTATTATCATAAAGTATTTCACCTTTATTGGGTGTTAAAAGCCCTACGATACATTTCATTAATACTGTCTTTCCCGAACCACTTTGTCCGATGATTAAATTGGTTTTACCATTGTCGAAGGTTGCATTAATGTCGATTAATACATCTTTATCTTCAAACGATTTATATAGATGTTTAACTTCAATCATCCCATTAAAAGTTTTGTTAGTATCAAATCAGAAAATAAAATTAGCACACTACTGGATACTACCGAGTTTGTCGATGCTTTACCAACATCTATTGATCCTCCCTCTACTGTATATCCAAAGAATGACGAAACACTGGCAATGATAAATGCGAAAAAGAAGGATTTAATGATGCTGCACCAAATAAACCATTCTTCGAATGAGTATTGAAGACCATAGGTGAGATTGTTGGCATTCATCACACCTCCAAACCAACATGTAGCATATGCTCCTAGTATTCCTGCAAAAATGCTGAAGGTCACTAAAATCGGTATCGTCGTTATCATCGCTACAATTTTGGGTAAAATAAGATAATTGGCAGAATTCACCCCCATGATTTCGAGTGCATCAATTTGTTGAGTGACACGCATGGCACCTAATTCAGATGCTATATTCGATCCTACTTTACCTGCTAAAATTAAACACATTATTGATGAGGAAAACTCTAGTAGAAGAATTTCACGAGTGACATAACCCACCGTCCATCGTGGCATCCATGGGCTTTCAATATTCAATTTGATTTGGATGGTGATAACCGCTCCAATGAAAAACGAAATTAAAAGAACAATGCCTATCGAGTTTACCCCTAATTTTTCAATTTCATTAAGATATTGTCGAAAAAACATTCGCATTCTATCGGGGCGTCCTAATGTGCGCCACATCAATATTATATATTTACCAACGGTTCTTAAAGCTTTAATCATATGCTATATATTTGTATGCAAATGTACACTATTTCGGCTTATTTTTGTTACATTTGTGGCAAAATAACAAGTATGATAGAAGAAACCAGTATGGTACTTCGTACAGAAGACCTTGTGAAAAAGTATGGCAAACGAACGGTTGTTAATCATGTGTCTATTCATGTAAAACAGGGTGAGATTGTTGGATTATTAGGTCCTAATGGTGCAGGTAAAACTACTTCGTTTTATATGACCGTGGGTTTGATAACTCCCAATGAAGGTCGTATATTTTTAGACGATCTAGAAATTACTAATTATCCTGTATATAAGCGTGCTCAAAATGGTATCGGTTATTTGGCACAAGAAGCATCCGTTTTTCGTCAAATGACGGTTGAAGACAATATTGCTTCAGTACTTGAAATGACAAACAAACCATTGTCTTATCAAAAAGATAAATTGGAAAGTTTGATCGCTGAATTTCGTTTGCAAAAGGTGCGAAAAAATAAAGGAAACCAACTATCAGGTGGAGAACGTCGCCGCACTGAAATTGCACGATGTTTGGCTATCGACCCCAAATTTATAATGCTTGATGAACCTTTTGCTGGTGTCGATCCAATTGCAGTGGAAGATATCCAACAAATTGTGTGGAAGTTGAAAGATAAAAATATCGGTATTTTGATTACTGACCATAATGTACAAGAGACATTGAGTATTACTGATCGTGCCTATCTTTTGTTTGAAGGAAAAATCTTATTCCAAGGAACACCTGAAGAATTAGCTGAAAATAAAATAGTCCGTGAAAAATACTTGAGTAATAGTTTTGTATTACGTCGTAAGGATTTCCAATTAAATGAAGGTTGATGTCAACTAAAATATAAAAAATAAACCCTCTTCATTTCAAAAGTGAAGAGGGTTTGTTTTTTATTGTTGCTTTACTATTAAGCTCTTGGTCTAGCTTCTTTTACAACCATTGTACGTCCGTGGTATTCAGCGCCATTAAGTTCGGCAATCGCTTTAGAAGCTGCTGCGTCGTCTTCCATTTCTACAAAGGCAAAACCTTTCGAACGACCTGTTTCGCGATCCATAATAACTTTAACTGAAGATACCGCTCCGTAATCTTCCATAACTTGTTGCAAATCTGCTTCCTTAACACGGTAGTTAAGGTTTCCAACATAAATGTTCATAGTGAAAATGATAAAATAAATAATAAATAATAACTCTTTAAAAGATGATATATCGAATGTGTTGATTAAAATGACAAAGAGTTATTTCATGTTTTTATTGATGAACATACTTAAACCTTGTTATAGAAATCTAGAAACTAGTGAATCATCTTTTCGTGACAAAGAAAGTCATAATAATTGAAATAGCAACTTTTTTGAATAAAAAACTCTAAATAATTTGAAAAAAAATAATAATGATATCTATGTTAAATGCCATTGTTATATCGGATAAATCGATAAAGCGAAATTGATATGGATTAATCAACGGTATGGTTAATGCCTAAATATATTATTTATACTTAGTTATGTTAAGATGTTGACGCATGGCGAATTTATTTAGAATGGCAAAAAAATAGAAGCAGCATTGAAAAGATCATTGCTCTTAATTTGCTTTAATTAAGTAATATAGAATGTTAATAGTTCTCATTATACATCTGTTTGATGTTTATTTCTATATATAGAATAGAGTGCTTTTGCAGTTTTATTAGTTTCAAATATCACAACATCATTTACTAAAGTATTGATATACTATTGTTTTGTAGATTTTTAATATACTTTTATCCCACAAAATATCGACCTAGAATGTTATATAAAAATTAAAAAGCATATATGTCAATAATAATCTCATTTTTTTTGTAGAATGAAAGATTAGCAGTAATTTTGCGATTCCTTTGGAATTAAAGAAAATAATATAAATCAAATAATTAATAGTCACAGGATGAACGTTTCATTTCAAAACATTGACAAAGTAAGCGGTTTGCTTACTGTACAGATTGAGAAATCTGATTATCAAGAGAAAGTTGAAAAAGCATTGAAATCAATGCGTCAAAAAGCTCAAATGCCAGGTTTCCGTAAAGGAATGGTGCCTATGAGCTTAGTAAAGAAAATGTATAACAAATCAATTATTGCTGAAGAAGTGAACAAAGTTCTTTCGGATGCAGTATACGAGTACATTAAAGCAAATAACTTGAACATTTTGGGCGAACCAATGCCAAATGAAGAAAAACAACCTGTTATTGATTTCGACACAATGGAAGAATTCGAATTCTTCTTTGATATCGCACTTGCTCCAGAGTTTAAAGCTGAAGTAAGCAAAGATGATAAAATAGATTATTACACTATCGAAATCTCTGATGAGATGGTTGAAAATCAAATAAAAGCTTATGCTCAACGTAGTGGTAAACACGAAAAAGTAGATTCTTACCAAGATAACGATATGCTTAAAGGTGCAATGGTTGAACTTGATGAGAATGGAAGCATTAAAGAAGGTGGTGTTTTAGTTGAAGGTGCAGTCTTGATGCCATCATACATGAAAAATGATGATCAAAAAGCTATTTTCAACGGTGCAAAAGTTAATGATGTTCTTATTTTCAATCCAAGTGTTGCTTATGATGGTAACGAAGCAGAAATTGCATCACTTTTGAAAATTGAAAAAGAAGCAGCTGCTGATATGAAAGCTAACTTTAGCTATCAAATTGAAGAAATTACTCGTTATGTACCAGGCGATATTGATCAAGCATTGTTCGATCAAATTTTAGGTGAAGGAGTTGTCTCTTCAGAGGAAGAGTTCCGTGCGAAAATCAAAGAAGGTATGGCTTCTCAATTCGTAGCCGATAGCGATTATAAATTTATGATTGATCTTCGTAAAGCGATGATCGAAAAAGCAGGTAAACTTGAATTCCCTGATGCATTGTTGAAACGCATTATGTTGTTGAATAACCAAGAAAAAGGTGAAGAGTTTGTAAATGAGAACTATGACAATAGTATCGAAGAATTAACTTGGCACTTAATTAAAGAACAATTGGTGAAAGCTAACGAAATCAAAGTTGAGCAAGAAGATGTTGTAGAAATGGCTAAAGGTGCTGCAAAAGCTCAATTCGCTCAATACGGCATGATGTCAGTTCCAGATGATATTCTTGCTAACTATGCTCAAGAAATGTTGAAGAAAAAAGAAACAGTTGAAGGTTTGGTAGGTCGCGTTGTTGAATCGAAACTTGCTGCAGCTTTAAAAACCCAAGTAACACTTGAAGACAAAACCGTTTCAGTGGAAGACTTCAATAAAATGTTTGAATAAGAATATTTGCAATAAAAATATTTTTTAATACAGAAACACAGAGTTTTATATTATTATAACTCTGTGTTTTTTTGTGTCTCTGTGTTCTTTTTTGTTACTTTGTAGACTAAAATAATTTTAAGAAAGGAGATTTTTTAAATGAACGATTTTAAAAAATATGCAACCAAGCATTTGGGTATGAATAGCCAGGTGTTGGATGGTGTAATTAAATCGCAAGCCGGTTATTTGAATCCATATATCTTGGAAGAGAGACAGTTGAATGTAACTCAACTGGATGTATTCTCACGTTTGATGATGGATCGGATAATTTTCTTGGGTACTCAAATTGATGATTATACTGCCAACACTCTACAAGCGCAATTGCTATATTTGGATTCTGTAGATCCAGGAAAGGATATTTCGATCTATATCAATTCACCAGGCGGATCAGTATATGCTGGTTTAGGTATATATGATACAATGCAATTCATATCATGCGATGTAAATACAATTTGCACCGGTATGGCTGCATCTATGGCTGCTGTATTGTTAGTTGCCGGTACTGAAGGTAAAAGAACTGCCCTCAAACACTCTCGAGTAATGATTCATCAACCTCTAGGTGGTGCTCAAGGACAAGCATCGGATATTGAAATTACAGCTCGCGAAATAGGTAAATTAAAGAAAGAACTATATACGATAATTGCTGATCATTCGCATACTGACTTTGACAAAGTATGGGCTGACTCGGATCGTGATTATTGGATGACAGCTGAAGAAGCTAAAGCTTATGGTATGGTTGATCAAGTTCTGATTAAAAAATAAAAATGGCGGAATCAAAATCAAATAAAAGAAAATGTAGTTTTTGCGGAAGATCTGAAAATGAAGTAGGATTTTTAATCACAGGTATGAATGGATATATCTGTGATAGTTGCTCTGAGCAAGCTTACGAAATAACGAAAGAGGCAATGGGGCAAGGCAATAATGCGAAGTCGGCTACATCACTTAAACTAAATGAATTACCTAAACCGTTGGCCATAAAAGAGTTTCTTGATCAATATATTATCGGTCAAGATGCTGCAAAAAGATTTCTTTCAGTTTCGGTATACAATCACTATAAGCGTCTTTTGCAAACAGTCAATTCGGATGATGTTGAGATTGAGAAATCAAATATTATCATGGTTGGTAGTACCGGTACAGGAAAGACTTTGTTAGCTCGCACCATTGCAAAACTTTTGCACGTACCTTTTACGATAGTTGATGCTACAGTATTAACAGAAGCTGGGTATGTGGGTGAAGATATTGAAAGTATATTAACCCGCTTATTGCAAGTGGCCGATTATAATGTTGAAGAAGCAGAGCAAGGTATTGTTTTTATTGATGAAATTGATAAGATTGCCCGCAAAAGCGACAATCCCTCTATCACTCGCGATGTAAGTGGAGAAGGTGTACAGCAAGGTTTATTGAAGCTACTAGAAGGATCGATTGTTAATGTTCCACCTCAAGGAGGAAGGAAGCACCCCGACCAAAAGATGATCCCTGTAAATACAAAGAATATATTATTTATTTGTGGTGGCGCATTCGATGGTATTGAGAAAAAAATTGCACAACGATTAAATACGCATGTAGTAGGTTATACTGCATCTCAAAAATCGGCCAAAATCGATAAAAGTAATATGATGCAATATATCTCTCCGCAAGACTTAAAGTCGTTTGGATTGATACCCGAAATTATTGGTCGTTTGCCTGTTTTGACATATCTGAAACCGTTGGATAGAGACGCTCTGCGTGCTATATTGACCGAACCTAAAAACTCAATTATCAAGCAATATGTTAAATTATTCGATATGGATAATATTCATTTAACTTTCGATGAAAGTGTGTTTGATTATGTAGTGGATAAGGCAGTCGAGTTTAAATTAGGTGCCCGTGGATTACGTTCGATAGTAGAAACGATCATGATTGATGTTATGTTTGAATTGCCTTCAAAAGATGCAAAAGAATATAATGTTACTCTTAATTATGCCAAAGCTCAACTCGAAAAACAAAATTTATCGAATCTACAAATGGCTTAAAATCAATCTGTAATATTAAGATGTCGA
>DKPN01000067.1:0-39164 GCA_002471195.1 Bacteroides sp. UBA7333
ATATAAATATTGGGTATATGATTGGGAATGTAAGCTTGTAATATATAAAATGGAATAAAGAGCATGCAAGCATAAATCAGTGCTTGTTTCCAGAAGCTGTGTGACACTTCGCTTCGTACAAAATATTTGCGTCGACCGATTAACATACCAAACATAAATAGCGCTGCGGCTTGAAACAATCGTCCGTTTTCGATCTGCCATAAGTTACTATATAATTGTCCGTTTCCTATATTGTTTGCTAGTACTTGCCAGAAATTACCATTGCAGGTAGTTTCGTATGCAGATACCGCATAGGGAAGATATAAGTTGGTTTGGTAACTATAACTAGGGTGTAACAATGCATGAAACATACGCCCCCATTCGAATGGTTGAAACATTAAAATCAATCCGAGTGTAAACACTGCTCTATCGCTCCACTTGCAAACGGGAATGAGGCATAACCCCACGATGCTATACAATACTAAAATATCTCCATTATAAAATAAAGCATGCAATTGGCCGATTAGAAAGAGCAAAAGCATGCGCCATGCAAAGCGAGGTCTGAAATCAATACCCTTTTTTTCGGCATTGCGATATTGTATGTAAAAGCTGAAACCAAAAAGCAACGAGAATGTAGCATAGGCCTTTCCGGCAAATACAAAAAATATGCTGTCCCATATCATTTTATCGAGAGTGCACATCCATTGTGGCAAAAAATCAGGAACGAAGTATATATTGTAGTGCTCTAAATTGTGTAATAATACAATCGCCAATAAAGCGAATCCGCGTAAAGCATCTACAATATCTAGTCTATCTGGATTTTTCAATGTTACATTCATCGTGTTTTTAATATTATCTTGTTTCTAATCTCGGTTATATGTATATTTCGCCCGATTTAACTTGAGCGTCATTGACGTATTTGCGTATATTTTGTTCTTGATCTTTGGGGCAAATAAGCAATACATTGTTGGATTCTGCTACTAAATAGCCATCCAAACCTTCGATTACAGCCAATTTACCTTCAGGTAATGTAATGATGTTATTCTTACTGTTGTATAGAATTGAATCGCATTTTAAAGTGACGTTGCTATCATCATCCTTTTCTGATAAGTCATAAAGTGATCCCCATGTTCCTAAATCAGACCATCCGAAATCTCCTAATGAAACATATACATTATCGGCTTTTTCCATAATTCCAAAATCGATAGACACATTAGGACAAGTAGGGAAGTGTTCGTTGATAAAAGCTTTTTCGGCTGGAGTAGCATATACTTCTGGGTGTGATCCTAGCTTTGCACTCAATTCAGGCAACAAAGCTTCACCCGTTTTGATTATACTATTAACGTTCCACATAAAAAGTCCTGAGTTCCAGTAAAACTCACCACTCTCTACAAATACTTTAGCTAATTCGATCTCAGGTTTCTCGGTAAATGTTTTTACTTTATAGAAATTATTGCCTACTTGATCGTCTATTTGTATATACCCATACCCAGTTTCGGGGCGATTAGGTTTAATACCCAATGTCAAAAGATTGTCCGAATGTGCTACAAATTCTAAACCACCTTGTACGGCTTCAAGAAATTCAGCTTCCTTTAATATTAGATGATCTGAAGGAGCTACTACCATATTTGCATTAGGATTTAATGCACGAATGTGGTAAGATGCCCAAGCAATACATGGCGCTGTGTTGCGGCGGGCAGGTTCAAGCAATATTTGATCTTCCTTAAGTTGGGGTAATTGCTCTTTTACTAAATCTGCATATATTTCGTTGGTTACGATAAATATATTTTCCGTCGGTATTATTTTATTGAATCTATCGAAAGTTTGTTGTAATAAAGAACGGCCTGTACCGAAAAAGTCTAAAAATTGCTTAGGCAATGTTTTTCGACTGAAAGGCCAAAAGCGGCTACCAATGCCACCGCTCATAATTACGCAATAATTATCTTTGTTAGTCATGATAATTCTATTTAAAAAAAGTTTGCGCTAATTTACTATTAATTATTATAATGGCGGTGCGTGAGAATAATATTTCTTGTTTATGCGTTTTTTTTCAATAAAAATTTGGAAGTATAGAAAAAAGCCGTATCTTTGCACCGCAATAAAGCAAAACGCCCAGATGGCGGAATCGGTAGACGCGCTGGTCTCAAACACCAGTGGATTCACTTCCATCCCGGTTCGACCCCGGGTCTGGGTACTTTAAAACCTTTGTAGATAGCTGATAATGAGGCTTTTACAAAGGTTTTTTCTTTTTTAGGTAGCCAAAGGGTAGCCAAAAACAACAACACCCCCACTTGTTTAGCCCCGTTTTTGCCCCTTTTGATTTTCTAGTAGGTTTATATTGCAATGTGTGTTAATATAAAAAAGACTGCCTAATTAAATAGACAGTCTAATTTTTTGCTTTTTTTATAGGTCGGCAAAATAGGTCATTTTTGGACACTGGCACTGTTACCAATATTTGGGTACAACTTACATATTATTATAAGAGACTACACATAAGAACCTATATTTTTAATCTCGTTGTCAAGCTCTCTTATTAACTCGTCAGATACAGTTATATCAGCCTTTGTACTTACTTCTTGGATTTTCTTTTTAAGTCGGGTATAACTCTTTCTATCGTCAAATACTTGCATTGTCTTTAATTCATCCAGAAAGCCCGCTATTTGGTTGTTATCGCTCTGGCTTATCAATCGGGCAACAAACACATCAAAAGCGTCTGAAACGGTCTTTATATCATTCATGATATTGGTTTTTATTTGTTTACTTTTAGATATTGAATAATAACTCTCTTGATAACGTTTAACCATCAACATATAGAATTTACGCTCTGATAATGTGGAGGCTTTCACTTCTGGCACATTTAGCTGTTGGGGTAATCTTCCATTTAACCTAATCTCATATTTAAGTAGGTTAGCTTCTTTCAAACCATTGGGTAATATCATGTTTTTAGCTTCTGCATCTTTCTGCTTGTCATAGAAAGCAAAGACTTTAGGTTGCTGCCGCCCTTTAGTTTTATAATATAGTGTCCCTGCATCAAAATGATACCTTTGTAGTCTTGGAATATCGCCCAATCTTAATAAATAATCTTCTACTTTGTGACACATTACAAATTGTGTTCCAAACTCTACCCCCGTTACTCTAGCTTCACTTAAGTCAATATGTAGACTATCTGATAGTTTTGTTATTGCTTCTGCTGTGCTATATCTATTCAGGGGATAGATGTTGTTTGAATAAAGATATTTTGATAGGCTACCAATTATTGAAATGCCACCCACATAAACAGATACTTTTAAACCATCTATGCTGCCATACGTTCTAATCTCGCCTGTTTGCAAATCTGTTATTTCATTAGCTTTTTCAAGATATTTGCATACATCTGGGGTAGTGCTATTTCTCGCTATCCACAACTTAACTTTATCATACATTGTTACCAAATTTTGTAGACAACTTACATATTATTATAAGAGATTTCTCATTTGGCTTGTTTTCTCAATGTTGCAATTACATCATCAAAACCGCCCATCATTAATTGTTTGCAATAAGATGAAATTAAAACCCTTGCACCCTCTAATACAATCAGCTCAATAACGTTTGGTTTGATCTTTGGGACTTCTGTTTCTACCTCTTGGTCTTGGTGTACTATGAATAGAAAGCCATCATCTTTACAGTCATAGAATGGATTCTCTATCTTCTTGCTGCTATATGTCTTATCTGATAGAGGATAACCATAAGCAAAACCGCTTAATTTGCCATCAGTAAAATATTCTTTCAAGCCTGTAAAGTTGAGGCTGCCTTTTGCTTGTAACCTCATCGATGGAACATTTGAACCCTCTTTTAGTTTCTCCATTAAGTACATTGAAATAAGTCCATCTCTGCCAACTATTTTAGCCATTGGAGGATAAAAGCCCGCCTGATCTGTAATAGAATACTTGGGGGTTTTTCCACTGCCAACACTTTTCATTTTTGCATAGTAACGTATATTGGGGGTTATCATCTTTTACCCCCTTTCATACAGTATGTTTGTGCTTTCTGGTTTAGTTCTGCACTGGTTGCCACTCTATTACTTTGTAACCATTGCTCAATCTCTATCCTATTGAAATAACACATCTTTCCCATTGGCTTGAAATGTGGTATTTCTCCCCTCATAGTTAACTTATACAAGTAGCTTCTTGATATGCCCATATAACGGGCTGTTTCATCAGTTGTTAACACCTCTTTTGTGCAGAATAGTGTTTTGTCCTTTAGGATGTTTGATACCTCTTCAATTAAATTTTTGTTCATTTTTTTATTATTTAAAATGATTAAAATTGAGGATCTGCACGTCTGCTTAGCCTCTGTTATTTGTTATCTGATAACATTGGCAAAGTTAGATGGTATAGGAAATAAAAAACCCCTACAATTGCCTACTGTAGGGGTTGTGGGGGTAATGTATGGTTGGGTTTATTCAAACACTGCATCTACTAAATTTATATCACTTGGGTTTTGTCCCGTTTTCTGAATGTCATTATAATTGCTTCTAAGTTTGCCATTTTCTAGTTTAAACAATTCTTCAAATGGCTTCCATGATATTCTATCGCCTTTGCCTATATCTAGTCTTATACTCATTTCTCTTGCAAAACAAGCTGCTAGCTGTAGCCCTTTATCCCATGTGTAATCATCTTTCATAAGTCCTAACTCAATAGCCCGATTAAATAACTCTTTAGCCTCATCGGTGTTTAATACATCGGGCAATATGTTTGTTTTATTATTTATTGGGGTTTTGCTTAGTTTTCTGTTTAGTAATGCCATCGCTATGAAATACATATAATCTCTACAAAAGAATATTTTTTCTCTCATTTGTCTATAATCAGGTATCCTAATGTGCTCGTGTTTTTTTTTGTGTTTAGTTATTAGATCTCTTTCAATATAGGGTATTTCCATATCTAAATCAATATACTTTTCTTTAACTATTTGATTTATTTCTTCACAGTATGTTAGCATATAAAACACATCCATTTCATTCTTTAAGATTTTTACTTTGTCCATGTTAAAATTGGCTGTTTTGTACTCAATATAATTATAGATGTCAAGTTCATTTAATTCAATGTTGTAATCAAATAACTTGCTTTCAATGTCTTTGCATAAATGTGGATTACAGCTTACTACATCTATAATCTGGTTGTAAGTACCTTTAAGTTGGTGTTTCTCTATTCTGTTACATATGTTTTCTATCTCAATTTCATAAACTTCCTCATAATCTAACAATACTCTTGTAAACTCTTCAATAGATAAATCAAATAGTCCTTTTCTCATATCTTTATATTTTAAATTCAGGTAAACTATTTATAGCCTCTTCTTTTAGCTTATCTACTGCACGGGTGTACTTTTCTGTATGCTTTAGCCCGGAGTGTCCCAAAAGACTTGCCACAGTCTTTATATTAGCCCCATTGTTTAATATATTCACTGCAAATGAATGTCTGGCACAATGCCAACTAATATGCTTATCTATATTTGCCCGTTTTACCCATCGTTTTAAAGACTTGCAACAACTTTCATAGGTAGGTAATTTAAATATAGACTCTTCTTTGTATTTTGTTGAGGCTACACCAATCAATGATAGTAAACCATCATTAAGGGGTATTATAACACTACTTGCCCCAGAATGTCCCTTTGTTTTGTTTTGTTCAAACTTTAATAATCTGTTTGAATAATCTATATTTTTATATGTTAAATCTGCCACATCACAAAACCTTAGCCCTGTGTATAGGCAAAATATAAATGCATGTCTAATATTAGGGTTTTCATTGTCATAGTGGGTATTGATCAATGTTTGTATTTCATCTATTGAAAGAACATCTTTTTTTAATGCCTGTTCATCCACTTTGATACTAACACCCAAACAGGGGTTTTTAATTATAATATCATGTTCTATTGCATACTTAATAACTTTCTTGAATCTTTGGTATATTGATTTAGCACCCTCTCCAATACTTCTACTTTTTAGATACTCTGTAAAAGTTATCATCATATCTTTATTTAGCTGCTCTGGCTTGATCGATTGTGCAAACTTTCTATACTCTGGGGTATCGCTTAAAAAGTCTTTAAATCTTTGCAACGCTATTTGCATCATCCTAATATCTTTCTTTGTATAGTTGTCGTTGTAATTCTGGAAATAATCAAGAAAGTTAATCTTTCTATCTTTCTTCAATCTATATCCCTCTGTAATATCTAATAACTCTTGCCCTTTCTCAAATCTGATTTTCTTTGCAAGGTCTAATACTTCTTTGTTGTGCTGCCTCTCTATTGGTGTACGTGGGGCTTGCCATAGGTATAATTTTAATGTTTCTCGCTTTCTATCTTTCTTGGCTACCTCTCTATCTTTAGCCTCATCATATACCATTTTATAGCCAAAATAGTAATCAAGGAATAAACTCTCTCTGCCATCTGATAGAATCTTTGCTCCTAATTTAGGGTTATCTGTATCATCTGTACTTATTATATAAGTCTTATCACTTCTTACGTCTTTTTTTGCAGCCATATTATTTAGATATTTATTTCTCTTTACTTCTTATGATTACAAATATAGCATATTATTTTATTCAGGTAGCCAAAGGGTAGCCCAAAATAACAATACATAGTCTTTTTTTTGCAACAAAGAGAAGTTGTAAATCTTGTAAATGGTTGAAAATCACTTGTTATAAATGCTTTTGTTTTCCTTTAGAAATACGGTTATGTACTGGGTCTGGGTACTTTAAAAACGCTAATAACTTAGTCAATAAGTTGTTGGTGTTTTTTCTTTTTATCTCTTCTTTATTACGAATTCTATGTTCTGCTGAAAGTTAGTACCATAAATCCAATTGATCTAATCTTTAATATTTATATTTGCCGTTGAGATATAAAATGCGATGGATGCTATATCTGTAATATGTAAACACGCTTATTATTTAATGTAATCTTATTTTTAATATGAACATAAATGTTGTGGATGATATGAGACACATATCTGTAGATCGTAGATTGTTATTGGTGGCTAGATTTTTGAATATCATTGTTCTGTTGTGTAGTATATTTATTTTAATACTTCTGTCGATAGAGATATTGAAGAAACCTTTTATTGTACCTCAAAAATTTTATCAGAATGCGCAACTCGTCATCTGTATTATCTTTTTATTAGATTATTGTTTTTTGTTTTATCTCTCGGATCGCAAATGGAAGTATTTTTTATCGAACATCGTATTGCTTTTGGTTTCGATACCATATTATAATATCGTTCATTGGTTTGATATACCTGTATCTCCCTTAGCTGGCATTATGTTGCGCTCCATTGTTTTTATTCGTGGGGGCTATGGTTTGGTGATTATGATCAATTGGTTTACAAAAAGTAAAGTAACTAATATGATGATAACCTATCTTGTAATGTTGGTAGCGATGGCATACTTTGGTAGCTTGGTTTTTTATTCTATAGAAATGGGGTTGAATCCGGGGTTGCATCATTTTCAAGATGCTTTGTGGTGGGCTTGTATGGATGTTACTACAGTAGGTTGTGCTATAGAGCCTGTCACTGGAGAAGGGCGTATCTTAGCTGTGGTTTTGGCGGTTATGGGTATGAGTATGTTTCCAATATTGACGGTATATGTCACTAATTACTTTCAAAAAAATGTAGGTCAACAATCAAGTAGCAATTGAGATACATTGTAACCGTGTAAAGTATTATGGTTGAAAAATATTAGTATATTAGACGTTAAAATAGTTAAACTTAAATTGATATATTTAATGTTGTATTAATTTTGAATTAATTATTAATGTGCTTGTTAATCATATCTGATATTAAATCAGTGTTATTTGCACAATAAATTTAAAAATCTAATTATTATGGTAAAACCTTTACTTCAAAAAATGTCGGTAATGGCATTTTCTTTATTATCGTTTGCGAGTGTAAATGCTCAAGAGTATTGTACCAATGATCAAACAAATACTCACGCTCAGCGTTATTTAACCTCTTTCTCACTTTCTGACGGCAGCAATTCTGTGTCAGTAGATGTAGGGCAAAGAAGAAATTCTCCCATTTATTTTGATAAGAAAACGAATACATTTACCACTACAGCGGGTGCTACTATAACACCTACGATAAATTGGACTGGCGAGTGGATGCATAGTTATGTATTGATTGATTTTGATAAGGATGCTGCATTTATACATGCTGTTGATGCTAATAATGTAGTGACTGATGCTTCGGAAGTGCGCGCTTATTCATCCTATGCAGGTGGCACTGAAGTGTGGACAAATCATCTAGGTGAATCTACGCAAGGTAGCACAAAAGCTGATTTAATGAAACCATTTACTATTCCATCACATGTTTCTCCTGGCACATATTTATTGCGCTTTAAAGTGGATTGGAACTCGGTTGATCCTTGTGGTGTAAGCGATATAGGTAAAAATGGAGGAGTGATTGTAGATATTAATTTAGTTATCGAAAGCGATGAAGTAGTTGCTGATCGTACTGTGACATTAGAAGTTGGCGAGAGCGGTGGTGGTACTGTTTCGGGTGGCGGAAGTGGCACCGGTGTTATAGAATGTGTTGCTACACCTGCCGAAGGTTATGTTTTTTTAAAATGGATTAATAAACTAACAGGTGATATTGTTTCAACAAATAGCACTTATAGAGATAGTAATGAAGGGGATATCACATTGGTGGCAATTTTTGGTCAGATGGCTACTCAACCCTCTTCAGAATTTATTTCATTTAATGGTTCTCAATATGCCAGAATACCAAACTCTGAAGATATTCAACGTTCATTGACAGAGGATTATACGATGTCATGTTGGGTAAGAACGAGTGATTTGGCACAAAACTCAGGTAAGCGTTTTATTGGTTACAGAGCTGATCGTTCTTATTCGGGTTTCGAGGCATATGCTGTATCTTCTGGATATGGGGTGACTTGTTCTACTAGTCCCTCTGATTTTTTAATTGATGACTCTTTTACTGCTAACAATGCTCAATGGGTACATTTGGCTATTGTGTTTGATCGATCTGCTTTGAATAATTATCTTTATGTAAATGGAGTTAAGACAGTTTCCTCAAGAGCCAATAATGCATCGGCTGTATTGAATTTGCCATCGGATATGCTTTTAGGTGCAGGATGGGATGGAACAACAGTAACTAATTTCTTTACAGGTGATTTAGCCGATGTGAGAATTTACAAAAAAGCATTAACTGTCGAAGATATTTTGTTGGATGCAGCGAGTGAATATGCGGCTCTATCAGACGAGTTGAAAGCTGTATGTTCTGCTGCTTATGCATTCGAGGCTCAGCCTTCGACTGAATCTGTTGTGGATTTGTCAGGCAAGAACAATGACGCCGCTTTGCATGGTTTCACAATTACTTCGGTTGGCAATATTAAAACATCAGATGATATTTATGCTTTAATTCATGGAGACGAGATTAGTCTTGTGGGTGTAGAAGCCGGTGTTGCGGTGGATGTTTATAGTGTGTCTGGTGAAAAAATATCATCTAAAATTGCCGATAATACAACCGTTAAAGTAAATGTTGCTTCCAAGGGTGTCTTTATCATTAAAGCTGGTATGTCTGTGCTTAAAATTGTGAAATAATACATTTGATCAATATATCTTAAAAGCCATTGGCATTATTGCTAATGGCTTTTTTTATGGTGTCATTGTTGTCGATGTTTTTTTTATGGGGTTATTTAATAACTATCATTTAATATTTTAATGATAAAATTCATCTATCGAAACAGATATATTTGTTTCTTTGTCTTAGAATCTATAAATAGACATGATAAAAAATTTTTATATCAACTTAAAGAGGCCATTTATTTGGTTGATGCGTTTTCGAAAAAGATGTGGTTATGGTGTGCACTCTCCTTTTGCTTTTAATCTCATAACATGGGTGATATACGAGAAAACACCATTTTATCATTATGCCACACTACAAAATGATGTGCAGCGGCAAAAGTCGCAAAATGACAAAGAGTGGAATGATGCAACGCTCAAAGTGAATAAACTGTTATTCAGGTTAGTTAATCATACTCAACCTCAAACGATTGTTTCTATTGGAAAATCGACTTCTACTGATTTGTATTTGAAAGCAGCAAAAACAAATGCCGTTTTCATACAGAAAGAATTGTGTGATGAAATCCCATCATTAGTTGACTTTCTATATATACATTGCAGCGGAAATGCGCAAGAAAGTTATTTGGTATTTGATAAAATGATTAATGTATTGCCAAGTTCGGGCATATGTGTAATAAAAGATATTCATCGATCAAGTGCAATGAAAAAGTGTTGGAAAAAAATGATGGCAGACGATAGAGTAGGTATTACTTTCGATTTATATGATGTAGGAATTCTTTTTTTTGATAAATCTAAAATAAAACAACATTATATAGTCAACTTCTAAAGCCATTAAAGTGTTAGTATTATAATAATTTAGAAATCGGTATATATGAAAAAAAGTATTGTTTATACACGTACTGGAGATTGCGGTACTACCTGTTTGATTGGTGGAACTAGAGTCTCGAAAATAGATCCTCGTTTAGAGGCCTATGGCACTGTAGATGAATTGAATTCATTTATAGGATTGCTTGTTTCTTATCTTAATAACGAAGCGGATATTGCTTTTTTACAAAAGGTTCAAAATACCTTATTTTCAGTAGGTGCTAATTTGGCAACCGATATCAAAAAAGTAGAAGTCGCCGAAAGTTGTATTCTTTCGGATGAGGATGTTAAGGAGGTAGAGCATCAAATAGACTTGAACGATAGTAAACTTCCTCCTCTTAAGGCATTTGTAATTCCCGGTGGAGAAACATCAGCATCGGTTTGTCATGTTTGCCGCACAGTTTGTCGACGTGCCGAACGATGTATTCTCGAATTGGTGGCAGGTTATCATATTTCAGATAACTTATTGGCCTATATGAACAGATTATCAGATTATTTCTTTGTTTTGAGTAGAAAAATAAACTTCGATGCCGGAAAAGAAGAATTATTCTGGCAGAATAGTTGCAAATGATAAAAATTATTATACTTTTGCCGAAAATATAAGTATTATACCAATATTCACAATTTAAAAGACTGAAAGCTTATGTATTGGACATTGGAATTGGCGTCAAAATTAGAAGATGCTCCTTGGCCTGCTACTAAGGACGAACTTATTGACTATGCAATGCGCTCAGGTGCACCTCTTGAAGTAATTGAAAACTTGCAAGAGATGGAAGACGAGGGCGAAGTGTACGAAAGTATCGAAGATATTTGGCCAGATTATCCTAGTAAAGAAGATTTTTTCTTTAACGAAGAAGAATATTAAATTCTCTTAGCTTTTGTATGAATATCATTCAAAGAGGTTAAGAAATACAAGATAGCCGTACTGCACATCATCTTATAGAGTGCAATACGGCTATTTTTATTTATTATTTACTTGTCTAACACAATTTTTCGATCATTTTGAAGTTCATTATACCAAATGAACCGTATTCTTGTTATCATCATATTTTCTTTTTCGCTCTTGCTGCTATCTCTAAAAGCCAGAGCGCAATTTGATGTGCATTTCACTCAATACTGGGATTTGAATGGTTACTACAATCCCGCATGGGCCGGTCAAACCGATAAACTTAATATTGCCGGTACATATTCCATGCAGTTGACTAATTTTAAACATGCACCTCGAACCATGTATTTTGGTGCCGATATGCCTTTTTCTCTGTTCAATAAAAAACACGGAGTAGGAGCCGGTTTTTTGAATGACGCTATCGGTTTGTTTAAAACCAAGCGTGTATGGGGACAATATTCCTATAAGTTTAAAATTAAAAAAGGTTTGCTCGGAGCCGGTATACAGATAGGTCTTATCACTACATCGTTCGATCCTAAAGATCTTGACTTAGGCGAAAGTGCCGAAAATGATCCTGCTTTTCCTACTACCGAACAAAATGGTATGGGTTTAGATCTTGGGGTAGGGGCCTTTTACTCGCATCCTAAGTTCTATGTTGGCTTTTCGGGGCAGCATCTTACCAGTCCCGAATTAGAATTTTCTTCGGGCGAGATGGGCGAAACAAGTAAAATAAAGATAAAACCAACTCTTTATTTTACAACCGGATACAATATTCAGACACACAATCCGTTAATTTCGATACAGCCTTCTGTAATGATGCAAACTGATATGAATGCGGTAAGAGTTGATTTGACAGGACGATTCTTTTATACTTTCGAGGATAAAAAATTCGCTTTAGGGTTAACTTATACACCAGCTACATCAGTTACATTTAGTTTAGGAGCCATTATTAAGTCGATTAAAGTGGGTTATGCCTACGAAATGTATACATCAGGCATTGGTTTAGGCAATGGGTCGCATGATATCGTATTGAATTATGCAATGGATATCAACCTATTTAAGAAAAGTAAAAATAAACATAAGAGTATAAGAATATTATAATAGATTAATATAGAATGAGAAGTATAAACTGTATAATCGTAGTGTTATTGGTTATCGCATTATCATCTTGTCTTGGTACAGTAGCCGGTGGAGCAGGTGCTCCAGGTGGTGAAGTTATAGGCCAAAGAGCATTAGCATGGAGCGAACCGACACCTTATGGTATGGTGCTTATTAAACGCGGATCTTTAAAGATGGGGCCTAATGAACAAGATTCATTGTGGGGTGTACATGTACCGAGCAAAGAGATTTCGGTAGAGTCTTTCTGGATGGATGAAAATGAAGTTACCGTAGCTCAATATAAGCAATTTATTAACTGGGTTCGCGATTCAATTATCAGAGAGCGTTTGGCCGATCCTGCTTATGGTGGTAATGAAATCTATAAAATCGAAGAAGATCGTGAGGGTAATCCAATAAAACCTTATTTGAATTGGAGTAAACCTATTCCATGGCGCAAAGCTACCGAAGATGAGCAAATGGCTTTGCAAAGTGTTTTCAAACAGCACCCTGTTACGGGAGAAACCTCTCTCGATCCTACTCAAATGAACTATCAATATGAGGTTTTTGATTATGTTGAGGCTGCTAAACGTCGTCATCATTTGAATCCGAATCTTCGCACACGTAACACCGATTTGACGATAGATCCTGATGAGGTGGTTATGATATCAAAAGATACAGCTTATATCGACGAAGAGGGTAGAATTGTAAGCCAAACCATCACACGTCCATTGTCGAGCGAGTGGGATTTTTTGAATACATATATCGTCAATATATATCCTGACACCACTTGTTGGGTCAACGATTTTCCTAATGCTAACCACGAGTCTTATATGCGATTATATATGAATCATCCATCTTATAATGATAATCCGGTGGTGGGTGTAAGTTGGGAACAAGCCAATGCCTATTGTGCTTGGCGAACCAATTACCTATTGCAAGGTTTGCGCGGACAAGCACGTTTCATTCAACGTTATCGCTTGCCATCAGAAGCCGAATGGGAGTATGCTGCTCGCGGGCGTGATGGTCATGTTTATCCATGGAGCGAAGAATCGTCGAAAGATGAAAAAGGCTGTTATAAGGCTAATTATAAACCTGCAAAAGGCGATTATACGCAAGATGGAAATCTGATTACCACTCGAGTAGGGACTTATGCTCCCAATGCCAATGGTTTGTATGATATGGCAGGCAATGTGGCCGAATGGACCTCTACCGTATATACCGAATCGGGTGTCATGTCTATGAATGATATGAATCCCGACTTGCAATACAATGCAGCAAAAGAAGATCCTTACCGCATGAAGAAAAAAGTAGTGCGTGGTGGCTCATGGAAAGATGTGAATGCGTTTATCCGTTCGGATGCTCGTACATCAGAATATCAAAATGAACAACGATCTTATGTAGGATTCCGTTGTGTGCGAACTCAGGTTGGTAATAATAAGAAAGGAAAGTAACATGGCAAATAGAGAAAACAAAAGAAGTCTGCGTCAAAAATTGCAGGATATTATTTCTACTCCAAACGGACAAATCGTATTAAATTATGCATATAATTGGGGAGCTGCTATTGTATTGGTGGGTGCATTATTCAAACTGATACATTTGCCCGGTGCAAATGTGGCATTGTGTGTAGGTATGGGTACTGAGGTATTGATCTTCTTTATCTCTGCATTCGATCTATCGGGAGTAAAGCGCGATAAACCCGAAGAGTCTTTCTTCCCAAAAGACAATTCTTTTTTCGATGCTGTTCCTATGAATGCCTCTACTGAGTGTAATCTTAATACAGCTTCGTGTAATGTTGCTGCCGAGCGTGTTGATGTACAACAACAAGTATATCCAAATAATGGCGGCCAACCTTTTGCACAACCTACACCTGCTTATGCGCAAGGTAGTATTCCACAAGGACAACCCGTATATGCAGCACCGGTACAGCCGATGCCACAGCCAGCGGTAAACCCCGTTACGCCTGAAATGGAACAAGCTACAGGTGAATATTTAGAACAACTAAAAGCCATGACAACTATGTTGGCTCGTTGCACGGCGCAAACACAAAATATAGCTCAAGATTCGGAGCAGATGCAAGCGTTGGCTAAAAACTTGGCAGGTATCAATGCCATCTACGAGATGCAGTTGCGTAGTGCAAGTACGCAAATCACAACCATTGATCAAGTACATGAGCAAACTCGTCGCATGGCACGTCAGATAGAAGAATTGAATGAAGTATATGCACGCATGTTGCAGGCAATGACAAAATAAAAACAATAGACTATGAGTTTTGGAAGTCAAACACCGCGTCAGAAGATGATTAACCTGATGTACATTGTACTGATGGCAATGTTGGCATTGAATGTGTCATCCGACGTGTTGCGCGGTTTTACTCTTGTCGATGATAGTTTGGTGCGAACCACTGTCAACTCGTCTGAGCAAAATCTTGCCCTTTATGATGCCTTGTCGAAATACATGGCAAACAATCCTGAAAAGGTAGGGCCTTGGTATGAAAAAGCATTGCGTATAAAAGAAAAATCCGATTCGCTATATATGTTTGTAGGCGATATTAAAGCACGCATCAATCAGGCAAAACAAGACGATTTAGAAGTTTCGTCTTATGTTATGTTTTCGCCACGTACAGGCAAAGGAGGCGAGCTTGCCGAGCAAATCGATATTTTCAAAGAAGAGATTATTTCGCAAATCGAAAATCCCGTTCAAAAAAAGATCATTAGTGACAATCTTACTCTCAATATACCTCGTCTGTTCGAAGGAACACCGGCTGCAGCTGCGGCTACACTTCTTACAAAATTGCAAAGCGATATTCGTTATGCCGAAGGAGAGGTGTTGCATGCATTGACCAAAGATATTGATATAGGCGATTTACGTGTAAACCAAGTGAATGCTTATGTAATCCCCAATTCGCGCAATATCGTTAGAGGAGGGAAGTTGAGTGCTCAAATTATACTTGCGGCAGTCGATTCCACTCAGCGTCCTACCATTTATGTGGGCGGAAAACAATTGCCCGAAACTGCCGATGGCATATATGAAGCTATTTGCAATACTACAGGAGATTTTACATTGAATGGTTATATGGAACTAAACCAAGGCGATGGCGAAACTATTCGCCGCGACTTTACTCAAAAATATACTGTCATCGATCCTTCGGCAACCGTTTCGGCTACATTGATGAATGTGCTTTATGCCGGTTATGACAACCCCATTAGCATTTCCGTTCCCGGTGTTACCAATGGTCAAGTTGAAGCTTCGATATCCAATGCCAATGGAACCTTAAAACGCCAAGGCAATGGTTTTGTAGCTCACCCAACGCAAATAGGCAAAGAAGCGGTGATTCGTGTTACAGCCAATATGGATGGGCGTAGTCAAGTCATGGGCGAGTATGCATATCAAGTACGTGCCTTGCCCGATCCTTCGCCTTTTATAGAATATAAAGATGCGCAAGGCAATGCAAAACGTTACCGCGGCGGATCAGGTTTGTCGAAGCAGGCTTTGATGAACACCGACGGCATTGTTGCTGCCATCGATGATGGATTATTGAATATCAATTTTCAAGTGCTTGGATTCGAAACCGTCTTTTTCGATAATATGGGTAATGCCGTTCCCGAAGTATCATCGGGAGCCAATTTTTCGAATCGTCAAAAAGATATGTTTCGACGTTTATCACGCGGCAAGCGTTTTTATATTTCGCGTGTAAGAGCCAAAGGACCCGATGGTGTTGAAAGAGTATTGCCCAATACACTTGAGGTGATAGTAAATTAATTAAAGATCAATGATTAAAGTATAGCAGTGATGAAACATAAAGTTGTGATATTCTTTGGAGCATGTATGTTATTGGTAGCGTTACCCATGTGGTCGCAGCCCAATGCACGTGCGGCAAAAACTGAGCCGCAAAAGACCAACAATGATCTGTCTGTTCGTGCTCAATCTCGCTTTCCGGGAGCAAATGAGGTTCCAAGCGATGTAATGTGGACACGCGAAATATATCGAACACTCGATTTAACCCAAAACGAAAACGGAGCCTTATATTATCCTGTCGAGCCCATGGGCGATCGGATGAATCTATTTTCGTTGATCTTTAAGTTGATTGCCACAAAAAAAATTCCGGCATACGAATATCAGTTAGATGGTGTCGAACGTCTTTCGGCCGACAAGCAAGTTAACTTTAAAGATATTCTCGATCGTTTCGGGATCTACTACGAGCAGAAGAAGCTAAAAAACATGAAAGACAGTGTTATGATGGTTGATAATAGTGATGTACCATCGGCCGATGTTTTGAGCTATTTCATCAAAGAGGTATGGTATTTCGATCACCGCACTTCCACTTTTGGCTCAACGGTTACAGCCATTTGTCCGGTGCTGCATCGTGCCGAAGATTTCAGTATGGATCGCGTTAAGCTACCCATGTTTTGGATTGATTATAAACAATTGGCTCCTTATTTGAATGGAGCATCGGTTATGGCAAGCGATTATAATCATGTGACGAATCGTAGTATGAGCGACTTTTTTACGACCAAACAATACAAAGGCGATATCTATAAGACGACCAATTTGCGCAATCAGGCTTTGGCTCAATATTGCGAAGACGACTCGGCTATGGTCAAAGAACAAAAGCGTATCGAAGGCGAATTAATTCAATTTGAGCGCAATCTTTATGGTCCCGATTTGATTGCCGCCGAAAAAGCTGCTGCCGAAAAAGCCGCTGCGGCAAGCAATGAAGCACATGCCAAGCAGGCTGAAAATATTGCCAAGTCGGAAACCGGATCCACTAAAGCTACCACTACTACCAATTCGCGAAAGAAGAGCGGTAGCAGTAGTTCGAATGTGCGAAAATCAAGTAGTTCGTCGCGTTCAAGTTCGGGTGGAAGTGCGCCAAAAGCATCTGTTCGTCGCGAACGACGATAAACAAATGATTGCTAATAGGTGTTTATTTACTTAAAAAGGGATATCTTTGTCCCTGAAATTTTAAACACATATTAATATGAAGAAAAATGTAATTGTTTTGATAGCAGTGTTCTGTGCATTAATTGCTATTCCTGCACAAGCACAAATATTACAGTTTGGTGTGAAAGGTGGTGCCAATGTCTCTAAAATATCAAATGGTTTTGACAGAGATAATATGGGTGGCTTCTTTATTGGTCCGATGGCCGAAGTTACTATTCCCATTATTGGTTTAGGTGTTGATGCAGCTTTGCTTTACATGCAGAAAGGTGTGAAGTCTGAGGAGAATAACTTTAAACAATCGGGTTTAGACATACCGGTTAATTTAAAATATACCATTGGATTGGGTAGCATGTTTGGAATTTATGGAACAATAGGTCCCGACTTCTTCTTTAATTTTAAAGATGACAGTGGTTTTATTAAAAAGAGAAATGCCATTATCGGTATGAATTTTGGAGCTGGTATTAAATTGTTGCGTCATCTTCAAATAGGATTCAACTACAATATTCCATTAGGAAAATCGGGTGAGTTGACTTGTTGCGATGGACTTAAAAACTTCGATACCGATTATAAAATTAAAACATGGCAAATTTCTGCCGCTTATATGTTCTAATATAACGAATTGAATATATGCATTCATACGGGGGCTTGTACTTATTGTGCAGGCCTCCGTTTTTATAATCGTTTATCTATATAATAACTATTCTATTTCTATTCACACTATCTTGTGATGTCTAACTATCACAGATGTGAAATGTGTTGTTCTCAATTGTGAATAGTCTTTATCTCAATTGTGAAATGTTCTATATCACAAAACCATTCATCGCTGTTTTGCTCTCCTTGCTGATAACTATTAACAAATAACATCTCATGGTTATAGTCTCTTTTTTCTATCTTTGCAATTCATGAAAAAGTATGTCGACGTTATATTGCCATTGCCTCTTCCCAATCTTTTCACCTATTCGCTACCCGATGAATGGGCCGATGAGGTACAAGCCGGTTGTAGAGTTATCGTCAACTTTGGCAATAAAAAGTATTATACGGCTATCGTATATAATGTTCATTACTGCAAGCCTCAAACATACGATGTAAAAGAGGTTTCAACCATACTCGACACCACACCGATATTGCTGCCCAATCAATTTAAGTTTTGGCAGTGGTTGGCCGAGTATTATCTCTGCACAATGGGCGATGTATATAAAGCCGCATTGCCATCGGGTTTGAAACTCGAAAGCGAGACTCTTGTTGAGTATAACACCGAGTTCGAGGCAACTGCTCCTTTGTCGGTGCGCGAACAACAACTGCTCGATTTGCTAGCCGACGACCCAATACAGTCGGTTACTAAACTAGAACGCGACAGTGGTTTGAAAAATATTCTTATCATTATTAAACAACTTCTCGACAAGGAGGCTATTTTCGTGAAAGAGGAAATCAAGCGAAACTATAAGCCTCGTTTAGAAGCACGTGTTTCGTTATGTGGCGATCCCAATGAAAAACAACTTAACATTATTCTCGATAGTTTAAATCGATCTCCCAAACAGCAAGATTTGGTGATGCAATATATCGCATTATCGGGTATGTTTGGTAAAGCGCCTAAACGAGAAGTAACCAAAGCGCAATTGGTGGATGCTGCCAATGCTTCATTGAGTGCATTGAAAGGCTTGGTCGATAAGAATATTCTTCATATCTATTATCAAGAGATAGGACGTTTAGCCACAATCGAAGATAGCGATTTATATCTTAATGCACTGAATGCCGCACAAGAAAAAGCATTCCATGAGATAAACGATTGTTTCCAATCGAAAACTGTATGTTTATTGCAAGGGGTAACCTCGAGCGGTAAAACCGAAGTCTATATTCATCTGATAAACGAAGCTTTAAAGCAAGGCAAACAAGTGCTGTACTTGTTGCCCGAAATAGCTTTGACCACCCAAATTACCGAACGCTTAAAGCGCGCATTCGGTAGTAAGTTGGGAGTATATCACTCAAAATTTCCCGATGCCGAAAGGGTAGAAGTATGGCAAAAGCAGTTGAGCGATCAACCCTACGAAATTATTCTTGGCGTTCGTTCGTCGGTTTTTCTTCCTTTCCGTAATTTAGGATTGATTTTAGTAGACGAAGAGCACGAAAATACATACAAACAACAAGATCCGGCTCCTCGTTACAATGCCCGCAATGCGGCCATCGTGTTGGCAGGAATGGTAGGTGCTAAAGTTTTGCTGGGCACCGCTACACCCTCTATCGAAAGTTGGTATAATGCATATCAGGGAAAGTATGGTTTGGTAACCCTCAACGAGCGGTACAAAGAGATAAAATTGCCCGAAATATTGCCCATCGATATTAAAGAATTGCATCGCAAACGCCGCATGAAAGGGCAGTTTGCACCTGTATTACTCGAAAATATTCGTCAGGCACTCGATCAAAAAGAACAGGTCATTCTTTTTCAAAACCGAAGAGGTTATGCACCCATGATAGAGTGCCGCACTTGTGGCTGGGTACCTAAATGTCAAAATTGCGACGTGAGTCTTACTTACCATAAAGGTATCAATCAACTCACTTGTCATTATTGCGGATACACCTATGCACTTCCCCGTTCATGTCCTGCCTGCGAGAGCACCGAAGTGGTGAATCGTGGTTTCGGTACCGAGAAAATAGAAGATGACATCAAAGCTCTTTTTCCCGAGGCATCGGTAGCCCGTATGGATTTAGACACTACACGAACGCGTACGGCTTACGAAAAAATAATACAGGATTTTGAGAAGGGGAAAACCAATATTCTTATTGGAACACAAATGGTTTCGAAAGGACTCGATTTCGATCATGTAAGTGTGGTAGGCATTTTGAATGCCGATACGATGCTCAATTATCCCGACTTTCGTGCTTATGAGAGAGCATATCAACTTATGGCACAAGTATCGGGGCGTGCCGGACGTAAAAATAAGCAAGGCAAAGTTATTTTGCAAACTCGAAGCATGGATCATCCCATCATTCATCAAGTGATGACCAATGACTATGAAGCCATGGTCAATATACAGTTGGCAGAACGTAAGATGTTTCGCTACCCACCTTTTTATCGGTTGATATACGTTTATCTAAAGCATCGTGATGAAGCCAAACTCGAGCTGATGGCCAATACGATGGCTGCCAAGCTACATGCCGCTTTAGGCAATCGAGTGTTGGGCCCGGATAAACCACCCGTAGCTCGTATTCAGACCTATTTTATAAAAAAGATAGTTCTCAAGATAGAAATCAATGCCTCTATGACCAAAGTTCGCGAGGTGTTATTAAATATTCAGCGCGAAATGATTGAAGAACCTCAATTTAAGTCGCTACTTGTGTATTACGACGTAGATCCCATGTAAATGAAAAAGAAAATATTATTTGTTTGTTTAGGCAATATTTGCCGCTCATCAACAGCCGAAGGCGTGATGTTGAGTTTGTTGAAAAAGGCCGGAATGGAAAATGAAGTGATGATCGACTCGGCCGGTATCCTTTCATATCATCAAGGCGAATTGCCTGATAGTCGTATGAGAGCTCATGCTGCCAAGCGAGGCTATAACTTAGTGCACCGTTCACGCCCTGTAGTAACCGATGATTTCGAGAAGTTCGATTTGATTCTGGGTATGGACGATCGCAATATTGACGATTTAAAAGAGAAAGCCTCGTCGGTAGAGGCATTGAAAAAGATTGGCAGAATGACCGATTATTGTACTCATATGCAAGTAGACTACGTGCCCGATCCCTATTATGGAGGAGCCGAAGGTTTTGAATATGTGATTGATATACTCGAAGACGCTTGTCAGGGGTTGCTCGATACAATTAAGTTACAATCCTAATAATAAAAAAGCTCACCTCAAAGCGAGGTGAGCTTTTTTATTATTTCTTTAACTCCGGGTAGCTAATGCGTGTATGATAAATAGTCTTTAATTTCTCTTTGAAGGCACTTTTCACCGTTTCAATATCTTTGAATGTGATGGGGCAGTTTTTAAAATACCCCTCTGCTACTTGCGAATCAATAATTTTATCGACCAAGTTGCTGATACTCTCTTCGGTGTATTCGGGTAGACTTCTTGAAGCAGCTTCTACCGAATCGGCCATCATTAAAACGGCTGTTTCTTTCGAGAATGGGTTTACTCCGGGATAGGTGAATTTCTCATCTTCGGGTGTCTCTCCGGGATGTTCGTTCATCCAAGAGATATAAAAGTATTTAGTCTTTCCTGCACCATGATGCGTGTTGATAAAATCTTTTATCAGCTTAGGAAGATTGTGTTTGTCGGCCAATTTTAAACCGTCGGTCACATGATTGATCACGACTTGTGCACTCTGTTCGTAACTTAAATTCTTGTGTGGATTGATTCCACCCAACTGATTTTCTGTAAAGAAGGCAGGGTTTTCCATTTTTCCTATATCATGATATAATGCACCGGTACGTACCAACTGACTGTTGGCTCCGATGTGATTGGCTGCCTCGGCTGCTAAATTGGCTACTTGCATTGAATGCTGAAATGTACCTGGCACTGTTTCGGCCATCTTCTTTAATAGTTCATTATTGATATTCGAAAGTTCTACTAAGGTAACATTCGATGTGAATCCAAATGTTTTTTCGAGCAAAAAGAGCAATGGATAGGCAAAAAGTAAAAGCACTCCATTTATAATGAAATAAATATACATGCGCCCATTCAACTTGGATAGATCGTTTTCGGTAATCAACTCAAAAGCGAAGTATACGGTCATATAAGTAAGAATCACCAGAAAGGCCGTTCTAAATAGTTGTGATCGTTGTGATAATTCGCGCAAACTAAATATAGCTGCCAAACCTGCTGATAGTTGTATGATAACAAATTCGTAGGGTAATCTTAAGCCGATAGAACATAATATAATGGTGGTAGTATATACCATAAATGCTGTTCTTGAATCGAGGAACACCCGCACTATAATGGCAAGCATGGCAAATGGTAGAATATTGATGTTGATGTTGGTGTCGCTAATAATGAGTGAAGCAGCTACTGTGTATACCACCATTAATACAAATACCAACAACCAACTACCTCTATGCTCAAAATACTCTTTTCTGAAAAGGGTGAGATAAAGCATGAAAAATAGAATAAATACACTGACAAATAAAATTTGTCCCGATAAAATCAAACGCTTTTGAGTGAATGATTCGTTGCGTTGAATTGATTCAGTGCGTAGCGATTCTAAAATACTGTATTTCTCGGGTGTGACAATATCACCTCGGTCAATAATTTTTTGTCCGCTCAGAATAACTCCTTTTGCCCACGAGTAACTTTCGAGAAGATCCTTTTTAGCTGTTTCTGTCTTCTTTTCATCTAATACAAGATTGGGTATGATAAAATCGTTTAGCCCGCACTGTCGCAAAATGTTTGTGTTGAATTTTAATGAATCGGCCGATAAAATGTATTCATATGCCTGCTTTGCATTGTATACATTTGCTATCGATTTTGAATTGACAAGCTTATCATTTATGACCCTTATCGATGCAATACTATCTTGTTGCAACATCGATGCATTGGCCATGGATATAACGCCTGCATCGTATATTGTTTTGAGAGTTTCTTCGATGTAATTTAGATATTCCGTATTAGGCAATATCATTTTTAAAGTAGATTGATAGTTCTCTTTAAATCGTTTGATTGCTTCGGTTTCTACCTGCTTTTCAATATTGAAATAGGGCTGAAAAGAGCGCTTCAAACTATCCTGCTCGCGATTTACTATACTCGGATCCTTATAGATAGGAAAGTCGAATGTTGCCATTAACTGACCATATTTCCAAGGCTTATTAACATCAAACTGATAATTGAATTTTCCTTCGCGAGGAAGGAAATAAACGATTACAGTAACTGTCGCAATAAATATGAGTGATTTGTATATTAATTCGCGATAGGAATAACCTTTTTTCTTGTTTTGATGGTTCATATCCACTACTTTTTTTGCGAAAAATACGAAAAAAAACAATAGTATGGAAAAAATCATGTAATTTTGCCCCGATTTACCTATACTAAAAACTGATATGGCAGAAAGAAAAGTAAGAGTTCGCTTTGCACCTAGTCCAACTGGCGCATTGCACATTGGTGGCGTACGTACAGCTTTGTACAATTATCTATTTGCGCGCCAACACGGAGGAGATTTCGTTTTTCGTATTGAGGATACAGACTCTAATCGCTTCGTTCCGGGAGCTGAAGAATATATATTAGAATCATTCAAATGGTTGGGCATTCAATTTGACGAAGGTGTAAGTTTCGGAGGAAACCATGGCCCTTATCGCCAATCTGAACGTCGCGACATTTATAAAAAATATGTGCAACAATTGTTGGACAATGATAAGGCTTACATTGCTTTCGATACTCCTGAAGAGTTGGATGCAAAACGTGCTGAAATTGCTAACTTCCAATATGATGCATCGGTGCGTATGTCTATGCGCAACTCATTGGCTTTGTCGAAAGAAGAGGTAGAACAATTGATAGCCGATGGCAAACAATATGTCGTGCGTTTTAAAATTGAGCCCAACGAGAATGTTGTGGTTGATGATTTAATTCGTAATGAGGTAACGATCAATTCATCTATTCTTGATGATAAAGTTTTATACAAATCGGCCGACGAATTGCCTACTTATCATTTGGCAAACATTGTAGACGATCATTTGATGGAAATTACACATGTGATTCGTGGTGAAGAATGGTTGCCGTCGGCACCACTTCATGTTCTACTATATCGTGCTTTCGGTTGGGAAGACACGATGCCTCAGTTTGCACATTTACCACTTTTGTTGAAACCAGAGGGCAATGGTAAATTGAGTAAACGCGATGGTGATCGTCTTGGTTTCCCCGTATTTCCATTGCAGTGGACAGATCCTAAGACAGGAGAAGTTTCTTCGGGATATCGTGAAGCCGGTTATTTGCCTGAAGCAGTGATCAATTTCTTAGCATTATTAGGATGGAATCCGGGTAACGACCAAGAGGTGATGTCGCTAGAGGAGATGACAAATCTATTTAACTTAAGCCGTTGCAGCAAATCGGGAGCTAAGTTCGACTATAAAAAAGGAATATGGTTTAATCATATCTATATTCAACAAAAATCGAACGAAGAAATAGCCGAACTTTTTGCTCCAATTTTGAAAGAACAGGGTATTGAACCTGTCATGGATAAAGTAGTAGTCGTAGTTGGTATGATGAAAGACCGTGTGAACTTTGTAAAAGAACTATGGGATGCCTCTAGCTTCTTCTTTATTGCACCTACTGCATATGATGAAAAAACAGCTAAAAAACGCTGGAAAGATGATTCTGCACAATGCATGACCGAACTTGCGGAAGTATTGGCTGCCATTGAAGACTTTACACCGCAAAATCAAGAAACCATAGTGATGAGTTGGATTGCCGATAAAGGATATCATACAGGCAATATCATGAATGCTTTTCGTTTGGCTTTGGTAGGCGAGGGTAAAGGACCCCATATGTTTGATATTTCGTGGGTTCTAGGAAAAGAAGAAACTGTTGCTCGTATTCATCGTGCCGTAGAGGTGCTGAAATAATATTGTCATTGTATTATGATATATAATCTGGCCATCCTAATCTACGATGTTTTAGTTCATTTAGCTGCGCCGTTCAGCCGAAAGCCCCGAAAAATGATGAAGGGACATTGGGTTGTATACGACTTGCTACGTCAACAAGTAGATAAAAAGGCTCGTTATATTTGGTTTCATGCAGCCTCATTGGGCGAATTTGAGCAGGGTAGACCTTTGATAGAAGAGATACGTGCGAAATATCCGGAGTATAAGATACTATTAACTTTCTTTTCTCCATCTGGATATGAGGTACGCAAAGATTATCGGGGTGCGGATATTGTTTGTTATCTTCCTTTTGATAAGCCTCGCAATGTTCGAAAGTTTATCTCAATCGTGAATCCTTGCATGGCTTTTTTTATCAAATATGAGTTTTGGAAGAATTTTTTAGATGAGTTAAACAGACGTCATATCCCGGTTTACAGTGTGTCATCTATTTTTCGCCGCGATCAAATTTTCTTCAAATGGTATGGCGGTACTTATAGAGATGTATTGAAGGATTTCGATTATCTGTTTGTTCAAAATGAGGCATCGAAGCGCTTTTTGGCAAAAATAGGTATAACAAAGGTCTCGGTTGTGGGTGATACTCGTTTTGATAGGGTGATGCAAATCCGAGAAGAAGCTAAACAATTGCCATTGATTGAGAAATTTAAAGGCGATTCTTTTGTTTTTGTTGCCGGTAGCTCTTGGGAGCCGGATGAAGAATTGTTTTTGGAATATTTCAATTCGCATCCTAACATGAAACTCATTATAGCACCACACGTGATTGATGAAAACCATTTGGTGCAGATCATTAGTAAATTGAAACGCCCTTATGTGCGATACTCAAGGGCCGAAATTGATAATATTGATAAGGCCGATTGTTTAATAATCGATTGTTTTGGATTGTTATCTTCAATTTACCGTTATGGTGATGTTGCTTATATCGGTGGTGGTTTTGGAGTTGGTATTCATAATACACTAGAGGCTGCTGTTTATGGTGTTCCGGTTATTTTTGGTCCTAAGTATCATAAATTTATGGAAGCAACCCAATTGATCGAAGCTAAAGGCGCTTTCTCTATTAAAACTTATGACGAATTAAGTACGTTGCTCAATAAGTTCACGGAAGATGAAAATTATCTCCGTGAGATTGGAACAAATGCCGGTTACTATGTTAGTAGTAATGCTGGTGCAACTGAACGAATTATGAAGAAAATCAATTTTTGATTTGATATATTATAAAAAACAACCGGTATCAGCATTAAGCTCGACACCGGTTGTTTTTTATAATGAAAAAGAAAGTTTTACTCTTCATCTTTGTACCATGAAGAGTACATTAAATAGTTGTGAGCAATCTTTTCGTTTAACTCTTTTGCCTGGCTAGGATCTACCTTTTTAATAAATTTTGCTGGCACTCCTCCCCATATACTTCCTGGCTCTATAATGGTATTGCTTAAGACCAATGATCCTGCAGCCACAATAGCTCCTTCGCCTACAATAGCATTATCGAGTAGGGTAGACCCCATTCCAATTAATGCATAATCTTTGATGTGAGCACCATGAATCGTGACATTATGTCCTACTGATACATGATTGCCAATTTCAATGGTCGATTTTTGGTACAATGTATGCAATACACTGCCGTCTTGGATGTTTACGCCATTCCCTATTCGGATGGAATTAACATCACCCCTTAAAACAGTGCTGTACCAAATACTGCAGTCATCACCCATAATAACATCACCAATAATTGCAGCATTCTCTGCCAAAAAGCAATTTTTCCCAATAATGGGGGTGAATCCTCTAACTGATCTTATTATAGCCATAATTAAATTATTTAATAGGTTGTGTTGCTTTTTCAAGCCATTCTTTATCTTCTTTATTAAGATGTTGTCCTAGTAATTGATAAACCATAGAGTGGTAGTTGTTTAGCCAGTCCATCTCTTCTTTATTAAGTAGTTCCTTGATGATACCTTTCTGGCATATAGGACATAGTGTAAGGGTCTCAAATTTATAATAATCACCATACATACCTTTGGAGGCCTCAGTGACCATTATAAGGTTTTCGATACGAATGCCATATTGATCGGTTTTATATACGCCGGGTTCATTTGATGTGACCATTCCTGGCTGAAGTATCACAGGGTTTTCGTTCATTCTAATGCTCTGCGGCCCTTCATGCACGTTTAAAAAATGTCCGACACCATGTCCTGTTCCATGTAAGTAATTCATCCCGTTCATCCAAAGCGGCAGTCTTGCTAGAACGTCAAGTTGTGCTCCTCGTGTTCCTGCGGGAAATTGCGCCATAGCTAAACTAATATGACCTTTCAATACTAATGTATAGTCTTTTTTTTGCTCATCGGTCAATGGCCCCAATGCGATTGTTCGAGTTATATCGGTGGTGCCATCTAAATATTGGGCACCCGTATCTAAAAGCAAAAAGCCTTTTGGCTGAAGTGTTGCATTACTTTTTTCATCAACCGTGTAGTGTACAATAGCTCCGTGCTCCTGATATCCTGCAATTGTATTGAAGCTGTTTCCGATATATCTTTCACCTAGCTCTCTGAATTTATCAAGTTTTTGAGATACGCTAATTTCTGTCTCGTTTCCTGATGCAATGTTTTGATCTAACCAATTCAAAAATCTTACCATGGCTACACCATCACGAATCATAGCCTCTTTGATTCCTATTTTTTCGATATCGTTTCGAATCGATTTCAAAAATGTAATCGGCGATTCTTTGCGTACGATTGTTGAGGATATTCCAACCGACATAAACATGGTGTAATTTGTTTTAGATGGTTGCATTAAAATCGTTTTATTTTCTAGGTCGTTTAAAAAAGAAGCCGTCTCATTATACGATGCGTACTGCACTCCTACATCTTTTAAGTACATTTTCAATTCGGATGTGATTTTCCGAGCGTCAATGAATAGTGTTGTTTGTTGTCTGGATATATATAAATAGGCTATAAACAAAGGGTTATACTCTATGTCATTGCCTCTCAAGTTGAGTGTCCAAGCTATTTCGTCGAGTGCCGATATAAATAATCCATCTATTCTATCTTTTTCTAAAATAGAGCAGATCTCTCTCAATTTTTCATCACAACTTTTTCCGGCATGAGCCATATCGTGTTTGAATGGAGCCGCTTGCGAAAGAATAGGTCTATTAATCCATATATTATCGATTAGATTGTCACAATCTTTTATTTCAATAGAATATTTTCGTAATTGTTTTGATAAATTTTCTATTTGATCGACTGAGAACATCAACCCATCCACTCCTACACTATCATTGGGTTTCAAATTTTCGATTAGAAATTCTGCAATGGAAGGAGTTTCGGTAAGTCCCTCCCTAAATAGTGTAATTCCAGTGCCTTCTAATTGCTCAGTTGCTTGAAGAAAATAGCGTGAATCGGTCCACAGGCCAGCTTTATTCTTTAATATCACAACTGTGCCCGCTGAACCGGTGAATCCGGATATCCATTCTCTAATTTTCCAATAATCAGCTACATATTCGCTAAGATGTGGATCGGTACTTGGAATGATAAAAGCAGATATATTTTGGCTTGAAATTTCTTTTCTTAATGAATCTATACGTTTTTTAATATCTTGTTTCATATATAAATAGGTTATTGGTTTACTCAAAGATACACTGTTTTTCGGTATTGTGCCTTCCTAGAGGTTATAATATAACAAAAATGAGAAAATATCGTAGAATGTTTTGTAAATAAAGAAAGTATATGTAATTTTGCGGCGCAATTTACTGCGAAATTTCAAACAATAACATATTAATAATAAAAAAATGATTGTAGTACCTGTAAAAGAAGGCGAAAACATTGAAAAAGCGCTTAAGAAGTTTAAGAGAAAATTCGAAAAAACTGGCATCGTTAAAGAATTGAGACGTCGTCAACAGTTTGATAAACCATCTGTTGTGAATCGTTTGAAAAAAGAACGTGCGGTTTATGTTCAACAACTTCAGCAAATCGAAGACTAATATTTCATAGTTTACTTTGAATTATTGATTTCTTTTTCATATATTCGTTGCACTAATTTATAGCTGTATAACGGAGTATGTTGATAGATTCTTTTCTTGATTACCTAAAGTTTGAACGCAATTATTCGGATAAAACGATTCTGTTTTATCGTATAGATTTGTGTCAATTTAAGGATTTTGTATCGGAAAAGAATGATTTTGATCCTAATGCGTTGAAGGCTGAACTTATTCGTGAGTGGATTGTTTTCATGATGGATAAGGGATATACGACAACGTCGGTTAATCGCAAATTGAGTTCGCTTCGTTCTTTCTTTAAGTATTTATTGAGAGAAGAAGTGATGGCTATTGATCCAATGCGTAAAATTGTGGGTCCAAAGAATAGAAAATCCTTGCCTGTTTTTGTGAAGGAGGCAGATATGGATAGACTTCTGGATGATATTAATTTTGGCACAGGATTTCGAGCATGTCGTGATCGATTAATAATTGAAATGTTTTATGTGACTGGCATAAGGGTTTCAGAATTGGTTGGTTTAAACGATGAAAGTGTTGATTTGGGGTTAATGACATTGAAAGTGACAGGTAAGAGAAATAAGCAACGCTTAGTGCCTTTCTCTGAATCTTTCAAGAGTACGTTATTAGAATATGTCAATATGCGAGACAAGGAGATCCAGAGTAAAACGGATGCCTTCTTTGTTAATGAAGATGGTGAACGTTTGTATTCGGGTCTTATTTATAAAATAGTGAAACGAAACCTTTCAAAAGTTGTTACGTTGAAAAAACGTAGTCCACACGTTTTAAGACATTCTTTTGCAACGGCAATGTTGAATAATGAGGCAGAGCTAGGTGCAATAAAAGAATTATTAGGGCATGCAAGTTTGGCCGCTACCGAAAAATATACGCACGCAACTTTTGAAGAACTTAAAAAAGTTTATAAACAGGCTCATCCAAGAGCTTAAAAAAGGAGGTATTTATGGAAGTAAGAATTCAATCTATTCACTTTGATGCATCTGAACAGTTGCGTGCTTTTATACAAAAAAAAGTATCAAAGTTAGAAAAGTATAATGAAGATATAACCGATGTAGAAGTATCGCTAAGGGTTGTGAAGCCCGAAGTTGCGGAAAATAAAGAGGCTGGTATTAAAATATTGGCTCCAATTTCCGAATTTTATGCGAGTAAAGTGTGTGATACATTCGAAGAAGCAGTCGATGAATGTGTTGAAGCTTTAGAAAAACAGTTAGTAAAGCATAAAGAAAAGCTACGTCGATAATAAAAAGTTCGCAAATGTTTTGCGGTAAAGAAATAAATATCTAAATTTGCAGCCGTTTCATTCTGGGAATGAATGTTACGGTTGTAAATTTAAAAATAAGCCTCTTTAGCTCAGTTGGCCAGAGCACGTGATTTGTAATCTCGGGGTCGTTGGTTCGAATCCGACAAGAGGCTCGAAAGAGACTAGGCTTCAAGTTTTTTAATTTAATGGGCAAATACCAGAGTGGCCAAATGGGACTGACTGTAACTCAGTTGTCTTTCGACTTCGGTGGTTCGAATCCATCTTTGCCCACACTATTATAATAAAGAACTAGCAGTAAATGCGGAAGTAGCTCAGTTGATAGAGCATTAGCCTTCCAAGCTGAGGGTCGCGGGTTTGAGCCCCGTCTTCCGCTCTCTTTTTGCTGTTATAGCTCAGCGGTAGAGCACTTCCTTGGTAAGGAAGAGGTCCCGGGTTCAAGTCCCGGTAACAGCTCGTAAGATGTGAAAATGCTGATTATTAATCAAATAAATAACAAGTAAAGCTATGGCTAAAGAGAAATTCGAACGTACCAAGCCGCACGTAAACATTGGTACAATTGGTCACGTTGACCACGGTAAGACAACGTTGACTGCTGCTATTACAACAGTTTTGGCAAAAAAAGGTCTTTCTGAATTGCGTTCTTTCGATTCTATCGATAACGCTCCAGAAGAAAAAGAAAGAGGTATTACTATCAATACTTCTCATGTTGAGTATCAAACAGCTAATCGTCACTACGCACACGTTGACTGTCCAGGTCACGCTGACTACGTAAAAAACATGGTTACTGGTGCTGCTCAAATGGACGGTGCTATCATTGTAGTTGCTGCTACTGATGGTCCTATGCCTCAAACTCGTGAGCATATCCTTTTGGCTCGTCAGGTAAACGTACCTCAATTGGTTGTTTTCTTGAACAAATGTGATATGGTTGACGACGAAGAAATGTTAGAACTAGTTGAAATGGAAATGAGAGAACTTCTTTCATTCTACGATTTCGACGGTGACAATACTCCTATTATCCGCGGTTCTGCTCTAGGTGGTTTGAATGGTGTTGATAAATGGGAAGATAAAATCATGGAATTGATGGAAGCTGTTGATACATGGATTCCACTTCCTCCACGTGATGTAGATAAACCATTCTTGATGCCTGTTGAAGACGTATTCTCAATCACAGGTCGTGGTACTGTAGCAACTGGTCGTATCGAAACAGGTGTTATCCACGTAGGTGATGAAATCGAAATCTTAGGTCTTGGTGAAGATAGAAAATGTGTTGTAACTGGTGTTGAAATGTTCCGCAAATTGTTGGATACAGGTGAAGCTGGTGATAACGTAGGTTTGTTGCTTCGTGGTGTTGATAAAAACGATATCAAACGTGGTATGGTTCTTTGTAAACCAGGTGAAATTAAACCTCACTCAAGATTCAAAGCTGAGGTTTATATCTTGAAAAAAGAAGAAGGTGGACGTCACACTCCATTCCACAACAAATACCGTCCTCAATTCTACTTACGTACTATGGACTGTACAGGTGAAATCACGCTTCCAGAAGGAACTGAAATGGTAATGCCAGGTGATAACGTAACTATCAACGTAGAATTGATCTACCCAGTTGCTTTGAACATCGGTCTTCGTTTCGCTATCCGTGAAGGTGGTCGTACTGTAGGTGCTGGTCAAATCACAGAGATTGTAGACTAATCAAATTTATATATTCAGTTCCTGGTGTCTTATGCTCCGGGAACTGATTATGTTCACACGGGAGTAGCTCAGTTGGTAGAGCACCGGTCTCCAAAACCGGGTGTCGGGAGTTCGAGCCTCTCCTCCCGTGCTAATTTTTGAAAGATGAAGAAAATTATAACTTATTTCAAAGAATCATACGACGAACTTGTGCATAAAGTAACATGGCCGACGTATTCAGAGTTAACTAGTAGCGCAGTCGCTGTTTTATATGCTTCCCTGCTGATTGCTGTATTAGTTTTCGTGATGGACTTCTGTTTCCAACATGTGATGGAAAATTTAATTTATCCACGTTAAAAGAATTTTATAATGTCTGAGATTGAAAAGAAGTGGTACGTTCTTCGTGCTATTAGCGGAAAAGAAGCTAAGGTAAGAGAATATCTTGAGGCTGATATTAAAAACAGCAACCTTGGTGAATATGTGTCTCAGGTGTTGATTCCTACTGAAAGGGTATATCAGGTTCGCAAGGATGGAAAAAAAATTGTGAAAGAGAGAAGTTATCTTCCTGGTTACGTTTTAGTAGAGGCGGCTTTAGTTGGTGAGGTAGCTCATCACTTAAGAAATACTCCTAACGTGATAGGTTTCTTAGGCGGATCAGAAAAACCTGTTCCCTTGAGACAATCAGAAGTGAATCGAATACTTGGTACGGTTGACGAACTACAAGAGGCTAGCGAGGATATCAATATTCCTTATGTAGTTGGTGAAACTGTAAAAGTTACTTTCGGACCGTTTAGCGGATTCAGTGGTATCATTGAAGATGTGAATACGGAAAAAAAGAAACTAAAAGTTATGGTAAAGATATTTGGACGGAAAACTCCGCTCGAATTAGGCTTTATGCAAGTTGAGAAAGAATAAAACAGGTGTTACGCTGTGATATTCTTTAATTAATATTTATATATAAATTAATAAGACAATGGCTAAAGAAGTTGCTGGACTAATCAAATTACAGATTAAAGGAGGCGCTGCAAATCCATCACCCCCAGTAGGACCTGCATTGGGTTCTAAGGGTATCAATATCATGGAATTTTGCAAGCAATTCAATGCCAGAACCCAAGACAAAGCAGGTAAAGTATTGCCTGTTGTTATTACTTACTACGCAGATAAGTCTTTTGATTTCGTAATCAAAACTCCTCCCGTAGCAATTCAGTTGTTAGAACTGACTAAGCTTAAGAGTGGTTCTGCTGAGCCTAATCGTAAGAAAGTTGCCGAGATTACTTGGGAACAAGTACGTACAATTGCTCAAGACAAAATCGTAGACTTGAACTGTTTTACAGTAGAAGCTGCTATGACTATGGTTGCAGGTACTGCAAGAAGTATGGGTATCACTGTAAAAGGGGAGTTCCCGGTAAATAATTAATAAACTTCAATTGTAATGGGTAAACTGACAAAGAATCAAAAGTTAGCTGCAGAAAAAATTGAAGCAGGGAAAGCATACTCACTTAAAGAAGCTGCATCACTTGTAAAAGAAATTACTTTTTCAAAGTTTGATGCATCAGTTGATATTGATGTACGTTTGGGTGTTGATCCACGTAAAGCTAACCAAATGGTGAGAGGTGTTGTATCACTTCCTCATGGAACTGGTAAAGAAGTGCGTGTATTGGTGCTATGTACACCAGATGCTGAAGCTGCTGCAAAAGAAGCTGGCGCTGACTATGTAGGTCTTGACGAATATATCGAAAAGATCAAAGGTGGATGGACGGATATTGATGTAATCATCACTATGCCTTCTATCATGGGTAAAATTGGTGCGTTAGGTCGTGTACTTGGTCCTCGTGGATTAATGCCAAACCCTAAAAGTGGCACTGTAACTATGGACGTTGCTAAAGCTGTAAAAGAAGTTAAGCAAGGTAAAATCGACTTTAAAGTAGACAAGAGCGGTATTGTTCACACATCAATTGGTAAAGTGTCATTCACTCCAGACCAAATCCGTGACAATGCAAAAGAGTTTATATCTACTTTGAATAAGTTGAAACCAACTGCAGCTAAAGGTACATATATTAAGAGCATTTATCTTTCTAGCACAATGAGTGCGGGTATCAAAATTGACCCGAAATCAGTAGAGGAAATCTAATAAAACGGAGGAATAATGAGAAAGGAAGATAAAAGTACAATTATAGAGCAAATTGCTGCTACAATCAACGAGTATAATCACTTCTACTTGGTAGATGTAACAGCTATGAATGCTGCTGCTACTAGTGAATTAAGACGTATTTGTTATAAATCAGACATCAAATTGATGGTGATTAAAAACACTTTACTTCACAAAGCACTAGAGTCTATGGAAAATGATTATTCACCTCTTTATGCTTGTTTAAAAGGTACAACTGCTATCATGTTTAGTGATGTAGCAAATGCTCCTGCTAAACTAATCAAAGAAAAGGCTAAAGACGGTATTCCTGGACTAAAAGGCGCATACGCTGAAGAAGGCTTCTACATTGGCGCAGATCAATTGGATGCACTTATCAGTATCAAGAGCAAAAATGAAGTTATTGCTGACATCGTTGCATTGTTGCAATCACCAGCTAAAAACGTTATTTCAGCTCTTCAATCAGGTGGCAACACCCTTCACGGAGTTCTAAAAACTTTAGGTGAAAGACCAGAATAAATTATAAAATAAATAAGTAAATAAACAATTAAAATCATACAAAAATGGCAGATTTGAAAGCTTTTGCAGAACAACTAGTTAACTTGACAGTAAAAGAAGTTAATGAACTTGCAACTATCCTTAAAGAAGAGTACGGTATTGAACCTGCTGCTGCAGCTGTTGCTGTTGCTGCTGGTCCTGCAGCTGGTGCTGCTGCCGCAGAAGAAAAAACTTCTTTTGACGTAGTATTGAAAAGCGCTGGTGCAGCTAAATTACAAGTAGTTAAAGCTGTTAAAGAAACTTGTGGTCTTGGTTTGAAAGAAGCTAAAGACATGGTAGATGGTGCTCCTAGCGTAGTAAAAGAAGGTTTGGCTAAAGACGAAGCAGAATCATTGAAGAAAACATTGGAAGAAGCTGGAGCTGAAGTTGAACTTAAATAAAACTAACCTGTAACAACAGGTCTCTCGGTTAAGAATCCTTGTAAGAGGATTCTTAACCTTTTTGTGCATATATTTAAAATTAAGTTCTTCTAATTCATTTATAGATGTCTTCAAATACTGTAAACCAAAGAATTAATTTTGCTTCAACAAAGAATCCGCTTCAATATCCGGATTTCTTGGAAGTACAATTAAAGTCATTCAAAGACTTTTTACAACTAGACACTCCGCCCGAAAAGCGTAAAAATGAGGGATTGTACAAGGTATTTGCTGAAAACTTCCCTATTGCAGACACAAGAAACAATTTTGTTCTTGAGTTTTTGGACTATTATATTGATCCGCCGCGTTATACCATCGATGATTGTATAGAGCGTGGGCTTACATATAGTGTCCCATTGAAAGCTAAGTTGAAATTGTATTGTACAGACCCTGATCACGAAGATTTTGATACAGTGATTCAGGATGTATTTCTTGGCCCAATACCTTACATGACTGATAAGGCAACATTTGTGATTAATGGAGCCGAACGTGTAGTTGTATCTCAACTTCACCGTTCACCAGGTGTATTCTTTGGTCAAAGTGTACATGCCAATGGTACAAAATTATATTCAGCACGTATTATTCCTTTCAAAGGCTCTTGGATTGAATTTGCTACCGACATCAACAATGTGATGTATGCTTATATCGATCGTAAGAAAAAATTGCCTGTAACCACTCTTTTACGTGCAATTGGTTTTGAAAATGATAAAGATATTCTTGAGATCTTTAATCTAGCTGAAGATGTAAAGGTTAATAAAACAAATCTTAAGAAAGTCGTAGGTCGTAAGCTTGCTGCCCGTGTTTTGAAAACATGGATTGAAGACTTCGTAGACGAGGATACCGGTGAAGTAGTATCTATTGAACGTAACGAAGTTATTATCGACCGTGAAACTGTTATAGAAGAGGAACATATAAACGAAATTATAGATTCAGGGGTTCAAACCATTCTTATTCACAAGGATGAGCCAAACCAATCTGACTTTTCTATTATATACAACACGTTACAAAAAGACCCAAGTAACTCTGAAAAGGAAGCGGTATTGTACATTTATCGTCAGTTGCGTAATGCTGACCCTGCTGATGATGCTAGTGCCCGTGAGGTTATCAATAACCTTTTCTTCTCAGAAAAACGTTATGATTTAGGTGATGTAGGTCGTTATAGAATCAACAGAAAGTTGAACTTAACAACCGACATGGACGTACGTGTTCTTACAAAAGAAGATATTATCGAAATCATCAAGTATCTTATTGAACTAATCAATTCGAAAGCTGATGTGGATGATATCGACCACTTAAGTAATCGTCGTGTACGTACTGTAGGTGAACAGCTTTCGAATCAGTTTGCTGTTGGTCTTGCTCGTATGTCGCGTACCATTAGAGAACGTATGAATGTGCGTGATAATGAGGTGTTTACTCCAATCGATTTGATTAATGCAAAGACTATTTCTTCGGTAATCAACTCATTCTTTGGAACCAATGCTTTGTCACAATTCATGGACCAAACCAATCCTCTTGCCGAAATTACGCATAAACGTCGTATGTCAGCGCTAGGTCCTGGTGGTCTTTCTCGTGAACGTGCAGGTTTTGAGGTTCGTGACGTTCACTATACTCATTACGGACGTTTATGTCCAATTGAAACACCTGAAGGACCAAACATCGGTTTGATTTCTTCATTATGTGTATTCGCAAAAATCAACGATTTAGGTTTCATTGAAACTCCATATCGTAAAGCAGCCGATGCAAAGGTTGATTTATCACCAGAAGGTTTGATTTATCTTACTGCTGAAGAAGAAGAGGGAAAAATCATCGCTCAAGGTAATGCTCCTTTGAACGAGGATGGTACTTTTATTCGTAATAAAGTTAAGTCACGCCAGGATGCTGATTTCCCTGTAGTAGAACCTACTCAAGTTGAGTTGATGGACGTATCTCCACAACAAATCGCTTCGATTGCTGCTTCATTGATTCCTTTCTTGGAACATGATGATGCCAACCGTGCATTGATGGGATCGAACATGATGCGCCAAGCTGTACCTTTGTTACGCACAGAGGCTCCTATTGTTGGTACAGGTATCGAGAATCAATTAGTTCGAGATTCACGCACTCAAATTACTGCCGAAGGTGATGGTGTTGTTGAATATGTTGATGCTACTACTATTCGTATTGTTTATGATCGTACTGAAGATGATGAATTTGTAAGCTTTGATCCAGCATTGAAAGAGTACAAACTTCCTAAATTCAGAAAAACGAATCAAAATATGACCATCGACTTACGCCCAACCTGTATGGTAGGTGATAGAGTTGTTGAAGGTCAAATTCTAACAGAAGGTTATTCTACTGAAAAAGGTGAACTTGCTTTAGGTAAAAACTTACTTGTAGCATACATGCCTTGGAAAGGTTATAACTATGAGGATGCTATTGTTCTTAACGAACGCGTTGTTCGCGAAGACTTGTTGACTTCTGTTCACGTAGAAGAGTACTCTTTAGAAGTACGCGAAACCAAACGTGGTATGGAAGAATTGACAGCTGACATTCCTAATGTTAGTGAAGAAGCTACCAAAGATTTGGATGAAAATGGTATTGTACGTATCGGTGCTCGTATTGAACCGGGTGATATCATGATTGGTAAAATCACTCCAAAGGGTGAATCTGATCCTTCTCCAGAAGAAAAACTTCTTCGCGCAATCTTTGGTGACAAAGCTGGCGATGTGAAGGACGCTTCTTTGAAAGCTTCTCCATCATTGAAAGGTGTTGTCATTGGCAAAAAATTGTTCTCACGTGTAATCAAGAACAGAAGTTCTAAACTTGCTGACAAAGCATTGCTTCCTAAAATTGATGATGAATTTGAAGGAAAAGCTTCAGACCTGAAACGTATCTTAGTGAAGAAGTTGATGACACTAACTGCTGGTAAACCATCACAAGGTGTAAAAGATTATTTAGGTGCAGAGGTTATTGCTAAAGGTTCTAATTTCAATCCATCAGACTTTGATTCTTTAGACTTCACTTCTGTACAATTAAGCAACTGGACTAATGATGATCATGCAAATCAATTGATTCGCGATTTGATCGTTAATTATATTAAGAAGTATAAAGAACTTGATGCTGAATTAAAACGTAGAAAATTTGCCATTACCATTGGCGATGAACTACCTGCAGGTATCATTCAAATGGCTAAAGTTTACATAGCTAAGAAGCGTAAAATTGGCGTGGGTGATAAAATGGCGGGTCGACATGGTAATAAAGGTATTGTTTCGCGTGTTGTTCGCCAAGAAGATATGCCATTTTTGGAAGACGGTACTCCAGTAGATATCGTATTAAATCCGCTAGGTGTACCATCGCGTATGAACATCGGACAGATTTTTGAGGCTGTTCTTGGTCGCGCAGGTAAAAATCTAGGTGTTAAATTTGCAACTCCTATTTTTGATGGTGCTACATTAGATGATTTGAATGAGTGGACAGATAAAGCAGGATTGCCACGTTATTGCAAAACTTACTTGTGTGATGGTGGTACTGGCGAACGCTTTGACCAACCTGCAACAGTAGGTGTGACTTATATGTTGAAATTGGGTCACATGGTTGAAGATAAAATGCATGCCCGTTCAATCGGTCCTTACTCTTTGATTACTCAACAACCATTAGGTGGTAAAGCACAATTTGGTGGTCAACGTTTTGGAGAGATGGAGGTTTGGGCACTCGAAGGTTTTGGAGCTGCTCATATATTACAAGAAATTTTGACTATTAAATCAGATGATGTTGTAGGTCGCTCTAAAGCTTACGAAGCTATCGTAAAAGGCGAGCCAATGCCACATCCTGGTATTCCTGAATCTTTGAATGTATTATTACATGAGTTACGAGGTTTAGGATTGAGCATCAATCTTGAATAAAGAAATTAATGTTTTAGCTAATAGATTTTCTATTGGCTAAAACATATTTCACTAGGCATATCATTTATATAACTGCAATTATTTAATAATAAAAGTATGGCTTTTAGAAAAGACAATAAAGCAAAAAGTAATTTCTCGAAAATTTCGATTGGATTGGCTTCTCCTGAAGAGATCCTTGAAAGCTCGAGCGGTGAAGTTTTGAAGCCTGAAACAATAAACTACCGTACTTACAAACCAGAACGTGATGGTCTGTTTTGTGAGCGCATTTTTGGTCCTATAAAGGATTATGAATGTCACTGTGGTAAATACAAACGTATTCGTTA
>DKPN01000067.1:39327-121301 GCA_002471195.1 Bacteroides sp. UBA7333
GGTAAATACAAACGTATTCGTTACAAAGGTATTGTTTGTGACCGTTGTGGGGTAGAAGTGACAGAAAAGAAAGTACGTCGTGAGCGTATGGGACATATCCAATTGGTTGTTCCAGTAGCACACATATGGTATTTCCGCTCACTTCCTAATAAAATTGGTTATTTATTAGGGGTACCTACCAAAAAATTAGATTCTATTATTTATTATGAACGCTATGTTGTAATTCAACCTGGGATTAAGGCTGAAGATGGTGTAGCGGCTTTTGATTTACTTTCTGAAGAAGAATATCTTGATATTCTCGATACTCTTCCAAGAGAAAATCAATATTTAGAAGATTCAGACCCTAATAAGTTTGTCGCTAAAATGGGTGCTGAAGCTATATACGATTTGTTATCACGTCTCGATTTAGACGCTTTGTCATATGAGTTGCGTCATCGTGCTAGCAATGACACTTCTCAACAACGTAAAAACGAAGCACTAAAACGCTTACAAGTTGTTGAATCATTCCGTGCATCTCGTGGTAGAAATAAACCTGAGTGGATGGTTGTACGCATAGTTCCGGTAATTCCACCTGAATTGCGTCCTCTTGTTCCGTTGGATGGAGGTCGTTTCGCTACATCTGACTTGAATGACTTATATCGCCGTGTTATTATTCGTAATAACCGCTTAAAGAGATTGATAGAAATTAAAGCTCCTGAAGTTATTTTGCGTAATGAAAAACGTATGCTTCAAGAGTCTGTAGATTCATTGTTCGATAACTCTCGTAAATCGAGCGCAGTGAAAACTGATGCTAATCGTCCTTTGAAATCGCTTTCTGACAGTTTGAAAGGTAAGCAAGGTCGTTTCCGTCAAAACTTGTTGGGTAAGCGTGTTGACTATTCAGCTCGTTCGGTAATCGTCGTTGGTCCTGAATTGAAAATGGGCGAGTGTGGTATTCCTAAATTGATGGCTGCTGAACTTTACAAACCATTTATCATTCGAAAATTGATTGAACGTGGTATTGTTAAGACTGTTAAATCTGCAAAGAAAATAGTTGATCGTAAGGAAGCCGTTATCTGGGATATTCTTGAACATGTAATGAAGGGGCATCCAGTGTTGCTTAACCGTGCACCAACGCTTCACCGTTTAGGTATTCAAGCTTTCCAACCAAAAATGATAGAAGGCAAGGCTATTCAGTTGCATCCATTGGCATGTACTGCCTTTAATGCTGACTTCGATGGTGACCAGATGGCGGTTCACTTACCTTTGAGTAATGAAGCTATTCTTGAAGCTCAAATGTTGATGCTTCAATCACATAATATATTGAATCCTGCGAATGGTGCACCGATTACAGTACCTGCGCAAGATATGGTTTTGGGGCTTTATTATATTACTAAGATTCGAACAGGTGCCAAAGGAGAGGGCCTTATTTTCTACGGACCTGAAGAGGCATTAATTGCTTATAATGAAGGCAAAGTAGCGATCCATGCTCCGATTAAAGTTATCGTGAAAGACGTTAACGAAAAAGGTGAAGTTGTGGATGTTATGCGTGAGACAACTGTGGGACGTGTCATTGTTAATGAAATCGTTCCTCCTGAAGCTGGTTATATCAACGAAATTGTTTCTAAAAAATCGCTTCGTGATATCATCAGTAATGTTATCAAGGTGTGTGGTGTGGCGAAAGCAGCAAACTTCCTTGACGGTATCAAGAACTTAGGTTATGAAATGGCCTTTAAAGGTGGTTTGTCATTTAACTTAGGTGATATCATCATTCCTAAAGAAAAAGAAGTTCTTGTCAAACGCGGTTACGATGAGGTAGAACAAGTGATACAAAACTACAACATGGGTTTCATTACCAATAACGAACGTTATAATCAGGTAATTGATATTTGGACACATGTAAACTCTGAATTGTCTAATATTTTGATGAAGACAATTTCGACTGATGATCAAGGCTTCAACTCAGTATATATGATGCTTGATTCTGGTGCCCGTGGTTCTAAAGAACAGATTCGTCAGTTGTCAGGTATGCGTGGTTTGATGGCAAAACCTCAAAAGGCCGGCGCAGAAGGTGGTCAAATTATTGAAAATCCGATCTTGTCGAACTTTAAAGAGGGTCTTTCTGTACTTGAGTACTTTATTTCAACCCACGGTGCTCGTAAAGGTCTTGCCGATACAGCTTTGAAAACTGCCGATGCAGGATATTTGACTCGTCGTTTGGTTGACGTATCTCATGATGTTATTATCAATGAAGAGGACTGCGGAACATTGCGTGGTCTAGTATGTACTGACTTGAAAAATAACGATGAAGTTATTGCTACATTATACGAAAGAATTTTGGGTCGCGTATCTGTTCATGATATTATTCATCCTCAAACTGGCGAATTGTTAGTGTCAGGTGGTGAGGAGATCACTGAGGATGTTGCTAAAAAAATACAAGAATCTCCAATCGAAAGCGTGGAAATTCGCTCTGTATTGACTTGTGAATCTAAAAAAGGTGTTTGTGCTAAATGTTACGGACGTAACTTAGCAACTAGCCGAATGGTTCAACGAGGAGAGGCTGTCGGTGTAATTGCCGCACAATCAATTGGTGAACCTGGTACACAGCTTACACTTCGTACCTTCCATGCAGGGGGTACTGCTTCGAATATTGCAGCTAATGCTAGCATCATGGCTAAAAATGCAGCTCGCATTGAATTCGAAGAATTACGAACTGTAGATATCGTAGATGAAGCAGGTGAAGCTGCTAAAGTTGTTGTAGGTCGTCTTGCAGAAGCTCGTTTCGTTGACGTCAATACAAATATTACTTTGTCTACTCATAATGTGCCATATGGTTCAACATTATATGTTGCCGACGGAGAGGTTGTTGATAAAGGTAAGTTAATTGCAAAATGGGATCCATTTAATGCTGTTATCATTACTGAAGCAACTGGTAAAATTGAATTTGAAAGTGTTATTGAAAATGTAACATACAAAATTGAGTCAGATGAAGCTACTGGTCTTCGAGAAATCATCATTATTGAGTCTAAGGATAAGACTAAAGTTCCTTCGATTCACATTATGACTGAAGATGGTGACTTAATTCGAACTTACAACTTACCTGTAGGTGGACACGTAACTGTAGAAAATGGCCAGAAAGTAAAAGCTGGTGAAGTTCTTGTTAAGATTCCACGTGCCGTAGGTAAAGCGGGCGATATTACCGGTGGTCTTCCACGTGTAACTGAACTTTTCGAAGCTCGTAATCCATCTAATCCTGCTGTTGTATCAGAAATTGATGGTGAGGTGACAATGGGTAAAATTAAGCGTGGTAATCGCGAAATTATAGTAACATCTAAAACTGGTGAGGTTAAGAAGTATCTTGTTGCATTGTCTAAACAGATTCTAGTTCAAGAAAATGATTATGTACGTGCCGGTACTCCTCTTTCAGATGGTGCTACAACTCCTGCTGATATCTTAGCAATTAAAGGTCCTACAGCAGTACAGGAATATATAGTAAACGAAGTTCAAGACGTTTACCGATTGCAAGGTGTAAAAATCAATGATAAACATTTTGAAATCATTGTACGTCAGATGATGCGTAAGGTAGAAATCAACGAACCTGGTGACACTCGATTCTTGGAGCAACAAGTTGTAGATAAAATTGATTTTATGGATGAAAATGACCGTATCTGGGGCAAAAAAGTTGTTGTAGATGGAGGTGATTCTCAAACAATGCAACCAGGACAAATTGTTACAGCACGTAAACTTCGTGATGAAAACAGTATGTTAAAACGTCGTGACTTGAAACCTGTCGAGGTGCGTGATGCCATACCAGCAACTTCTACTCAGATATTGCAAGGTATTACTCGTGCTGCTCTTCAAACATCTAGTTTCATGTCGGCTGCATCCTTCCAAGAAACAACAAAAGTTTTAAACGAAGCTGCTATTAATGGTAAAGTTGATAAACTTGAAGGTATGAAGGAAAACGTAATTTGCGGTCACTTAATACCTGCCGGAACAGGACAGAGAGAATTTGATAAAATTATTGTTGGTTCGAAAGAAGAATATGACAGAATCTTGGCTAACAAGAAAACAGTTTTAGACTATAACGAAGTAGAACAATAATCGTATTGTATAAAGATATAAACGGGGTAATCATTAAGATTATCCCGTTTTTTTTATCCAGCAGTATATGTATTGTTTACGGAAGATATTTTGATTCCAAGCAAACATAAATTGAAATCCGTTATGTATTTTGATATTTATTTAATTTTCAAAATACTTCAGTATGTCATGGTTCTATTAAATCTTTGTACATTTGCAATAATCGAAATAATTAAAACATATAATCATGGAAAATGTAAATAACGAAAATCAATTGCAAATTGAATTAAAAGAAGACATAGCACAAGGAATATATTCGAATTTAGCAATAATTACACATTCGAGTTCGGAATTTGTACTCGATTTTATACGTGTTGTACCTGGTGTACCAAAGGCTGGAGTGCAATCTCGTTTGATAATAGCTCCTGAACATGCTAAGCGTTTACTGCGCGCTCTAGAGGAGAATATCTCTAAATATGAACGCTCTTTTGGACATATACGAATGCCCGATGATGATATCTTCCCGCCGATGTCGGTACATGGTGAAGCATAAGTGTTGCAATGAATTAAAAAAGAAAAAAAAAGTGTATTGCATTGATTATTCAATTTTTATTCGTATTTTTGCACCCCAAAATGTATACTCGCGAAATTAATATAACAATATATATAAACTAAAAATCAAATTAAAATGCCTACAATTCAGCAATTAGTAAGAAAAGGGCGTCAAGCATTGGTTGACAAAAGTAAGTCGCCTGCTCTTGATTCTTGTCCTCAAAGACGTGGCGTTTGCGTAAGAGTGTATACAACCACTCCAAAGAAACCAAACTCAGCAATGCGTAAAGTAGCTCGTGTGCGTTTAACTAACTCTAAAGAGGTTAACTCATACATTCCAGGAGAAGGACACAACTTGCAAGAACACTCAATCGTACTTGTACGTGGTGGTCGTGTGAAAGACCTTCCAGGGGTACGTTATCACATTGTTCGCGGTACATTGGATACAGCAGGTGTAGCAGGTCGTACTCAACGTCGTTCTAAATACGGTGCTAAGCGTCCTAAGCCAGGTCAAGCGGCAGCTCCAGTAAAAGGAAAGAAAAAATAAGAAATAATTAAGTATTAATTTTCGTTTTAGTTTGTTGGAATAGACTATTAAAGGTTGAGTAAATTCTCCGGTGGGAGAGTTGAAGACAAAAGGTTGACAACCCAAAAACAAAAACATTATTTTCAAACAAATGAGAAAAGCAAAACCAAAAAAACGTGTGATCCTTCCAGATCCAGTTTTTAATGATCAAAAAGTTTCTAAATTCGTAAATCACTTAATGTATGATGGAAAGAAAAACACATCTTACGAAATTTTCTACGCAGCTTTAGAAACTGTAAAAGCAAAACTTCCAAACGAAGAAAAAACATCTCTTGAAATCTGGAAAAAAGCGTTAGATAACGTAACTCCACAAGTTGAAGTAAAATCTCGTCGTGTAGGTGGTGCTACTTTCCAAGTTCCAACTGAAATCCGCCCAGATCGCAAAGAATCAATTTCTATGAAGAACTTGATTTTGTTTGCTCGCAAAAGAGGTGGTAAGTCGATGGCTGATAAATTAGCAGCTGAAATTATGGATGCATTTAATGAGCAAGGTGGTGCGTACAAACGTAAAGAAGATATGCACAGAATGGCAGAAGCTAACCGCGCATTCGCTCACTTTAGATTTTAATCCATTTAATCATTTAAAGGTATAAATATAAAATGGCTAAGCAAGATTTACATTTGACCCGTAATATCGGTATCATGGCTCACATTGATGCTGGGAAGACTACAACTTCTGAGCGTATCTTGTTCTATACTGGTTTGACTCACAAAATTGGTGAGGTGCACGATGGTGCTGCAACTATGGACTGGATGGAGCAAGAGCAAGAACGTGGTATTACAATTACTTCTGCTGCTACAACTACTCGTTGGAAATATGCAGGTGATACTTACAAAATTAACTTGATTGACACTCCGGGTCACGTTGACTTTACTGTAGAGGTAGAGCGTTCATTGCGTGTTCTTGATGGTGCTGTTGCCACATATTGTGCGGTTGGTGGTGTTGAGCCACAATCTGAAACAGTTTGGCGTCAAGCTGATAAATATAACGTGCCTCGTATTGGTTACGTAAACAAGATGGACCGTTCGGGTGCTGACTTCTTTGAAGTCGTGCGCCAAATGAAGGATGTGCTAGGCGCTAATCCTTGTCCAATTGTTGTTCCAATCGGTGCAGAAGAAACTTTCAAAGGTTTAGTTGACCTTGTGAAAATGAAAGCAATTCTTTGGCATGATGAAACAATGGGTGCTGACTATAGTATTGAGGAAATACCAGCTAACCTTATGGATGAGGTGAACGAGTGGAGAGACAAAATGTTGGAAAAAATAGCTGAATATGATGATGCATTAATGGAGAAATATTTCGACGACCCTTCTACTATTACAGAAGAAGAAGTGTTGAGAGCTCTTCGTAATGCAACAAATCAAATGGCTATCGTTCCAATGTTGTGTGGCTCTTCTTTCAAAAACAAGGGTGTACAAACATTGCTAGACTATGCTTGTGCTTTCCTTCCATCGCCTCTTGATACTCCTGCTGTAGTAGGTACTAATCCTGATACTGGTGAAGAAGCAACTCGTGAACCATCGGAAGATGCTAAAACATCTGCTTTGGCTTTCAAAATTGCAACTGACCCTTATGTAGGACGTTTGACTTTCTTCCGTGTTTACTCTGGTAAAATTGAAGCGGGTTCTTATACCTACAATGCTCGTTCTGGTAAAAAAGAGCGTGTGTCACGTTTGTTCCAAATGCACTCAAACAAGCAAAATCCTGTTGAGGTAATTGGTGCTGGTGATATTGGCGCTGGTGTTGGTTTTAAAGATATTCGTACAGGTGATACGCTTTGTGATGAATCTGCTCCGATCGTTCTTGAATCTATGGACTTCCCAGAACCAGTAATTGGTATCGCTGTTGAGCCTAAGACTCAAAAAGATATGGATAAGCTTGCGAATGGTCTTGCTAAACTTGCTGAAGAGGATCCAACATTTACTGTTAAAACTGACGAGCAAAGTGGTCAAACAGTAATCTCTGGTATGGGTGAGCTTCACTTAGATATTATTATCGACCGTTTGAAACGCGAGTTTAAAGTAGAATGTAACCAAGGTAAACCTCAGGTTAACTATAAAGAAGCTATTACAAAAACTGTTGATCTACGCGAAGTTTATAAAAAACAATCGGGTGGTCGTGGTAAGTTTGCTGATATCATCGTTAAGATTGGTCCAGTTGACGAAAGCTTTACAGAGGGTGGTCTACAATTCATCGACGAAGTTAAAGGTGGTAACATTCCAAAAGAATTTATCCCTTCAGTTCAAAAAGGTTTCACTTCAGCAATGAAAAATGGCGTATTAGCAGGTTATCCTTTAGATTCATTGAAAGTGGTTTTGACAGATGGATCTTTCCATCCTGTTGACTCTGACCAACTTTCATTTGAGATCTGTGCTATCCAAGCTTACAAAAGCGCTTGTGCTAAAGCGGGTCCTGTATTGATGGAGCCTATTATGAAATTGGAAGTTGTAACTCCAGAAGAGAATATGGGTGACGTTATCGGTGACTTGAACAAACGTCGTGGTCAAGTTGAAGGTATGGAATCTAGCCGTTCAGGTGCTCGTATCGTAAAAGCGATGGTTCCTCTTGCTGAAATGTTTGGTTATGTAACTGCGTTACGTACTATTACTTCAGGTCGTGCAACATCGTCTATGACATACTCACATCACGCTCAAGTTTCTAACTCTATCGCTAAAGCGGTATTGGAAGAAGTTAAAGGACGTGCTGATTTGCTGTAAATAAAATCGAGTCGCAGGCTAGCGAATGACTCTTAGCCTGCGCTCAACTTTTAATATATTATTAATAAACAAAAGACAATGAGTCAGAAAATTAGAATCAAACTAAAATCTTACGACCATAACTTGGTTGATAAGTCAGCTGAAAAGATTGTAAGAACAGTGAAGGCTACCGGTGCTATTGTTAGTGGTCCAATTCCATTGCCAACACACAAAAGAATCTTTACTGTGAACCGTTCGACTTTCGTAAACAAAAAGTCACGTGAGCAATTTGAACTATGTTCTTATAAGAGATTGATCGACATCTATAGCTCAACAGCTAAAACTGTAGATGCTTTGATGAAGCTTGAATTACCAAGTGGTGTAGAAGTAGAAATTAAAGTTTGATAATTTAAAAATTAGTGAAATGCCAGGATTATTAGGAAAAAAAATCGGAATGACATCCGTTTTCAGTGCCGATGGTAAAAATGTACCATGCACTGTTATCGAAGCAGGTCCTTGTGTTGTTACTCAAGTTAAAACACTAGAGAAAGATGGCTACGAAGCTGTTCAGTTGGGTTTCCAAGACAAAAAGGAAAAACATACAACTAAACCTTTGATGGGTCACTTCAAAAGAGCAGGAGTAACACCAAAGAGACACTTGGCCGAGTTCAAGGAATTTGAAACAGAATTGAACCTAGGTGATACAGTTACTGTAGAATTATTCAATGATGCTAACTTTGTTGATGTTGTTGGTACTTCTAAGGGTAAAGGTTTCCAAGGGGTTGTTAAAAGACATGGTTTTGGTGGTGTAGGTCAAGCTACTCACGGTCAACATAACCGTGCTCGTAAACCGGGTTCTATCGGTGCTTGTTCGTATCCAGCGAAAGTATTCAAAGGTATGCGTATGGGTGGCCAAATGGGTGGTGACAGAGTTACCGTTCAAAATTTGCAAGTATTAAAAGTAATCGCGGAACATAACCTTCTTTTGATTAAAGGTTCTATCCCAGGTTGCAAAGGTTCAATCGTTTTAATTGAGAAATAATGGAAGTTAACGTATATAACATTAAAGGTGAAGACACTGGAAGAAAGATTACGTTAAACGAATCAATCTTCGGAATTGAGCCAAATGACCATGCTATCTACTTAGATGTAAAGCAGTTCATGGCTAATCAACGTCAAGGTACTCACAAATCAAAAGAAAGAAGTGAAATTAGTGGATCTACACGTAAAATCGGTCGCCAAAAAGGTGGTGGTGGTGCACGTCGTGGTGACATGAATTCTCCAGTTCTTGTTGGTGGTGCTCGTGTATTTGGTCCTAAGCCAAGAGATTACTACTTCAAATTGAATAAAAAGGTAAAAGCTTTAGCTCGTAAATCAGCTTTGGCTTATAAAGCTCAAAATAACGGCATTGTTGTTTTAGAAGACTTCACATTTGAAGCACCTAAAACTAAAGATTTCGTTACTATGGCAAAAAATCTTAAAGTTTCTGATAAAAAACTACTTATGGTTTTACCAGAAGCAAATAAAAACGTATATTTGTCAGCTCGTAACATTAAGAGTGTTAATGTACAAACCGTTTCGGGATTAAATACTTACAGAGTATTGGATGCCGGAGTTGTTGTGCTTACAGAAAACGCTTTGACGGCTATTGACAATATCTTAATTTAATAGGAGGCTTAGATAATGGGAATTATTATTAAACCGTTGGTGACAGAGAAAATGACTGCAATAACAGACAAGTTTAATCGCTTTGGCTTTGTTGTGCGTCCTGACGCTAATAAATTACAAATTAAGAGTGAGATTGAAGCCCTTTACAATGTTACAGTAGTTGATGTAAACACTGCAAAGTATGCTGGCAAAAATAAAAGCCGTTATACTAAAGCAGGTATCATCAAAGGCCGTACGAATGCTTTCAAAAAAGCTATCGTAACATTAAAGGATGGTGATACTATTGATTTTTATAGCAATATTTAATAAAAATGGCAGTACGTAAATTTAAGCCCACAACACCGGGGCAAAGACATAAAATTATTGGTACTTTCGAAGAAATTACTGCATCAGTACCAGAAAAGTCTCTTGTATTTGGTAAAAAATCATCTGGTGGTCGTAACAACGAAGGTAAGATGACAATGCGCTACATCGGCGGTGGTCACAGAAAGATGATCCGTATCGTCGATTTCAAGAGAAATAAAGACGGTGTACCAGCGGTAGTTAAAACAATTGAATACGATCCAAATCGTTCGGCTCGTATCGCTTTGTTGTTTTATGCTGATGGTGAGAAAAGATATATTATTGCTCCCAATGGATTACAAGTTGGTGCGACTTTGATGTCGGGTGCAGATGCAGTGCCAGAGATTGGTAATGCTCTACCTTTGCAAAATATTCCAGTTGGTACAGTAATTCACAATATTGAATTACGTCCAGGACAAGGAGCAGCATTAGTTCGCTCTGCTGGTAATTTTGCTCAGCTTACTTCTCGCGAAGGTAAATATTGTGTTATCAAATTGCCTTCAGGTGAGGTTAGACAAATACTTAGTACTTGTAAAGCTACTATCGGTAGCGTAGGTAACTCAGATCATGGATTGGAATGTTCTGGTAAGGCAGGACGTTCACGTTGGCAAGGACGTCGTCCTCGTAACCGTGGTGTTGTAATGAACCCGGTTGATCACCCAATGGGTGGTGGTGAAGGACGTTCATCTGGTGGACACCCAAGATCTCGTAAAGGATTGTACGCTAAGGGTCTTAAAACAAGAGCTCCTAAGAAACAATCGTCTAAGTATATTATTGAGAGAAGAAAGAAGTAATCTGATTAATTGAATAAACTATGAGTCGTTCATTAAAAAAAGGTCCGTATATCAACGTTAAGCTCGAAAAGAAAGTACTTGCGATGAATGAAGCTGGTAAAAAAAATGTTGTTAAAACATGGGCCAGAGCTTCTATGATTTCGCCAGACTTCGTAGGGCACACAGTTGCAGTTCATAACGGAAATAAATTTATTCCTGTATATGTTACCGAAAATATGGTAGGTCACAAGTTAGGCGAATTCGCTCCAACTCGTACTTTCCGTGGTCACTCTGGTAATAAGAAAAGATAACAGGACTTATTTGAAATAATAAAGTAATAAATATAATGGGAGCAAGAAAAAAAATATCGGCTGATAAAAGAAAAGAAGCCCTTAAAACCATGTATTTTGCCAAATTGCAAAATGTTCCTACTTCTCCTCGCAAAATGCGTCTTGTGGCTGACATGATTCGCGGGATGGAAGTAAACAAAGCACTTGGTGTACTGAAGTTTTCTTCTAAAGAAGCTTCTGCTAGAGTGGAGAAACTACTTCGCTCTGCAATTGCTAACTGGGAGCAAAAAAACGAGCGTAAAGCCGAAAGCGGAGAATTATTTGTAACAAAGGTTTATGTTGATGGTGGTGCTACTCTTAAAAGAATGAGACCAGCTCCACAGGGTAGAGGTTACAGAATTCGTAAGCGTTCAAACCATGTTACGCTGTTCGTTGATTCTAAAAGTAATAACGTAGATTAAATTAAGGTAGATGGGACAAAAAGTTAATCCAATAAGCAACCGTTTAGGAATTATCAGAGGATGGGATTCTAACTGGTATGGTGGAAATGATTACGGAGATGCATTGCTGGAAGATAGCAAAATCCGTAAATATCTTAATGCGAGACTTGCTAAAGCAAGCGTTTCAAGAATTGTTATTGAACGTACGTTGAAACTTGTAACAATCACAGTTTGTACTGCTCGCCCAGGTATCATTATCGGTAAAGGTGGTCAAGAAGTTGATAAGTTAAAAGAAGAGTTGAAAAAGATCACCGACAAAGATATTCAAATCAATATCTTTGAAGTGAAAAGACCAGAACTTGATGCTGTAATCGTTGCAAATAACATTGCTCGTCAAGTTGAGGGTAAAATTGCCTATCGCCGTGCTATTAAAATGGCTATCGCAAATACAATGCGTATGGGTGCTGAAGGTATTAAAATTCAAATCTCTGGACGTTTGAATGGAGCTGAAATGGCTCGTTCTGAGATGTACAAAGAAGGAAGAACTCCGTTGCATACTTTCCGCGCTGATATCGATTACTGTCATGCTGAAGCGTTGACTAAAGTAGGATTGTTAGGTATCAAAGTTTGGATTTGTAGAGGTGAAGTTTATGGCAAGAGAGAATTAGCTCCAAACTTTACACAAAGCAAAGAAAGTGGTCGTGGTAATAATAATAACCAAGGCGGCGGTAAAAACTTCAAAAGAAAGAAAAATAATCGCTAAACGATTAATTTAACGAATTATGTTACAACCGAAAAAGACAAAATTCAGAAGACAACAAAAGGGTCGTCAAAAGGGTATCGCTCAACGCGGTAACCAATTGGCGTTCGGCTCTTTTGGTATCAAGGCCTTGGAAACTAAATGGATTACAGGCCGTCAAATTGAAGCTGCTCGTATTGCAGTAACAAGATATATGCAACGTCAAGGTCAAATTTGGATCAGAATTTTCCCTGATAAACCAATTACTCGTAAACCAGCCGATGTGCGTATGGGTAAGGGTAAAGGTGCCCCAGAAGGATTTGTTGCTCCAGTGACACCAGGACGTATCATTATTGAAGCTGAAGGTGTATCTTACGAAATCGCTCGCGAAGCACTTCGTTTGGCTGCTCAAAAACTTCCTATTACTACTAAATTTGTAGTAAGACGTGATTATGATATTCAAAATCAAAATGCGTAATGTTTATGAAAACTGCAGAAATTAAAGAAATGTCTACTGCTGACTTAGCAGAAAGAATCGAAGCTGAAGTAGTAAATTATAACCAAATGGTTATTAACCATGCTATTTCTCCTTTAGAAAATCCTGCGCAAATTAAACATTTACGCAGAACGATTGCGCGCATGAAAACAGAGTTGCGTGATAGAGAACTTAACAATAAATAATCGGGCTTGATGGAAGCAAGAAATTTAAGAAAAGAAAGAACTGGGGTAGTGTTAAGCACTAAAATGGATAAAACCATTACAGTAGCAGCTAAGTTTAAAGAAAAACACCCCATCTATGGTAAGTTCGTTAGCAAGACTAAGAAATACCATGCTCATGATGAAAAAAATGAATGTAATGTAGGTGATACAGTACGCATAATGGAAACTCGTCCTTTGAGCAAGACTAAGAGATGGAGAATGGTAGAAATAATTGAAAGAGCTAAGTAATTATGATACAAGTAGAATCCAGACTTACAGTATGTGATAACAGTGGAGCAAAAGAAGCACTTTGTATCCGCGTTTTAGGTGGAACACGTCGTCGTTACGCTTCAGTGGGTGACGTAATCGTTGTTTCCGTGAAAAGTGTTATCCCTTCAGGTGATGTTAAAAAAGGTGTAGTGTCAAAAGCTTTGATCGTACGTACTAAAAAAGAAATCCGTCGTCCTGATGGTTCTTATATACGTTTTGATGATAATGCTTGTGTATTATTAAATAACGCAGGTGAAATCAGAGGTAGTCGTATTTTCGGTCCAGTAGCACGTGAACTTCGTGCTACAAACATGAAAGTTGTGTCATTAGCACCTGAGGTACTTTAATTTTGTAAAAGATTTAAGTAATGAGTAAATTACATATTAAAAAAGGCGATACAGTTTACGTTAACTCTGGTGAAGACAAGGGTAAAACTGGTCGCGTATTGCAGGTTTTAGTAAAAAAAGGTCGTGCTATTGTTGAAGGTATCAACATGGTATCTAAAAGCACCAAACCTAATGCTAAGAATCCACAAGGGGGTATCGTGAAGCAAGAAGCTTCTATCCATATCTCTAATTTGAATCCAGTTGATGCAAAAACTGGAAAAGCAACACGTATTGGTAGAAAATTGAGTTCTGAAGGAACTTTAGTGCGTTATTCTAAAAAATCAGGAGAGGAGATTAAATAATGAGTAATACTGCAAGCCTTAAGAAAGAGTATGCAGAGCGCATCGCGCCTGCACTAAAGTCGCAATTTGAGTATTCTTCATCAATGCAAATTCCTGTACTTAAAAAGATTGTTATCAATCAAGGTTTAGGTATGGCTGTTGCTGATAAGAAAATCATTGAGGTTGCTATCAACGAAATGACAGCAATCACTGGTCAAAAAGCAGTTGCTACTATTTCTCGTAAAGATATCGCGAACTTTAAGTTACGTAAAAAAATGCCTATCGGTGTCATGGTAACTCTTCGTCGTGAGAGAATGTATGAGTTTTTGGAAAAACTAGTTCGCGTTGCTTTGCCTCGTATTCGTGACTTCAAAGGAATTGAAAGCAAATTCGACGGTAAAGGAAACTACACTCTAGGTATCCAAGAGCAAATTATTTTCCCAGAAATTAATATTGATAGTATTTCAAAAATTCTTGGAATGAATATTACCTTTGTGACAACTGCAAAAACAGATGAAGAAGGGTATGCTTTATTAAAAGAATTTGGTTTACCATTCAAAAACGCTAAAAAAGACTGATATGGCAAAGGAATCAATGAAGGCTCGTGAAGTTAAACGTGCTAAATTAGTTGCTAAATACGCTGAAAAAAGAGCTCAAATGAAAAAAGACGGTGATTATGAAGGACTTCAAAGTCTACCTAAAAACGCGTCTCCAGTTCGTTTGCATAACCGTTGTAAATTGACAGGTCGTCCTAAAGGATATATCCGTCAATTCGGTATCTCAAGAATTCAGTTTCGCGAAATGGCTTCAAACGGCCTTATTCCAGGTGTTAAAAAAGCAAGCTGGTAATTTAATATTAAATATTGTCAGGGCAGCCTGATCAATTTAAATTATTTATATATGACTGATCCAATAGCAGATTATTTAACGAGATTGCGGAATGCAATTGGTGCAAAGCACAGAATTGTTGAAATTCCAGCATCAAATCTTAAAAAAGAAATTACAAAAATTCTTTTTGACAAAGGCTACATCCTTAATTATAAGTTTGTAGCAGAGGGTCCTCAAGGTACAATCAAAATTGCTTTGAAGTATGACTCAGTAAACAAAGTAAATGCAATTAAAAAATTGCAAAGAATATCTTCACCAGGTTTACGTCAGTATACTGGTTACAAAGATATGCCGCGTGTTATTAATGGTTTGGGTATTGCAATAATATCTACTTCCAAAGGTGTAATGACAGACAAAGAAGCTGCTGATCTTAAAATCGGTGGTGAAGTATTGTGTTATGTTTATTAATAGGAGGAATTGCAATGTCAAGAATAGGAAAATTACCCATTAGTATCCCTGCTGGTGTTACTGTTACTTTAAAAGACGATGTGGTTACCGTAAAAGGCCCTAAAGGTGAATTAAGTCAATATGTTAACCCTGCTATCAATGTTACTATTGAAGATGGTACTCTAACTTTGAGTGAGAACGATAAATTAATGCAAGATAACGCAAAGCAAAAACATGCTTTCCACGGTTTATATCGTGCATTAGTCTATAATATGGTTGTAGGTGTGTCTGAAGGCTATAAGAAAGAATTAGAATTGGTTGGTGTAGGTTATCGTGCATCAAACCAAGGAAATATAATAGAACTTTCTTTAGGTTATACTCACCCTATTTTCATCCAGTTACCTGCTGAAATTAAAGTTGAAACCAAAACAGAAAGAAATAAGAATCCTCTTATAATTTTAGAATCTTGCGATAAACAATTGCTTGGTCAAGTTTGCTCTAAAATACGTTCTTTCCGTAAGCCAGAGCCTTATAAAGGTAAAGGTATTAAGTTTGTTGGCGAAATCATTCGTAGAAAGTCTGGTAAATCTGCAGGCGCTAAATAATTTTAAATAAGTATTATTATGACAACAAAATTAGAAAGACGAATTAAGATTAAATATAGAGTACGCAATAAAATATCAGGTACAACAGAACGTCCTCGTATGAGCGTATTCAGAAGTAACAAGCAAATTTATGTACAAATCATTGATGATTTGACAGGTAAAACTTTAGCTGCTGCTTCTTCTTTAGGAATGACTGATAAAGTAAACAAAAAAGAACAAGCTGCTAACGTTGGCGAACTAATTGCGAAAAAAGCGCAAGAAGCTGGCATAACTGAAGTTGTATTTGACCGTAATGGTTACTTATATCACGGGAGAATTAAAGAGGTAGCTGATGCTGCTCGTAAAGGTGGACTTAAATTTTAATCATCATGGCAGGTATGAATAATAGAGTAAAAATCTCAAACGATATCGAACTTAAAGACAGACTTGTTGCTATCAATCGTGTTACTAAGGTAACAAAAGGTGGTAGAACTTTTAGCTTCTCTGCTATTGTGGTTGTTGGTAACGAAGATGGAATTATCGGTTGGGGTCTTGGTAAGGCTGGTGAAGTAACAGCAGCTATTGCAAAAGGAGTTGAATCAGCAAAGAAAAACTTAACTCGCGTTCCAGTATTAAAAGGTACTGTACCTCACGAACAAACTGCTAGATTTGGTGGTGCAGAGGTATTTATCAAACCAGCTTCACACGGTACTGGTGTTGTAGCAGGTGGTGCGATGCGTGCCGTTCTAGAGAGTGTTGGTATTACTGACGTTTTGGCTAAATCAAAAGGTTCTTCAAATCCCCATAACTTGGTTAAAGCTACAATTTTAGCTTTAGGTGAGATGCGCGATGCGAGAATGGTTGCTCAAAACAGAGGTATCAGTGTTGAAAAAGTATTTAGAGGATAAGGAGATAATTTATGGCAACTATTAAAATTAAACAAGTTAAAAGTAGAATTGGTGCTCCAATCGATCAAAAAAGAACTTTGGATGCACTTGGTCTTCGTAAACTTAACCGTGTAGTTGAGCACGAAAGTACTCCTTCAATTCTAGGGATGATCACTAAAGTGAAACACTTAGTGGTTGTAGTTGAGTAATAATTTGTTGAATATAAAATAATTACGATATGAATTTAAGTAATTTAAAACCAGCTAATGGCTCTACTAAGACTCGCAAAAGAATTGGTCGTGGTACCGGTTCAGGTTTAGGTGGTACATCTACTCGCGGTCACAAAGGAGCTAAATCAAGATCTGGTTACTCAAGAAAAATAGGTTTTGAAGGCGGTCAAATGCCACTTCAAAGACGTGTTCCAAAATTTGGATTTAAGAATATTAATCGTGTAGAATATAAAGCAATTAACCTAGACTTAATTCAAGCATTAGCTGAAGCTAAAAAACTTGATAAAGTAGGTGTTAATGATTTCATTGAAGCAGGATTCGTATCTTCAAATCAGATGGTTAAAGTTCTAGGAAACGGAACTTTAACTGCTAAGCTAGAAGTTGAAGCTCATGCGTTTTCAAAAACAGCAGCGGCAGCAATTGAAGCTTTAGGTGGCACAACAACAAAACTCTAATTAAATAATGAGAAAAGCTATTGAAACATTAAAGAATATATGGAAAATTGAGGATCTGAAACAACGGATCCTCATTACCATATTGTTTGTTGCAATATATCGATTCGGTTCATACGTGGTATTACCAGGTATTAACCCATCGATGTTGGCAGAACTACATCAACAAACTAGTGAGGGCCTATTAGCCTTGTTAAACATGTTTTCCGGGGGAGCGTTTTCTAATGCATCAATTTTTGCATTAGGAATTATGCCTTATATTTCTGCATCAATCGTAATTCAGTTGCTTGGAATGGCTGTACCGCACTTCCAAAAAATGCAACGTGAAGGAGAGAGTGGTAGAAGAAAATTAAATCAATATACTCGCTACTTAACCATAGCAATCTTATTGGTTCAAGCTCCTTCTTATCTAATCAATCTGAAAATGCAGGCTGGACCTTCCTTAAATGCTTCATTAGATTGGACTTTCTTTATGATTACCTCTACTGTTATTCTTGCCGCGGGCAGTATGTTTATCCTTTGGTTAGGAGAGCGTATCACAGATAAAGGTATTGGTAATGGTATTTCATTAATAATTATGATCGGTATTATAGCTCGTTTACCACAAGCTTTATTTCAAGAAGTCGTATCAAGAATGTCATCTACCGGTGCCGGTGGACTAATTATGTTCTTGTTCGAGGCTATTGTTTTGTTGCTTGTAATTGCTGCTGCTATAATGCTCGTGCAAGGAGCTCGTAAAATTCCTGTACAATACGCTAAGAAAATTGTTGGTAGCAAACAGGTAGGTGGCGCTCGTCAGTATATCCCTTTGAAGGTAAATGCAGCGAACGTAATGCCTATTATCTTTGCTCAAGCTATAATGTTTATTCCAATTGCATTTATTGGTTATTCTAATAATTCAGCAAGTGGAGTAGCACATGCATTAGTAGATCATACAGGATTTTGGTATAACTTCATCTTCGCTGTCATGATTATATTGTTTACGTATTTCTATACTGCAATAACAATTAATCCAACTCAGATGGCTGAAGATATGAAACGTAATAATGGTTTTATCCCAGGAATTAAGCCAGGAAAGCAAACTGCCGAATACATTGACACTATCATGTCACGTATCACTTTGCCAGGTTCGTTTTTCTTAGCTCTTATCGCTATCATGCCAGCTTTTGCAGGTTATTTTGGTGTAAAAGCTGAATTTGCTCAATTCTTCGGTGGAACTTCATTATTGATTCTTGTTGGTGTAGTTCTTGATACACTACAACAGGTTGAAAGTCATTTAATGATGAGACATTATGATGGCTTATTAAAATCTGGACGTATCAAGGGTCGCGCAGGAGTAGCTGCTTATTAATTCTTTTTTAGAAATGATATTTCTTAAAACTGAAGAAGAGATAGAATTACTTCGACAAAGTAATTTGCTTGTGGGTAAAACCTTGGCAGAAGTTGCAAAACTAATCAAACCTGGAGTCACTACTCTAGAACTTGATAAAGCTGCCGAGGAGTTTATCCGTGACAATGGTGCTATTCCTACTTTTAAAGGCTTTCCCAATCATTGCGGACAAGCATTTCCTGCAACTTTATGTACCTCTGTTAATGAACAAGTTGTACATGGTATACCCAATAATACCATTTTGAAAGACGGAGATGTTGTATCAGTTGATTGTGGTGTTTTTATGAATGGATTTTGTGGTGATTCTGCTTATACATTTTGTGTAGGCGATGTTGCCGAAGAAATTAAGAAGTTATTAAAAACAACCAAAGAAGCCTTATATAAAGGAATAGAAAATGCTGTTGTCGGCAAACGAATAGGTGACATAGGTTATGCTATTCAAAATTATTGCGAATCAAATTCATATGGAGTTGTACGCGAATTTGTAGGTCATGGCATTGGCCATGAAATGCACGAAGAACCTCAAGTTCCTAATTTTGGACGTCGTGGTACCGGTACGCTACTAAAAAAAGGATTATGCATAGCAATAGAGCCCATGATTACAATGGGCGATAAGCAAGTTATAATGGAGAATGACGGTTGGACTGTTAGAACAAGAGATCGCAAAATAGCCGCTCATTTTGAGCATACTATAGCAATCAATACAGGTAAAGCTGATATACTTTCTTCGTTTGAATTTATAGAACAAGTTTTAGGAAATAAAGATATTTGATATGGCAAAGCAATCTGCAATAGAACAAGATGGAGTGATAGTTGAAGCATTGTCAAACGCAATGTTTCGAGTAGAATTGGAAAATGGACATGAAATTACTGCTCATATTTCTGGTAAAATGAGAATGCATTACATTAAAATATTACCAGGTGATAAAGTAAGAGTTGAAATGTCTCCTTACGACCTATCGAAAGGTAGAATTGTATTTAGATATAAATAAATTAAGATATGAAAGTAAGAGCATCATTAAAAAAACGTACGCCAGAGTGTAAGATCGTAAGACGTAATGGCCGTTTGTATGTTATTAACAAGAAAAATCCTAAGTATAAACAACGTCAAGGATAATTTATTATTTTTGCAAAAAAAATAATTTAGTATATGGCTATAAGAATAGTTGGTGTAGATTTACCTCAAAACAAAAGAGGTGAAATAGCGTTGACCTATGTATATGGTATAGGTCGTAGTAGTGCAGCTAAAATTTTGGATCAAGCTGGCATTGACAAAGATATCAAAGTTAAAGACTGGACTGATGATCAGGCTGCTAAGATTCGTGAGATTATTGGAGCAGACTATAAAGTTGAAGGTGATCTTCGTTCTGAAATCCAATTGAACATTAAACGTTTAATGGATATTGGTTGTTATAGAGGTGTGCGTCACCGTATTGGTTTGCCTGTAAGAGGTCAAAGCACTAAGAACAACGCACGTACTCGTAAGGGAAGAAAGAAAACCGTTGCTAATAAGAAAAAAGCTACTAAATAATAATTGTTGATATGGCAAAGAAAACAGTTGCAGCAAAAAAGAGAAATGTGAAAGTAGACGCTAATGGACAATTACACGTTCATTCATCTTTCAACAATATTATTGTTTCTCTTGCAAACAGTGAAGGGCAGATCATCTCTTGGTCTTCTGCTGGAAAAATGGGATTTAGAGGTTCTAAAAAGAACACTCCTTATGCAGCACAAATGGCTGCACAAGATTGTGCTAAAATAGCATTCGATCTTGGTTTGAGAAAGGTAAAAGCTTATGTTAAAGGACCAGGTAACGGACGTGAGTCAGCTATCCGTACAATCCATGGTGCAGGTATCGAAGTAACAGAAATCGTTGATGTTACTCCATTGCCACACAATGGTTGTCGTCCTCCAAAAAGACGTAGAGTTTAATAATTACCTTTAATAATAAGATACTTGATTTTGTTTTTGGATTACATCTTTTTCTTCTCTGTAATCGCGGCTGTAACAAATTGAGTATACGAAAAAAACAATTTAATATTTAAAGAAATGGCTAGATATACTGGACCAAAATCAAGAATCGCCCGTAAGTTTGGTGAAGGAATCTTTGGAGCTGATAAAGTTTTATCAAAAAAGAACTATCCTCCCGGACAACATGGTAATTCAAGAAAAAGAAAAACTTCAGAATATGGTATACAGTTGCGCGAAAAGCAAAAAGCAAAATATACTTATGGAGTTTTAGAGAAGCAATTCCGTAACTTGTTCGAAAAAGCAGCTACTGCAAAAGGTATTACCGGTGAGGTACTACTTCAATTGTTAGAAGCTCGTTTAGATAACATCGTTTACCGTTTAGGTATTGCTCCTACACGTGCTGCTGCTCGTCAATTAGTAAGCCACAAGCATGTTACTGTTGATGGTAAAGTTGTAAATATTCCTTCATATGCTGTTAAACCAGGCCAATTAGTTGGTGTTCGTGAAAGATCTAAATCTTTAGAAGTAGTAGCTAACTCACTAACAGGTTTCAATCACAGCAAATATCCATGGTTAGAGTGGGACGAAACTACGAAAGTAGGTAAATTGCTTCACACACCTGAGCGTGCAGATATTCCTGAGAATATTAAAGAGCATTTGATCGTTGAATTGTATTCTAAATAATAATTAATTTCATGGCGATATTAGCATTTCAAAAACCTGATAAAGTTTTAATGTTGGAAGCGGATCAAAAATTCGGTAAATTCGAATTCCGTCCGCTAGAACCCGGGTTCGGTATTACTGTAGGTAATGCTTTGCGCCGTATTCTTCTTTCATCATTAGAAGGTTTTGCTATCACTACTATTAAAATAGAAGGTGTTGAGCATGAGTTTTCTAGTGTACCAGGCGTAAAAGAAGATGTGACCAACATTATCTTGAATCTAAAACAAGTTAGATTCAAACAAGTAGTAGAAGAATTCGAAAGTGAGAAAGTTAGCATTACGATCGAGAATTCAAGTGAATTTAAAGCAGGTGACATAGGTAAGTATTTGACTGGATTTGAAGTGTTAAATCCTGAATTAGTTATTTGCCATTTAGATGCCAAAGCGACTATGCAGATAGATATCACTATCAATAAAGGTCGTGGATATGTACCTGCTGACGAAAATCGTGAATATTGCACCGATGTTAATGTTATTGCTATCGATTCAATTTACACACCAATCCGCAACGTAAAGTATAGCATAGAAAACTTCCGTGTTGAACAGAAGACTGACTATGAAAAATTAGTACTTGAAATTGCAACTGATGGTTCCATACATCCGAAGGATGCTTTGAAAGAAGCAGCTAAAATTCTTATTCACCACTTTATGTTATTCTCAGATGAGAAAATCACTCTCGAGACTACTGACATTGATGGTAATGAAGAATTCGATGAAGAGGTACTTCATATGCGTCAATTATTGAAAACTAAACTTGTTGACATGGATCTTTCTGTACGCGCACTTAACTGTTTGAAAGCGGCAGATGTTGAAACATTAGGTGATTTAGTTCAATTCAATAAAACTGACTTATTGAAGTTCAGAAACTTCGGAAAGAAATCGCTTACCGAGCTTGATGATTTGCTGGAAGGTCTGAATCTGTCGTTTGGAACCGATATTTCTAAATTTAAATTAGATAAAGAATAAAAAATGAGACATAATAAAAAATTCAATCATTTAGGTCGTACTGCTTCTCATAGAAGTGCTATGTTGTCTAATATGGCATGTTCTTTGATTAAGCACAAAAGAATCACTACGACTGTAGCGAAGGCTAAAGCTTTGAAAAAATTTGTTGAGCCTTTGATTACAAAATCTAAAGAAGACACTACTAACTCACGTCGTGTTGTATTTAGCAATTTACAAGACAAATTTGCAGTTACAGAACTTTTCAAAGAAATTTCTGTTAAAATTGCAGATCGTCCAGGTGGTTACACTCGTATTATCAAAACAGGTAATCGTTTAGGTGATAACGCTGAAATGTGTTTCATTGAACTAGTTGACTACAACGAGAACATGGCGAAAGATAAAGTTGCTAAAAAAGCTACACGTACTCGTCGTTCTAAGAAAGCTGTTGAAGCTGCTCCTGCTGTAGAAACTCCTGCAACTGAAGAACCAAAAGCTGAATAATACCAATTATTTCCATATAGCTAAGCAAAGGTCACTCTTAATAAGAGTGACCTTTATTATTTTGTATCCTATCGATATTTAGATGGTATAAGCTTAATCTATAATAGCTATACCCATTTTCTTCATTAAAAAGCATGCATTCATATTTTGTGCAATGCCCTCTCTCATTTTATATTTAAACTCCAGTTCATCTAATATAATGTCGGCCTCGAAGCAATAATTGCTGATGTTGTTTGTGAATTTAGTTTTTAGTTCACCCAACATTAAATCATGAGTTGCTATAATGCCATTCGATTTAAGTTTAATGAATTGCTCAATCAATGCCAACGATCCCCGTTGTTTATCTATAGAATTTGTTCCTTTCAGTATTTCATCCAGTATAATAAACATCTCTTGCCCATTTGCGAGCAAATCGATAATCAATTTCAGTCGTTTTAATTCAGCATAGAAATACGATTCACTATCTTTCAATGAATCGCTTGTACGAAGACTTGTAATTAATTTAGCCGGATAAACCTCCATCTCTTTCGCCCAAACCGGTAGGCCCATACATGCTAGGAGATAATTAACTCCAATGGTTCGTAAGTAAGTACTTTTGCCTGCCATATTGGCTCCGGTTATGATATTAAAATATTCACGTTTCGTCATATCAATATCATTGCAAACACATTTGTCACGATGCATCAACGGATGGCCGAGCCCTTTTCCAATACAAACAAAAGGTTGAGTGCTGATTTTTGCATATACATATTCCGGATGATTAAATGCAAAATTTGCCAACGAATTGTATGCATCCATCTCACCAATAGCATTCAACCACCTCGATATTTCATTACCATATTTTGTTTTCCATCTTTCTATTTTCATCATTTGGTATAGTTCCCAGAAGCATAATCCATTTAATAATAGATTCACTAAAACATTATTTCTTTGGTCTAACGTGTGCATCTCTTTCGCCAACTGCCCTATTATATCTGCGGCATTTATACTATCTACTTTCAGTGCATTCTTTATTTTTATCAAGTTTGTTGATGTGAATTTCTGTCTATTTACGATTTCAATCAATTGCGCATAAGTTGACAATATGTCCAGCTTTCTCCCGTACTGCGATTGAATCTTGCTAATCCGACGTGTAAAGGCGATGCTAACACATATCAAACTACAAAACACAAACGAAAAGTAGCTAATCGACAAAACCTCGAAGTATGCCAATAGTAGCATTGCAGCGTTTAATAACAGTGCTGTATAAGGTAATAACCTTAATAAAGGCTTACGATAGAAACTACTTTTCGATTTAGCCCATGAAGTTATTTCTTCCTCATCTGCTTTCTTTCCCTTATACAAAAGGCCTATTGTGTTGAAATGTTGTCTGAAATCAATGCTATCTGTTAACTCTTTCACAGCTGCTTGCCTCTTTTCTATTTCCTCTTTATTTTCGAGATGGTGTTGCAGTTCATATGCCAACATCCGTTTGCCCATCGTAGTACATGTTCTGTTGATGTACTGAAATAGAGAATTGTCGCCAAATACATCTAAATCGAAAGTATACAAATGCTTTGAATCGATAAATTCATTTCCATTCTCCAGGTCCCTGAAATCATAATCCAACAACCGTATCTCTTTTTCGTTGATATCCCGCTGTTTTTCCCAGTAATCTTTTTCATAAAATAGTTGGCTATGATATTTTGATGTAGCCACAAATATTATTATACTTCCTACTATTACAGGTAATACATATTGCCATCCCATGTCCCAAGTAAATACAATAGATGCGATTGCAGCTACAAACATAAGAAGCTTAAGAGTTCCGATGCGATGTATTTGTTTGCGTTTGTGTTTTATCTTCACCGTACTTTCTTTTACTCGTTGACGGTATAGTTCAGTTAGTTGATTCTCGTTTTTCATATTACAAATTTTGTTCAAATATAATCATATCCCTCTAATTTTTTACATAGACACCTTAAATCGCCCCTTCAATGTAGCACTTCTAAATTATTAAATTGATCAGAATGATATTAATTGCTTTATTTTTTTGGATATTAAATCATTATTTATATATTGCGACAACATAAATCTACTGTTGTAATGACAGATTGTAAACCTTATCACTCTTTGTTATGAAAATAGCTTTAAGCAACACACTGCCCAAATACCCTTCGTTTGTAAAAGATATAAGGCGTGCTCCCGACCGTGGTTTTACCCTCACACCCGAACAAACATCCTTATCGTTGCGCAACGCCTTACGATATATTCCAAATGATCTACACTCCGTTATGGCCGAAGAGTTTTTAGATGAACTCCACAATTATGGGCGCATATATGGTTATAGATATCGTCCCGAAGGCGATTTAAAAGCCCTTCCTATCGATTGCTATAGAGGTAATTGTATTGAAGGCAAAGCTTTTCAAGTGATGATTGATAATAATCTATGCTTCGATATAGCGCTTTATCCATACGAGTTGGTTACCTACGGAGAGACGGGGCAGGTTTGTCAAAACTGGATGCAATATCGTCTGATAAAAATGTATTTAGAAGAGTTGACTCAAGACCAAACCCTTGTTATCGAGTCGGGCCATCCTTTAGGACTTTTCAAATCGCATCCCAACGCTCCAAGAGTTATCATTACCAATGCTATGATGATAGGGATGTTCGACAATCCACACGATTGGCATACAGCCATGCAACTAGGTGTAGCCAATTATGGACAAATGACTGCCGGCGGATGGATGTACATCGGGCCTCAAGGCATTGTTCATGGCACCTTCAACACTCTCCTTAATGCAGGACGAATGAAATTAGGCATTCCACAAGATGGAGATTTGCGTGGATATCTGTTTGTCTCTTCAGGGTTGGGTGGCATGAGTGGCGCACAGCCCAAAGCTGCCGAAATAGCTGGTGCTGCCTGTATCATTGCCGAAGTCGATCTATCTCGAATTGAAACACGCTATCAACAAGGTTGGGTAGGCCACGTGGCCCATCAATGTGGTGAAGCCTTTGCTTTGGCGCATCAATCGATGCTCAACGGCCAACCTATATCCATAGCTTATCATGGCAATATTGTCGATCTTCTTGACTATGCCGTTAAAAATAATGTGACCATTCATCTTTTGTCCGATCAAACTTCATGTCATGCTGTTTACGAAGGCGGTTACTGTCCGGTGCAGCTCACATTTGATGAACGTACCCAGATGTTGCACGATCGTCCAGAAATATTCAAACAGTTGGTCGACGAAACTTTGCATCGCCATTTCGAAGTCATTAAACAGTTGGTTCGCCGCGGAACTTACTTTTTTGATTATGGCAACTCCTTTATGAAAGCGATTTTCGATGCCGGTGTAATCGAAATTGCTCGCAACCCCAACGATGTGCAAAGTGGGTTTATCTGGCCTAGTTATGTAGAAGATATTATGGGCCCCGAACTATTTGATTATGGTTATGGCCCTTTTAGGTGGGTTTGTTTAAGTGGGCAGCATGACGATTTGGTAAAAACCGACCGTGCCGCTATGGAGTGCATCGACCCCAATCGTCGTGGCCAGGATATGGACAATTATAACTGGATACGTGATGCCGAAAAAAATAAATTGGTGGTGGGCACGCAAGCTCGCATTTTATATCAAGATGCCGAAGGGCGATTAAAGATAGCCTTGCGATTCAATGAGATGGTTCGCAATGGCGAGGTAGGTCCTATCATGTTAGGACGCGACCATCACGATGTGAGTGGCACCGATTCTCCTTTTCGCGAAACATCCAATATTAAAGACGGAAGCAATATTATGGCAGATATGGCCGTGCAGTGTTTTGCCGGAAACTGTGCCCGAGGCATGAGCCTTGTTGCTTTGCATAATGGGGGTGGAGTAGGCATCGGCAAAGCTATTAACGGTGGGTTCGGAATGGTTTGCGATGGCAGTAATCGAGTTGATGAGATACTTCGCAGTGCCATGCTTTGGGATGTGATGGGGGGTGTAGCTCGTCGTTCGTGGGCCCGCAATCAACATGCCATGCAAACTACCCAAAACTTCAATAACAATCATCAAGCAGATTATCAAATAACAATGCCCTTCGTAGCCGATGAGCAATACATTAACCAACTAATCAACGAAAAACTATGACTTGGAACAAAATAGTAGAGTGCGTACCCAATTTTAGTGAAGGTCGCGATCTTGAAAAGATAGATAAAATAGTAGCACCCTTTCGTGCCAAAAACGGCGTGAAGTTGCTCGATTATAGTAATGATGAAGATCATAATCGATTGGTCGTAACATTAGTGGGCGAACCCGAAGCACTATGTGATGCTTTGTTCGAAGCTATTGGCGTGGCTATGCAACTGATTGATTTAAATCAACATCACGGGCAACATCCACGAATGGGTGCAGTCGATGTAGTACCCTTCATTCCAATTAAAAATGTAACAATGGACGATGCGATTGCATTATCCAAAAAACTGGCAGAGCGTGTAGCGAGTAGTTATCAACTGCCGGTATTTTTATACGAGAAATCGGCAACGGCTCCACATCGCGAAAATTTGGCTGCGGTGCGTAAGGGCGAGTTCGAAGGGATGGCTACTAAGATAATGCAGCCCGAATGGTATCCCGATTTCGGACCGGCTCAGTGTCATCCTACTGCAGGAGTTGTAGCTATAGGTGCTCGCATGCCATTGGTGGCTTACAATATCAACCTCAATACACCCAATTTAGAAATTGCCACCGACATTGCCAAAAAAATACGTTTCATAGGGGGTGGGCTACGTTATTGCAAAGCCATGGGAGTAGAGTTGAAAGACAGAGGCATCACTCAGGTTTCGATTAATATGACCGACTACACCAAGACTGCTCTATACCGAGCTTTCGAGTTGGTGCGTATCGAAGCCCGTCGATATGGCGTAACCATTGTAGGAAGCGAAATTATAGGATTGGTACCGATGGAAGCACTCATTGATACCGCATCTTATTATCTAGGTTTAGAAGATTTTTCAATGCAACAGGTGCTCGAAGCACGCATCATGGAGTAAACGATTTATGAACAACCTAATCATAAAGAATGCACATATCATCACTCCACAAGGCACTGCTGCCCGCCGTGGTAAAGAGATGACTGAAATGCTCCACATCAACCGAGGTACTGTCGAAATCACCGAGGGTATCATTACCTATGTCGGCCCCAATTTGCCCGGCAATAAGTCTGGCTACGAAATACTCGATGTTCAAGGCAATGTATTGTTGCCCGGTTTCATCGATTCGCATACCCATCTTGTGTTTGGAGGGTATCGTCCCGAAGAGTTTCTGTGGCGAATCAATGGCGATAGTTACATGAGTATCATGGAGCGAGGAGGTGGCATTTTCAATACCGTTCGAGCTACTCGCGAAGCCTCTTTCGATGAGCTAAAGAACAAAGCCGAATGGTTTATAGATGCCATGAGTAAAATGGGAGTTACCACCGTCGAGGGTAAAAGCGGCTACGGACTCGATTGCGACACCGAATTGATGCAGCTCAAAGTAATGCAAGCCATCAATAGCGACCCCAATCATAAGGTAGACATTGCCACCACTTTTATGGGAGCACATGCTTTGCCCCACGAGTATACCGATTGTCGGCAGACATATATCGACTTTCTAATACAACACATGTTGCCATTGATCAAAGAGCAATCGTTGGCTCAGAATTGTGATGTGTTTTGCGAGCAAGGTGTTTTTACCATCGAAGAGTCGTATCAATTGCTTTCCGCTGCCAAAGCGATGGGATTTGGCATTAAGCTCCATGCCGACGAAATTGTAAGTTTGGGTGGTGCGCAGTTGGCTGCAAGGTTGCAGGCTCTAAGTGCCGATCATCTGTTGCATGCCTCCGACGAAGGCATACGAGCATTGGCACAAAGCAATGTAGTTGCTACATTACTACCGCTTACGGCCTTCACACTACGTGAACCCTATGCCCGCGGACGCGAAATGATTGATGCCGGGTGTGCGGTGGCATTGGCTACCGATTTGAATCCCGGTAGTTGTTGCTCAGGTTCTATACCGCTACTCTTTGCCTTGGCTTGCATCTATATGCATCTCACCGTCGAAGAGGCTATCACTGCACTTACCTTAAATGGTGCTGCCGCTCTCAATATGGCACACAAAACCGGTAGCATAGAAGTAGGGAAGTGGGGCGATCTCGTAGTACTCGACACCGATACACCTGCTGTGTTGCCCTACTATACGGCAATGAACTCGGTGAAGCATACCATAAAAAGAGGGGAAATATTGAAGTGACATCTACCATGGAGTGGGGCTATCGCAACAACATTCCCATGTAGTGCATTACTACACGCCCATGTTTTATACCTTTACATGCCCATGTGTTGCAATAAAACATGCCCATGTATTTATGCTTTAATCGATAAAACAAGCCCTAAGATGCACCTAATAAGTGAGTTGATTATCGATTTTGCAATATCTGTTAAAACAGTAATTAAATCAAAACAATAACCTTTAAATTTCAATATCATGTTAGTCGATTTTACAGTAACCGAATTTATGAATAAAGTGGCAGGCAGTGAGCCTGTTCCCGGTGGCGGAAGTATAGCTGCCTTAAATGGTGCAATCGCGGCATCGCTCACCGCTATGGTAGCCGGACTCACCATAGGAAAAAAGAACTATGCCCAACATGAAGCCTTGATGGAACGTATCCAGTCATTGGCCATGCGCAATCAGTCTACATTTTTGCAAGACGTAGATCGCGATGCACAGGCCTACTTCGAAGTGTTCGACAGCTACAAACTGCCCAAAGCAACCAATGAAGAAAAATCATATCGTCATCAAGCCATACAAGATGCTACCCGTTATGCTGCCCTCGTGCCTATGCAAGTAGCTCGTAAGGCTTTTGAATTGATGACCATCATTAACGATGTGGCTCGTTATGGCAATAAAAATGCGGTGACGGATGCCTGTGTAGCCATGATGTCGGCACGTACAGCAGTGTTGGCAGCTTTGATGAATGTGCGTATCAACCTAGGGTCGCTCGATGATAAAGCCTATGCCGAAGAATTGTTTGATGAAGCCGATCGGCTTGAGATGAAAGCATGCAAGGCCGAACAAGAATTGATGGATACCGTAAAACAACAATTAAGCCTATGAACAACGTATATTATGTAGGTTCGGAACGTCTGAACTTTGATACCATTGAGCGTATCATAAACGAAAATCTAAAGCTAGAATTGTCACCCGAGGCCAAACAGCGAATTGTTCGTTGTCGCGAATATCTCGACCGTAAAATTTCCGAATCGGATGTTCCGCTATATGGCATCACTACCGGTTTCGGATCGCTTTGCAACAAAACAATTTCGCCCGATGAGTTAGGAACATTGCAAGAAAATCTTATCAAGAGTCATGCATGCAGTGTAGGCGATGAAATAAGTCCCGTTATTATTAAATTGATGATGTTGTTTAAGGCACATGCTTTATCGCTCGGTCATAGCGGGGTGCAATTGGTTACTGTGCAGCGTATTCTCGACTTCTTTAATAATGATGTGATGCCCATCGTTTATGATCGCGGCTCATTGGGAGCATCTGGCGATTTAGCACCCTTAGCCAATCTGTTTTTACCACTCATTGGGGTTGGCGATGTATATTATAAAGGAAAAAAACGCGAAGCAATCAGTGTGCTCGATGAGTTTGGTTGGGAACCTGTTAAGTTGAAAAGTAAAGAGGGGCTTGCATTGCTCAATGGTACCCAGTTTATGAGTGCCAATGGTGTATTTGCTATTTTAAAAGCTTTCCGATTGGCCAAGAAAGCCGACTTGATAGCCGCACTTTCACTCGAAGCTTTCGATGGTCGCATCGAGCCATTTATGGATTGCATTCAACAAATTCGCCCGCATCAAGGGCAAATCGAGACCGGAGCTACATTTCGCAAGTTGCTCGAAGGAAGCGAAATTATCGCTCATCCTAAAAAACATGTTCAAGATCCCTATTCTTTTCGCTGCATACCTCAGGTGCATGGTGCCACAAAAGATGCTATCAATTACGTAGCGTCTGTTTTGCTTACCGAGATTAATTCGGTAACCGACAATCCTACTATTTTCCCCGATGAAGATCGAATTATTTCGGGTGGCAACTTTCATGGACAACCCTTGGCAATATCTTACGATTTTCTTGCTATTGCTTTGGCCGAACTAGGCAATATATCGGAGCGTAGAGTAGCGCAACTTATCATGGGATTGCGCGAGCTGCCCGAGTTTTTGGTGGCCAATCCCGGATTAAACTCCGGTTTCATGATTCCGCAATATACAGCTGCCTCTATGGTGAGTCAAAATAAGATGTACTGTTATGCCGCTTCGAGCGATTCAATCGTATCATCCAACGGACAAGAAGATCATGTGAGTATGGGAGCCAATGCCGCTACTAAGTTATATAAAGTGATGGCCAATTTAGAATATATTCTAGCTATAGAGTTGATGAATGCTGCACAAGGCATCGAATTTCGCCGTCCCGAAAAAACATCGCCGATATTAGAAAGATTCCTAAAAGAGTATCGCAAAGAGGTGCCATTTATTGACGAAGATATTGTGATGTATCAAGAAATACGCAAGACAGTAGCTTTTTTGAATCGTGCCAAATTAGATTTTTAATCTACGAATTCCTTTTTACTTTAACATAGTTAAGGTGGGTGCTATCTTGTTTGTAGAAGATAATACCCACCTTAAATATTTTTAATTGTTGTATCATTAATTTTCGAACATCTTGCTGCGTGCCAACATACATGCACCTATAATTCCTGCTTTATCTTGCAGTTTCGATGTTACAATTGTGGTGTCTTTATTCACCAAGTTAAGCGAATATTTTCTGACCGACGATTTGATAGGTTGTGTTATATAGTCGCCTGTCAACGATAACATGCCACCAATAATCACCATTTCGGGATTGAACAGATTGATTAATGCGGCTATCTGTCTACCCAATTTTTGTCCCATCTCTTCTAGTATGTCGATGCAAAGTACATCCTCCTTTCGGATGGCTTCAACAATATCCGAAAGTGTAATTTCTTCATTGTTTTTTTGTTTTATCGATAAGATAGAGGTTTCTCCGCTTTGAATCCGTTCTAATAAGATGCGATGCAAGGCAATGCCCGAGGCTTCTGTTTCCATGCATCCTTTCTTGCCACAATGACAAATAATTTGATTGTCGCAAAAATGTATATGGCCTAATTCTCCCGAGAAGCCCGATTTTCCCTTATAAGGTTTACCGTCGATAATAATTCCCATTCCTAATCCCCAACCAATGTTGATGAATAGTATGTTTTTCTCATTTTTCACACAGCCTTGAATCAGTTCGCCATGTGCCATTCCTCGTGTATCATTATCTATACTTACTTTGTAGCCTATTCTTTCGGCAAGGATGTCGGCCAATGATCTATCTTCAAAATTAAAAATGGTATAGCTATAACCACTATCGGGATTTACACGACCTGAAATGTTGAAATTGATATTAAGGATCTTGCTTTTATCTAAGGTAAGCTGCTCGATAAATCCTTTTACTATTTCAATTAAATGTTCAAAACTTTCTTCTGTGTTTTCGAAGGAGTATGGAATATCAAATTTAGAAACAACCATGTCGCCTTTAAAATTGATAACGCCGATATTTACAGAAAATCTGCAAATGTCTACTCCGATAAAATAGCCCGAATCTGCATTCAGTCCATAAAGATGAGGGTGTCTTCCGCCAGCTGTTTCGAGTTTGCCATAATCCATGATGTCGCCATCTTTATGCATCTCGTTTATGAATTTAGTAACCGTAGGCACACTCAAGTTTAACTCCTTTGATAGATCCGGAATTGTAGAACATCCATTATAGATGTAGTAATTAATAATTTGCCTTTTTATTAATGAACTTTTAGAACCGCTTTCAATATCTCTCATACCAATCTTTATATGTTTCTTAAATAGTCATAGATTGCTACAAAATTAATAAACATATTTATTAATAAAAGTTTTTGAACAATTATTTTTTTTAAGTTTTCATTAGTTTACGAAATGTATAATAATTATTTGTAAGATGAATAATACTATCTAGAGGATAATATCTATAAAATATTAAATATAATGCATTTTATCATATATGTTTGATATTTAATCTCCTAATGAAAATTAAAAAAATTACAAAGATATGCGGATAAAATAAATATGACTATATTTGTGATATGATGATATAAAAAAACTCATTAATTGGAGTGGCTAAAACCGTACTTGTTCATATAAGACTTTTAGTGTTAAATAAGATTAAATGGCTTTTAGTTTTAGACTTAATATTCTAAAAATGAGTTATTAAATTGTAATCGTTATTTTGAAATCAAATTGTAAAATTTAAATAAAATAGATTTATGGAAAAGATTAATGGCTTAATTAATGCTCCTTTTACACCTTTTTATCCTAATGGTGAAGTAAACTTAGAACCAATTGATGCATACTGCAAAATGCTTGTTAAGAATGGTATTGTTGGTGTGTTTATTAACGGATCATCGGGCGAAGGCTATATGTTGACTGAAGATGAACGTAAGGCACTTGCTGAAAAATGGGTTAGTGTAGCTCCCGAAGGTTTTAAGGTAATTGTGCACGTAGGAAGTACTTGCGTAAAACAAAGCTATAATTTGGCCAAACATGCTCAAGAAATTGGTGCTTGGGGTATTGGCGCTATGGCATCTCCATTCCCAAAAGCAGGCAATGTTGAGGTTTTGGTAAAATATTGTGAAGAAATAGCTTGTGGTGCTCCAAATTTACCTTTCTATTTCTATCATATTCCTGCATTGAGCGGTGTGTTCTTGCCTATGCTTCCTTTCTTAAAAGCTATCGATGGTCGTGTGCCTAACTTTGCAGGTATTAAATATACATTCGAAGCTATGTACGAATACAATCAATGCCGTTTATACAAAGATGGTAAGTTCGACATGTTGCACGGTCAAGACGAAACAATTCTTCCTTGTCTTGCTATGGGCGGTGCTCAAGGTGGTATCGGTGGAACTACCAACTATAACGGTCGCGAACTAGTAGGTATCTTAGATGCTTGGAAAGCTGGCGATTTAGAATTAGCACGCGAACGTCAAAACTTCTCTCAAGAGGTAATCAATGTTATCTGCAATTACCGCGGTAATATTGTAGGCGGAAAACGTATCATGAAATTAATCGGTTTGGATATGGGTCCTAACAGAACTCCATTCCAAAACATGACAGATGCTGAAGAGCAAGCAATGAAAGCCGAACTAGAAGCGATCAACTTCTTTGAGCGTTGTAATAAGTTTTAATGTTTAAATGGGCTATTAATAATGAACATTGAACAACAAAACTATATAAAAGCTTGTGGTGATCAATATCTAAATGATTTGAAAACTAATATCCTTCCATTCTGGCTAGAGAATGGAATGGATAAAGTAAATGGCGGACTCTATACATGCCTCGATAGAGATGGTTCTTTGATGGATACCACAAAATCGGTATGGTTTCAAGGACGTTTCGCTTTTATCTGTGCTTATGCATACAATCTAGTCGAAAAAAATGATGAGTGGTTGGCTGCATCAAAAAACTGTATCGACTTTATTGAAAAATACTGTTTTGATACAGATGGCCATATGTTTTTTGAAGTAGCTAATGATGGTACTCCACTTCGCAAACGCCGCTATGTATTCTCTGAATGTTTTGCTACCATTGCAATGGCCGAATATTCGATAGCATCGGGCGATGCCACTTATGCTCAAAAAGCTTTAGATCTTTTTAAAAGAATAAAATTCATGCTCGAAACCGATGGTTTCTTGGCACCCAAATATTGTGATACAGTAAAAATGCGCGGTCACTCTATTACCATGATGCTTATCAATGTAGCAATGGTAGTGAAAAAAGCGATTTCAGATCCTGTATTAGACGAAACGATCGATCAATCGATTGTTGATTTGGAGAAATATTTTATTCATCCCGAGTTTGAGGCTTTATTAGAAACTGTAGGCGAGAACGGCGAATTTATTGATACTTGTGTGGGACGAATGATTAATCCCGGACACTGTATTGAAACCGCATGGTTCATCTTCGAGGTGGCTGTAAACAGAGGCAACGATCAGCATTTGATCGACTTAGGATTGAAAATTCTTGATTGGTCATGGAAGTGGGGCTGGGACGAACAGTATGGTGGAATTATTAACTTTAGAGATTGTCGTAACTTGCCATGTCAAGACTATGCGCATGATATGAAGTTTTGGTGGCCACAATCCGAAACTGTGATTGCTTCTCTTTATGCTTATAAATTGACTAAGGATGAGAAGTACTTAAAAATGCATCAACAAATTCACGATTATACGTACGCTCATTTCACCGATACCGATTATCGCGAATGGTATGGTTATTTGCATCGTGATGGTAGTGTGTCGCAACCCGCTAAAGGCAATATCTTTAAAGGGCCGTTCCACATACCTCGTATGATGATTAAAAGCAATGATTTAATTAAAGAACTTTTGAAGTAGTTGGCTCTAAATGCCGGTTATTTATAAAGAAGATATATTATAAACTTTCAAAATAAATGATTTGACATGAAGAAATTTTATATGGTTCTCATGATAGGTGTGATGTCTTTATGGCACGCTAGCGCATTTGCTAACGACACCGTATTTGTCTACCAACCTGAAATTCCTATTCTAATTGAACGCAGTGATAATGTATTATATTATCTGCGTATCGATGCCAAAGAAAGCGAACAATTGAACGAGGTGGTTCTAAAATTCGATAAGAAAGTCGATTTAAAACAAGTTCAATCGGTAAAACTATATTATGGAGGTACTGAAGCGCGTCAAGATGCTAAAAAAGGTCGTTTCGCACCGGTAAACTATGTATCTTCTTTCGAAGTAGGCAAAACTTTAGCAGCCAATACATCTTATTCAATGTTAAAGACGCAAGTAAACTTTCCTTCGAATATAGTAAAGTTGAAAACGACTCAAAAACTTTTTCCTGGTATTAACTACTTCTGGGTAAGTATTCAGATGAAGCCTAATACTGCGATATCGAATACATTAGTATCTTCTATATCGGGTGTGGTGGTCGATAACAAACCTGCCATTGTAAGTGTGAAATCTAAAAAAGATATTACACGTCGCTTGGCTATCGGAGTTCGTCATGCCGGTGATGATGGTGCTGCGGGATATCGAATTCCGGGATTGGTCACTACAAATGAAGGCACTTTGTTGGGCGTTTATGATGTGCGCTATAATAACAGTGTCGACTTGCAAGAGCATGTCGATGTAGGTTTGAGTCGTAGCACAGATGGAGGCCAAACATGGGAAGAGATGCGTTTGCCTCTTGCTTTTGGTGAAACGGGCGATTTGCCTGCTGCGCAAAATGGAGTAGGTGATCCAGCTATCTTAGTAGATAGAAATACGGGTACTATTTGGGTAGTTGCTGCTTGGACACACGGTATGGGTAATACTCGCGCTTGGTGGAGCTCTCATCCGGGTATGGATGAGTATCAAACTGCGCAGTTGATATTAACAAAAAGTACTGACGATGGTAAAACATGGTCAGAACCAATCAATATAACATCGCAAGTAAAAGATCCATCTTGGTATTTCCTATTGCAGGGTCCGGGTATGGGTATCACTATGCAAGATGGAACGTTGGTGTTTCCAATCCAGTATATCGACGAAAAACGTGTGCCTAATGCCGGCATTATGTATAGCAAAGATGGTGGCCAAACATGGAAACATCATAACTATGCACGTACCAACACTACCGAAGCACAGGTAGCAGAAATTACACCTGGTGTTTTGATGTTGAACATGCGTGATAATCGCGGAGGTAGCCGTGCAGTCGCTACTACTACCGATTTAGGCGAAACTTGGGTAGAGCATCCTTCGTCGCGTAGTGCATTGCCTGAGTCGGTTTGTATGGCCAGCTTGTTGAATGTGCCTGCAAAAGAGAATGGATTTAAGAAAGATATTCTTTTATTCTCGAACCCAAATACCACAAAAGGTAGACATCATATTACTATAAAGGCAAGCTTAGATGGTGGTTTAACATGGTTGCCCGAAAATCAATTGCTATTGGATGAGCATGATAATTGGGGGTACACTTGTTTGACTATGATCGATAAGGATACAGTGGGCATTTTATACGAAAGTAGTGTAGCTCATTTAACTTTCCAAGCCATTCCTTTGAAAGATATTATTAAAAAGAAGTAACTTTATAATATACCTTTTTGATTCCATAATATAGCAATGTATTATGGAATCTTTTCAATCGCACAAATACTACCTATAATATTGTATACTATAAAAAATATCTATGATGATGAAAAATGTTAGAATTGTAATTTTGTTTTATCTATTTGTCTTTGTTTCTACAATCAGCGCACAGGGGATTGCTCAATTAAAGCTTTGCTCCTATTTTACCGATAATATGGTGTTGCAACGAGGGCAAAAGATTAAGGTATCGGGCACAGCGACTGCCCATCGGCCAATTGTAATTAGCATTGACGGCAAAAAGGTTAAAACAAAAAGCGACTCTAATCATCAATGGCAAGTATATTTACCTTCATTAAAAACGGGAGGCCCATATCGAATGACCGTAACAGATGGTAGTGAAAGTATCACTCTGGATAATATTTTGGTGGGCGATGTTTGGTTTTGCTCCGGACAATCTAATATGGAATTTATGCTGAAGCAAACACCTATCCGCTCGCAAGAGTTATTGTCTATTGATGATTCTCATCTGCGATTATACAATATGAAAGCTCTTTATCGCACCAATGCAGTTGAGTGGAATTCGTCAATTCTCGACTCCATTCAAAAAGGTCGCTATTTTGACAATCCTATGTGGTGTGAAGCGAATACTAAAACTTCATCCGATTTTTCGGCTATAGCCTACTATTTTGGCAAAATGTTGCGCGATAGTTTGAATATACCCATAGGTTTAGTATGCAATGCAATAGGTGGATCGCCTACTGAAGCATGGATTGATAAAACTATATTGGAAGAAACGTATCCTGAAATACTAGATGATTGGGAACACAATGATTTGGTTCAAGATTGGGCACGAAAAAGAGGAACTCAAAATATTAAACAAGCCACCAATAGCAAACAGATGCATCCTTATATGCCCGGATATTTATATGAAACAGGTGTGAAACCCTTCAGAGAATATCCTATAAAAGGTGTAATTTGGTATCAAGGCGAATCGAATGCACATAATATAGAATGTCATGAACGTCTTTTTAAGACATTAATTGCTAATTGGCGTCAGAATTGGAAGAATAACACTTTGCCTTTTTACTATGTGCAACTTTCGAGCATCAATCGAGAGACGTGGCCTGAGTTTCGTAATAGCCAACGTCGCATGTTGTACGAAATTCCATATTCGGGCATGGCTGTTTCGTCCGATCAGGGCGATTCTTTGGATGTACATCCTGTAAATAAACGTCCCGTTGGAGAACGTTTGGGCAAACTGGCTTTGAATCATTGCTATCAAAAAAGAATTATCCCATCCGGACCTCTCTATCGAAAAATGGATGTTAAACAGGATACGGCTTACATCTATTTTGACTACGCAAAACATTTGATTTCTTCTGATGGAAAATCTATTCGTGGTTTTGAACTGTCTGCCGATAATGTTCTTTTTTATCCTGCTACGGTTGTTGATGGAGGTTCTTGTATTAAATTATTCAATGCAAATGTTTTATCTCCCAAATATGTGCGTTATGGATGGCAGCCATATACAACGGCCAATTTAATAAACGAAGAGGGGCTGCCAGCTTCTACTTTTCGTGCCGATGGAGATAGTTATCATATCGATTATAACAAGCCTTCGTGTCGTGGCATCTCTACGACTGATTAATCATCGAATTTTAAAAACAAACTAATAATATATCACGTCAATCCAATTTGAATTCTTACTTTTGAAAGTCTAACCCATTGTATTGACAGGATTTAAACTACTTAATTTAACAAAACATGAAGAATTCCAAAATATACCCTTGGATAGTCGTTGCCCTTTTATGGGTAGTGGCAGTGTTAAACTACATGGATCGCCAAATGCTTTCTACCATGCGCGAGTCTATGCAAATCGATATTACCGAATTAGAATCAGCTCTTAACTTTGGCCGTTTGATGGCTATTTTCTTATGGATTTATGGTCTGATGTCGCCTGTTGCAGGTATTATTGCCGATCGTATTAATCGCAAATGGTTAATTGTTGGCTCATTGTTTGTATGGTCATTGGTAACTTACTTAATGGGTATTGCCGAAACTTACGATCAAGTATACTGGCTTCGTGCATTGATGGGGGTAAGTGAGGCTTTGTATATCCCTGCCGGTTTATCCTTGATTGCCGATTATCATACCGGTAAAAGTCGAAGTCTGGCGATTGGTATACACATGACCGGTTTGTATTTCGGACAAGCGGTTGGTGGTTTTGGAGCAACGATTGCAGCTACCTTTAGCTGGCATACTACTTTCCACTGGTTTGGTATTATTGGTATTGCTTATGCTTTTGTTTTGGTGCTTTTCTTACGCGAAAAACGTTCTACAAAAAGTCTTGCTACAGAAGGCGAAAAGAAAATTCCGGTATTCAAAGGCTTGGGAATGCTTTTTACTAATATTGTATTTTGGACAATCTTATTCTATTTTGCTGCTCCAAGTTTGCCGGGTTGGGCTACTAAAAACTGGTTGCCAACTCTATTCTCTGAAAGTTTGAATTTGCCGATGGCAACTGCCGGACCTCTTTCAACCATCACCATTGCCGTATCTTCTTTTATTGGTGTTATCTTCGGTGGTATTTTGTCCGACCGTTGGGTGAAGAAAAATCTTCGTGGTCGTGTATATACCGGAGCTATCGGATTAGGATTGACGATACCCGCTTTACTATTCCTAGGTTTGGGTACATCTATGTTTAGTGTGGTAAGCGCCGGTATCTGTTTTGGTGTAGGTTTTGGTATGTTCGACGCTAACAATATGCCTATTCTTTGTCAATTTGTCCCTACTCGCCTTCGTGCTACTGCATATGGCATCATGAATATGACCGGTGTTTTTGCTGGTGCTGCCGTAACCGGGCTTTTAGGCGATTGGGCCGATCAAGGAAATCTAGGTATGGGATTTGCTTTCTTAGCTGCTATCGTAGCTATTGCTCTTGTATTACAACTTTTGATACTTCGTCCTACAACTGATAATATGGAATAATTATGATTTTAACAACATTGAACGACTGCTCTCGTTATGAGCATTTACATCCGAGTTTTAAAACTCTTTTCGATTATCTTAAATCACACAATGTTAAAGATATGGAATTGGGTAGAATCGAAATTAATGGTGATGAATTGTTTATCAATAATGTATTGGTAGATGCTGTTGCCAAAGAAAACCAACCTCTCGAATTGCACGAACAGTATATTGATGTTCATGTTCTTTTTGAAGGAGATGAAATGGTTGGTTGGTTGCCAAAAGATAAAATCAAAACTTACTCAAAACCATACGATGCAGCATCAGAATGTGCTTTGACTACAGATGCACCGAGTGCTTATTTTTCATTGATGCCTCTTGATATGGTGATTGTATATCCTGAAGATGCTCATGCGCCGATTATTGGTAATGGCAAAATCAGAAAAATGATTGCAAAAGTAAAGTTATGAAAACTGCATGCGATCTTTCGAAAGCAATTTATGGCGACGTAATCAATGTTGATTATTCGATTGCAATATTGCCCTGGGGAGCTATTGAGCCGCACAATTATCATTTGCCATATGCTACCGATTGTATTTTGTCGCAACGCATCAGTATGGATGCCGCTCACTTGGCTGCACAAAGTGGTATCAATGCTATGGTGCTGCCACCGGTGACTTTCGGTTCGCAAAATCCAGGTCAGCGCGAGTTGCCATTTTGTATTCATGGACGTTATTCTACACAATTTGCTATTCTAACAGATATTGTTTCTTCCTTGCATTATCAGGGAATAAAAAAACTATTGATAGTAAATGGACATGGTGGGAACTCATTCAAGAATATGATTCGTGACTTGGCAGTAGACTATCCTGATTTTATGCTTGCTTCTTGCGAATGGTTTAAGATAACCAATTTTGAGCATTTGATAGAAAATGTTGGTGAACATGCCGATGAGGTAGAAACATCTGTGATGATGTATTATCATCCAGAATTAGTTCAACTTTCAAAAGCTGGAGATGGTCAGTCGCAATCGCCTAGGCTAAAACCCTTGGCAGAAGGTGTGATATGGATGCCTCGAAATTGGTCTGAGATATCTATCGATACAGGTATTGGTAATCCACATATGTCATCTGCTCAAAAAGGTGAAGACATCGTATTACCAATAATTAATAAATTGTCTCAAATCATGGTTGATATGGCAAATCATAAATAGTATTAAATAATACATCTCTTTTTAATCCCTCTTCATATTTCTTCGTCAAAATAATGACAAGAAGATGAAGGGGGATTGCTCATTTATAGGCAAAAAAATGGAGTTGAGTTCTTAATAATTTGAAATGTTTCAAAAATATAAATTACGCAAATATTATTTTATTATGCAGAAAACTTAATAGGCATAATGAGTTTTCTCTATATATTTGTTCATAATCTTTAAGCAAATAGCTAAGGATTAGTTACTATAAACTCAATGAACGTATATAAGAAAATGAACGAATCGGAAAAAGATATATCAGCTACACGTTTAGAATTGCGAAAAAAAATAATCATTTCGGCTACAAATGCATTCTCGAAAAATGGTATTAAAGTGATAACAATGGATGATATTGCAGCCTCTTTGTCAATCTCTAAACGTACTTTGTATGAGATTTTTTCGGATAAAGAGTCGTTGTTGCGCGAATGTATTTTGGCAGAACAAGCACAAATGTCTTCATTTATAAATGAAATAATGGAGAAAGCGGAAAATGTACTTGAGGTAATTCTTGTATGTTACCAAAAAAGTATTGAGCGTTTTCACAGAACCAACAAACAGTTTTATGAAGATATTAAAAAATACCCCAAGGTTTATGCACTTCTAAAAAACTATCGTGAGCGTGATACAGATAGTACAGTAGAGTTTTTTAAAATGGGAGTAAAACAGGGTATTTTTAGATCGGATATAAATTTTGCTATTGTAAACTTATTGGTACATGAGCAAATCGATATTTTGATGAATACTGACATATGTAAAGATTACTCTTTTATCGAGGTATATGAATCGATAATGTTTACATACCTGCGCGGTATTTCTACTGATAAAGGTGCCAAGCTTTTGGAGGCCTTTATAGAAGAATATAGGAAAAACCGTATAGATGAACATATTGGTCATTGATATGGATACAAATCACAAAGTTATATATAAACAGGTCATAAATTTTTAAGTAAAATGGTAATGTGGGTAAATAAAAGAGTGTTTTTAGGTTGTGTGCTTATCTGTTGGATGAGTGTAACACAAATATTCGGCCAAGAGCCGGTTATGAATTTAACATTAGATCAAGCATTGTCAATCGCTTTGAGTGAAAATCCAACCATCAAAGTTGCAGACGAAGAGGTAATGCTTAAAAAAACAGCGAATAAAGAAACATGGCAAAATTTGCTTCCGCAAGCAAGCATATCTGCTACATTAGATCATACGATCACTGCAGCTCAGATGAATTTGGGCGGTCAATCGTTTAAAATGGGACAAGACAATTCGAATACGGTGAATGCAGGATTGTCGATTAGTTTGCCTCTCTTTGCTCCTTCTGTTTATAAAGCCATGTCTATTAGTAAATCAGATATCGACTTATCCTTAGAAAAAGCACGATCGTCACGCTTGGATTTAGTAAATCAGGTGACTAAGGCATATTATCAGTTAATGTTAGCGCAAGATACCTATAATGTAATGTTGGCGAGTTATAAGTTGGCAGAAGATAACTATAACATTGTTAACGCGAAGTTCGAGCAAGGTGCTGTCAGTGAATTTGATAAGATTAGCGCTGAAGTTCAGATGCGCAGTACCAAGCCTGCTGTAGTATCATCATCCAATGCTGTGACATTATCGAAATTGCAGCTAAAAGTGTTGATGGGTATTACTGAAAATGTTGATCTGGTTATTGCCGATAATTTATCGAACTACGAAAATACAATGTTTGCTTCGTTAGTAGGTGAAGATGTGGTGGATTTATCAAATAACTCAACTATGCTTCAATTAGATTTGAATGAAAAGATGTTGCAACAAAATATCAAACTACAACGTATGAATTTTGTGCCAACTTTATCGATGGGTTTTAATTATCAATACCAATCCTTGTATAATAACAATATCAACTTCTTTAAATATAATTGGGCCAATAGTTCATCATTAATGTTCAATGTGAGTATACCCCTATATAAGGCTAATAATTTCACAAAGATGAAAACGGCTCGCATTCAATTAACCCAGTTAGATTGGAGTCGTACAAATACAGAGCGTAACTTAAAAACTCAAGTAGAAAGTTACCGAAATAATATGTATGCAAGTACTGAACAGGTATCGAGCAATAAAGAAAATGTATCGCAAGCAGAAAAGGCTGTATTAATTGCAGGCAAAAGATATGAAGTGGGTAAAGGAACAGTTTTAGAATTAAATAGTTCGCAAGTATCTCTAACACAAGCGCAATTAACATATAATCAATCCATATTCGATTATTTAGTATCGAAAGCAGATATGGACAAAGTTTTAGGCAACGACATATCTATTAAATAATATAAGAATAAATAAATACCAGAATAATATGAAAAAGAGTTTCCAGCTATTCGTTTTAGGTCTAATAACCGTATTAAGTTCTTGTTCAGGAAGTAAGGATGCAAATACAACTGTTGCACAAGTTGAAGAAAAACCTCGTGTTAAGATAGCATCAGTAAAAGCACGCCCAGTAGAACAACTACAAGAATATACTGCAACTGTTGAGGCTGAAGCAAAAAATAATATTGGTCCTTCATCGCCAGTTCGTATCGATCAGATATTCGTAGAAGTGGGCGATCGCGTAAACAAAGGTCAAAAGCTAGTACAAATGGATGCAGCTAACTTGAAGCAACTAAAACTTCAACTTGAAAATAAGAAAACAGAATTCAACAGAACCGATGAATTATATAAAGTGGGAGGTGCATCAAAATCAGAATGGGATGCTCAAAAAATGGCACTTGATGTACAACAAACTGCTTATAATAACCTATTGGAAAATACATCTTTGACAAGTCCGATTAATGGAGTGGTTACTGCCCGTAATTATGATAATGGCGATATGTATAGTGGTGGCAATCCAGTGTTGGTGGTTGAACAAATGAGCCCTGTGAAGTTGATTATTAATGTGTCGGAAGGTTATTTTACCAAAGTAAAAAAAGGTGCTCCGGTCAATGTGAAATTAGATGTTTATGGCGATGAAATCTTTACTGGAAAAGTGAGTTTGGTTTATCCAACTATCGATGCCAACACACGTACTTTTCCTGTTGAAATTAAAATTGATAATAAAGACTTACGTATTCGTCCGGGAATGTTTGCTCGTGCAACATTAAATTTTGGCGTAGAAGATAATGTAGTCGTACCCGATTTAGCTATTATCAAACAAGCAGGTTCGGGCGATAGATACGTATATGTTTATGATAATGGTACTGTGTCGTATAATAAAGTAGAGTTAGGTCGCCGTATGGGAACTGAGTATGAGTTGAAATCAGGTGTTCCTAATAATTCTCAAGTGGTTGTAGCCGGCCAATCAAAATTGATTAATGGTGCTCAAGTAGAGGTTGAGAATTAATTTTCGAGTGATCATAATTCATTATTCACAAAATAAAAAATAATAATATGAGTTTATACGAAGGAGCAGTAAAACGTCCCATTATGACTTCACTCTGTTTTATAGCAGTGATGATTTTTGGTCTTTACTCTTTATCAAAATTACCGATCGATTTATATCCGGATATTGATACTAATACCATTATGGTGATGACTGCATATCCCGGTGCAAGTGCTTCGGATATCGAAAATAACGTAACCCGTCCGTTAGAAAATACCCTGAATGCTGTAAGTAACTTAAAAAATATAACATCACGTTCATCCGAAAATATTTCTATCATTACACTCGAATTTGAGTATGGTAATGATATTGATGTGCTCACCAACGATGTCAGGGATAAACTGGATATGGTTAGTTCGCAGATGCCCGATGATGCTGAAACGCCTATCATCTTCAAGTTTAGTACTGATATGATTCCTATCGTTATGTTATCAGTGCAAGCAAACGAGAGTCAATCGGCATTATATAAAATTCTTGACGATCGTGTGGTAAATCCTTTAGCACGTATACCTGGTGTCGGTACAGTTTCAATTAGTGGTGCGCCACAACGTGAAATTCAGGTATATTGCGATCCGATTAAGTTGGAAGCTTATAATTTAACAGTTGAGTCTATTAGTTCGACTATTGGGGCAGAAAATAGAAATATTCCCGGTGGTAACTTTGATATAGGTAATGAAACTTATTCATTACGTGTGGAAGGAGAGTTTAAAGACTCTAAATTATTAGAAGATATTGTCGTAGGTACTTATAATGGTGCTAATGTTTATTTGCGTGATATTGCTCGTGTTGTTGATACTGTTGAAGAACGCGCTCAGCAAACGTATAATAATGGTGTGCAAGGTGCTATGATTATTGTGCAAAAACAATCGGGAGCAAACTCTGTAGATATATCAAAGAAAGTTGCAGAAGCACTTCCTAAACTTCAAAAAAGCTTGCCAAGCGATGTGAAGTTAGGAGTTATTGTCGATACTTCTGATAATATCTTAAATACGATTGATTCATTAACTGAAACTGTATTATATGCATTGTTGTTCGTTGTTATAGTGGTGTTCTTGTTTTTAGGACGTTGGCGTGCTACATTGATTATTTGTATTACAATTCCACTTTCATTGATAGCATCTTTCATCTATCTTGCAGTTTCTGGAAATACGATCAATATAATCTCGTTATCATCTCTTTCTATTGCCATTGGTATGGTGGTAGATGATGCTATTGTGGTACTCGAAAATGTGACTTCGCATATCGAACGTGGTGCCGATCCTAAGCAAGCTGCCGTTCATGGAACCAATGAGGTTGCTATTTCGGTTATCGCTTCAACACTTACTATGATTGCTGTATTCTTCCCATTAACAATGGTTGGAGGTATGTCGGGAGTTATGTTCCGTCAATTGGGTTGGATGATGTGTGCCATTATGTTTATTTCGACAGTAGCGGCTCTTTCATTAACGCCAATGTTGTGTTCACAATTATTGCGCTTGCAAAAGAAACAATCGCGCATCTTTTCACTTTTCTTCCGTCCAATAGAGAAAGTTTTAGATTCACTTGATGCGGGATATGGTCATATGTTGAATTGGGCAGTTCGTCATCGTACGCTGGTATTGGTTTGCTGTTTCGGCTTTTTCTTTTTAAGTTTATTCTGTGCCAAGTATATTGGTTCTGAGTTTTTTCCTCCACAAGATAATGCACGTATTGCTGTAAAACTCGAATTACCCATCGGAACACGTATGGAGTTAGCTCAAGAAATGTCTGATAAATTGACAAAGCAATGGCAAGCAAAGTATCCAGGCATCATGGAGGTATGTAACTATACCATTGGACAAGCCGATTCTGATAACGTATGGGCATCTATGCAAGACAACGGTCCTCACATTATTTCATTTAATATTCGTTTGTCCGATCCCGATAAACGCGATTTGACCTTGGCACAGATATGTGATGAAATGCGTGATGACTTAAAAAAATATCCAGAGTTTAATAAGTTTCAGGTAATTTTTGGAGGTAGTAATCAAGGAATGTCAGCTCAAGCCTCTGCCGATTTTGAAATTTATGGATATAATATGGTCACTACCGATAGTGTAGCTCAAGATTTGAAACGTCAGTTGTTAGGTGTGAAAGGGGTATCTGAGGTCAATATAAGCCGTAGTGATTATCTTCCAGAGTATCAAGTAGATTTTGATCGTGAAAAATTAGCGTTGCATGGTCTTAATCTTAGCACTGCTGCTACTTTTCTTCGTAATCGGATTAACGGTGCAACAGCATCCAAATATCGTGAAGATGGTGATGAATATGATATCAAAGTACGTTATGCTCCTGAGCATCGTACCAGTTTAGAAGATATCGAAAATATACTCGTTTATAATAATAAAGGGCAAGCGGTACGTATTAAAGATGTTGGTAAAGTGATTGAACGTTTTGCTCCTCCAACTATCGAACGTAAAAATCGTGAACGTATTGTTACTGTATCGGCCATTATATCGGGTGTTCCGATGAGTGATGTTGTTTCTGCCGGAAATACTATTATTGATACTATTGATAAGCCCGATGATGTATCAATACAAATTGCGGGTGCTTACGAGGATCAACAAGAGTCATTCCGCGATTTGGGAGTATTGGCTATTATGATTGTATTGCTGGTATTTATCGTGATGGCTGCTCAATTTGAATCATTAACTTATCCATTCATTTTGATGATATCTGTACTGTTTGCTTTCAGTGGTGTATTGATGGCCTTATTTATCACCAATACGAACTTAAGTGTAATGAGTTTACTAGGAGGAATTATGTTGATTGGTATCGTTGTGAAAAATGGTATTGTTTTGATTGACTATACAATTCTTTGCCGTGAGCGCGGACAATCGGTTTTGAATTCGGTGATTACTGCCGGAAAGAGCCGTCTGCGTCCGGTATTGATGACCACCGCAACCACTGTTTTAGGGATGATTCCAATGGCGTTAAGCACCGGTCAAGGTTCGGAAATGTGGAGTCCCATGGCAATATCCGTTATTGGTGGTCTTTTGGTATCTACTATTTTAACATTGATTTATGTACCAACTATGTACTGCGTATTTGGTGGAGTAGGGGTTAAAAACCAGCGAAAAAAACTTCGTAAGAAGCGCGAAATGGAGGCATATTTCCAAGATCATAAAGCTGAGATTATCAAGAAATAATAATAACCGATTCTCTCTCAATAAATGTTGAGAGAGAATTTATACCATACAATGATTATGAAATCAGTATTAATAACATTCGATCAGGCTTTTTACGAACGAATTATATCTTTATTAGATCGTTTAAATTGTCGCGGATTTACATATTTAGATAAAGTGCAAGGTCGTGGCTCAAAAAAAGGCGAACCGCATTTTGGTACACATGCTTGGCCTGGAATGAATTCGGCCATCATAACTGTGGTGGATGAGTCTAGAGTAAACGCTTTGCTTGAAGCGCTTCGCAAGCTAGATCAGCAAAGTGAACAGCTCGGACTTCGTGCCTTTGTTTGGAATATTGAACAAAGCATCTAAAATAAAAATAGCCTCATCAATGATATGTCTTATTATTGGTGGGGCTATTTTCTAACGTAAAAATATTGAGATTGATTTTATCACTGATTCTGATCTTTTTTTTCAGACTCATCTTGTTGTGACGAAACTTCTTTACGAGTATCTTCTACCTCTTTCTTGGCCTCTTCGGCTACTTTTTTAGCTTCATCAGCTTCTTGTTTAGCCTCTTCTATTTTCTGATTCTGTTGTGGCTTTTCATTCTCATCATCGCTTCCATCGCCATTTCCTTTGTTGTAATATAAACTTTTTTTCTTGTTTGCATTTTGAACCAAATCGGTTACGTATACAGTAAATATCGGAAACATCATCATCCCCAACGCTGCCAATAATACTGATAAAACTCTACCGGTAATTGTCATAGCCGTAATGTTTGAACCTACAGTGGTAACATCCATACATGCCCACCACAAAGCATCACCATAGTCATTGACTAATGGATTGATCTGATGTTCCAATACATAGAAGGTTAGGCTAGAGAAATATATAGTGGCAAAAAGCATGGTAGTATAAGATACAAACAAACTGGATGCTTTATTATAAGTGAGCCAACCCACTACAATCGCAAGTGCATATCCTCCTCTCACCAATGGAATGAATCTTATTAAATACATTGTTTCTGTCGAAAATGTCCATCCATAATGATTAATGATGCTCAAATAGGGTATTGATATAACAAGAAATATAAAGTGCGATCGAATGTAAATCCATTTTCGTTGAGCCATAAATAACTCTACGAAAAATACAAATATAAACCATATACAAATCCATAATTGAATTTGCATGAAGGATGATTCTTTATAAAATTGTGTATTCTTATATGTATCAATCGATAGACTGACAATTAAAAATAAGGAAAGAAATAAGACAGAAAGATGTAGTATAAGATAGATACCTTTCTTTCCCCATAAACTTTTTATAGCATCAATAAGCATATTGGGTTTCGATTAAAATTATTTTTATTGTTTTTTTAAAAACAACCATGAATACGATTTGGTTTAAATACTCTGATAATAAGACATCTGTTGTTTGAGAATAAACTTTTTGTGGAAAGAATTCAAACTTTTTTGTTGTTTTGTATTGCAGATATGCAAAAAAGCACTATATTTGCACACGTAAAAAACATAGTGATGGTACCATAGCTCAGTTGGTAGAGCAAAGGACTGAAAATCCTTGTGTCCCCGGTTCGATTCCTGGTGGTACCACACCTTTTAGGTGTTCAGATGTTGAGTTTAACATGAGTTGTTAAGCTCTTTTTTTTTCACTGTACTTTCCTTTATACTATTAAATAGCAAATCCACTAAAATATTCGATATGAAACTTGAAGATGTTATCGTTGAAGGTTTGGTCTTCAAAGGCAAAAAAGAAGGACCTAGACAAGATGAGAATAAGGTGAAGACAAAGGCTAAGAAAACAACTTATATTCGAGGCCAACATGGATCGGGAGCTGCAAAAATGAAAGCCGAAATCCGTCGTAAACGTGCAAATCGCCATAAATAATAAAAAAGAAGGGCTTACCGGCAAGGTAAGCCCTTCTTTTTTATTTCATAGGAAGTATTTCAATCCAATAATCATCTGGGTCGTTAATAAAATAGAGTCCCATTTCTGTATTTTCGAAACATACGCATCCCATCTCTTTGTGGAATTGGCGTACCTGATCATAATCTTCAGCTACTCTAATGCATAAATGGCTTTCGTTTTCACCCAGTTCATATGCTTCAGTATGATCTCTCAACCAAGTCAGCTCTAATAAAAAACTACTGCTGGTATCGGATAAGTAAACCAATGTGAACGATCCATCGGCAGCTTCTTTTTTGTGATGTACCGTAAAGCCTAATGCTTTTTCGTAGAAAGCAATACTTTTATCTAAATTGGTAACATTGATATTAAAATGGTCGAATTTTCCTGTAATCTTCATTGTGTATCTATTTTATTATAATTTATTCGCTTATCCAAGCTTTAACAATTTTTCCAACAAATGTTCGTGGTTGTCCTTCATATACCGGAGGCGTGGGCATTTTTTTGCACTCTAATACCACCGATGGTTCTTTCGAATCGGTCGGAATAAATCTCACCGTGTAGTTTTCAGCACTTTCTACCGCTTCAAAGGGTTGGTCGGGCGATAGAATGGTAAATATAACCGGTTGACTATCTACTGTGCCTATTGATCCGCCAGCATTAGCTGTTATTGTTGTCATGTTGTATATATCCTCACCGATGCTTATCACCAACCTGCCTTTGCCTATTTGGATAGCCGATTTAGGTATGCTCAAAGGTGCTACCTCTTTTAATTCGGTTTGCTTTGCAGTGGTAGGTGTAGTAATTGTTGAGTTTGATTGAACCGCTTGTTCACTTTGCTTCAAAGGTGTTATAGTTTCCATTTGCACAGCTTTGCGAATCGTTTTACCCGATTCGGAAGTTGCCCCTATACTTGTTCCGGCTTCCTTGAATAAGCTATTTACAAAATCTACGGTTTTTACTCTCCATTTTTCAAGACCTAAAACCATTTTTGTTTTAGCTTTATTTAGAGCCATTTTGTCTACAATCCATTCATCGGCCGAATATTTTTCTTTTTCTCTATAGGTGTATCTTATTTTTTCAACCTCCATTTTGCATGAATCGTTTTCACACAATATGCTTATTTGATAGTTGATCAAAGTTCGGTCAAGCGCTAGAGCCGATGATTTAAAGACGAGCCACTCTTCACCTATACCGGCAATTTGTCCCAATTCTGCATTTTGATAAACTACTCTGCTGTTTTGATTTTCGTTTTCTGCCAAACGCTTTTCAAGCCAGTTTAGCATTGAATGATATAGTTCATCTTTGGTTGCCCCAGGTACATTGAATACTTGAGAAAAAACGACTTTACCATCTATTTCCGGAACTGCTCCAACGAGATATTTCGTTTTATCTAGTTGCCCATTTTTCTGTGCCGAAGCATCGAAATTATATATCTGCAATGCTATTAGTGCTAGGCAAACAATTGATTTCTTCATGTTTTATAATATTTATTTGTTGATTTCGAATATTTCTCCTCTATGTTGGATCTCTAAAAAACGACATCCGTTTTTTTCTGCTATGGCTTCAAAGTCGTTTGCAGCCTTATAAGTAGAGTCGAAATGCATAGGTACAAATATACTTGTTTTTATTTTTTCAACGAATTGTTGTGCACCTTTATAATAGTTCTTTCCCATGCGGTTATCTACCGGAAACATGGCAATATCAACCTGTTTTGTATACTTATAAATGTTTTCTAGTTCATTCAAAAATTCTAGGTTGGCTTTTTCTATTTCTTCGAGGGTTGACTCTTCGCTCCAATGCCAGTTATTTAAATCGCCGGCATGAAATATTCGGCAATTTGCAATATCTATCATAAACGAAATTCCAATATCAGTCGATCCGCATGCATGTATCTTAATAGTGCTATCTTTATATTCCTCGCCTTTATTTAAAAAAATAGCATCATTGGCTTTTGCCTTATGATTGTCTCGGATGTCAGAAGAGAATATATACACGATATCTTCATGTAGCTTTTTCCATTCCAATATTTCGGGATTAAAATGATCGGGATGCGAGTGAGTGGATAATACGTATAGTTTTCCGGATTTCTTTAAAAGATAGTCATGTACAATGCCGTGGTTGTATGCTGTATCAGACGAGTCTTTAAAATAATCAATAATGATAGTGGTATTCTCCAATTCTATGGCAAAGCCACTGTGGTATATATAATCTAACTTCATAATACTGTATTAATGAAGGCAATATTACTCATAATTTCACTCAAAACAAAATAAATAGATGATATACATTTTGTTATAAAACAGAAATCCCGAAACGGAAGTCTCGGGATATATCGCAAAGGTAAATAATTTTTTATTAGGTTTTTAATAATGTTTTTGCACCTCATTGGTCAACGTTTTGCTTTCAATAAAGCTACGCACATTCGACAATGTTGTTTCGGCAATATTGTCTAAAGCTTCTTTGGTAAAATAAGCCTGATGTGAAGTTACAATTACATTATTGAATGAAATTAAGCGAGCTAATGTATCATCGGTAATGATTTTATCAGATTGATCTTCATAAAATAATGTTCCTTCCTCCTCATATACATCTAGTCCTGCCGAACCTATTTTCTTTGATTTGAGTCCTTCTATCAATGCCGTTGTATGAATTAATTGTCCTCTGCCCGTATTAATTATCATTACACCGTCTTTCATTTTGCCGATCGACTCCTCGTTTATCATATATTTATTTTCGTTGGTCAGCGGACAGTGTAAGGTGATAATATCGGATGTCTTGTATAGCTCATCTAACGTGGTGTACGTCATTGGGTAATTTTTTGCAAACTCATTATCAGGATATAAATCATAAGCAATGATTTTCATGCCAAAACCTGTTAGTATTTGGATTAATATTTTTGCAATCTTTCCAGTGCCAATCACGCCTACTGTTTTACCATGCATATCAAAACCTAATAAGCCATGTAGCGAAAAATTGCCATCTCGAGTACGCCATACTGCTCTTGGTATCTTTCGATTGAGCGATAACATTAATGCCACGGTGTATTCTGCTGTTGCATAAGGCGAATATGCTGGTACATTAACCACTTTAATGTTATTGGCAGCACAAGCTTCTAAATCTACATTATTATATCCTGCACATCTTAGTGCAATCACTTTCACGCCGTTTGCAGCCATTGTTTTGATGATATCTTTGTCGGCTATATCATTTACGAAGATGCAAACAATTTCTATTCCTTTCGTTAAGGCTACATTATTTTTATTTAAATGGCCTTTAAAGAAAACAAGTTCATATCCAAAATGACTGTTCTTTTCATTAAATGTTGATTCATCATATGATTTTGAACCGAAAAATGCAATTTTATGAGCTTCCATATAGAATGTTTTACGTTTCCATTTAAACGAATTTTGCTAAGTATTGTTTGTCATTTACCTTGTTTATTTATTCCAATTAACATGATATGTTTTAAATGAAACTAATAAAACTCTATTAGTTTGAGTGAATTTCTAGAAATAATTGCACATAAATACTATTGTTGTGCAAATAAGTTGTACCTTTGCGCCCGAATTAATTTAAAATGATATTCAAAATGAAAAAAATTACTCTGATAGCTATCCTTTGCATGATAGTTGTAATTCCAACCTTTGCGGGTGGCTATTTAACAAATACCAATCAAAACATTGCATTTCTTCGTATGGTAGCACGTGGTGCTTCTACTGAGATCGATGCGGTCTATTCTAATCCAGCTGGTCTTGGATTTATGGCTAATGAAGGTTTTCATATTTCGTTGAATGGTCAAAGTGCATATCAAACTCGCGAGATCACAGCCGACTTTTTGACTTATACCACAGAAGGTGGTAAACCTGCTACTACACCTTTTAACCGTCATTTTAAAGGTACTGCTTCAGCACCTTTTATACCAAGTGTACAAGCTGCTTATAAAATGGGTAAGTGGGCCTTTTCTGGTAGTTTTGCTGTAACAGGCGGTGGTGGAAAAGCCTCTTTTGATCAAGGCTTGCCTATGTTTTATGCTTTGACGATGGCAGGTATATACAGTCAGTCTAAAGGTTTGATTAAACCAGGAATGTATGATGTAAAAAGTGCTATGGACGGAACGCAATATATATTCGGTCTACAGTTGGGTGCAACTTACCGTGTGTTAGATTGGTTGTCGGTATTTGCGGGTGGACGCATGAACTATGTTAGTGCCGGTTATAAAGGATACGTAAAAGCTACCCTTGATCCTAAGTTTGATGCAATGGCTCAATTATTGCCAAATGGTTCTACATTAGTTGATATGGCTTTGGATGTTGATCAAAGTGGTTGGGGAGTAACCCCTATTATCGGTTTCGATGCTAAATTCGGTAATTTTAATTTTGCTACGAAATATGAGTTTCAAACACACTTGAACATTGAAAATAAAACAAAAGAAAATACAACCGGTATGCCGGCTTACGACCATGGTGTAAATACACCGAATGATATTCCTGCATTCCTTTCAATTGCTGCGAATTATAAATTCTTACCTAATTTGAATGCTTCTGTTGAATATCATCATTTTTTCGATAAGAATGCAGGTATGGCAGATGACAAACAAAAAACGCTTAAGCACGGTACACACGAATACTTAGCGGGTATTGAGTGGGATGTTATTAAATTGTTGACATTGAGCGGTGGTTTCCAATACACAGATTATGGTTTATCAGATGCATTCCAAGGCGATACAAGTTTTTCTTGTGATTCTTACTCATTAGGTTTTGGTGCTAAGTTTAATGTTAATTCAAAATTGGGTATTAACGTAGCTTATTTCTGGACTAATTATAAAGACTATACTAAAAACGAAGCTAGTTATAGCGGAACAGGTTTGCCGGGAACAAATGTTTATTCACGTACGAATAAAGTATTTGGTGTAGGCGTTGATTACCGTTTCTAATATAAAATTTATACCCTATAAAAACTCCGGCTATCTCATCATTGATTGATGGATAGCCGGAGTCGTTTTATATAGAGATAAGGTAATATGCTTAGAATGAATATTGTGCCATTACGTTAATACGATTTGCATGTCGAGTCGAATTATCAAGGAATCCTGTACGCCATCCTCTTAAGTATTCAGCACCAAATTGTATGTTAGGAGTAAAGTTCCAGAATATATTTGCAACCAGATATTGGCTATAACGGAAGAAATCAGAATTATTTACAGGCCATCCATTTTGTGAATATAAGCGAGTTGCACTATATGTACTGCTCATAAATACTTTAGGAGAAATGTTATATTGTAAGCCAGCATACCAACCCATCATTGGGAGCGTTTGCATTTTACTAGTGTTTTCTGGATTAGGCACTAAGTCAACACTTTGATTAGCAAGTGCATTAAACATTTCACTAATACCTTTGCCATAATTCGCTTGTCCCATGAATTGTAGTTTTGGTGTAATTGCTAACGTTGTAGATAATTGTACACCCCAACCTATTTGTGATTTCGCTGAAATATCTCCATGGCTATTATAGCTATCATAAGTCATACTGCGAATCACCCCAGCAGCTCTAACTTGGCTATTTGTTCCCCAACTATATTCGGCATCTAATACAAAATTAGGCATACGTTGTGCACTCGATTTTACAGCATTCATTTGTTGGGTAAATGAAGGATATGTAGCATTTACTGTTGGAGCTTCCACTGCAATACCGAAATTCCAATTTTTTAGTTTTGTATAGTTATATGCAAATTGGGTAGCATAATAGAACATTGCTCCACTAGGTCCGGCATAATCAATAGTCGTAGGTATAGCAGCTAAATCCATAAAGTTACCATAGCTATATCCAAAAGTAAAACCACAGAACTGTGCATAGGCATTAATCAATTGAAATGTATTATTATCACCTCTAAAATTACCAGATGTATACACGATGAAGTCTCCTAGTCGTTTGGTTCTGCCTACCATTTTTAAGAATATAGTCGAAGTGGTAATATCCATCTGAAATTGATTTTTAACACCTGTAATTCCTTTTTCGGGTATAAATGATGGGAAAAAGTCGATGTTTTTCACTATCCCTCCAAAATCATACTCGGCAACAGCCTGCACTGTTGCACCGATACCTAAAGCAAATTTACCTTTTCTATCGGTAAGTAGAAAGCGAGGTGCTCCCGGTTCTCTGAAATACGGAGGTCTAGTATCATGCATGATTTTCACTATATCGTCTCCTGCTTTATCTCTCGATACAAAAACAACCGCATTCGGCTCTTCGTCTTCTATTACAACCTTACTTTGGGCATTTGATACAATTGGAAAAAGCCCAAAACTAAGTAGCATTGCTACAGATTTAAGTACTGTTCTCATAATAACCATTTTTTAATATATGAATGATAATTCAACAATAAAAATCTAAAATGGTTGTGTAAAGTGCTCTATTTTATTTAATAAAGTTGTAATCTGTTTAATATGTATGAATTTTCGACCATATATAGGGGATAATACATTAAATTTGCACCATCAATTTTAACAATAATAACATGTGATGCCGTGAATAGCGGTCGTGTATTCTAGAACACCACGTAAAAAACAGGATTATGAAAGAAAAAGTTTCTGTACCCTTCATGCTGCTTGGCATACTCTTTAATGTATGTTTAATTGCAGCCAACCTTCTCGAAACCAAACTTATTCAAGTAGGCAGTATTACTATTACAGCCGGTTTGTTAGTGTTTCCAGTCTCTTACATTATTAACGACTGCATTGCAGAAGTGTGGGGATTCAAAAAAGCTCGTCTTATTATTTGGAGTGGCTTCGCTATGAATTTCTTCGTAGTAGCACTCGGTTTAACGGCAGTTGCCATTCCGGCTGCACCCTTTTGGGAAGGCGGCGATCATTTCAATTTTGTTTTTGGAATGGCTCCACGAATCGTTTGTGCTAGTTTATTGGCCTTTTTGGCAGGTTCATTTCTCAATGCTTATGTTATGAGTAAGATGAAAATTGCTTCGAAAGGCAAAAACTTCTCTGCCCGTGCTGTGCTCTCTACTGTCGTAGGAGAAACTGCCGATTCCATTATCTTTTTCCCAATAGCATTTGCCGGAATTGTTCCGGTGCGCGAACTATTGATGTTGATGGGTGTACAAATTCTATTAAAAACATTGTACGAAATTATTATTCTTCCCGTCACCATCAAAGTGGTGGGCTATATTAAAAGAGTAGAGAATATCGATGTATATGATGAGAATATATCGTACAATATTTTAAAAGTAAAAGATATAGCGTAATGAATAACGAAAAAGCGTTAATCGTTTTTAGTGGTGGACAAGATTCTACCACTTGCTTATTTTGGGCCAAACGTCAATTTAAGGAGGTTGTGGCTTTGAGCTTCATTTATGGCCAAAAACATCAACAAGAGGTAGAATTAGCACGCCAAATAGCTTCGGATGCCAATGTTGAATTTCATGTGATGGATGTATCGTTTATCGCCTCTTTAGGAAGAAACTCTTTGACAGATACAACTATGGTGATGGATGCAGAAAAACCCGATTCTCGTTTGCCCAATACTTTTGTGCCCGGTCGTAATCTCTTTTTTCTGAGCATAGCAGCTGTATTTGCTCGCGAAAATGATATCAATCATTTAGTGACCGGTGTTTCACAAACCGATTTTAGCGGATATCCCGACTGTAGAGATGAATTTATCAAATCGCTCAATGTAACTTTGAATTTAGCGATGGAGCATCCGTTTGTGATTCATACTCCATTAATGTGGATTGATAAAGCACAGACTTGGGCTTTGGCCGATCAATTAGGAGTGCTTGATATCATTAGAAATCAAACACTAACCTGCTATAATGGTATGATAGGTGATGGGTGTGGACATTGTCCGGCATGCAAACTGCGCAACGATGGGTTACAGCGTTATTTTTCGCTTGTCGATAAAGATGATGCATATAAAAAATAAGTTAGCAGTAAAATGAATCCTATAAAAAAAGGAGCGTACTCATCTGTAGGGTATGCTCCTTTTGGTAATAAATCAATCTTACATCTATTGGTTGGCCCATTGATGTATTACTTCACTTTTCACATTCACACCATACTCTTCGGCTTTGCGAAGAATGTTGCGAGCCAATTCAGCTTTTCTATCTTCGGGTGCATATCTAAAATAGGCCTCTGCCGCACGCACATGTGTTGCGTCGGGCATAGGAAACTCTCTCAAATCGGGCAATCCATATTCCGAATCGGGCAATTCTCTTTTTTCTTCTGCGTTGAGGCGATCGGCTCCCGGGTGACTCATTCTTTTCATCTTTATATAGTTTTTTGTTTTTTATATAACAAACTAAGTGGTAAAAATGATTGTTTTATATCGTAATATATTGTGTTGAAAATGAGTTGTTTGGTAAGTCCGCTGATTTATCACGCTATTTCCGCCCATTTAGCATGGTAAAACCACTGATCTACCATGCTGTATATGAGTAGGCTAATGGATCATGAATTTTGCATCGTGTAATCATTTAATAAATATGTTTGTGCACTGTTTTGTAAGCAACAAATGTGTAATTAAAAACACTTTTAAACGATTATATTTCCGTGCCTTACACAATTAATTTATATCTTTGACGAAATAATTAATTCTTATTACGTAATAAAATAATAAATAGATTATGGCATTACCTCCGTTTAAATACGAACCCATGTTTCAATTGGGAGAAGATAAAACCAAGTATTATTTGCTATCTGATAAATATGTATCGGTAAGCGAATTTGATGGTAAACCCATTTTGAAAATTGCCAAAGGTGCATTAGAGTTGATGACTCAAACTGCATTTCGTGATGTGTCGTTTATGCTTCGTCGCGAGCACAACGAGCAAGTTGCAAAAATTCTTCGCGATCCTGAAGCGAGCGATAACGATAAATATGTAGCGCTTACAATGCTTCGCAATGCCGAAGTAGCGGCTAAAGGTCAATTGCCTTTCTGTCAAGATACCGGAACTGCAATTATTCATGGCGAAAAAGGTCAACAAGTTTGGACCGGCTTTGACGATGAAGAAGAGATAGCACATGGTGTTTACAATACCTATACGCAAGAAAATCTTCGTTATTCGCAAAATGCCCCTTTAAATATGTATGATGAGGTAAATACTAAATGTAACTTACCTGCTCAAATTGATATTGAAGCTACACACGGCATGGAATACAAATTTCTTTGTGTTGCCAAAGGTGGTGGCTCTGCCAACAAAACATACCTTTTTCAAGAAACCAAAGCTATTTTGAACCCGACGACATTGGTTCCTTATTTGGTTGAAAAAATGAAAACATTGGGTACAGCGGCTTGCCCTCCTTACCATGTGGCATTTGTGATTGGTGGTACTTCGGCCGAAAAAAATCTATTAACCGTTAAATTGGCTTCCACTCATTATTACGATGAATTGCCAACTACTGGCGACGAAACGGGTCGTGCATTCCGCGATATCGAACTTGAAAAAGAGGTATTAAAAGCGGCGCAATGCATTGGCTTAGGTGCACAGTTTGGTGGTAAATATTTTGCTCACGATATCCGTATTGTTCGTTTGCCTCGTCATGGTGCGTCATGTCCGGTAGGTATGGGCGTATCTTGCTCGGCCGATCGTAATATCAAATGCAAAATCAATAAAGATGGTATTTGGATTGAACAAATGGATGCGCATCCAGCAGAATTGATTCCTGAAGAGTTGCGTACACAAGGTGAAGGCGATGTAGTAAAAGTTGACTTGAACCAACCGATGACCGAAATATTGAAAGAGTTGACGAAATATCCTGTTTCAACTCGTCTTTCATTGAATGGTACTATTATAGTAGGTCGCGACATTGCGCATGCAAAATTGAAAGAGATTCTTGATCGTGGCGAGGAACTTCCACAATATATCAAAGATCATCCTATCTACTATGCCGGCCCTGCAAAAACTCCAGAAGGCATGCCTTGTGGATCGATGGGTCCTACAACAGCAGGACGTATGGATAGCTATGTAGATCTATTCCAAAGTCATGGCGGTAGCTTAATTATGTTGGCAAAAGGTAACCGTAGCCAACAAGTTACTGACGCTTGTCATAAACACGGTGGCTTCTACTTAGGCTCAATTGGTGGCCCAGCGGCAATTCTTGCTCAAAACAATATTAAGCACATTGAATGTGTGGCATATCCCGAACTTGGAATGGAAGCTATTTGGAAAATCGAGGTAGTTGATTTCCCTGCATTCATCTTGGTTGATGATAAAGGAAACGATTTCTTCAAACAAATCAAACCACGTTGCCCGGTTGATAGCTGCAATAAATAATCGAAATATCGCATAGCCGTATTCAAATAAATTTCACGGATTCCAATATAGTATAATACTTACAAAATGATTGGAATCCGTGTTTTTTTATATTTTATACTATCACATGCAATGACTTATATTATGATTCGTCGCTTATTGAATATTTTTTTGAATATTCGATATAAGTTTTAATGTGAAAATGTAAAATAAGCTTTCATTCTGTTTTTTGATTAGATGCATAGTTTTTGTATCTTCGCACTTTCTCAAATTAATCAACTTATTTATACCATGAAAAGAAGAACACTTTTATTGGGAACCATTGGAGCAATGACATTGTTATCCGTTGGCTGTCAAAATGTTCCGGCACCTGAACCGGTTTATCCTCTTCCTACACAAGCCCAAGTAAATTGGCAAAAGATGGAGACATATGCATTTGTGCATTTTGGTCTCAACACATTCAATAATATGGAGTGGGGCTTTGGCGATACTCCCGAATCAACATTCGATCCAACCGATTTGAATGTTGGACAATGGGTAGAAACGCTTAAAAATGCAGGCATGAAAGGAATCATAATCACAGTGAAACATCATGATGGATTCTGTTTATGGCCGACTAAAAATGGCGATTATAGTGTTAAAAACTCTCCTGTGCAAAATGGACAATCAGATCTAGTTAGAGATCTTGTTGAAGCTTGCAAAAAAGAAGATTTGAAAATCGGTATTTATATCTCGCCATGGGATCGTAATCATGCTAAATATGGCGAAAAAGAATATGTCGATTATTTTCAGTCAACTATCAAAGAAATGGTAGAAGATTATTGTGCAGCCAATGGTGTTGAACTATTCGAATTCTGGTTCGATGGCGCTAATGGTGGCGATGGATATTATGGCGGTGAACGTGGTGTACGCAACATTAATCCTACCGAATATTATCGTTATGAAGAGGCTGCCAATACGATTCATTCAAAATTTCCTGATGCAATGATTTTCGGTGGTACTGTTCCTACTATTCGTTGGATAGGAAACGAACATGGCTATGCCGGACAAACCAATTGGGCGATGTGGGGAAAAGGCTTACCTGAATCACGCAAACTTGAAAATGGAGATATCAACGGCCCCGACTGGTTGCCCGGAGAAGTCGATGTATCAGTACGCCCGGGATGGTTCTATCATACACGCGAAGATCACCAACTTCGCTCATTATCTACCCTTGTCGATTATTACTATCAAAGTGTAGGACGTAATGCTAACCTATTATTAAATTTCCCTATTAATCATGCGGGAAGAATTCCAACTTCCGATTCGATCAGAATTATGGAATGGAAAAAAACGCTTGATCGTCAATTTGCCAACGATTTGGCTGCAAAAGCAAAATTCTCGGCAACAAATGAACGAGGTAGAGGATACCAAGCAGCTAAGGTGAATGATGGTAATTGGGATACTTATTGGGCTACTCAAGATGGAGTTACTACAGGTGATATTATTGCATCGTTTGATGCTCCAACAGAATTTAATACAGTACTTCTTCAAGAATATATCCCTCTAGGACAACGTATCAAATCATTTACGATAGAATATAAGAATGATAAAAACGAGTTTGTTCCGGTCGCTTCGAAAGATACAATGTCGACTGTAGGATACAAACGATTGATTCGTTTTGATAATGTAACAACTAAAGAACTTAAAATTTCATTTACGGATAGTCGTGGTGTTCCTTGTATTAATAATATTAGTATATATTCTGCACCGGCAGTATTGGATGTACCCAAAATTGTTCGCAGTGCCGATGGTAAAGTAAATATTAATAGTGCTAAAGGTACGGTAGTATATTATACGATCGATGGTACTGAACCTACAACCGCTTCATTGCCATTTTCAGCTCCATTTGAGTTTGCCCAAAAGGGTATCATCAAAGCGGTTGCTTATGATCCTACCACAAATGAACCATCTCCCGTGGGTACTCAATTATTCGATATTGTTCAAGCTCCTTTTGAGATAATGAAACCTATTGCCGACAAGGGCAATAAGCATGCTTTCGATGGAAATCCTTCTACAAGTTATTATTTGCCTAAAGGCACTAACTCGTTGACTTTCTCTCTTGGAGGTAAATATAATATTTGTGGACTAGAGTATACTCCTGACCAAAACCGATGGGGTGCCGGCCCTATTCATCGTTATAAAATATATATCGACAATAAGTTTATAAAAGAGGGTGAGTTTTCTAATATTAAGCAAAATCCGATTAAACAATATATTGAGTTTCCTCAAACTGAAGGTTCAAATATAACTGTAGAGGTGCTTCGAATAGCCGATGATACAAATCGTGCATCCTTTGCCGAACTATCTGTGATTACGGAATAAACTTACTGCAATTAATATCGGTTCTTATAAAAAAAGTCTGTCTAAAAACTTAGACAGACTTTTTTTATGAAATATGTTTGATTAATGAGCAGCACGATATTTTCCTTCCTCTTTATCATCGAGCATACTTAAATATGAGTTGTATCTAGATTCACTGATATGATGTTCTTTTACCGCTTCGAGAACAGCACACCCCGGCTCTTTACGGTGGGTGCAATTATTATATTTGCAACTGTGTGATACCTTGAAAATATCAGGGAAGTAGTGACCGATTTCCTCAATTTCCATATCGAAAGTACCAAATCCTTTAATGCCCGGTGTGTCAATAATATACCCATTTCCTTCGATAGCAAACATTTCAGAATAAGTAGTCGTATGCATTCCTTTTTTATGATAGGTAGATATTTCGGCTGTTTTTACATTTAATCCCGGAAGTAAGGCATTGATCAATGTTGATTTCCCTACGCCCGAATGGCCCGAAAAAAGTGTAACACGTCCGTTCAATTCATTTCTTACTTCTTCGATCCCGGTACCCTCTTTTGCCGATACTTTAAAGCATGGGTAGCCAATATAGGTATAAAGACTAATTAAGCAGTCGAGATAACTTAAATCATCTTCATTATAGGCATCTATTTTATTGAAAATGATTTTTACAGGTACACGGTATGCTTCGGCCGAAGCTAAAAATCTATCGATAAATGTTGTAGAGGTTTCAGGATAGTTTACAGTGACTACTAGGAGGCACTGATCAAGATTCGATCCTAATATATGTGATTGTTTTGAGAGATTAGAAGAGCGTCGCACAATATAATTTTTGCGATCTTCAATATTAGTAATCAGTGCAGTACCTTCGGCATTGATAGTGATGTCCACATAATCGCCCACCGTTATCGGGTTGGTGCTTTTAATACCTTTCAGTCTGAAATTACCTTTGATTTTCGAATCAATTAATCGGCCATCTTCGGTTTTTACTTGATACCAACTGCCTGTGTTTTTTATTACTAATCCTCTCATTGAATTCTTGTTTTCTTTTTTTAGTCAATAAACAAACACGAACTATACGGATACTAATGCTTAGTAAAGCAATAAACAATATCCGTGTAATTCGTGTTTATCAATAAAAAACTATGTTTGTTAAGCAATGCTTATACAGTCATAATTTCTTTATCTTTTTCAACAAGCATATCATCGATTTGTTTGATATACTTATCATGAATTTTTTGAAGTTTGGCTTCAGCATTTTTTTGTTCATCTTCAGCTAAACCATCTTTAACAGCTTTTTTAAGTGCATCGATAGCTTCGCGACGTGCATTGCGAACACTTACTTTTGCAGTTTCACACTCAGCTTTACATTGTTTGGTTAATGCTTTACGGCGTTCCTCTGTTAAAGGAGGTATACCAAGACGAATAATCTCGCCATTATTCTCGGGCATGATGCCAAGATCTGAATCAATGATTGCTTTTTCGATGATGCGGAACATTCCTTTATCCCAAGGTTTAATTGTAATACTTCGTGCATCAGGAGTTGAAAGTGCAGCTACATTATCCAATGGAACCATACTACCATAAGAATCAACACGGATCCCATCTAGCAAGCGAGTTGTTGCTTTTCCGGCACGGATGTGAGCAAAAGCTTCTTCAAGATAGATTACTGCCATATCCATTTTTTCCTGTGCATCGTTGATACAAGTCTTTACGTCAACCATATTCTTTATTCTTTTATAGATTGCTAATTATTCTTTGATTTTAAAACAAAAATAGCTGATTTGTTTCAAATGGCAAAATAGACTATTATCTTTTATCGGTACGATTAAAAAATGCAAGTCTCATTTATACCTAATCTATTTAATAAACAAATTATTAAGCCATTATGTTGACGCGATTAAAATTTTGTTCAATGCTGCGCCTGCTTGAATCAAATTGTATTTATTTGATATTTTCGCGTATCTTCTTCAAATATTTTTTCATACTCTCCGCATCTTTTTTGTCAATAATTTCTAGCAAATTTTTTAATTCACGACGTATATTGTCAACTTGCGAAGGTGTATTAGGGTTGAATAAAATTTCTTGTAGCAGATAATCATCTTCACTCAATAATCCTTTGGCAATGGCCATATGTTTTTTGAATGTTGTACCCGGCGCCTCTTGATGTTTCATGACAGCCGAAAACACCAATGTCGAAACAAAAGGAATTGATAGTGAATAGGCCACTGTTTCATCGTGCTCATCGAAAGTATAATCGAAGATATTCAGATGTAGACTCTGATATAGATCTTTGAAGAACACTTTTCCAAGATGGTCGCTCTCGCTGATAATAATAGCATTTTCGCTGCTTAAATTGTTGAGGCTGGCAAATGTAGGTCCAAACATGGGGTGGGTCGATACAAACCGAAACCCACTTTCTTGATAGAATTTCTTAATACCGGTCTTTACCGAAGCTATATCACTTAAAATGCAATCTTTCGATAGTGCAGGGATAATGGTGCGAAATGCATCTATTGTATATTTTAATGTGACAGCATTGATCACCAATTCCGGATCGAAATCTTTAATTTCATCGAGTGTGGTGAAGCGATACGTGTTATATACGAAGCGTAGTTGATGTGGGTTCGTGTCGAAAACTGCAGTTTCGTGTTGAAAGCTTAATATATCGGTAAAGAAGGAGCCCATTTTTCCGGCTCCTAATATTAATATTCGCATGATAATGTTCTTTTATTTATTGATGATCTCCATTTGTTGGCGAATCGATTCTTCGTGAATAGCTTCGAATATTTTTATCATAAATTCGGGATCCATACCACATTGTTTAGCTTGATCACCACGTTTATCAAGGATTTCGCTGTAACGTCCCGACTGTAATACAGTGAGGTTGTGCTCTTTTTTGTACATCCCAATTTCGCGTGCAATACGCATGCGTTTGGTTAATTCCTGTATAATGTTATCATCGCATTCATCAATTTGTTTGCGCAATTGGCTTAAACTTTCGGTAGATTGTGTGCCTTTACGAATCACAAGAAGATTGATAATATAATCGAGTACTTCGGGAGTGACTTGTTGTGCTGCATCACTCAAAGCACAATCGGGGTTGCAATGACTTTCTATTATTAATCCATCGAAATTCAAGTCCATGGCTTGTTGCGATAGAGGAGCAATCAGCTCACGTTTGCCGCCAATATGACTTGGATCGCAGAATATTGGAATTTCGGGTAAACGACGACGCAATTCAATTGGAATGTGCCATTGTGGAAGATTGCGATATAATTTATTGTCGTAGCTGCTGAATCCACGATGTATAACACCTAAACGCTTGATACCCGCATTATTGAGACGCTCTAATGCTCCTATCCATAATTCAAGATCGGGGTTCACTGGATTTTTTACCAATACAGGTATATCGACACCTTTTAACGCATCGGCTATTTCTTGAACCGCAAATGGATTGGCAGTGGTGCGTGCACCTACCCAAAGCAAATCGATGCCCGCTTTTAAACATTCGTATACATGTTTTGCTGTCGCTACTTCGGTGGCAACGTACATTCCTGTCTCTTTTTTTACCTCTTTCAACCAGCTCAAACCTTCAACGCCTACTCCTTCGAATCCTCCGGGTTTGGTACGTGGTTTCCAAATACCTGCGCGAAATATTTTAACTCCTTTGCCAGCTAAATCTTTAGCTGTTGCCATGATTTGCTCTTTACTTTCGGCACTACAAGGGCCGGCAATCACAATCGGACGTTTTTCTTCAACTCCCGGTAGTAAAATTGATTCCAATTCCATTTTTATATCTTTATTATATTATTTCTTTAATAGTTTGATTCTCTCTAACGCTTCAGCAAGTTTATGGTCCTTGCAACATAATGAAATTCTGATGTAGCGTGCGCCATTGGTGCCAAATATAAAACCGGGTGTAATGAACACGCGTGCTTCGTGTAATATTTTTTCGGTCAACACTTCAACGTCGTTATAGCTTGAAGGTATTTTGCCCCATACAAACATCCCTACTTGTTTTTCATCGTAAGTACATCCTAGCTCATCCATAATTTGTTCAGCCAATTGTCTGCGTTTACGATAATTATTGTTGTTTCCTTCGTACCAACATGCCTCGGCTTCGAGTGCTGTTGCAGCTGCCAATTGCATGGCTCTATACATGCCACTGTCAATATTACTCTTTACCTTTAGTATCCATTCCACAAATTGTGCATTCGAAGCCAACATGCCAATACGCCATCCCGGCATGTTATGACTTTTGCTCATTGAATTAAATTCGATACAACAATCTTTGGCACCTTCGATACTTAATATGCTGATAGGATTGTCATTAAGAATAAAACTATATGGATTGTCGTTAACAATTACGATATGATGTTTTCTGGCAAAATCAATTAGCTTTTGATACAACTCTATAGATGCATTGGCGCCTGTTGGCATATTAGGATAGTTAACCCACATTAATTTAACACGACTTAAATCCATTTGTTCTAACTGATTAAAGTCCGGCTCCCAGTTGTTGTCTTCTTTTAAATCATAGTTTACCACCTCAGCTCCCAACAATTTACTTAACGATGTATAGGTGGGGTATCCGGGATTGGGTACTAAAACTTGTTCGCCTGGATTTACAAATGCCAATGTAACATGCAATATACCCTCTTTCGAACCAATTAAAGGTTGAATTTCTGTTTGGAAATTTAAATCTACATGATACCACTTTTTATACCAATTGGCAAACGATTTTCTTAATTCGGGTATTCCGATATAAGGTTGATATCCGTGACCATTGGGATTTTGTGCCTCTTTGCAAAGTATATCGATGGTTTGTTCGGATGGAGGTAAATCGGGACTACCGATACCTAGGCTTATTACATCTAAACCTTGAGCATTCATTTCTGCTACCTCTTTCAACTTTTTCGAGAAGTAATACTCGTTTACACCTTCCAAACGATTGGCAGGACTTATCTTATATGTTTGATTTTCCTTTTGCATATTCTCCTAATAATTTTAATTCTTTGGTTAGTGGTGTAATGGCTGCGATGGCCTGTTTGTATCGCAAATAGTCATCGAAAGTTACATCAACATAAAACTGGTATTCCCACTCGCGACCTATAATCGGTAAAGATTGTATTTTGGTAAGATTGATTTTATAGAAAGATAAAATAGACAACACTTGCGAAAGGCTACCTTCGGTATGAGGTAATGTAAATACTATATTGGCTTTATTGATGGTTGCTGAAACATTATTTTTCTTTAATTCATCCATTTTCCAGGGATCGGCCACTACAAGAAATCGTGTGAAATTATGCTTGTTCGTTTCTATGCCTTCTTGCAAAATTTTCATTCCGTAATATTGGGCAGCTTTTTTAGAGCAGATAGCCGCATGGCCTTTTAAATTTTGCTTTTTAATGATCTCGGCACTTTGTGCAGTATCTTCACCTTCTACTACTTTGATGGATGGGTGATTGTGTAAAAAATCGCGGCATTGCATCAGAGCTATAGGATGTGAGTTTACTTCGACAATATCGTCCCAATCCTCTTCGGGAAGACAAACAAAGCAGTGAGAAATACGAAGTTTGTATTCGCCTATAATCAAGACTCCACTTTCTCTAAGTAATTCATGATTTTGTAATAAGCTTCCTGCAATTGTATTTTCGATGGCCAGCATGCCAATGGTTTCACTATCGTGCTTTATAGCTTTAAATACGTCTTCGAAAGTGGCACAACAAAGCAATTCAATTTCTTCATCACCAAAGAATTGATGTGCAGCGATGTCGTGGTATGATCCTCTTGCTCCTTGAATGGCAATCTTCTTCATATATTTACGATTTGATACAAAAAAATCCCGCTTCTATGCAGATAGCGGGATTCGTATAGTTTTACTTTATCTTTTCAGTTCTTAAGCATCACTGTCACTTGACACATACAAACTCCCGCTCTACTTTGCTGCTAAAGTAAAAGAAGAAGTAATATGTATAAGTAAAAATGTTCATTTTTGCTTTTTTGATGCTTTAATTATGTTGCAAATGTAATGAATATCTTTTAATAACAAATAAAAACTTACTTTTTTTCGTCATTTCGTATAAAAGTCTATCATTTTTCATCCTAATTCATGCCGTTGTTAACACCTATACGAATGCGTTAACTATGTTTATACAACTATGTAGCAGTTAAATTTGCCATATGTCTTTAGGCCCTTCCGACTGTTGATTATTGAAAACTCCATTTAGGCTTTCGCCATCTTTAGGTTGTAACTCTAATGCTTTTTGTACATCGGCAATCGATCCTTCTTTATCATCAATCATCAGTTTAGCACGTCCGCGCTCTTGATATGCTTTCACGAAATTGGGATTTAATTCAATTGCTTCATCTAAAAGTTCAATTGCCTCAGTGGCTTTATTCAAGTGAATAAAAAGAAGCCCTAATTGCAAAAATGCCTGTTCGTTGAAAGGGTTGAGTGCTATTACCTTATGATATGCTGCCTCGGCCTCTTCTGTTTTATCTTCGGCCTCTTTTAACCTTCCATTTAAAAGTAACGCAGCTTCATCTTCGGGCTCCTCATCTAAAATATGGTTTATATCGGTTGCCGCTTCTGTGAGTTGATGCATGTTAAGCAAAATCTCTGCACGCAATAAAAGTGCATCTACATAAGCATGGTTGAGCATAATCGCTTTTGTTAGATGCCCGATGGCCATGATATCATTTTTTTGTTCGTGCATGCTTTTTCCCCACAGATAAAATGCCATTGCATTATCGGGTGCTATCTCGGTTGCTTTTTGCGCTGCTCTCTCCATTGCCGCATATTCGCTCTGCATAAAACATACGTGTGCCAATGTAAGATAGGTATCAAGGAATGTTGGCTCTACATGAATCATCCGATTTAATATTTCATGGGCCTTTTCCATTTGATGCGTTTGAATATAAAGATCACTTAAATATTTCATGGTTTCGAAATCTTCTTCTAACTGAAGTGCTTCGATAAAGCAGGTTGCAGCGTAAGTTGCATTTCCCATTCTAAGTGCTCTTAATCCATCGTATTTGAGTATCTCAAAGTTCTTTTGATCATTTTTTTGTTGATCTTCTTCGGCTTTACCGCCAAAAAGTGATTTAAAGAAATTTGCCATAGTGCAATCGTCTAATTTAAAGTGTTTAATATACAAATGTATATAAAATGTTGATTTATGACAATGTTATTTGACAAAAGCCATCTATCATACTGATTTCTTCTTGGTCCAACAGATAATTTAATGTGTTGGTAACCGCTTCTTTATCTGCATTTATCAAATCGACAATTTGTGCTGCTGTATATTTCTTGTGTTTTAAAAGTGTCAAAATTTCTTCTTTTAATTCATCATAATTGGGCGTTGAAAGTGATAATCTTTTTTTCTTAGCTATACATATATCGCATTGACCGCAGTTGTGTTCATTTTTTTCGCCGAAATAACGTAATAAAATACGGCTTCTGCACGCATCTTCGGATGTTGCATATCCTATCATGGCCGCTATGCGATTTTCATATCTCTCTTTACGATCTTCATATACGCTTTGAGGAATATTTATTCGGTCATGATCTACTCTTTCGCGCGTATATATGATATAAGGAGTTTTTCGCTGTGGAATGTAATCGATGATATTTCTTTTCGATAAAGAAACCAAAGTCTGATAAATTTGGTTGCGATTTAAACCTGTACGAAGTGCTATCGACTCTTCGCTGATATATGTATACTCGGTAAACAGCCCTGTATATGATCGTAGTATGTATTGAAGCAGTAATTCAGTCTCTTGGCTTTCTTCTTTTATTCGATATAACTCATCGCGACGCAATAGAAATATAATTCTTGAAGCATTGTCTTGCTCATCGGTATATTCTATGTAGCCTGCTTGTGTCAGCAGTTTTAGTGCATTATGCGCTTGAACCGGAAAATGCTTAAATGTGCGGCAAAACTCTTCTAAGTTAAACACCTTGATACAACCCAATCCATCGCCCATGGCCATTTGATAATAATATTGCAAATGTTCATACACGGTTTTAATATACTCTTTGTCGGGAAACGTATCGGGAATGCGCTTGTTGAGTGTGGTTTTATCGGCCGAAGAGTATAAAATTACTGCATAAGCTTTATTTCCATCCCGTCCGGCTCTGCCGGCTTCTTGAAAATAAGCTTCGGGTGAATCGGGTAAGTCGATATGAATCACTACTCGTACATCGGGTTTATCGATACCCATCCCAAAAGCATTGGTAGCTACCATTACTCTACATTCATCTTGTTGCCACTGTTTTTGGCGCAAATCTTTCACGTCATTATTTAGGCCTGCATGATAAAAGTTTGCGGTTATACCTTCGTCTACAATATAATCGGTTATTTCTTTTGCTCTTCTTCGGCTTCTTACATAAACAATAGCACTGCCGTTGATGCGTTGAAGTATATGGATAAGCTCTTTGTGCTTATCGTCGGTGGTGCGAACAATATAGGCAAGGTTTTTTCGCTCAAAACTCATGCGGAATACATTCTCTTCTTTAAATTCGAGACGCTTTTGTATATCAACTACCACCTCAGGTGTAGCTGTAGCTGTTAAGGCTAAAACAGGCACACCCGGTAGATGTTTTCTGATATCGGCAATGTTGAGATAAGCAGGTCGGAAGTCGTATCCCCATTGTGAGATGCAATGACTTTCGTCAATGGTAATCATATTTACCTGAATGGAGCGAAGCTTGATAAGGAATATCTCCGTATTTAGGCGTTCGGGCGAAATATATAAGAACTTATAATTGCCGAAGATGCAGTTTTCTAAAGCGATGATAATTTCTTGGCGACTCATGCCCGAATATATTGCAAGGGCTTTAATGCCACGATCGCGCAAGTTGCGTACCTGATCTTTCATTAAAGCAATGAGAGGGGTTACGACAATGCATAACCCCTCTTGTGCCATGGCAGGAACTTGGAAGGTAATTGATTTACCACCCCCTGTAGGCATCAAACCTAAGGTGTCTTTTCCTGCGCCTATGCTTTGGATGATGTCTTCTTGTATTCCACGAAAAGCATCATATCCCCAATACTGTTTCAGTATCTCTTGATACGTCATTCAATCGGTTTAATATCTTCAATTTGTAGCTGTACTTCGCCACGTTTGTGTGTATTCTCTTCTATCGTATAGCAAATGTCGAACGAGCGTTTTGTTTTGATATAACGTACATGCGAACTTTGTCCGAATGCGATTCCGTTCATCACATTATTCGATTTATTGTCCACTAGCTCTAATTTAATGTGCTCTTGATCTCTGCCTACTACTTTACTGGTACCATAATCATAAACATGATGTGTACAGAATATAGGTTTGGGATTATCGGGCCCAAAAGGATTAAAGCGTTTCAGATCGTTACAAAATTTAGACGTAATGTCTTTGAAATCAATTTCAGCATCGATATCAATAACCGAACTGGTTTGTTCGGGAAGAATATTTTGTGATACATACTCTTCGAAACGTTTTGTAAATGCTTCTACATTTTCGGCTTTCATCGAAAGACCGGCAGCATAGGTATGTCCACCAAAATTTTCGAGTAAATCGCGACAATATTCAATGGCTTTATATACATCGAAGCCCGATACTGAACGTGCAGATCCGGTTGCCATATCATCGGTGCGTGTTAATACAACGGCAGGACGATAATAGATTTCAGTTAGCCTTGATGCAACAATACCGATTACTCCTTTGTGCCACTCTTCATTGTATAATACAATAGAGCGTTGATCGGCCAATCCCTTTAAATTCACTACAATCTGGTTGGCCTCTTCGGTCATATTCTTGTCCAGATCTTTTCGCGTTTCGTTGTATTGGTTGATAAGGTTCGCTTTTTCGAGTGCTGATGATAAATCTTTATCTACCAACAACTCGACTGCCTCTTTGCCATTTTGAATACGACCCGAAGCATTGATGCGTGGACCGATTTTGAAAACAATATCACCCATTGTGATATCTTTTTCGGAGAGTCCGCAGATATCAATTATAGCTTTCATACCCACACTGGGGTTGCTGTTGAGCTGTTTTAAACCATGATAAGCTAAAATACGGTTTTCGCCCATGATGGGAACAATATCGGATGCTATACTGACGGCCACTAAATCGAGTAATGGAATCAGGTGATGAAAATCGATTCCGTTGCTGATAGCAAAGGCCTGCATAAACTTAAAACCTACTCCACATCCCGAAAGATGAGTATAAGGGTAAGTGTTGTCGATGCGTTTTGCATTTAGTATTGCCACAGCAGGCGGTAATATTTCATCTGGAACGTGATGGTCGCAAATAATAAAATCAATGCCTTTTTCTTTTGCGTAACTGATTTCATCGACCGCCTTAATGCCACAGTCTAATACGATAATTAGTTTTACGCCACTTTCTTCGGCATAATCTACTCCTTGATAAGATACACCATACCCTTCGTTATAACGATCGGGAACGTAGTAATCAATATTAGAATAAAATTGTTGAATAAACTTATAGACAAGTGCTACAGCGGTAGTACCATCTACATCATAATCTCCATAAATCAATATCCGTTCTTTCTTTCCCATTGCCTTGTTCAGACGCTCTATTGCAATGTCCATATCGTTCATTAGAAAGGGATCATGCAAATCGGGCAACTGAGGCCTGAAAAATTTCTTAGCATCGTTTGCTTTCGAAATTCCTCGCTGAACTAAAAGTCGTCCTAAAATAGGACTAATTCCTAGTTCTTGAGCCAACAAGTGGCTTGTCTCGGTCTGTTCGGGTGTAATGGGTGAATAATTCCATTTGTGATTCATTTTATATATTATTTTTTTCTTTTCTGTCTCAATCGTTCGAAAATGCTAGTTTTCGCAACAATTCGTAAAAGTAAGAAAAAACAGTTAGTTTATGGGTGATTTGGTATAATTTATTTCGCGAAAGGCAAAAATAATACCTAATTATTGCGATGACTATGAATGATATAAAACGGGCAACTATGCTATCTGATGCTTAGTGTAATAGCAATGTCTTTGCGAACGATAACCGCCAAAGGATGCGATGCTTCGATGTTGATAATTTCGATGCATTAGGAGGGGTGTATTCGTGATGTTTTTTTATCATCTTGTCAATACCTCAAAACTGAATATTTAATGATATATAACAATCGGACGTTTGTTGTGACTTAATTGCGAACGATGTTGTGTCTTTTTTTATTATCCTACTGATTTGTAGTGTTACTTCTGTGAGTGAATATTATAAATTCACAGAAAGAATCATATAATTGATAAAGAAAGATAGATGATATGAACAAGAAAAGGAGGCAAAAGGTAAGGTTTCGAGCACTTCGCGACATAAAAAAGAGTGAAGAAATGCCAGCTTCTTCACTCTTTAATAATTGAACCTAACTCATGATTCATGTGGTAAAGATAGGATTTTGAAGTTATAATTGCAAAAACTTTTGCAGGCTATAGCAAAAAATAAAAGATTGTTTTGTTATAGCCAATTCTTATCAATATTGTACTAACAATATCTCACTTAGTTTTCTTGCAGAATGAGTTCGGGATAGTTGAATGGTTTAATTTTCTTTTTAGGTTTGAAAAAATGGATAATCTTATCAAAGAAGCCTACTGCCTTTACAACCTTCTCTTGCTCTTTCATGTCGAAGCCAACCGACTCGACTAGTGCGGGTTCCATGATTTGCCATATATAGTTGAAAGTAGGGTGGTAGGCATTGCGTTTAATTTCGGTGAGGGCATGCTGATCTTCGTTTTTGTGGCGAATAAGGCGGTTGGCGATTTTCGATACAAATGGATGTTCGTGAAGAGTTGAATCTTTATAATCTATAATTTCGGCATAAAGACTATCATACCTTAGTAGCATATCCGACTTTGCTTGTATGGAGGAGGCGTCTGCATGAAATGTCATTTGATGCAATTTGCCATTTTTAATCTCGATAGGGGCCAGAGGTGTAACCAATGGATTCAATTCTCGTAAATCAAATTCTCCGACATTGGCTTTAAGTGTAAAATGATCGTTGAGCGAGTCAATCGGTATTTGCCACTCTATATCAAAGTTGCCTTTTCCCATTAGTTTCCCATGGAGTGATGCTATCATATAAGGGTTGTCGGTGGGCAATATATTAGTTACATTTGTAATGTTTCCTGTCAAATCATCGAGCGTAAGTTTACCTATTACCGACCCTTTTCGCGATAGCTCTTCGTATACTACATCGAAATGGTTGACATTGATAATCGGTATATCAATGGCTACGGGTGCTTTTTGCAGATAGCTGTATATCATTGGAAACCATTTGTGTCGAGGCAGTTTTGTTTTTTGATTTACAAAGTTCTGAAACATGATATTGTCAATGCTCATGCTTTTTAGCTTTAGTTTATTGGAGGTCAGTAAATCGTTATAATCAATTCCGTACAAGCCTATTTGATCGATGGTGACATCGAACCAACTTTTATGCTTGGGGTCTACATACGAAAACTCCATTTTAGAGTAGGGTGATGTATAACTCATCTTTTCAACCAAGAGCGTGTCGTTAATTAACTCCAATTTTTTTGCACCTATATTAAACATCCCTTTATCGAGAGGATATGTGATATTGATTGTTGAAAAATAGGGTTGGAATGAAAGTTGCTCGGATGTATTATTAATGTATAAGTTTTTGATAGCTAGATTAGTAGTATCTAGTTTAACGTGTGTTGTGGTATCTGGCTTTTGTATAGTGTAATTGATTAAAGCATCTCTTATGTCTAATGTATTCATTGACAATTCGGGTGCAATGTTTGAAGCTTTCTCGAAAAGAGTTTTAGGCAATTGGATAGATGGAAGTCCTTTAAATGGCACTTTTATGCTATCGGTCATCGTTTGTTGGCGTGTGGTGGTTTTTATATTAATCAGCGGATATAGTAATTCGATGTTTCCAATATGGCATAAAGCGTTGCTCCACACAAGGGTGTCTATTGCAATACTCGATAATTGTGCGCAATAAGTTTCTTGCTCATTTGTTATCATGTTAACTTTGGGACTGTCTAATTGTAATTTAACAAAGGAGGCTTCTTTATTGCCCGAAATTTCTTTATAGTCCACTCCTGATATTGATAGCTGTGGAGATTGAAACCAAAAGGCCGACTTTGAATTTTTCAGAAGTGAATCTTGTGGTATTAAATGAATATTTTTCAGGAGAAGTAAATTGCTTAAGGTAGAATAAGAACCATTATTAATTTGAAGTCTATAGTTTCTACCCGGTAAGTAATTGTCAAAATCATGAAATGAAAACCCTATCTTTTTATAATTAAATGTATAGCCTTTCGAGTTTTTCGAATTATTGCGCAAGAGTAGATTATTGGCAAAAAAGTCAAGATTCTTTAATTGATATTTTAAATTGCCATCGCATACAATAAAATTGCCTTTATTTAATTTAAACTCATTCAGCGATAAATGTGTGAGGTAATCGCTAAAGAGTTTATCGAAAATGTCACCTTTCTTTTTGTTCTTATTTTCACTATATGTTTCGCTTTTTGGGGTTGCCGACGCTAATGTATATACAAAATTGGGTTGCTCAATGATAAACGATGATGCCTCAATGCCTCTTTGATAGTCGAGACCCATGATTTGAATTAAATTGACTGAGCCTTTAAGATAGTCTTTATTGGTTTTTTTGGTGATGGGTTTTATACTTGCATTTTCAATGGTTAAATCGCCTTTTAGAGAGTTGAACCACATTTTATCGATAGTAATGAGCTGATTATTGTCTTTCATTTCACCCGATAGACCCTCGATGTCGAAAACAAAGTTTTGTGAAAAGAGATAGCGATTATTACTTGTTGCAATAGAATCGACGATAATATGATAAGCCTTGAAAGTAAACGAATTCATGTCGAATAAATCGATACCATGTTTGGTGTAGAGGGTGTAATTCATTTTCGCTTTATCGATATTTATTTCGTCAATCGTTAATTGGACAAAAATAGGAGATATAATATCATAAATAGACAGAGGAGTAGTCAATAAATTGTGAGGCTGATGTAGGGTGTCTATTTGCGACTCATTATGATTTCCAAAGGTTGCTATATGCGAAGTTTTAATTTGAGGATCAATCACGTTGAATGAGCGTATAGCCAAATCGTTTCGGGTGTTATGTCTTGTAAAATCAATGCCATCAATATAAATCGTCTTTACGGAAGCATCTATTTTATTTTCGGGATATCCGGGATTTCCTTTTGTCGAGATTAATTCAATATTAGAAATATATACCAAAGAATCGGCCGTGTTGAGGCTAATACTATCGGTGTTGAGTATAAAATCGTTATTAGTAATCAGTTTCTGCGATTGATGAGTGGTGAATTTAAAATTATCGCAAAACAATAGTTTTCCATTTTCATAGCTCTCCTCGTTCATTAAAAAACCATAAGCATCGAAACTTACATTTTGAATGGAATAGATGATGGGTGATTGTGGATTGAGAGCCGAGAAAAGGATACTGGCATTGTCAAGATTAAGTTCATTAACACTTAATTCGGCAATGTATTTTGATACCATTTGATATAGATTCTTACTCGACGCATGTATAGGCTTCTTTTTTTGATGCGGTAAGTCATTTGTCTGAAAAATCTTAATATCGGGTGTTTTAATGATGAACGATTTGAAATGGAGCTTTTTGAAGTTGTGTCTCCACGTTAAATTCAGACCTTTGAAGTGAATTAAATCGATTGATAATTCCATGTAGGTATTGGGTAAACTATCTTTAGTTTGCCAGTCATGAAATACAGTCGAGTCGGGTTTAAGAGATACTCCATGTAGCTTTAATTCACCATTCCAAATGCTTAACGACAGCTTTTTGTACGAGAGGTTATAGAACCCGTCGCTCTCTTGCGACGTGCGTTCAATGAGCTTATGGGCCAAATACTGCTCTACCCATTGTGTACGGAGAATAACAATTCCTATGAGTACAACAATGAGTAAAGTAATGATTAATCCTATGTGTCTTGCTTTTTTTAGCCTCTTTTCCATATTGTTCGTTTGCTATAGAACAACGATGAAAATACTTTTGTTTTACATAGGTTGAATGGTGAAATAACAATCTGTTCTTTATCCTAATATTACGGTGAGTGGTGGAGTAATCATCTCTTTGATGCTCATTTCTTTTTTCTCAGATCTCTTCCTTCGTACTGGCAAATGGCATTGATCCATAGTTCGTCGAGGGGTTTTGATTCGTGCTTCTCTAGATCGTAGAATACCATTACGGAGGTACATATACACTTAACCTCTTCGGTTTTAATATCAATAACACGTTGTACCAAATGAAAACTTTTTGTTCCAATTTCAGTAACAGCTGTTTGCACGGCTACATTGTCTGAACCAAATATTTGTGATAAGAAATTTGCTTCTATATGCACTACCACGATACCGTCTTTTTCCCAGTTAACTCCCTTGCATACTGACGAAAAATACTCAGTCTTTCCTAAATCGTAAAATGAAAAATAAACTGTATTATTAACGTGGCCAAATTTGTCTACGTCGTTGAAACGTAATTGTATAGGTAGTGTATGATGAAATTTAATATCTTCCATTTTGTTTTCTCTTTTATCTTTGTGATTACGCGGCAAATATACTATTTTTGCAAGTCAAACTGTTCAAATATGAGTCAAGATTTTATTGAAGATATTAAAAACGCGTGCAAAGTGATGTACGAAGGGGGTATCATATTGTATCCCACCGATACTGTATGGGGAATAGGATGCGATGCTACCAATGCGGAAGCAGTGCGTAAAGTGTATGAACTAAAACGCCGTGAAGATACGAAAGCGATGTTGGTCTTGGTCGATTCTGCCGTAAAGGTCGATTTTTATGTGCAAGATGTTCCCGAGGTGGCTTGGGACTTAATTGAGCTAGCCGATAAACCATTAACGATTATTTATGACGGTGCTCGCAATTTAGCTCCCAATTTGGTATCTTCGGATGGAAGTATCGGTATTAGGGTTACCACTGAGAAATTTTCTCATCGTCTGTGTCAACAGTTTCGTAAAGCGATAGTGTCCACTTCTGCCAATATCAGTGGTGAACCGGGTGCAGCTTGTTTTGATGAAATAAGTGAAGAAATTAAAGCTGGAGTCGATTATATTGTCGGTTATCGTCAAGATGATTTGTCGCGCCCCAAACCTTCCAGTATTATAAAATTGGGTCAAGGAGGTACTATCAATATTATTCGACCATAACTTATCGAATACACAAAATTTAAATATGATCAAAGAAGAGAAACCCTCATTGCTACAACGCTTCATCACATGGCGTGAAAACAATATAAAGGAAAAACAATTTATCCTTATCCTAAGTTTTATGGTTGGGGTTCTGACTGCTTGTGCAGCATTACTACTAAAGTTTTTTATACATACCATTAAAGATTTCTTGACCGATAATTTCGATACTACTGAAGCCAATTATCTCTACTTGGTTTATCCGGTTATCGGAATTTTCTTGTGTAGTCTTTTTATACGATACATCGTAAAGGATGATATTAGTCATGGTGTGACGAAGATTTTATATGCTATCTCACGTCGTAAAGGACGCATTAAAGCTCATAATATGTGGTCGTCGATGGTAGGAAGTGGTATTACTATTGGTTTTGGTGGTTCGGTAGGAGCTGAAGCTCCTATCGTATTAACAGGTTCGGCCATCGGTTCTAATCTGGGCAGTGTTTTTAAAATGGAACATCGCACATTGATGTTGTTGGTGGGTTGTGGTGCAGCCGGTGCTATTGGGGGTATTTTTAAGGCTCCTATCGCAGGGCTTGTATTTACACTTGAGGTTTTGATGCTCGACCTAACAATGTCATCATTATTGCCCCTATTAATTTCAGCCGTGACTGCAGCTACCATTTCATATATAATGACTGGCACAGAGGCTATGTTTAAATTTCATTTAGACCAACCTTTCGAAATGGAGCGTGTTCCTTATGTGATTTTATTGGGTATTATTTGTGGATTATTGTCGCTTTATTTTACGAGGGCTATTAACTCAATCGAAGGAGTATTTGGCAAACTGAATACGCCTTATAAAAAGTTGATATTAGGTGGTATCATGTTGAGTGTTTTAATCTTTCTTTTTCCTCCACTTTATGGTGAAGGTTATGATACGATCGAATTGCTTCTGAATGGTACCAGTAATGCTGATTGGGAAACAGTAATGAATAATTCTCTCTTTTATGGATATGGAAATCTTTTGCTCGTTTATCTCGGATTTATTCTATTGTTGAAAGTGTTTGCTACCAGTGCCACAAATGGTGGAGGCGGTTGTGGTGGATTGTTTGCTCCTTCATTATATTTAGGTTGTATTACCGGCTTTATATTCTCACATCTTGCAAACGATTTCAAGGTTTTTTCGTTTTTGCCTGAAAAGAATTTTGCCCTAATGGGTATGGCTGGTGTTATGAGTGCTGTAATGCACGCACCTCTTACGGGGGTTTTCCTTATAGCGGAATTGACAGGAGGATATGATCTCTTTTTACCTCTGATGATTGCTTCAGTTAGTGCTTATCTTACCATAATCGTATTCGAACCGCATAGTATTTATTCAATGCGTTTGGCCAAGAAGGGGCAGCTGTTGACACATAATAAAGATCGCTCTATATTGACATTGATGTCGGTCGATAATATTGTAGAAACTAATTTTGTGGTTGTTCATCCCGAAATGGATTTAGGAGAGTTGGTAAAGGCTATTTCATCATCTCATCGCAATATATTTCCTGTAACTGATAGAGTGGGTGTGTTGCAAGGGGTAGTATTATTGGATGATATTAGAAATATCATGTTTCGCCAAGAACTATATCATCGTTTTACGGTTAGCAAATTAATGACATCAGTTCCTGCTAAATTGTATAATTCGGATAGCATGGAAAAAGTAATGGGAATATTTGATGAAACGCAAGCTTGGAACCTGCCCGTGGTAGATGATCAAGGACGATATTTAGGATTTGTATCTAAATCGAAAATATTCAACTCTTATCGTCAAGTTTTAGTACATTTTTCGGAAGATTAATAATTATGAGAAAAGAAGATTTACGAATCGTATATATGGGAACGCCCGACTTTGCAGTTGAGGCTTTGCGTTGCCTAGTTGAAGGTGGATATAATGTGGTTGGAGTTATCACAATGCCTGACAAGCCTGCTGGTCGTGGTCATAAATTACAGTATTCGCCTGTAAAACAATATGCCTTAGAGCATAATTTGACTTTATTGCAACCCGAAAAATTAAAGGATGAGAATTTCTTAGATGAACTTCGTGCCTTAAAAGCTGATCTTCAAATTGTAGTTGCATTTCGTATGCTTCCTGAAGTAGTATGGAATATGCCTAGATTTGGAACTTTCAATTTGCATGCTTCATTGTTGCCGCAATATCGAGGTGCAGCTCCTATAAATTGGGCAGTAATCAATGGTGACACAGAAACCGGTATCACTACTTTCTTTTTGCAACATGCTATTGATACAGGAGAGGTGATTCAACAAGTCAAAATCCCAATTGAAGATACTGACGATGTGGGTATAGTGCATGATAAATTGATGAATCTTGGTGGAGAATTGGTGGTAGAAACGGTGGATGCAATTATTGATGGAACCATAAAAAGCACTCCTCAAGAAGAAATGGAGGTGGTTGGTGATTTGCGACATGCTCCAAAGATTTTTAAAGATACTTGTCGTATAGAATGGAATCAATCTACTAAGAAGGTATACGACTTTATAAGAGGTCTTTCTCCATATCCGGCTGCTTGGACCGAACTAAAAAATGGCAATGGAGAAGTGATTGTTGTGAAAATATTTGAAAGCGAAAAAATAGATGAAAAGCATCAATTCACTTCAGGAACACTTGTTACAGATGGCAAGAAATACTTAAAAATTGCCACGACAGACGGCTTTATTAACATTATATCTCTTCAATTGCCTAGCAAAAAGCGTATGAAGATCGATGATGTATTGCGAGGGTATCAATTTGGTAATTAAAAATAAATAGATTGAGGTCGATGATACTATTCAGTATTATCGGCTTCTTTGTTTTTTTATACTTCTGTCACATCAATTGTGGTATCTGTTGCATCATTTATGTTCATTGCAAATCACAATAATCAATAGTTGTTTTTATAATAGCAGAATGATAAATGTCAGTGAAGATGAAATAGTTAAAACGTAATATTAGTATATTCTTTTCTTGTTTTATTCATACAGATTTACTTTATTTGCATATTATTAATATTAAAACTACTACGCCTATAGTACACATTACGCTGAATAAAACTTAAATACGTAATGGAATCATGGAAAAATATGACTGACGAAATGTTAGTCGCCCTCTACGCTAAAGGAGAGAATAGAGCATTCAATGTATTGCTTAATCGTTACAAAAATAAATTACATTCTTATATCTATTATATCGTTCGCGACGCTGAAATGGCTGAGGATATATTTCAAGAAACATTTATGAAAGCGATTATTACTATACGTCAGGGACGTTATAGTGAGAATGGTAAATTTTCTGCTTGGGTACGTCGTATTGCGCATAACCTAATCATTGACTCATTCCGTCAGGAGAAGAATGAGAATCTTATCTCGTGTGATGAGCCCGAGTTGAATATACTTAATAATGCCCGATTATCAGAAGGTAATATTGAAGGTGCTATTATCAGCGATCAAATATTGTCCGATGTTCGCCGTTTAGTTGATCATTTACCGGATGAACAACGTGAGGTGATACAAATGCGTTTTTATCAAGATTTGAGTTT
>DKPN01000046.1 GCA_002471195.1 Bacteroides sp. UBA7333
CCGTATGCCGAACGGCACGTACGCACGTACGGTGGTGTGAGAGGTCGAAAATTAAAGTAGGAGAAAACTACTTTAATTTTCTCCTACTCGATTTTATATCCAAGGTAGAATCGTGGAGACGCTTACCATTGATAACCGACTTCTTTGCCAAACTGTTCCGCCTGCCGATTTCATTCTTCGAGACAAGGACCACCGGGGATCTTTTGCAGCGTATCGTCGATCACCGCAGGGTGCAGGATTTTCTTACCGGACAGGTTCTCTCCGTCTTGTTCTCGGTAATGGTTTTGTGCATATTCATGGGCGTCCTGTTTTCATATAACAGCTTCCTGTTCCTTGTCTTTCTGGCGGGAAGTGTCGGCTACGGCCTGTGGACCCTGTGTTTCCTGCATAAGCGCAAGTTGTTCGACTATATGATTTTCGAGAAACAGTCGGCCAGCAATAATAAGGTATACCAGCTCCTTACTTTCATGCAGGAGATAAAGCTGCAAGGCGGCGAGGGAAGGCGCGCCGGGGAATGGGAGGCGCTGCAAAAGGAGCTTCTTGACATCCAGATGAGGTCTTTGAGCCTGCAACAGTTCCAGCAGACGGGCGGGATATTTATCAGCCAGTCCAAGAACCTGATTGTGACGGTCATTGCCGCCGTTTCTGTCATTGAAGGAGAAATGACTTTGGGTATGCTGCTTGCCGTGCAATTCATCATCGGGCAGTTGAACATTCCGATTGAACAGCTGATGCAGTTTCTCTATAATTTCCAGAATGTGCGGCTAAGCATCGAGCGTATCAGCGCGATTCATGGGAAAGCGGAGGAAAGAACGGGGAAAAAGATACCGGAACAGCCGGAGATTTCCCGAAAGGATATCCGGATTGAACACCTGGATTTTAAATATAACCTGCATGGCAAAGCCAAGGTGCTGGATGACATGACGCTGACCATTCCGGCACAACGTACCACCGCCATCGTGGGCGCAAGTGGAAGCGGAAAAACCACCCTTGTCAAACTGTTGCTGGGCTATTTTGCTCCTACAAGCGGAAATATCTTCTTGGGAGACACTCCCTTGCAGGATTATGATATGACATCGTGGAGGCACAGCTGCGGTGTAGTGCTGCAAGACAGCCATGTGTTTTCCGAATCTCTGGCAAGGAATATAGCGGTGGAGGACAAGCATATAGACCGTACACGTCTCCGGACCGCCGCCCGTCAGGCCAACCTGGAAGAGTTCATAGAGAAACTGCCCTTGAAATACCAGACGATGGTGGGGGCTGAAGGCGTGGGGCTGAGCCGGGGACAGGAGCAGCGTATCTTTATCGCCCGTGCGCTCTATAAGGACCCTTCGTTCGTGTTTCTTGATGAGGCTACCAACTCGCTGGATGCCAACAATGAGAGAATCATTACCGGGAATCTGCTGGATTTCTGCAAAGGAAGGACAGTCCTGATAGTGGCCCACCGGTTAAGCACCATCCGTCATGCTGACAAGATAGTCGTTCTGCATAAAGGCAGGATTGTCGAAGAAGGTACCCATGACGAATTGTGCGCCCGTCATGGGCATTATTATGAGTTGATTAATAACCAGTTGATTGCTATGGAATGAAATTGCATTTTTATCAACGGGTAGAATACGATTAACAGACACAATATACCGATTATAGTCCGTCACTTTTCAACCAGAGCAAGCCCAACAAGTTCAGCCGCACGATGGAACTGATAGACAAGGAAGTCAATAATTCCAAGGAGGATTTTATCCTGCATTTCAAAAACAAGTACAGCAATGCCTATCCCGAGGTATGGATGCTTGTGGAGATATTGCCGATGGGGGTTGTGACCCGTATCTATGAGAATATCAAATCCAACCCTTTGAAGAAAAAGATTGTAGCCTGCTATGACCTGCCTGTCCTTGTTTTTACTTCGTGGCTGACTGTCATAACCCTTACAAGGAATTCATGTTGCCATCATGCATGGGTATGGAACAGGCAATATGCCGTCACCCCGATGGTAGCTCGGAAGATGAAACGTTCTTGGATAAGCGATGCCGTACCGCCGCACAGAACATTTTATGAAATTTGCATCATCAAATGGTTTGTTGACATCATATCGCCGGGCAACGACATGAAACAACATTTCCATAAGCTGTTGGGGCAATACCCGAATGTTGACGGCAAGGCAATGGGCATTCCCCCGAACTGGCAGGACGAACCTTTGTGGAGAATATAAAATCCACCTTTCATTTATATCCCTTTTTGGGAAAAGAACAGATGTTGGAAGATGGTTTCGCCCGCCCCATACGGATAGGGTACGAGAAATACTACCAACATGAGTATGACAAGAATTATTATTGTAATGGCGAAGCCCCAGCGTACCAAGGCTGTAGGAATCGTACCGATAATGTTACGTACCTTTTCCGAACGGAGTTCAATCCGATCGGAACTATAATCTTTATTTGTTTCCATATCAATTACCTAATTCAAGTTGGTTCTTCACTAAATTATAATACGTTCCCTGTTTCTCTATGAGAGAAGCATGGTTTCCCGTTTCCACCACTTTGCCATTGTCAAGCACAATTATCTGGTCGGCGTTCTTAACTGTTGAAAGCCGATGGGCAACGACTATGACTGTACGTCCTTTATAAAACTCATTCAGATTTTCCACAATAGCCTTTTCATTTTTTGCATCAAGGGCATTGGTGGCTTCATCAAGAAATATGTAGGCAGGATTCTTGTAAACGGCACGCGCTATAAGGATGCGCTGCTTCTGTCCTTGACTCAACCCGACACCGTCCCTGCCGATTTGAGTGTTGTATTTCAGGGGAAGTCCCATTACATAGTCATGTATGTTAGCTATCCGAGCTGCCTGTTCCAAACGCTCCACATCGACCTCGCAATCATCCACCGCAATGTTTCTTGCTATAGATTCCGAGAAAATCACACCGTCCTGCATGACCACGCCACATTGCCTGCGCCACCATTTGAGATTGTAATTGTTAATATTCTTACCTGCTATCAAGATATTGCCTGTCATTACTGGATAATAGCCCAACATCAGTTTTATCAATGTGGTCTTTCCGCTTCCACTCGCTCCTACGATAGCCGTAATTTTCCCTTCGGGAATTGTGAAAGATACATCTTCAAGTGTTTTCCGCAACGCATGTGGATCGTATTTGAAATAAATGTGTACTAACTGGATGTATCTTTTTCCACCAAACTGCATGAACTGTTCGCTTCCGGCTTCCTCATCCTTTGTGTCATGAATCTCATTAATTCGTTCAAGCGAAATCTTCACGTCCTGAAGCGAGTAAATAAAATTCATCAGTTGTTCTATTGGTGAATTGAGTTGTCCTACAATATATTGTATAGCGAGCATGGCTCCCAGCGTGATTCTGCCATCAATAACAGCAGTAGCAGCAAGCACGGTGATAAACACGTTTTTCAGCTCATTAATAAAAATGCTTCCTGCTTCTTGTGTTTGCTGTAGCTTGAGTGACTTCATCTGTACAGCAAACAGATCAGCCTGTACGTCCTCCCATTCCCAGCGTCTGCGCCGTTCGCAATCTTGCAACTTAATTTCCTGCATTGAAGTAATGAACTGATACGTCTTATTCTGATTAACAGCCTGTTGCTCAAATAATTCGTAGTCGATCACCTTTCTTCTCTGCATGAATTGCGCAATCCATATACTGTAGATTACGCTTCCTAACAGAAATATTCCGCAAATAACAGAATCGTATACCAGCAACACGATGCCGAACACTCCAAAGCTGAGCAATGTGAACATCACACTCAGCACCTGCGTGGTAAGAAAGGACTGTACTCTACTGTGATCGTTCATGCGTTGTAGCAAGTCACCCATTAATTTGGTATCAAAGAATGACATAGGCAGACGTAGTAGTTTGATGAAAAAATCGCTCACCAGCGAAATGTTAGTTCGCATGGAGATGTGGAGCAAGATCTGACGGCGGACGAAGTCAGTAGCGGTACGTCCTATCACAATCATCAGCTCACCCAACAGAATCAGCCCGATTAATCCCACATCCTTATGGCAAATACCGATGTCCACAATACCCTGTGTGAGAAACGGCATGATAAGTTGTAGTATACATCCCAACAACAGACCACAAAATATCTGAAAAAAATACTTATGATACTGTCGGAGATAACTCCACAGAAATGCGAACGATTCTCTTTTTTCACATCTACCCTTCTGGCTATAGAACTCAGGAGTGGGAGATAGTATCATGGCAATACCCTTGTCCTCTCCCTGCGACTTTGTGCTTATCCAGTGTGTGGTAAACTCCTCTTCTTCCATCTGTACTCGCCCTTTGCCGGGGTCTGCCAAATAGTATTTTTTCTGCTTGACACGATATAGTATCACAAAGTGGTTCTGGTTCCAGTGCAAAATACAAGGCAGGGCTTCGGGAGTGAGTTGTTTTACCGTCAGCCTTCCACATACAGCATGAATCCCAATATTTTCGGCCGCCTGACTGATACCCAGTAAAGAAATTCCTTCTGTAGTAGCATAACACATTTCAGTAAGTTGATCAAGCGTATACTTTCTACCATAATATTCACATATCATTTGCAGACATGTAATGCCGCACTGCATGGAATCATGTTGGAGATGAATTGGAAATATTTTCATATTAGATTAATGTTGATTAAAATCTTTCTTTTTCATCTTCGCCTGCACCATCCCCTTTATATTTGCTACGTGTGTAGTTGAATCTATAGACAATGCTTACTTGAAAATTACGGCTATCGCTGTAATTTCGGATATTCATACTCATGTTGTTACCGTAGTAAATGCTGGAGTTGTAGCTACTCTTGAAAATATCATTGGCTTGCAAACTGAGTGAAAGCTGGTTTCTAAGGAAATTTTTATTAATCCTCAAATCAAGTCTGTTACTGCGCTTTACAAGAATGGCACCGCTATGACCGCTGGTGTTATAACTGTAGTTTATTCCAATTATCCACTTTTGAGGCAGGGAGAACGAGTTGTTCAGCTTGAACAAAAACATAGGCTTTTCCAACTTTTCAGTTACCCTGATTAATTTATTATCAAGAAATTGCTTATTTACGCTTACGCTGTATGTAGGTTCCCAACACCCGAAACGAGGAGAGAGACTGAGCATTGCGTTTATTTCCTCCACTTTATCAATGTTGGCATACGTAAACAGAATCGCATTATTATTGTAAGGTTTATCTATGTTCAGTATTTCATCGTTTTTGTGAACATATCCCGCTGCAAAGTATATCCATTCGTACATCATTTCCAGATTCAAGTTGTGGTAAATGGACGGTTGGAGTAAAGGGTTTCCTCCTTCGTATGTATATTGGTCGTCGTATTGTACATTACTTGCCAGCATATAATAGGAAGGACGTGTCATTTTGGCTCCGTAACTCAGTTGTGCCTGAAACTTCTCTCCTCCATAACCCACGGAGGCTTCGGGTAGCCATTTGTTGTATGTTCTGCTCTGTTCTTTTATTTTTGTTTCTTTCTGATAGTAGTCTGAGCGAGTGAATTGGTAACGTATTCCTGCCGACAGTGTCCATGCCTTCCACTGTAAACTGTATTTGGCAAAAGCAGCCGTATTGCTTTCATTTATCCGGTCGTCGGTGTCGTTAAGCAACTGTTCCGCGTTTACAAATGTTTCGTTCCGACGTGTGTACGTGTATTCACTTCCTGCTTCAATCTGTCCGCTGCCCAATGGATATGAAAGTATGATTTTCGAGGCCAGCAGTTTGTTACTCGCACGATTTGTCGTGGTGATATAGGTTGGCTCTTCCCCCTCGGCTTGTTGTGTGGTAAGTTGGTCCTTCATACTTTTTCTATAGAGATAATCGAAATTGTAATCAATTTGCAGATTTCCCACTTTGCCGTTATAATAGGTATTCAACTGATGGTCTGTACCTTTGGGCATATTACCATCGTGTTTGTAGTTCACGTTTTGCATAGCGGCTTCTAATTCCGAAACTGTATTGTACATGTTTGTTACATAGTTTCCGGGTTCGCGGTCAATGGTATAGGTAGCTCCGATAGAATGGTTGTCGTTGAATTCGTAGTTGAATCCTGCTGAACCATATATCTGCTGTGTATGCGTCAGCATATTTGTGTTACTGTTCTGTTCCAGTTTGTCATATATGGTTTGTTCGGTAGTCTGTGTTTGTTTCAGATACATATTCTTGTAATACAGGGTAGTGAACAAGTCCAATTTGTCTTTCCGATAATTCAGAGAGACTTGTTCAATGAATCCGCTCCGGGACGCTTGCTTGTAAGAACTTCTCACCAATCCTCCAAAGCCTTCGCCGGCTTTTCTTTTTGTTTTTATCTGTATGACAGCTTTGACCTCGTTATCATATTGTGCTCCAGGATTCGTAATGACTTTTACGCTTAGAACATCTTCAGAACTGAGTGTTTCCAGTTCGACGGTATTGTGTACTTCCTTTCCGTTTATATAGATGAGTGGTGTCCCTTTTCCGAATACAGTGAAGTTTCCGTTACTTCCTTGTACATTGGGAAGCTGTTCCAGAATATCGTTGCCAGTTCCCGCTTTACTAAGCAGAGTACCGGTCACATTGGTTAGTAAACCTTCGGAACTTAATTTGAACTTAGGCACTGTAACAGTAACTTCATTAAGTTGTACAGTCGAAGGAATAAGTTGAATTGTTCCCACATTATTGCTGCGACAACTCAGGTATTTGTCTTCATATCCTACAAACGATATTTTCAACAAAGCTTCATGTGGGGATTTTACAGGCAGAGGCAAACTGAAATTTCCCTGTGTATCACTGGTTACTCCAGATATAAATAGAGAGTCGGAGGTCAACGCTACGATATTTGCATATTCAATCGGTTGGTTTTCCGTATCTGTTATTCTGCCAATTATGTTTTGTCCGTAGCTAACAAATGAACTCAAAACTAATAGAACTGAAAGTAAGTTTCGTTTCATACATAAAGCTGTTTTAATGTATTTGACTTTTCTTGTTTTTCTAATGATTTAATCAATGCTTTTTCCAGATTACTCCTTTCTTTGAATTGGGAACAAATATTAAATCTTCCATTTTCAAATATATTTTTATATTGATACCAAGCACATCCTCCACTACAAACAGGAAATAAAAGACAATCCTTACATTGGGAATTGGAAAAAGGAGTTGTTTCATTCATGTACCGATAGAGTAAAGGTTTATTTGTTATTTGTTTTTTATTGATGTAACCTACAATTTTTTCTGTATTGCTAACATCGTTCCAGCATTTATAAATCTCTCCTTCAGGTCCAATTATATATGAATTAAGTTTGTTAATCATACATCCTTTAGACGCTTTTTGAGGAAAAAAATTAACATTACCCCCTAAGTCTTTAATTTTCTCGTAAAAGTTGCAAATATACTGACTATCGATAGAGTGATAACATAGCGAATGATGGTCAGGAGTTTCTTCTCTGATAAATCCAGGATAAATAGTTATTGTTTTTTCCTTAAATTCGTTGCTGAACTTATTATAAATTTCAAAGAAATCTTTTTCATTATTTCTATTGATATTGACTCGGATTGCAATGTGGCAATCAGGTAAGTTTTCAGCCGCTTTTCTTATATTATCAACAATCATGTGGAATGTACCTTGCTTGTTTTTTTTGAGATAACGGGTTTGATTATGATGTTCCTCAATACCATCTAATGTGATTTGCATCTCATTGAGATGTGTTTCACGAAAGAAATCTATCATTTCTTGATTTAGGAGATAACCATTTGTTACGATTTCATGTTTTTCGATATTCACTTTGGTCTGATTTATAAGTTTATTATAAATAGATTTTATATTTTTAAATGCGACAAGTGGTTCTCCTCCATACCATGTAAGTGCTATGTTACTTGCAGAATGTGCGTTTACGAAATCAATCAATTCGTTTTCTATGTTTTCACTTATAAGTTTGGGATGTTTTTTACTCTCGAAACAATAAGGACAATCAAAATTACATCCCGTAAATGGAACAATAACCAGTCCCATGTGTTCTTTCTCATAGGAGGCTGATAAAAAACGCATTTTCATTTCATTATAATACATATATTTTTTATCAGATTCGACTAAGATTCCTTTCTCAATTAAAACTTTCTGAGAATTGTGCGGGATAGAATTAAAATCCCGATTGTATAATAGACTATATAGTCTTTCAGATATATTCGCTATTATGCCATGTTCACTATTATATAGATAAAAAGAATCGGCATATTGAAAGATGTATGTGTATATAGACAGTTGCATCATATTGCAAAATATTAGAAGATTCTGCCTTCTGTATTTGTAATACAAGAAGACAGAATCTGATTTAAAGATTTATTAATCACCATTATTCTTCGATTGCTCAAAGTTCTCATTAGACTGCCCTTTATCATTTTTGTTGCAGTTGGAGTTAGCAATGCAACATAATTGTGATTCACCAGTTAGTCCTCCTTTGATGTTGTCCATAGACATTTCATCCAAAACTTCTTCTTCTCTGATAATGTTTAAATCTTTGGTTTTCATAAAATAAAATTTTTAATTGTTGTGAATAATATTCGATTCTAAGTTCCTCGGTGTACTCCTTTAAACAGTTTGGTCTGTACTATAATTTTTGCCGGCATAATTATATTCAAGTTTGATTTGATATTGCAAATTTAGTTGTGCAAGCAATGTTTTCTTTGACACAAAAGTGTATTTGTGAATTGATTCTACAAAGAAATACACAAAAGTGTGTATCATGAAGCGTTGCATAACCTCCTATAATGCTTGTAGAACAGCAGAAGCCCATTCTTACTGGAACATACAGGTATGGTTTCTGAAGCAAGATAATTAATAGAATGCCCCAATTGAATTGTTTCTATACCAAGTGCATTCATCACTTTGAGTAATTTACTATCAGTTTCGGCTATCATATAACTTTTTTCATCGCAAACAATAGGATGCACCGCATATACCATAAGTTGTTTAAACAAGGTGATAGTTGGGATCCCTGCCAAGGAATCTATCGCAAACCGGCCTATATGCCAATAGCTGTAATCTGTCTCCGGATGTATGGCGATTAACGGATTTATACCAAAAATTTTCTGTAACGGAAGAATTTTTTTCCTGTCCCACTTGAATACTCTGATTGAACCGATAATTTTACCGGCATCATTGCGAACTATAAATATATTGGAATTATCAATATACTGAAGTTCTTCTTGATAAACAGAATGTATTTCATCCTTGATAGATTGAAAGGAAAAATCACCCACATGATGTTTGTAATTTTCCTTTACCACAAATTCAGCCAATTCATACAGGTTTTCCTTCCCCTTAAATTGCCAGATTTTGTATTGCCTGTTTGCATAAACCAGTTTTTCCATATCTTTTTGCTTTTCTGGCACAAAACTAAACACAAACAAGCTCCTTTCTTGACACAAAAGTGTATTTTAAACAAAATCATTACTATATTTACACATTTGTGTGTTAAAAAGCTGTATATTCAAGAATAAATCGGTAAAATTGTAATAAATTTATAGAGTAAGATTTTTATGACAACAAACATCGGAGATTTCTTTTTAGTATCTAATTCCGTTCATAACGTCACGGATGAAGATTATCTAAAAATTAACATTCTCATAAATGCGGCCAAAGCTTTTGCAAGAAGTACACACCAATGTGTATATATCATAGATTATTTCAAACAGAACTTCCTGTACGTTTCAGAAAACCTTGCGTATTGGTGCGGTCAGACTTCTGACAGAATCAAGGATTTCGGTTATCGGTTCTATTTGGATTATGTGCCTGAAAAAGAGCAGCAGATGCTATTGGAGATAAACAGGAAAGGGTTCGACCTGTTTAATGAAATACCTTTTACAGAACGTTTTGACTATACCATTTCATACGACTTCCATATAATACACGGCAAAAAACTCAGACTGGTCAACCACAATCTTACTCCGATGGTATTGACAAAAGACGGACGTATATGGTTGGCGCTATGCACCATATCCATATCGGCAAGAAATACCCCCGGTTACATCATAATGAAGAAATCCGGTTCAAAATCTTATTATGAATACTCGTTGGACAAACACAAATGGATAAAGAAAGAAGGTATACCATTGAGCGAAACTGAGCGGGATGTGCTGGTTCTTTCTGCCCAAGGTTATACCATGAATGACATAGCCGATAAATTATGCAAGTCAGTTGACACCATCAAGGCGTGTAAAAGGGCTTTGTTTTCTAAATTGGGAGTTAGAAACATTGCAGAGGCATTGTCATACGCAACCAATTATAAGCTGCTATAAGGAATTGTTTTTACACATCAGGGACGAGAAGTAGAATTTGGGGAAGAATTTGACTTCCCGTCCGGTCACGAGGTTGAACATGGCATTCACGCAATGTCCTGCGACAATCCATGAGGCCACGGACAGTTGTGGGGGTGGCAAAATGCCCGCTTCTGCACGGTATTCTTCTATTACTTTTTCCAACCATGAGGTTGGCATGTTCCAGAATGTTCCATACCTTGATACATATTCTGCCACTTTCAACTCAAAACCGTTAGGTTCAGGGGAGATTTCAGAAAGTTGATAACCTTTCGGTCTTACGATTGTAAGGAAACCTGCCCATCCGAAATTGTATGGATGGAGGACGGGTATCATCTTTTCCGAACAGATGTGGTCAAATACAAAGGGGGTGTCATCTTTGAAATCCAAAGCATTGACGGCGATATGATGTCCCGAAATAATATTCTCCACATTTTCTTTGTTTATAAAAGTGTTAAAAGATTTTATCTCTGCATTAGGGTTAATTTTCAGCAAACGCTTGCAAAGTGCTTCCGCCTTATATTTACCAATATCCGCCTTGACATAATTCTGCCTGTTGAGATTACTCTCTTCTATTTTATCACCATCAACAATGGTAATATTTTCAAAACCAAAGCGTAAGGCACATTCCGCAATGATACTACCGATTCCCGCACCTGCCAACAGAATACGAGTTTGCCTGATTTTCTCTTGTTCTTCTTCGCTGATATAAATGCGATTTCTGCTGTATCGTTCCATATTAGTATTTTTTGTGGAACAAAGGTACAGAACTTCTTTCGATTAGGCTTGACACAAAAGTGTATTTTTGACGAGAAAATTAAATCTGTTGCATTATCCTTGTTAATCGCATTTCCGAGCATCGGTAAGTATAAACTGAATAAATCATCATTGCGCTTTTCTATATTCTATTAATTGAGGAACAAAATACTGATACTAAAAGTAAGCGTCTCCACGATTCTACC
>DKPN01000011.1:0-7173 GCA_002471195.1 Bacteroides sp. UBA7333
TATCTCAACTTTGCAACAAAGGAGAATGAATCTGTTAGTGTAAAGATGGGATTGTCGTATACTTCAATTGAAAATGCGAAAAATAACTTGAAGACTGAGGCTTCGAACATGGATTTTGATATGGCTCGCGCAAACTCGAAGCAGGTTTGGAATGAGTATTTAGGGCGTATTGATGTTGAAACTTCGAACAATGCTGATAAAGTGAAGTTTTATACAGGACTATATCAAGCTTTGAAGGGTAGAGGTTTGGCGAGCGATGTTTCGGGTAATTATCCGGCACACGACGGATCAGTGGGTCAGATTCCTTTGGAAAATGGTAAACCTATCCACAGTCATTATAATACTGATGCGGTGTGGGGAGCTTTCTGGAATCTTACTCAGCTTTGGAGTTTAGCATATCCGGAGTATTTGTCTGATTTTGTAAGTAGTCAGTTACTAGTATACAAAGATGCTGGTTGGTTGGGCGACGGTATTGCTTGTAGTAAATATGTTTCAGGTGTGGGTACTAACTTTATCGGCTTGCTTATGTCTGGTGCATATGCATGTGGTATTCGCGATTTTGATGTGAATCTTGCTTACGAGGCTGCTCGCAAGAATGAGTTGGATGGTGTAAACAGACCTTTGGGTGCGGGGAAAATTGATACAGATCGCTTCATAAAACAAGGTTATGTAGATCATCAAGAGAACGGAGATGGTCCGGATGAAGCGTTTATGTTCTCTGCTTCACATACACTTGAGTACTCTTTTAGTGCATGGGCTGTAGGTCAATGGGCCGAGATGCTAGGCAAAAAGAAGGATGCAAAGCAACTAAGTTGGTTATCGAAAGGATGGGAGCGAATATTTGATTCATCTTCTTTTTTTATGCGTCCTAAAGATGCTAATGGTAATTTCATTGCCGACTTTAATCCGATGCAAGTATGGCGCGGATTTCAAGAAGGTAATGCTTGGCAGTATACTTTCTATGTTCCGCATACTCCCGATCAATTGATTAACAAGGTAGGGGAGAAGCGCTTTGTTAGTAGATTAGATAGTATTTTTACTGTATCAGAATCATTGATTTTCAGTGGTGGACAAACGATTGATGCTTTCGCCGGTCTTGAAACTTTATACAATCACGGTAATCAGCCGTGCTTGCATATTCCATGGTTGTTTAACTATACTTCGAGTCCGAAGCTTACTCAAAAATGGGTTCGCTCTATCTTGAATAGTTTTTATGGAACAGATGGTGTGCACGGATATGGCTATGGACAGGATGAAGATCAAGGACAACTTGGAGCTTGGTATGTTATTTCCTCTATCGGGCTATTTGATGTAAAAGGGCTTACTGGTAAAGATCCGATGCTGAGTGTGGGAAGTCCATTGTTTGATAAAGTTACGATTCGCTTGAATCCGAAGTACTATTCAGGAGAAACATTTGAAATTGTAGCAAAAGGAAACTCGAGTGATACTCCGTACATACAGCAAATGTTGTTGAATGGTGATAAGCTAAAGAAGCCATTTGTGTTGTTTAAAGATATTGTAAAAGGTGGTGAATTAGAACTCGAAATGGGTTCTATGAATTAACATAATACGAAAGATATATAGTCGTGAAGTAGCCGCTACCTCTTTTATGGGGGGAGCGGCTATTTTTGTGTTGTGACAATCTATTAATAAAATGAATAGATTGTGTAATTATGGCGGGTTTTATAACAAAATATGATTTCTAGTGTTATATATGTAAATTGTAATTTTGTTCTTAATAACAATCCATTCGTGAGAATCGATTGTTGTGATTTTAAATCTCCTATCAAAGACTGCTTATTGTTATATCGATACAAAACATCTTCACTATTTAAGTTTAAGAATAACACTTTTATATTCATTCTTTAAGTTCTTCCTGCAAAGAAAGGTATATTTGTAGCCATAAAATGATTTTAAATATATACAGTCCATGAAACACAAAATCCTATTATTATCTTTTTTATTATGTTGTGTCATTTCTGCATTTACCCAAACAAAAGTTGCCTGTGTGGGGAATAGTATTACTTATGGAGCTACAATCCAAAATCGGGAGAATAATAGTTATCCCGCTCAATTGCAGGCTATGCTTGGCAGTGCATATGATGTACAGAACTTTGGTAGAAGTGGGGCTACGTTGCTTCGACAAGGAGATATTCCATATGTTGAAACCAACGAATATGCTGCAGCAATAGCATATAATCCGGATGTCGTTTTTATCAAGTTGGGAACTAATGATAGTAAACTTAGAAATAGGGATAAACTGAATGACTTTGTTTCAGATTATAACTATTTGATTTCTTCTTTCAAAAAAAGTAATCCAAATGCTCGAATTATACTTCTTAGTCCGACAAGGGTTTTTACTCAGCCAGATACCGTTAATATTACAGCTTCGGTTATAGAGAATCAAATAACTCCAATGGTAGAAAGAGTTGCTTTTGACAATAAAATTGAGATAATTCATTTAGATAGATTGATTACGGAGCAACAAGCTTATTTAATTCCGGACAAGGTGCATCCAACCTCTATTGGTGCTGGTATGCTTGCTGCTCGTTTATATGAGTATTTGCAAACAGATGCTTCAATGTCAAAGAATGAAGATTTTACTGTGACACATACAGGCATTGATAATTTTCATGGTTTTGAGTGTGTTAATTTTGAAATGAATGGTGTTGCGTGTAAAATAGCCAAACCAAAACAGGTGCGAGCAGGCAAACCTTGGGTATGGAGAGCACGGTTTTGGGGACATGAACCGCAAACTGATATTGCGTTGTTAGAGCGTGGTTTTCATATTGCTTATTGTGATGTTGCTGATTTGTTTGGAGCTCCTGTAGCTGTGAAACGATGGAATCAATTTTATGCATTGATGCAAGAAAGAGGTTTTTCATCTCGCCCAGCCTTAGAGGGGATGAGTAGGGGCGGACTGATTGTTTATAATTGGGCTGCTCAAAATCCCGATAAAGTGGCATGTGTATATGCTGATGCTCCGGTATTAGATTTGAAATCGTGGCCTTTGAATAGAAAAGATGAGGAATTAAATAATGCTTTATGCAAAGCTTATGGATTTAAATCCATTGCAGAGGTAGAGACTTTTAAAGGAAATCCGGTTGATTTATGCAAAACGCTTGCAACTGCTGGTTTTCCTATGTTACATGTTTGTGGAGAAGTCGATGATGTTGTTCCTGTTTCAGAGAATACGAATGTTTTCGAAAAGAGAATCAAAGAAAATAATGGGAATATTCGAGTAATCAGAAAGGCTGATGTAAATCATCATCCTCACTCATTGGATAATCCGACCGAGATTGTACGATTTATAACTGAGGCAACAAGTACCGCTTTTACAATTACAGATAAATCGGTTCCGGGCAATGAGTTTAGATCTGCTGCGGGATGGACCGAAGGTGCAGATTGGTATGCGAATCATAAAGAAATAAGTTCTGTTTTGGCAAGCGAGCAGATTGATTTGTTGCTTGTAGGAAATTCGATTACCCAGGGATTTGGAGGTGATCGATCAATCGTTACGTACAAACCTGGAAAGAAATACTTGGATGCCGCGCTGCAAAATAAGAAGTGGCAGGCAGCGGGAATCTCTGGTGATAAATCGCAAAATATAATTTATCGACTAGAAAATGGAAACTATAATGCTGCAAGTCCTAAAGTTGTGACATTGACAATTGGGATTAATAATTTGACTAGTGGAAATTCTCCTAAAGAAACATTCATAGGGATAAAGAAGTGTATCGAAACAGCTCAGCGAGTTTTACCAAATTCTAAAATAGTTGTATTTGGAGTTTTACCTGCAGGTAAAGAACGAAACTCAGAATTACGAATAAAGGTTGATGAGGTAAATGAAATGCTGTCTCATTACACGAATGAAAATAATAGATTTCAATACGTGAACTTGAATAATATTTTTACAGAGTCGACAGGTAGCTTGAAATCTTCTTTCTATGCGCCGGATAATCTTCATCTAAGTGGGCATGGATATGCAGCTTGGAGTAAAATTATTGCAACACTTTTGGATTAATATATTAGCTTATTTTTCTACGATTTGAGGAATGTGAACAAAGCCTAATACTGAAATGTTTTGCCAAGCATTTTAGTAATAGGTTTTGTGCTTTATAAGATGTGAATATTTATTATAACCATGTTTATATATGTATTATTTATTGAATTATACACTTAATTATTGATATAAGGTATTCGATTTGCAATTTATAAGAGATTTTAAAGTCGAGGCGGTTTATAAGAACAAACTTTTGATTTTTAATGCTGTTATATCTGAGACAAAACAATTCAAATAACAATAAACGACAACTTGTTAATTTAAATTTGTAGTATATGAAAAAGTTAATTCCTTTTCTTTTCGCGATCGTTTTATTTGCATCGTGCGAAAAAGATCCAGATCTTGACAAAGTTCAAAATCAATTTGCAGTGTATACACAGTATGATACTAAAGCAGACTTTGCTACAGCTAAAACATACTTTATACCTGATAGTGTTCTTCTGATTACTAGTTCCGAAAAACCAACTTATTGGACTGGTGCTCAGGCTTCAGATATTATCAATGCATACATTACCAATATGAATGCAAAAGGATATACTAAAGTGTCTGATAAAGCTAAAGCAGATCTAGGTTTACAAGTTAGTTACGTTGAAAGTACGAACTACTTTGTAGATAATAACTATTGGTGGAATGATTATCCTGGATATTGGGGACCTGGATATTGGTGGCCAGGCTACACTGGTGGATGGTATTATCCTTATCAAACTGTTTATAGTTATACAACAGGTTCTATTTTATCTGAAATTGTTGATTTGAGAACAGCTTCTGCTGCAGTAGCAGGCTCTAGTAGTGATAAACTAACTGTAATTTGGAATGCTTATATGACAGGATTATTGACTGGCAGCAACCAAGTGAATATGAATCGTGCCGTTGAAGCGATTAATCAATCGTTTACACAATCGCCATATATCAAATCAACTGTTAAGTAATAGGCGTTTTTATAAATACGATAATATTATAAATTGATAGAACTATGAAAACTATAAATAATCTCAAACTAAAATTAATTGCACTCTTTGCAGTTTGTTTATTGATTCCTTCTATGGGATATGCTCAAGATAAGATTTATTACGCAAATGGTGATTGGCAATTTAATGTGCCTATCAATAATGGATTTGCTAATAAAGCTAGTGGTTGGGGTATGAATTTTGAAGGTGGATATTATGTAACTCCTAATATTGGAGTAGGTTTGTTTTTAGCATATAGCACAAATCATAAATATATTCCTACCGAAACATTTACAACTGGCAATTCGGCGCTTACAACTAATCAACAGCATTCATTATTTCAATTGCCTTTTGGTGTTGGCGTGAGATATAGAGTTGCAAATGAGGGTATGTTTGAACCATATATTGGCTTAAAACTAGGTGCTAATTATGCTCAAATGTCATCGTACTTTTCAACTTATAAGGTTTATGATCGTAATTGGGGCTTTTATATGTCACCAGAGGTTGGAACCAATATATGGTTTACACCTAATAAGACAATCGGATTGAATGTGGCAATGTATTATGGCTTTGCAACAAACAAAGGCACAGTGATGGCTTCAGATATAAATAACTTAAACAACTTCGGTTTTAGAGTTGGTTTAGCATTCTAAGCTGTCTATATATAAAAACAAAAGCGGATCAGAAATTTCTGATCCGCTTTTGTTTTTATAGCTCGCTATTTCGAATTTGAATAAGCATATCTTCAAATTCTTTTATTTTATCAGGATGTTCATCTGCGATATTGATGTTTTCTCCTTTATCCTCCTTGATATTATATAATTGATGTGTTTTTAGATTTCCAGATTCAATATTTACTCCCCAAGGAATAATAGCTGGACCATTGTTCGGTTCTATATATTTCCAATCATCTTTAATTACTGAAAGAGTTAGGTTTGAGGCTTGCTCAACAACAAAATCACGATTTTTGTCGTTGATGCCTAAAATGGTTTCTATCTCGTTTCTGCTATCAGGTGCTGCATTTTCTGGTAGTTCAAAATCAATAAGCGTTGCTAGTGAAGCAAACCAGTCAATTTGAGATGTTAGTGCTTCTGAGGTTTTTGGAGTCACTGTTTCCGGCCAGCATACAATAAAAGGAACTCGTGTTCCAGCTTCAAAGGCACTGTATTTGCCACCACGAAAAGCACCACTAGGTTTGTGTTCTCCTAATAATTCTATAGCATTGTCTTGATAACCATCATCAACAACAGGTCCGTTATCACTCGAAAGAAATATAATGGTGTTTTTCTCAATTCCGAGTTCTTCTAGTTTCTTCATAACTTCGCCTACTGTCCAATCAAATTCAAGCAAAGCATCTCCTCTAGGTCCTAATCCTGATTTTCCGGCAAAGCGTGGATGTGGTACACGAGGAACATGGATGTCATTTGTTGCTAAGTATAAAAAGAAAGGATTTTCTTTATTGGTTTCAATAAAATTGAGAGCTTTTGTAGTAATGCTATCTGCAATATTTTCGTCTGTCCAAAGAGCTGATTTTCCTCCTTTCATATAGCCAATTCTCGAAATTCCATTGACGATAGACATGTCATGTCCATGACTTGGCTTTTGTTTGTAAAGCAACTCCGGGTTTTCTTTACCTGTAGGTTCGCCTACAAAGTTCTCTTTATAACTTACATAGATTGGATCATTAGGGTCAAGGTTAACTACTTTCTCATTTTCCACCCAAACACAAGGGACTCTATCTCCAGTAGCAGCCATAATATAAGAATACTCAAAACCAATATCACTTGGTCCCATATCTAATTTTGAATTCCAATCTTGTTCTGCTGTTTTATTTCCTAGACCTAAGTGCCATTTACCAACTACACCTGTTTTATAGCCAGATTGTTTAAACATATCAGCAACAGTAAATCTATCTGGGCGAATAATCATGCCAGCATTGCCTGCTGCAACTCCGGTTCCTTCTTTTCTCCATGCGTATTCACCTGTGAGCATTGCATAGCGAGAAGGGGTGCTTGTTGCAGCAGTTGCATGAGCATTTGTAAATAAAATACCAGCTTTTGCAAGTTTTTCTACATTTGGAGTTGGCACTTTGCCATATCCGTAACAACTTAAATCGCCATAACCAATATCATCTGCATAGATAAAAACGACATTGGGTTGATT
>DKPN01000011.1:7418-8523 GCA_002471195.1 Bacteroides sp. UBA7333
TGATGTCGTAGCTAAAAAAGGTTGTGTTATTTGTTTATTCATGGGGTGATATTTTGTTTTTATAGAGCAAAAATACACATTTGAATCCTTATTAATAAGATTATTTGATTTAAATTAAAAACTCAGCTGTCGGATATGTCTGAATGTAATTGGAATTATGTTTTTATGTGAATAAATATGATGTAAAAAAGAAACAGTCTACTTGTATGCTAAATACCAGTAAATAAGACGAATATAAATTGTTTTTTGATGTTTGTGTTTAGCTATATTGCAGACAAACAGGTTGTTATGCTGTTTTTGCAAAATAATCATTCAAAAAAGTATTAGATGTTTTTTGATGTCTGCGCGCTTTTTTTGTTTTATAATGCTGTAAATGAGATGTGTTTCAGACGTGTTCAATCCCCTTATATGGTAAGAAAAATCAGAGTTCAGTGTAACCGTTTTGACATTGCAGAAATTGGATTAAACATGCCAATAAGAAAAAAGTCTGGTGTTAAGCAGTAAATAAGCTGCGTGCAGAATACTAATCAGCTAAAAAGGGAACACTGTGCGGATTGTTTGGAAAGAGCCGACAAGCTTTTTATCAGCATAATGGGAGTTGTTTTCAAGAAAAAGCAGCCGAGCTGTAATAAGCAAATAATCCTTGAGGAAGTGAAAATGATGGAGAACTTTGCAGACCTGGAAATTATGGAAAGAGATTCACTTTTCGACTTCTTGCATACAAATGGATATGCATTGTGGAAGAGAAAGATAAAAAGAACAGCTAACTCTAACGAACATTGCCATAAATTGGGGAACTTAATTAGAGGATTTCAACCGACGGGCCTCAATCAACAATGGGTAAGTAATATTGCATATATTGACACTGACGAGGGAATTTTTTTATCTGTCAATTATAACTGATGCTGATTCTCATAAAATAGTAGGGTGCTATCTGGGAGAAACTCTCGAGGCTAAATATCCAATTCAGATATTAGAACAAGTAACTAGAGGTTTAATGAACGCAAAGATATAAGGATCATTAGAGCCATTGAAAACAAAACAACGAAAAAATTAAATTCATAATCTAAGTAAGATATAGGTCTGTACAAATACTGAATAACTT
>DKPN01000011.1:8733-8964 GCA_002471195.1 Bacteroides sp. UBA7333
AAGTTATTCAGTATTTGTACAGATAGTTGTAAAGTCTTTTAGTTTTATACTCTAGAGGTGTGAACTAAAGATGTTTTTAACTCTCAAACTGTAAAGTTATTTCAGTCTAAGTCAACTATTCTCTTAACAGCTCCTATATAATATGTTGAGCTTTTAAAAACCATGCAAGGTTCTTACAAGAAGGTCACTAGGTTTTTGCAAGAACCTTATTAGGTTTCTAGAAAAACCTAA
>DKPN01000056.1 GCA_002471195.1 Bacteroides sp. UBA7333
AACCGTTTTTAGGGGGTCAATTTCGCCGTGTTTTCCAGTTATACCATACTTCGCAAAAATTTCATTAATACCACGATATACGTGTAATGGAATATTGCGATAAGCCCTCTTACGTCTTGAGTAATCTGATTTAGACTTACAGTCCAAATAGCTATAAAGTTCTGCATTGATTGCTTTAGCTTCATTAAGAGGCAACATTTCAATGCCTCGAGCAAATGAGTAACGAAAATTAGGTATTGCCATAATTGAATAAATATTGATTAAAAACATTATCTTTATTGCGTGATTATGTTAATCACATTGCAAATATGCGGTATATTTTACGTATTTACAAATTATCACGTATTATTTTACGTAACAGTAATGATTTTAACATTTATGAAAGATAGAATCAGACAACTACAAGAAGCATTAAACCTTTCTGGAAGGAAGTTTAGCGCATCTGTAGGCCAATCTCCAGAATGGTCACGAACTATTAAAAAGACTATTGGCGCAGATGTTTTGGGTAATATTTTACGCATATATCCCCAAGTCAATATTTTTTGGTTGATATATGGAGATGGTGAAATGTTTAAAGAGGAGAATATATCAAACGAATCAACTACAATAGCAAATAATGATTATCGCTTAATTTGTGACGAACTTCGTCATGACAATAAAGGATTGAGAGAAGAGAATAAAAACTTGCGAGATTTGCTATTGAAAGAAATGCAAAAGAATCAGGAACTGTTAATTGAAAATACTCAATTGAAACTAAAAAATGGATTATCTAAAAAGTAATACTCTGATAATCTTATTTGTAAAATAATATTTAAATCACTACAAATTGGCAAAAGTCGGACTAATTTCGGACAACTTGAGTCGATAAAGTAGCACTTTTGAAGGCATAAGAGCTTTGAAATCAGTATACGGATAGGCTCGAATTTTTGCCAAAAAATTCGAGCCTATCCTCCCGTGCATAGATAAAAAAGCTGTAAATATTAGATTTGCAGCTTTTTTTTATTTTCATTGAATTTATATTCAAACAACAGATCAAACAACTGGTTTCAATAATGAATAATCACACGCAATCAACCATGATTTAAATTTTTAAATCACGATTCAAAACATTCTCAAATATCAGCTCAAATATTAAAGTATTCGTTAGATTAAATACCGGAAAACTATATCATTTCATAATTATTGGTTTGAACGGGCATTGTTAAATTATGCAGTACTTTTTCAAGTAAAATACCATCTCTATTGTCATACTCGTAACCAAAGGTTGCGCGAATGCCTTGCAAGATAAATTGACTTGCTCGATCAATAGCCACTGGCAAACTATCGCCCTGCAACAATGCACCTGTTAAAACACTGGTAAAAGTATCGCCGGTACCCGGATAATGAGCTGGTAAGTAGGAGCATGTTATTTTCCAATATTTATTTCCTTCTCGATTGTAAGCATAAATAGATGTTTGTTGTGGATTCTCTATCACCGGAACGCTTGTAACAACAACTATTTGCGGTCCTTGATTTGACAACTCCAAAAGATACTTTTTCAACTCATCATCTGTTAATTGTGCTTTAAAAGGCATATCCAATAGATAAAACAACTCAGTCATATTGGGAGTTATTATATCTGCTTTTCTGATGAGCTGACGCATCTCTTTCACCATTGTCATATCAAAATTGGCATAGAGTTGGGCATTATCTCCCAAAACAGGATCGACCACAACCAGCGTATTGTCTAATCGAAAACGATCGATAAAATGGGATACAATATGCACTTGTTGTGGAGAACCGAGATAGCCGGTATAAATGGAATCAAATTGCACATTCAACTTTTTCCATTCATCGATAATACGTGGCATCTCATCGGTTAAATCCATAAAAGAGAATGATGGGTATTGTGTATGATTTGATAATATAGCGGTAGGCAACGGACACACCTGAAAACCCATTGTCGATAGCACAGGGATGACCACAGTTAGCGATACACGTCCAACACCCGATAAATCATGAACGGCTGCAACTCTTTTTACTCGATTGATTTGTCTTAACATGATGATATTTGTCGAAAATATAGATAGAATAACAAAGATAAAGCTAAATTGATTTCATAAAATGCCACAGATAAATCGATTTTCAATAACTTTGCGATATGAGAATATTTTATATCATTCTAGGAACATTATCGCTTGTTTTGGGTATACTGGGCATCGTTTTACCACTGCTCCCCACAACTCCTTTTTTATTGTTAACTGCTGCATTATACTTAAAAAGTTCTCCCGAATTATATAAATGGCTGATAAATAATAAATATCTAGGATCATATATAAAAAACTACCGCGAAAATAAAGCCATTCCTATTCGTGCAAAAATTATATCACTATTACTGCTATGGAGCACCATCAGCTATTGTATATTCTGCATTGTTCCTTTTTTATGGGTAAAAATAGTGCTGGCTTTAATTGCAGCAGGAGTTACTTATCATATACTCTCTTTTAAAACATTAAAGAAGTGACCCAATGCTTTACGTGCATCTTCAAGTTTATCTTCCCAATGTTTCACTGAGTTTTGACCAATAATATCCGATACATATTTTACTGATATAAATGGAATTTGTTTGGCGTTGCAAACAAAGGCTTGTGCAAAAGCTTCCATATCGACAACATCGCCCTCAACATGGGTCAATTCAGTCAGAAAACTATCACCGGTATTGCATGTAGCATGCTCAGTCCAATGCTTGCAAAATCCCTTTTCTTCCAATAATGCCGAACTATCTAATTTGTATTGCAACCCTAGATCAGACAATTTCATCATATCGCGATCGATAAAAGTGCGACAAACAAAAACATCTCCCAATTGATGATTCACCGTACCTGCAGTACCCATGTTCACAACAATATCGGGTTCTACCTGATGAATGGCTTCAGCAAGATGATAAGCTGCTTTCACCTTACCGATACCTGTTCTTACATAATACACTTGTACGTCGGGCCATGTGATTTCTGCGAATTCGCCTTGAACGGCATAGGTGACTAATATCTTTATCATAATCTATAATTTTAAAATAAAAACTCTTTATAATTGATTCTATACAAAGATAAAGAGTTTTTAGAATAAGAAAGATGCACGGCCTATTTTATAATATAACTTTTTATGGCTTCGACATATTCTTCGAAAGCAGCGACACCCGTTTGAGTTATTTTGCATAGAGTGCATGGCATTTTGCCTCTAAACGTTTTTTTAACGTCAATATAATTGGCCTTCTGCAGCTTATCAATTTGAACACTTAAATTTCCGGCTGTAGCTCCTGTTTGTTGTTTAATATACACAAAATCGGCCTCTTCGACAGAGATCAACAGTGACATTACCGCCAAGCGAAGTTCAGAATGCAAAAGTGGATTTAATTCCTTAAACATGATATACGTATTATTTTATTGACTTATCTGGGGCTTGATACTAAAGTCATGATCACCCGATTCGTGATTGGCCATATGACCGGGTATAATCATTGAAACAACAAAGATACTAGCAAATATCAAAATAGAGAAAGCATCTGCCATATAAACGAGACAGAAAAAAGAGATGATTACCCCTAAAATGCCCGATATAATGTAAGGTTTATAATTGATGACGCAACCTGTTAAAACAATGCCTGCCGACATCAATATCCCTATTATAAATAAAATAGGCATCTGATGAAATAAAAACGCTGCGATGGATATAACACCTGCCAACACACCAAATACCATCCATATATAATTGATGACGCGGTCTAGAAACGTTTTCACTAAAACCGGCTGCTCACGCTTGTTGAGTATATACATCCCTACCCCACCGATTATCGGAATGAAGAACCAACCAAACATTATCGCATTTGTTTTTAAAAACAAGATACCAATATATATCAGTATAGAAGTCACAACGGTGGCATATCCCCAAATCAATGTTGGCCCACCCGCATTGCTTTTCACATTACGTTTAGAGTTTTGAATCATTTGAGAGATCAGCTCTAAGCTTTCTTTCTCGGTCATTAACTTTTTATCCATTTCAAATAGAGTTTAAATTGTAATTAATCAAATTAGATTCGAATCGTTTGCAAATATATATGGTTTATTTTATAAACTACATTATTTAATAGATTATTTTACAAAAAACTCGCATTTAACTTTTCAAATAGCCTACCCTAGCAAATCAAGGCATTATTGAAAGCATCACAAAAAACACAATTTAAATCCCTATATACAAATATATTACTATATAAAACCAAATATCAATCACCAATGCATGCCCATGTTTATACATACTACATGGGCATGCAAAACCCTTAAACACCCCCATATAATAGATCCCAACACCCCGGTGTCAATCCTATTATCGTTCATATATAAACATAGCAACTGAGGCGCAATGAGCAACACCCTAACAATCATTATTCGCCCAAATGCAGTTATAGACCGAATGCGCTGAAACAATTTATAAGACGTTTTATGTTTTTATTGCAAAATGTTTTTATTATCTCAGATATAATTGTATTTTTGTGTACATTTTTTGCTGTAGTATGACAATCGAGGAAAAAGAGCAACTAAGTAATTTTGAAGCAAGGCTTAGGCACATGTTTTATATGTATGACGAATTAAAACAGAGAAATGTCGAGCTCAAAAGACTTCTTGAAAATGAAATTCAGGAGAAAGTAAAATTACAATCTCAAATGAATCAGTTGGAAAACGATTACAAAAACTTAAAAACAGCTACAACATTAAATATGAACAGCGGTGATGTGAAAGAAACAAAACTGCGAATTGATTCATTAGTGCGTGAAATCGATAAATGCATCGCTCAATTAAATGAATAATAAAAGCAGATGATGTATGAACGATAAGATAAAAATTAACTTGCCCATTGCAGACTCATTCTATCCTCTCACCATAGAACGTGATGAAGAAGAATTAGTAAGAAAAGCTGCAAAACAAGTAAATCTTAGGCTAAATGCTTATAGAGAACATTTTCAGAACCTCTCGACAGATAAATTATTGGCTATGGTAGCCTATCAATTTGCCCATGAGAATTTGAAGTTAATGGAACGTAACGATACAGAGCCTTATAAAAATAAGATTGACGAATTGACGAAAATGTTGGAAGATTTTTTCGGTAACAACGATTAAAAACATGTTTCGCAATACAATACAGAAAACACTCACGCACTGCAAATGATACAAATTTTATTGATTTGTATTATAGGCAGTGCGTTTTTATTTATAATTAAATTAACTAACAATGATAGAAATAATAGTAACAGCAATTATTTGTTTCGTCATAGGAGCCACGCTTTCTTTTGTCCTATTTAAATATGGATTAAAAGCAAAATATGACAATATTTTAAAAGAGGCCGAAACAGAAGCTGAGGTAATAAAAAAGAACAAATTATTAGAGGTAAAAGAGAAGTTTCTCAATAAAAAAGCCGATTTAGAAAAAGAGGTTTCCATACGTAATCAAAAAATTCAACAAGCCGAAAACAAGTTGAAACAACGCGAAATGGTATTGGGACAACGCCAAGATGAATTGCAACGTAAAAAAGCCGAAGCTGATGCTGTAAGAAATAACTTAGAGACACAACTTGGCATTGTCGAAAAGAAAAAAGATGAACTAGATAAATTGCAACATCAAGAGATTGAAAAACTAGAAGCTATATCAGGTCTTTCGGCCGACGATGCAAAAGAACGCCTAGTTGAATCACTTAAAGAGGAAGCAAAAACTCAAGCACTATCATACATCAACGACATTGTGGATGATGCTAAATTGACGGCTAGCAAAGAAGCAAAACGCATCGTGATCCAGTCCATCCAACGCGTAGCTACCGAAACAGCAATCGAAAACTCAGTTACTGTATTCCATATCGAATCGGACGAAATTAAAGGTCGTATCATTGGTCGTGAAGGTAGAAACATCCGTGCCTTAGAAGCAGCAACAGGTGTTGAAATCGTTGTTGACGATACACCCGAAGCAATCGTTCTTTCGGCATTCGATCCGGTTCGCCGCGAAATTGCGCGTTTGGCACTTCACCAATTGGTAACCGATGGTCGTATTCATCCTGCTCGTATTGAAGAAGTGGTATCTAAAGTACGCAAACAGGTAGAAGAAGAAATTATTGAAACCGGTAAACGTACAACCATCGACTTGGGTATCCATGGTTTGCATCCCGAATTAATTCGCATCATTGGTAAAATGAAATATCGTTCGTCGTACGGACAAAACCTTTTGCAGCATGCCCGCGAAACTGCTAACCTTTGTGCTGTAATGGCTTCTGAACTTGGTTTAAATCCTAAAAAAGCAAAACGTGCCGGTTTACTTCATGATATTGGTAAAGTGCCTGATGAAGAACCAGAATTGCCACATGCTTTATTGGGTATGAAACTGGCTGAAAAATATAAAGAAAAACCCGATATTTGCAATGCAATTGGCGCCCACCATGATGAAGTAGAAATGACAAGCTTGCTAGCACCGATTGTACAAGTTTGCGATGCTATATCAGGAGCTCGTCCTGGGGCACGTAGAGAAATTGTTGAAGCTTACATTAAACGTTTGAACGATCTTGAACAATTAGCCATGTCATATCCGGGTGTAACTAAAACTTATGCTATTCAAGCCGGCCGCGAATTGCGCGTAATCGTAGGTGCCGATAAGATTGATGATAAACAAACTGAAAATCTATCGGGCGAGATTGCTCAAAAAATTCAAGATGAGATGACTTATCCGGGTCAAGTGAAAATTACAGTGATTCGTGAAACACGTGCTGTAAGCTTTGCGAAATAAAAGATTATAATCAACCAAACATAAAAGGTGAAATGCATGTTTCACCTTTTTTTATTTATAAAACTGTTTTCAATATGTCATTCGAAATTTGTACAAATTCAGTTGCAAGTTGTGTAGCTGCTCAAGAAGGTGGAGCAGATCGTGTAGAGTTGTGTGCCGGAATTCCCGAAGGTGGTACTACCCCATCGTATGGTGAGATGGTGGTTGCAAGAGAATTATTAAAGATCAAACTACATGTTATCATTCGCCCACGTGGTGGCGACTTTTTATATTCGCCAATAGAAATGCAATCAATGATAAAAGACATTGAACTAGCCAAAAAGGTAGGAGTAGATGGTGTGGTTTTTGGTTGTTTAACACCAACAGGCGATATTGACATGCCCAAAATGAAAGAGTTAATGAAAGCATCAGAAGGACTTTCGGTAACCTTTCATCGTGCGTTTGATGTTTGCAAAGATCCTAAACTAGCGTTGGAGCAAATTATTGAGTTGGGATGCAACAGAATTCTAACTTCAGGACAAGCAGGTACGGCCGAAGAAGGTATATCGCTACTGGCAGAACTTCAAGAACAGGCCAATGGAAGAATTCTACTAATGGCAGGATGTGGTGTAAATCAAAACAACATTGCCACTATTGCAAAAGAAACCGGAATTACTGAATTTCATTTCTCGGCAAGAGAAAGTATAAAAAGCGATATGGAGTATAAAAATGATGCAGTATCAATGGGAGGTGTGGTTCATATTGATGAATACCTACGCAATGAAACAACTCCTAATAAAGTGAAAGATACGATTAGTGCCTATCAGCAATCTATTTAAAATATAAAAATCAAACAGAATAGTCATTTATATATAAATGGCTATTTTTTTATTCCCATAGGAAAATAGCTGTTAATTCACGAAAACACTATATATCAACATGTTAAACAAATAAACAGACAAAAAAATCATATTACATCAGTGTTTCTATCGTTAATATATATTATAAAACCATGTTTTATAACATATAATCGAAAACTATTCGTATCTTTGCATTGTTAAATAAAGAAAGAATAAACAAACCGTTCTTCAAAACGTGGAGAACAAAAAAAGATGTAATTATGAAAAAGAATTCAAGCGAAGACATTCTAATGTTGCAATACCGTATTAAACGCTATCAAGCTAAAGGAAATGGGCCTATGTGTCAATCATTAAACGGTAAACTTCAAAAATTGCTGTCAACACAGCATTAATTATTAAAAAAATGATCCTTATATAAAGAGGCTGTCTATTGATTTAGACAGCCTCATTTATTTTTATCTCATCGGCAAATAATTATTCTTCCCAAACTAAATATGCTGATACTAGCCAAAAGTTAGACTCTTTCTCAGCAAAGGATTGCGCTTCAGGTATCGAAATCGTTAGCTTATGTTTTGTTTTGGAATCGAGGTTTCCTAATGCAACTTCAACAGGCTCAACGTATGAACCCGGACACCAATTAGAACGAGATAAATCGGATGAAGCAATAGGTTCTTCAATTTCTTTCTCGGTATAACCATTCTCGCCAATATAGGATGTAACTCTTTTTGATAACCACACTCCGGTTGCCGGATTGAATCTACGGAACGAAGCACAATCGTCTCTCCATGGAATGAAATCGATAACTACATTATTGTCAATAGAGACGATATTTTGTTTTTGCACAAACTCATCCCCTTTGCTATGACCACCATGTCCCGTAGTAATGTAACGCAAGCGTACGTTTTTGGCATTTTCGGGAACATCAAAATCAACCTCTAAATCGCGGCGCGAGAATATATCAGGATAGCCTTGTCTGAAGTATGGCATTGTATTGATAAGAGGTTTAACATGAGTCATCGTTCTATTGTCACACCCTATTTTACTTTCATCTAGAATGATTTCGGCACTCACCACATAACCCTCTGCTGTCCATGTATCGATATATATACCAATATAAGCCTCATCTTCGAGCATTGAATACAATGGAGTAATATCCTCTATCCATTCTACATTTTGTTCCCATTTTGGTATATATACAGGTTTACGTTTACTCGAAAGAGGATCATCATTCTTACTATAATAACCTACTCCAAAAGGAGTCATAAATCGCATTAACTCAACCGTTGGAATGTAATGCCCCCCGCTTACTATTCCCGATAATTTTTCATATTTCGATGCATCTATCATCGGATAATCAGCATCTCCCTGTGCCACACTCACCATGTTAATATCCGATTTGGGTATAACAAAACATGAACCGGTTTTATCCCAACGATCGCCATTCGAAGCCAAAGTGATTTTTAATTTTGCATTAAGATTACGCTTATAGTTGGGAAGGTCTATTTTTTTTAAAATGATCCTACCATTTGCAATTCGTTCAACACCCTGACCGTCTTTGGGTGAATAATCGCCATATTGATTGGGAAGAAATTGAATCAAAGTAGAATCAAAAACAACTACATTCGTATCTCCCAAAATTGGCACATGTCTATGTTTCACTGCCCACGACAATAAATTAAAACATAATAACACGGCAATAAAATACACTCTTCTCATATTCAACAAATTATTTTTTAAATGTGACATATCCTTTATCGTCTAAATATTTTTTTAATCTTATTAAATACTCTTCGGATGGTCCGTCAAAAAATGATACACCCGAAGCTCCATTATTGTAAGCCTCATCCAACGCCTCTTCAAAACAGTCTTTGATATCCGTAAACATCAATCCAGCATATATATCGGCTCTTCCATTTATTGTTTGTACGCTCTCTTTTACCGATCGTCCAATCCACTGAGGGCCTTCATAATAAAAACCATTGTAAATCATAGGGAAGTAAGCATCGATGCTCCAGTTTCCCCAATCTTGACGTACCATATTACGAGCCATAGTTGGGCCCGGGAATACAGCTCCCGAGATAAACTTATCTTCCTTCTTCAGGGTTTGTGTGATTTTGTTTACAACATTGGTTACAGCATCATATCTGAAATTCAACCATGACTGACTTTGCATCGGAAACTCAATATCAAGTGGATTTATTCCTGTTTGAGCTTTGAATTTCTCTTGGCAAACATCACAATAGCAATAATCATATTCGGGCAATTCACGAGTTTGCTCTATACCATAATTCTTCCATAAACTAACGGGCAAAACAACATCAGGAAAACGAACATAATCAAGGTGTACGCCATCCACATAAGGAAGATTAGATTCTTTTAAATAATCGGAGGCCAAATACTCAGCAACTCCTTCTCGGCTAGGACAAAGAAACCTGTAATAATCAACATAAGCCGGTTTATCAAACGATGATTCACCTTTACGGTTAACGGCAAACCACTCGGGATGAGTATCCATTACTTCGCGTCTGTTTAAAGTCCATTTCCAATAATGCGCTTCTAGACCAGCTTCATGACAAAGTTTATAATGTTTTTCACTATAGCCTTCGAATAATACACCCGATATGCCGCACTGCTTCAACAATTGAAACCATTGCTGATACTCTTCATCTGTTTTATTGCTATTGATACGTGTCCAAACCCAATTCTTAACTACACGCGGAGATAGTTTATCAACACTAAAACGCCCATCATTATTTACAGTGTATTGAACACCATCACTAGGAAGCGAAACCGTGAGGATGAATGAATGAGAAGTAGCTTCTACGCTTAGTTGAGCATCTTTAGGGAGTTTTTGTAATTCGGATGAATCGAAATGAAAATCATTTATAGAGCGGAGATAGTTTTTCTTTTTAGAGTAATTCTCGTATTGTGCATAAAACATTGTCCAAAGCAATCGATATGCATCCATATTGTAGGGATATACAAAAGTTTCATCGACACTACCTACTGTATAAGAGGATAAATAGACAAATCCCCATCTTTCGGGCATATGTATATCAATCTTACCAGTAGGAGCCCACACCCAGTTTTCTTCATGTTCTTTCTTTAGCCACTGCACTCTTGAGAAGTTCATTCGGATATACTTATTCGCTTTCAATGGTTTTTCAAAACCCATTGTTATGGCTTTTTGTGGAATTGCCATTTCAACTATCCAATCTTTGTCATTATCGGATGATTTATTTAAAGAGCCATTAATACCAACAGCGAGCTTCAGTCCCGGACAATCCCATTGCATCATAAAATGTCCACCCGATCGATAAGGTTTATCCATGATCAAATCCATAATGGTTCCATAAGCATTATTTTCTATTTCAAAATAATTTAAGCCATCACCATCGGGATCGATAAATACTTCAAAATCGTTATTATGATATATGATGGTATCTCGTTGTTTTAAAGTAGCTATAATATCTTTTTCATCGAGCACAGCGCTAATGTAGAGATATTGGTCGTCCCACAACATTTTTGCAGTAGTCGACATGATGGGTATAGGAAAACCATCGCCACTGATATCGACAAAAGGATTTGTAGAAGGGGCTTTCAACCAGTCTTTTTCATTTAACTTACCATCAATCTTAATCTTATCGCTAGTGCGGTAACATACATAGCCGGGAGGTGTAGTTAATCTTGCTTCGAATTTCTGGGTTAAGTTTTGTCCGTGAACAAATAAGACGATAAAAAATAGTGTTGTAAATAAAAATGCTTTTCTCATTATATTATATTTTTTCAGTATATGCTCGCAAAGTATTATTTGTAGAAGAATCGTCGTCTATAAAGTAATATCACAATACAAAAATATAATATAATTGTCCAATCGATTACTTAAAAAAGATAATTTCACCAATCATAGCATAGGAAAACATTTAATCTCAACATCCCATAAGTTTATAATCAATGAACTCGAAATACCATATAGTTATTTGAGCCAATCATGAATACGTTCGCGAATGGCATTCGATTCACTTAATAGGCGAATAAATTCTTGTGCAGAATGTTTACGATAACTATTTTTAAGTACGTGTACACATCCTTCCATTTCATTTCCGGGTACATCTAATTGTATAGCTACCACATGCTGCTCATTATGAATAGTAGCCTCAGAAAGTATCGTTACTAAATTGCTTTGTTGTATCAATTTTAATAAAATATTTACCTCATTCAATTCAATTCTTACATTCAAATTGCCCATATATTTCGATAGTAATTTATCAAAAGCATTTCTTGCCTGCAAGCCTTTTGAAGGCAAAGCCAAATCATATTTAGCCAGTTCGGACAGACTAATTTTATCTTTCTGTGCCAACGGATGGTTTTTGTGAACAATGACAGATAAATGATTATCGAAAAGAATATGTGATTCGATTTCATTGTAATGCTTCGTTGGTTTAAATGCCAGTACAAAATCAACTTGTCTACGCTCTAACATCTCCATTAAATCTGCCATGGGTTTATAATATATATTTAACTTCACATGGGGATAGCGTTTCATAAAGGTGAGTAGTGTTTCTGTTAAAATGGGACTAAATGTATATGTTACCCCAATGTTTAACATACCGGTGAGCAATTGTTGCAAGTCATGAACACGATCAAAACAAGTTTCAGCTGCATGCAAAGTTTCTAAAGCATAAGGTAATAACTCTTCGCCTACTTCAGTCAAATTAACTTCATGACTATTCCGATGAAATAATCTTGCATTGATTTCTTGTTCTAACTGGCGTATTTGTTGAGACAATGTGCTTTGTGTTACAAACAATGCTTTTGCTGCTTCTGAGAAATTCAACGTTTCGGCCGCTTTTACAAAATATCTGAGTTGTCTGAGTTCCATTTGTATTCTATTTTTCTTCGTCATATTTAATCTATACAAAAATATAGATTAAAAGTTCGACTATTGCTCCATTAATAATATTCTATTAACGTGTGGCTTGAAATGATGTGTTTTTGAACAAAAAAATAGGAATCGTAGCTCCGATAACCATACCTAATATTATAAACAAACAAGTTAATCCATTATATGACAATAAGTAAAAATAATGATTGAATGCCTCTTCTTTACTATGATAAAGGCACAATAATAGCGCTTCAATGGTATGATAAGCATAAATACCGGGTATCATAGGCAATAATGCAGGAAAAAAACAAGTCTCGGCAGGACATTTTGCATGAGAAGCCAAGTAAACCGCCATCAATCCGATAACAAATGCAGCGATGAAGCTAGCCAATATTATATGTATCTGGCATATACTATTATTCATTAATAGGTATCGTAAAGCATGTCCTACGGCCGCTATTATTGCACAATACAAATAGGCCCGTTTAGGAGGATTGCTGATACTGGCAAATCCTATGGCAGCTATTGCTGCAAATATTCCATCTTGTAATAATGCTATTATCATAAGTTGATCGTTGTTTTTAAAGCCATTTCAAATCCATTAATAATAACCCGCCACATAATCCAAGAGATAGACATGCAGTGAGAATTGCCGCATCCATAAATCTGCTAAAAGCACATATATAATGTCCATCCAGCATATCACTTATCGAATTTATATAGGGTATTCCCGGAATAAGATAGAGAACACTTGTAGCAATTGCCACTTCGGGAGTAGATCCTATATTGAAAATATAACCGGCTGATGCTATTATTGACGATACAAAGGCAGAACAGACAAATACAAATCGCAAATCGACTTTACTCTCTAACATGATTTGTTTCACTCTATATCCTGCCAATGTTGCAACAAAAACTATTATCATAGATATTACATCACCACCAAAAAGTCTGCAAAAAGAGGTATTAGCCAAAGAGGCTAACAACAAGACTAGCCATTTATTTGTAGTTGTAGTAAATTCTATCTGCTTAAACTGCCGTAGTGTTTCATTAAAATCAATTTTTCCATCGGCTATTTCCCAACTTAATTTACTTAACTGAGTATTTATATCAAAGCTAATACCTAATTTACGAATTTTCTTTATTATTGTATACGATTCTTGTTTAGAAAAATCCCACACAGAAAGATGTATATGTGAAGGCATTATGGTCATATCAATATGAATATTAAATGCCTTTGCAATCCGTCTTACATTCTTCTCTATGCGAATACAAGTAGCCCCACATCCTAATAACCACGATGCATAATCTGATAAGAAAATAGCAGCCTCTTTAATATTGGGATAATAGGGCTCTTCAAAAACATTAGTATTAATCTTCAATATCTCCATTGCGGTTTTTTTTATCGCCTGGACAAAAGAATATTTCATCGCTGGTACTTATTTCAATGATGTGAGGTTTCTTCTTATCACGACTACATTCTTTGCGAAAGTTATTGATAGCTCTAAAAATAAAAATCAATATCAATAATGATACTATTATAATCCAAATTGTCATAGTTCCGTTCATCTTTTTAGTATTTAAAAATTCAGTACAAAAGTATAAATGCCAAACTGCTTGTTAAAGCGATGGTTAAGGAAAGAATCGATAATGGTTATCGAATTTACTAATACTAATCATTCAATAAATCATTAATTAAATTTGTGTAGATAATATTATATTATTGAAAAGAGCAATCAAAGTAAGGAGATAATCGTTATTTTTGTATATCAAATTATTAATATTATTATGCTTATTTATAATACAACGTTTCAAGTTGATGAAGAAGTGACAAGTAACTTCCTCATTTGGATTCAAGAATGTTATATTCCTGAAGTAAATAAAAGTGGCGAATTAAAAAATCCTAGATTATGCAAAATATTAAGTCATCGAGATGAAGGTAGTTCTTTCTCATTGCAATGGGAAGTTGAAAATAGTACTATTTTACATCAATGGCATACAAAATTGGGTAGTAAGTTGAATGAAGAAATCACAAACCTATTTAAAGATAAAGTTGTAGGATTTCCTACGCTGATGGAAATTATACAGTGATTCAATCTGTCAAAGAAAAAATAATATTGGGCATTGACCCCGGAACTACAGTAATGGGCTATGGATTATTACGGATTATCAATAATAAACCGGAAATGATGGTAATGGGAATAATCGATCTTAGAAAATTTAAAGATCATTATTTAAAACTCAAACATATCCATGAACGAATATTATCAATCGTTGATAGTTATAACCCTGACGAATTGGCTATTGAAGCACCTTTTTTTGGTAAAAACGTCCAATCAATGCTAAAGCTAGGAAGAGCTCAAGGAGTAGCAATGTCTGCAGCATTAATGAGAGATATTCCTATTACAGAATATGCGCCATTAAAAATAAAAATGGCTATTACGGGCAATGGCCAGGCATCAAAAGAGCAGGTATCTGATATGCTTCAACGAATATTAAGAATCCCCAAAGAGGACATGCCATTATTTATGGATGCAACTGATGGATTAGCAGCTGCATATTGTCATTTCCTTCAAGCCGGCCGTCCAGCATTAGAAAAAGGATATAATAGTTGGAAAGATTTTATTGCAAAAAATCCGAATAGAATAAAATAAGATTATACTTTTTATTCATTTTACATCATTTATTTATAGCACGTCTATATTTGAAATTAAAACTTAAAGGTGGGATATTTCCCACCTTTTTTTGTGAACCATGTATTATAATCGTATGTTTTATAAGTAACAATAAGATAATAAATATAATGCATGAAAACAATTGTATTATTACGCCATGGCGAAAGTCAATGGAATTTAGAGAATAAATTCACTGGTTGGACAGATGTTGATTTAACTTCTCATGGTATGGAAGAAGCCATTTCAGCAGGAGTATTATTAAGAGAAAAAGGCTTTTACTTTGAAAAGGCTTATACATCGTTTCTCAAAAGAGCAGTGAAAACAATGAATTATGTTCTTGACGAAATGAATTTAGACTGGATACCTATAAAGAAATCATGGCGTTTAAACGAAAAGCATTATGGCAACTTACAAGGTTTAAATAAAAAAGAAACTGCCGAAAAATATGGTGAAGAACAAGTATTAATATGGAGAAGAAGTTATGATATTGCTCCTGCTCCACTATCTAAAGATGATTCCCGTAATCCAAGATTTGATAAAAGATATAAGGATGTTCCAGATAAAGAATTGCCTGTGACCGAATCATTGAAAGATGCCATCATTAGGACAATACCTTACTGGGAATGTGAAATATATCCTGCATTAAAAACTCATGAGCAATTATTGGTCGTAGCTCATGGCAATAGCTTGAGAGGTATAGTAAAACATATCAAAAACATTCCCGACAGCGATATTGTGAAACTTAACATACCAACAGGAGTACCCTATATTTTTGAATTTGATGACTCACTCGAACTTATAAATGATTATTTTCTTGGTAACCCTGATGAGATTGAAAAGAAAATGAACATTGTGGCTAATCAAGCTAAATAGAAATAAATTTAAATAGAGACAATTATGATTAATGTAAAAGAGATGCTAGGCGATAAAGCCAGCTATTATTTGAATCATGTATGTAAAACTGTAGATAAATCTTTGTTACATATTCCTTCTGAAAATACTATCGACAATATTTGGAAAGACTCTGATCGTAATATACCAACACTAAAAAATTTACAATCTATACTATCACATGGTAGATTGAGCAATACCGGTTATGTTTCTATACTACCCGTCGATCAAGACATTGAACATACTGCGGGGGCTTCTTTTGCGCCCAACCCCATATATTTCGATCCTGAGAATATTATCAAACTAGCGATTGAAGGAGGTTGCAATGCCGTAGCCTCGTCATTTGGCACTTTAGGTGCTGTTGCACGCAAATATGCTCATAAAATCCCATTTATTGTAAAAATGAATCACAATGAATTATTAACCTACCCAACTACTTACGATCAGGTAATGTTTGGTACAGTGAAAGAGGCATGGAATTTAGGAGCTGCAGCAGTAGGGGCAACAATATATTTTGGTTCTGCTCAAAGTAGAAGACAAATTGTTGAAATAGCCCAAGCATTTGAACAGGCTCACGAACTTGGTATGGGAACTGTTTTATGGTGTTATTTACGTAATAACGATTTCAAAAAGAATAATAATGACTATCACGCATCTGCAGATTTGACAGGACAAGCCGATAGAATAGGAGTTACTATTAAAGCCGATATCGTAAAACAAAAACTGCCAACGATTAATGGCGGATTTACCACTATCCAATTTGGAAAAACCGATGAACGGATGTATTCAGAGCTCTCAAGCAATCATCCGATCGACATGTGTAGATATCAAGTAATAAATGGATATATGGGACGCGCGGGTTTGATAAACTCAGGAGGTGAATCGCATGGAAATTCGGATTTGGCTGAAGCAATAGAAACAGCAGTCATTAATAAAAGAGCAGGAGGTATGGGGTTAATAAGTGGACGCAAGGCATTTCAAAAGAGTATGAATGAGGGCGTAGAATTATTAAATGCCATACAAGATGTTTATCTCGACAACAAAATTACAATTGCGTAATAAATATATACTCAAATCCTATATACAAGTTAATCATACACTTGCGATGATCAGAGAAAACATAGAACCATTTATACAAAATTTAGATAAACAAAATTCACTTTTCTTTGTTGATATAAGACAAATTACATATTTAGAATGTATTTTAAATTTTAGAAATATCATATTAACTTTTAAACCATTATGACAGTGAAAAAGAATCTTTTATTAATTGTATTAGCTTTTTTGTGTGCAATACCTGCAAGCTCAAAAAAGTTCTATAATGATGCCATCAACATGTCTGACATTTTATTATGGCAACAAGGCAACTCATTAACAGCGACTATGAATATCAATATGTCGGAATTGAAAATCAAAACTCACGAAGCATTAATTTTAGTTCCAACTTTGACTGATGGTCAAAACGAATTAGCACTACAACCCATTATCATTAATGGTGAGAAAAAACAAAAAATGTACGAAAAAGCAGTAGCAAAGAGTGGTGAAACCATTAACGCTCTAGTTATTCCTTACCAAAAAGAAACTGACTTTATTTACTCACAAGTTGCTGACTACCAACCATGGATGGCAAATGCAAACTTTGTATTAGTAGAAAGTCTAGTAGACAAAAAGAACAGACCTTTAATGACTTCACAAGAATTAATTACTAATTCTGTTTCAACTGAAGCAAAACGCTTGGCAGAATTAATGCCGGTTATTGCTTTTGTAGAACCTCCAGTAGAATTTCCTAAAAACAGAACTGAATCGTATAATACATATATTGATTTTAAACTGAACAGTTCTCAATTATTGCCTACTTATAAAGACAATGCAAGTGAATTGACAAACATTAGAACAATGTTGGGTAAGTTTGTAAATGATACTTCTATGGTTCTTACAAGAATTAGCATTGAAGGATTTGCTTCTCCAGAAGGCCCTGAAGGCTTTAACGAACAACTTTCTAAAAAAAGAATGGAAGCATTAAAAGCTTATTTGATTAAAACAGATAAGATTCCTGCTAAACTAATCGAAACTTCATTTGGTGGCGAAAACTGGTGTGGACTTATTCAAGATTTGCAAAAATCAGATTTGGCACAAAAAGATGCTATCATCAATATTATTAAAGACAATAAAGACGATGCAGTTCGCAAACAAAAAATCAAAGATTTAGATGGTGGTGCTCCATATAAAGAAATGTTGAAAACCATTTATCCAACATTAAGAAACGCTGTTTGCAGAATCGAATATCAACCTGATACTTTTGCTATTGAAGAAGCTATCATCGTATTAGAAGCAAACCCTGACTTATTGAATCAAAATGAATTCTATCAAGTTGCATTTACTAATAAAAGAGGTACTCCTAAATTTATTGGTGCTTTCGAAGCAGCTTTAGATCAATCACCCGAAGATCCTATTGCTAATTTGAATGTTGCAGGCGCTTATTTAACTAAACGCGATATCAAGAAAGCTGAAAGAGCAATGAAAAAAGCTGGTAAAGCCTCTGGTGAATACTTCAACAACCTAGCTGTACTAAATTATTATCAAGGTGATATGAAGAGTGCACTTCAAAATTTCCAAAAAGCAGAACAAATGGGTAATAAAGACGCTCGTAAAAATCTAAAAGCTTGGATGGATGCTGTAAATAGACACAAATAAATTTTATTTGAGAAATAATCGAAAGTCCACTTTGTTAAATAAACAAAGTGGGCTTTTTATATATCCGATATTGTATAATTTTGCAGATATAATGCAGCGGAAAATTATACATATCGATATGGATGCCTTCTATGCATCGGTTGAACAACGCGATAATCCAGAATTGAAAGGTAAACCAATAGCTGTTGGACATGCCGACAAACGAGGTGTAGTGTCGGCAGCAAGTTATGAAGCCAGAAAGTATGGAGTACGTTCGGCAATGTCTTCGCTTAAAGCCAAACAATTATGTCCCGATTTAATATTTGTTTCCGGACGCATGGACGTATATAAATCGATATCGATACAAATACACGAAATATTTCAAGAATACACAGATTTAATAGAACCACTTTCACTCGATGAAGCCTTTTTGGATGTCACAGTTAACAAGAAAAACATGAAATTCGCTGTAGAAATAGCAAAAGAGATAAAACAGCGAATACACAACGAATTAAACCTTGTTGCTTCAGCCGGTATATCATATAATAAATTTCTTGCAAAGATAGCTTCCGATTATAGAAAGCCCGATGGTTTATGTACTATTCATCCTAATCAAGCATTAGGGTTCATTAGTCAATTGCCTATCGAATCATTTTGGGGTATTGGTCCGGTAACGGCAAAAAAAATGCATTCACTCGGCATATTCAATGGGGAACAATTGCGTATGTATTCGAAAGATGGTTTAATACGTACATTTGGAAAATCGGGACATATATATTACGATTTTTGTAGAGGCATCGACAATCGAGCTGTAGAACCCTATAGAGAGAGAAAATCAGTAGGATGCGAAAACACATTAAATGAAGATATATCTGTATTTTCGTCGATAATCATTGAGTTATACCACGTAGCCAAGGAGCTAATAAGACGCATAGAGCGTAAGGATTTTAAGGGCAACACACTTACATTGAAAATTAAATTTCATGATTTTACTCAAGTAACCAGAAGCATTACACAAGAACATGTTTTATATCAGCTAGAAACCATATTGCCGTTGGCTAAATTACTACTCAAACAAGTAGATATTGAAGATAAGCTAATACGTTTAATAGGGCTATCAGTTTCGAATCCGATTGAAGAGGATAAGCTTATATGGAAACAATTATATTTGCCCTTTAAAGATTAATTACAAAAAACGGGATTAGCACAAGTGTTAATCCCGTTTTTTGTAATTATAATATTATATCTGTTATTTCGCAACGCGCTCTAACCATTTCAACATAAACAA
>DKPN01000036.1 GCA_002471195.1 Bacteroides sp. UBA7333
GTTATTATGCCGGTACAAGGAAATAGTTTCACTATACATCCCGGAATAATTGATTTCAAAGGGAATTATTACTTCTTTTATCATAATGGAGATTTACCAGGCGGAGGAGGATTTATGCGTTCAACATGTGTTGAGCAATTTAATTTTAATCCCGATGGAACCATTCCGCAAATCAACATGACTAAAGAGGGTGTTAGACCGGTTGACAACCTAAATCCATATTATCAGATAGAGGCTGAAACTATAGCATGGTCTGAAGGCATTAAAGTCTCAGAAAATAAGAATATAGGTGTATATGTAACTTCCATTCATAATGGCGACTATATAAAGATTCGGAATATTGACTTTGGTTCGGAATCGCCCACAGCATTCACTGCAAGTATTGCCGGAAAAACTAAAAAAACGAGTATAGAATTACGTCTTGATCATATAGATGGACCAATATTAGGAACATTAAAATTGTCAGCCACAGGTGGATGGGATAGATGGAAAACTGAGAGTACAAAAGTAGGTCGGGTTATAGGAGTACATGACCTATATCTTATTTTTAGAGGAGAGACAGATGATGAACTCTTTAATTTCGACTATTGGAGATTTTTACGAAATACGGATTAACAAAGAAATAAATATATGAATGTAAAACAAATAGCCAAATGGGCTATGGCCGTACTTTTTCTTATGAGTACGCAGATATTTGCCCAAACGGGTAATGAAAAGAAATCATTTTCAAACCCGGTTATTTTTGCCGATGTTCCAGATGTAGATGTAATTCGTGTAGATGACAATTTCTATATGATAAGTACCACCATGCACCTCATGCCGGGCGCGCCCATCATGCGGTCGAAAGATTTAATCAACTGGGAAATCATAAGCTATCTTTATGATGAAATCAAAGACAGCCCGTTTTACGATCTTGAAGGCGGAAATGTGTACGCGGCCGGCCAATGGGCATCTTCCCTGCGCTACAATAATGGGAAATTTTACGCATTCTTTGCAACAAACAACCCCTCGAAATCGTACATATACAGCGCCTCCGACCCTGCCGGTAAATGGGAAAAGCTATCTGTGCTAAATCAATTTCATGATGCCTCTTTACTATTCGATGATGATGGCAGAGTGTATCTTGCTCATAGCAGTGGGGACATTAAAATAACAGAGCTTAAAAGCGATCTTTCCGGAGTAAAAGAAGATGGTTTAGATATAATAGTTATTCACGGTGAACAGCAAGGATATAAAGGTTTGTTAGAAGGTACCCATATATACAAATTCGATGGAAAATATTACATGTTCCTTATTTGGTGGCCTCAGGATGGCATTCGCACACAGCTTTGTTTTCGATCCGACCACATTGAAGGTCCTTATGAAAGTAAGATTATCTTGTCGGACGTCATTGATAACCCGGGAAAAGGTGTAGCACAAGGATGTATTATTGATACAAAAGATGGTGACTGGTATGGCTTCCTATTTCAGGATTTCGGAGCAGTTGGGCGCACACCTGTTTTGATGGAATGCCGCTGGGAGGATGGATGGCCAATGTTAGGTGGTCTTAATGGAAAAATAAGTAAAGTTATGGAAAAGCCAATTAAAGGTTATCCCGAAACGCCATTGGTAATCAGTGATGATTTCACTTCTACTAAACTCGCCCTTAATTGGCAATGGAATCACAATCCCGACAATAAACGTTGGTCATTGACTGAACGCCCGGGTTATATGCGACTCAAAACAGGAAAAGTTGTACAAAACATCTTTGAGGCGCGTAATACATTGTCGCAACGAACAGAGGGGCCAGAGTGCAGTGGTATCATATCCATTGATTTATCCCACATGAAAGATGGCGATATTGCAGGCTTGGGAGCTTACAATGGTGAACCCGGATTAATCTCCATTGTAAAAGAGAAGAGAAAGAAATACCTTATTATGACAGACCGGGGCAAGGAAAAAGAAAAGGTAGAATTGAAAAAAAACAAAGTCTATCTACGGATGGATTGTGATTTTAATATAAATGTTGATAAAGCCAAATTCTATTATAGTCTGGATGGAAAAAAGTGGATACAATTAGGTCCTGAATTCCAGATGGTTTATTATACAGATCATTTTATGGGCATTCGTTTTGCTATATATAATTATGCGACTAAGATTTCCGGAGGATATATTGATCTTGATTTCTTTGAATATAATAGACAATAATACTATCTTCAAACAAAATATGTTATAAATGTTATCAACTATCATCATGAAGAACAAAATTACATTTCTTATCTGTTTGCAGGCAATTGTCTTGCAATTATCGTTTGCTGGAACAGGCACTAAGTTTGTATTTGGTGACAATTCATTAAAGCCACGTATTGTAGTGCTAACCGACATTGCACCGGCCGATATAGAGCCTGATGATATGGAATCTATGATTAGACTTTTAGTTCATGCCGACCTGTATGAAATTGAAGCGCTCATCGTATCGGGAGGGTGGAACAGCAGTGGCCGGGCTTATCCAAACAGCTGGAAAGATAGTCTTTCTACTGTGATTAATGTATACGAAAAGGATTTGCCAAACTTAATGAAACGCTCGGAACAAACCTCCTTTCTTTCCTTAAAAGAGGAGTCAGAAAAACAAAGAATAGGTTATTGGCCCAGCGCCGATTACCTGCGAAGCCGCGCCATGTTTGGCAGCCTTGAGTTAGGAGTAGAGAAATTAGGCGAAGACAATCACTCGGATGGTAGCGATTTTATTATCCGATTGGTGGACGAAGATGACAACCGCCCTCTCTGGATTCTGGCGTGGGGTGGAGCCAACACACTGGCGCAAGCACTTTGGAAAGTAAAGAAAGAACGAAGTGAAACAGAAGTAGAAGTCTTTGTTTCCAAGCTACGCATATATACCATTACCGATCAGGATGTTCCTTATGGCGACGCTAAGAATTTTGCGTTTAGCTCCCACCAATGGATGCGCCAGGAATTTGGGAAAAACCTCCATTTCATTTGGGACGAAAGTGCTTGGTTAAATCAAAACGGAATAGGTGCAAAGAACTGGAATGAATATGCCACGCACATACAAAAACATGGGAACTTGGGCAGCATTTACCCTAAGAATAAGTGGGGTGTAGAGGGAGACACTCCCTCCTTTCTTCATGTACTTCCCAATGGACTGCACGACCCTAACGAAAGTAGGCAAACCGGATGGGGAGGCTATTTTGAATGGGGCTTAAGTAGAGACGGCATTACTTCTTGCTACACGAATGCCAATTCGGAAGCCAAGCGTATTTCCGATAAGTACGAGCATTATTTCTATCCGGCCACCTTTGCCAATTTTGCCGCGCGGATGGATTGGGCAAAGGAAGGAAAAGGAAACCGCAACCCGGTTGTGATTGTAAACAAGAAAAAAGGGAGAAGCATTATTAATATAAGTTCTCGAGCAGGCAAAACCATCAAACTGGATGCCTCCAAATCTTATGACCCGGACAATGATCGCCTATCTTTTCGTTGGTGGATTATGCCGGAGTCGGGAACGTACACTGGAGATCTTGAAATACAGAACGTCGACAGCAATTGTGCCGCAATTGTTGTGCCGGCGGACGCAACTGATAAAACGTTTCATGTGATTTGTGAAGTTACAGATGATGGAGAACATAAATTGAAGGCCTATCGAAGGATTGTAGTTTCAATATAATACATCACTAGTGTCCCATTAAAATTCAGACGTTATTAAAAATCCAATAAACTTCGCTCATTAGAG
>DKPN01000019.1 GCA_002471195.1 Bacteroides sp. UBA7333
AAATTATTGCTGTTAAAGAAATCTTCAAAATTAATATTAGTAAATAAATCCGAATTCATGATTAGAATTGAATCATTTTCAAAACATTCTATGAGTTTGATAGATCCCATCGTTCCCAAGAATTTTGGTTCACGAACACATTTAATCTTTACATTTTTTCGGGGGGACTGAAAGTGTGTTTCAATTTGATCAGCTAAATAATTGACAGTTACATTTATGTTTTTGACCCCAGATTCTATTAAACTCTCTATATTATAATCTATTATAGGTTTATTACCCACACATAACAGAGGTTTCGGTGTCGTTAATGTTAATGGCCTAAGCCGTTCACCTTTTCCTCCCGCCATTAATACAGCATCAACAGGAAGAATTGATTTATAATTTTTCAAATTTACTAAATCTAAAACAGAAAAATCATCATCTAAGACAGGTAGCAAAGCAACACCTGATTGTTTAAATGTTTTAATTTTTAAGACATCAATATCTCCTTTAAAAATGAATTTAAAATCCCTATTCATTGCGTTGAAAACTTTTGTATCAAGTGCTTGTGTTTTAATTAAGCATCTTCTTAAGTCTCCATCTGTAAGAGATCCAATCATTTTGTTATCTTGAACTACAATTAAAGTTAATGCATCTGTAGATAATAGATTTAACTTTATCAAAGCATCATTTAAAGTTGATTCTGAGGATATTATATATTTAGATAGATCATTCATAATTTGATATCAAAAAAAGATTTTTGAATTAATTGTTTTAATGGTATTTTTTGCAGACAAGAACTAATAGCCATTGCTGTTCCATTCTTATGATAAGGATTCTCAACTGATTTTGATTGTTCTAAAAAATCTTCACTCAGTATCGTTTTTAAGCCTTCGCGAATATTTATCCGCTGTGAAGCTACATGTAAAACAGATAAGGCAGATGTACGACCCTTTTGTCGATCTCCTATATCAAGTGTTGGAATGCCAAAACTTGGTACTTCAATAATACCACTAGATGAATTTCCAACAACAGCCGTTGCATATCGTAAAGCAGAAAGATATCGTCTTAATCCTAATGATGTATAAACAGCAGCTCTTTCAGCATTTTTAGATACGAAATCAACTATATGTTGCATGATTATGCGACCGTCTGTATCAGAATTGGGCAACGTAAATATTACTTTATACTCGTCTAAATAAGGCTTAAGTTCTGCTAGAAGATCTAGAATTTGCTGCTCAGCCGAATGCACTGACAAAGTTATTGGATGATAAGTTACAATTAGAAATTTATCATCTAACGAAAAATTTAGAGAGTCTTCTAACTCTAACCTAGACATATAATCTAAATTAAGAACATTGTCTACGCCAACTGCTCCTACATTAAAGACCTGTGATGGTTGCTCACCCATCTGTATAACTCGATTGCGATGTTCTTCCGTTGATGTAAAATGAAGATGACTCATTTTGGTTATTGCATGACGAATCGAATTATCAAAAGCACCTTCCGTAATTTCTCCTCCATGAATATGAGCAATCGGAATTTTATAAAACAAAGCAGCAGAAACGGCGGAAAGGATTTCATAACGATCTCCTAGTACAACTATAAGATCTGGCTGCAAATCTTCATATGCATCAGCAAAACCAAGTGTTGCTAAACCAACAGATTTAGTTATACCATTCGGAGTATCAGATGACAAAAGCATCTCGACCTTTTTATCTATAACAAATCCATCTTTCTCAATTTCTTTATAAGTCAATCCAAATTCAGGAGATAAATGCATATTTGTAGCTATAACCTGAAGACATGACTCTGATGAAAGTTTAATCTGTTGCATTATGCTACTTAACAAACCGTATTCTGCTCTTGACCCGGTAATAAAACAAATCTTTCTCATAATTCGATTAACTCATCAATTTCAAAATCTCTTTTCGCCTCTAAACCAATTATATCACACCAACGCATTGGAGAGATTCCATTTCCAGGACGTTTTATAGTTAAATTGTTCTCGCAAAACAATTCTCCTTTCATTATACGTTTTCCTGCTACAATACTTTTTCGAGCTATTGCTATATTTTTTTGTTCTGATATACTTGGTAATTTAACACCAGAACCCATTGCATCCTCGATATTACGAATAGAGCGTACCATACTCGCAAGTTCTACTGGTTCGAGAGATGCTATATGATCAGGACCTTCCATATTGCGATCTAATGTAAAATGCTTCTCTATTATTCTTGCACCAAGAGCAACAGCAGCTATAGGGACCTCTATTCCTTTGGTATGATCAGAATATCCTACTTCTGTTTGAAACGCACAGCGTATAGCGTGCATTGCATTTAAATTAACATCAGTCATTGGAGTTGGATATTCTGTGGTACAGTGTAAAATACTGATTTGAGAATGATCTAATCCATATCTTTTCAAAACAGAGATCGCCTGCTCAATATCACCCAGAGTACACATCCCTGTAGATAGCACTACTGGCAAACCTTTTTGTGCAATTTTTCGTAAATAAGGATAATTCGTTATTTCTCCTGAAGGCACTTTGAAGAAGTCAATACCTAATTCATACAAAAAGTCGATACTTTCCAGATCGAATGCGGTAGATAAAAATTTAACCCCGACCTGGTCACAGTGACTTTTTAATAAATAATGATCTACCTCATTCAATTCTAATTTTTTCAACATTTGAAATTGAGAGTCATTATTTCCTGTATTTTGAATCTGATACTCCGCTTTTTTTGCTGAATTAGTTACAAGCTTTTCAGCTTTAAAAGTTTGAAACTTGACATAATCGACTCCTGCCAATGCTGCTTGATCAATCAATGCCATTGCAACATCTAGCGAGCCATTATGATTAACTCCCGCTTCAGCAATTATGATTGTTTTATTCATGTACTTTGTTTTTTTGCAGGTATACCATAATAAACCCCAGGTTCTGTAATTGATTTAGTCACTACTGAACCTAGACCTATAACTACATCATCTGTAATTGAAATACCATTGCGAACAGTTGATCCACTACCAATAAAACAATTGTTACCAACTGTAACACCTCCATTTAATTTTACACCTGTAGAAATATGGGTATGATTACCAATTATACAATCATGCTCAACTAATGCTCCTGTATTAATAATACAATTACATCCGACTAATGCAGCTGAGTTAACAATAGCTCCGTGATGTATGATTGTTCCATCCTGAATTGTTGCATGCTTTGACACCACCGAAAATGGAGAGATCACTGTTGCAGCTCTATGCCCAGTTTTTTGAATTAAATCAAATAAAGCATGCTTTAGTTTTGAAGTAGATATTTGACCGACTGTTACTAAGCATTCATAATCAAGATCAATAGAGGTCTCCAAATCTTTATCTATCCCTGTAATTGTATATGTTAATATTTTCTCCCCTATTGTTTCTTCTCTATCTAAAATAGAAACAATTTCATATGTACCTGTAGATTCAATCACGTCAATACATGATTTACAATGACCTCCACCACCTAACAATACAATCTTTTTCATGCTTATCGTACGCTGCTTGGTATATTCACTACACGATCTGCCAACCACTGTGTATTAACAAGATCATCAGTTTGACAAGATTCAAACATTGGTAAGCGATTCATTAGCTCCCAGATTGGTCGCGTCATAACTCCTGCAGTATTTGTAGACTCTAAAAATGCTAACTGAGCTGATTTATCCGGCATAATAACAGCATTTAACCAATAGTTTGATTGGCATCTTTCTGGTTCAGAAACAAACTGAATATCACTTCCTGCAAAAAATGCTTTATACGCATTAGCTGTTTCACGCTTATTACTAAGGATATATTCTAATTCTTCCATTTGCGCGCAACCCAAAGCTGCATTGACATTAGGCATGCGGTAGTTGTATCCGATATGATCGTGCACAAATTCCCACTTATGTGGCACTTTTGCTTGTGTAGTCAAATGTTTCGCATAAGTCCCCAATTCAGCATCGTTGAATAATAACATACCTCCTCCACCGGTTGTAATTGTTTTATTACCATTGAAGCTGATTGCACTCACCTTACCAAACGTGCCTGTATGCTTACCATTATAAAAGGAACCTAAACTTTCAGCAGCATCTTCGACTAAAGGTATATTCCAAGCCTCACACACTGAAACCAATTCATCAAGATGAACCGGATGACCAAATGTATGCATTGGCACACAAGCAGAAATGCGGCGGTTCGTTGTTTTATTATAGCAAACACCATCTTTTAATACAGCATTGTTCTCTAACCATGAAGACACGGCTTTAGGTGATAATCCAAGTGTATCTAGATCAACATCAAGAAATACAGGATGTGCTCCAATGTATGATATTGCATTCGCAGTAGCGATAAAAGTAAGAGCCTGCGTAATAACTTCGTCATCACGTTCTACTCCTACCAACATCATAGCCATATGCAAAGCATTGGTTCCATTTACACATACAACCGCCTTAGCAGCTCCAGTGTATGCTGCAACCATTTCCTCAAATCGATCGACAAACTTACCAACACTAGATACGAAAGTTGTGTCAATACATTCTTCTAAATATTTCTTTTCATTTCCATGAAAATATGGTGCATGCAACGGTATAAAATCCGTTGTATTGTAATGTCCTTTAACAAAGGATATGATATCTTGATACATTGCGTTACATTTTAGAATCTAATGATTTTCCTTTCTCTTCGTGATCGAAATTGACTAAAAAGCTTTTCATGATTGCAACAATATCTTCTTTAGACGTGCAATCATTTTCAAAAGCAGTGTTCAATTGATTAAATAAGTTATCAATCTCAGAAATAGGACGTGGTTTTAAATTAGTAACAACACCAAGTGCTGAATAGCGATCCATATCAGTATCCTCTGAATCTGTAAAAAACTCTTCATATGGTTTTTCACCCGTAGTATCACTTCCAGAATAATAAACTGGATAAACCTTTGATCCATGTTTCAGCTCTGCAGCCTGAACAATTGCCTCATCTTCTGATTGACAATGATGCACGGTATATCCAAATTCAGATAATAGTTTTGTTGCCATATCAGAGAAAGTCATCACTTGCTCTTGGCGCAATTTAGGGAAATAAATTTCACCACTATTCCCTAATACACATGCTAACATGCAGATTTGCCCACTCTCTTCTGGTGATACGAAATAGCGAGTAACATCTGAAGGTGCAGAAATAGGCTGACATTTTGAAATGCGCTCTAAAAAGCCTGCCGGTAGAGATCCATTTGAAAACGCAACATTAGCGAATCGAGCAGTTGTAACAGGAAAATATTTTGTGTAGGACATGATCATATCCTCCATTATTTTTTTACTTCCCCCCATAATATTTACAGGATTTGCGGCTTTGTCTGTAGAAACGCAGAAAAAATGCTTCGGTGGAAATTCTTTCAATAAATCAAGTAGTTTTCGCGCTTTCAAAACATTATTCTGAAGTAATGCTTCAACAGAAAAACGATCTTTTTCACTTCTTACATGCTTATGTGCCGAAAAATTTGCAACGATATCAAAACCGCCTCGAGAACGAAACATTTTTTCAAATACCGGATCTGCAAAATTCATCGGATAGGTAATGTAGTCTTCCGGAACAGACATTCCATCCGTACTTCTTAAATCGCGTGTTAACTCAGTAAGACCATTTTCATTGATATCAACAACCACTAAGCTCTTTGGTTGAAAAGATAATATCGCTCTAATAAAAGAGCTACCTATAGTTCCTGCCCCTCCAATTACGAGTATTGAAGAATCTTTAATACGTTCACTAAGAAGTTTTCCGTTATTATTTATATCATTCTGAAACATACTTTGAATGCGTTTTGTTACACTCGAAGCAATAAAAGCATTTATATTTATCATTGCTGTTTTAAATTACGAATTAAATCTTTTACAAGAAAGAAGACTATTGATATAAAAAATATTATTATTGAGAATCCAATAACTATAACCTTTTTTTTGGGATAAGTGGCAAATAAAGCTACTTTAGCAGGTTCTAATATTGTAAGAACAGGTGTATCTTGTTGAACTTTTGCTTTAGCTACTTCGACCTGTTGCGCTAATCCATTATAGACAGTAAAAGCTAATGTTACCTCATTTTGTAAGCGTTCTTTTTCGATAGCATATTTTGCAGAAACTACATTCTTATTAGCATCCTCATATTGAGCGTATTGCTTTTGAATTTCAAAGTATCTCAGTTGTGCTTCATTATATAATTTCTGCGCATAAGCCAAATCATTACGGGATTTCTCAGTCTTATAGTTAATCATATATGATTGTAACTTTGAAACAACAGAGTCTGCGATCAGCGCCGATATCAATGGATCTTGCAACTGAGCATCGACAGAAAGAATTCCACTTTTCTTGTTTTCAGCAATTTTTATAACAGAAGATAATGATTGTAAAAAAACCTCTTGATTCCTTGTCAACTGAAATGGATTCCACGTTTCGGCTTGTTCTTCTTCCTTATCAGAAAACAATGACATCATTCCACCAATTGCGTTACCTGGCAATGACATTAACTTCGACCACCAAGGTGATTTTTGGTGCTCTGTCATGTATTCGTAAAGCGTATATGTTTGTTGATCTTTTAGTGTAGTAACCGGCATATCTTTTAGCTCCATCAAGAATGGAGTAGATGCTACAATGTCCGGATAGAGCGATGGAGTTAGTCCATCTGCACCTGCTCCACCTAAGTTTACTCCTGCCATTGCTGCTAATGCTCCCATATTACCGGCAGCACCTGCTTGTCCGGAGTTTTCAGGTGCAAGCTTTACCGTTGTTTTGTATTCTTTAGGGATAGAGAAGGCCACAACAATCCCAACTACAGCTCCAATTGCGGTGTTGCGCAGAATCATTTTTCGTTTGGCCCATACTTTCTGAGCCAGTTCTACCAAATCGATTTCGTCACCATGCGGAAGTTCTCCTCTATTAGTGTTTTCAGTTGTCATATATAAAATTACAAATTATCGTTTATCAAAAGAAAGGGTTACAGGTTCATCATTACTTTACGTTTACTTTGACCGGTTCCGCTTGTACATCTTCTTCCTTGCTTTCTTGATGTACGCGGATGCGATGCAGAGAGAACATCAACGCAGCACCGAAAATAAGATCGGCAACTAATAGTACGTGAATATTCAAAAACTGCGTAGCCCAAATATTGAGCCCAACAATAGCGATAGCCAAGCCGTTTACCATAAACATGGTGCGACGGTGCGAAAAGCCTAAGGCCAAAAACTTATGATGAATGTGATTGCGTTCGGGAAGGAAAGGCGATTTGCCACGGCGAATGCGGTCTAAGAAAACACGCAACGCATCGAATAAGGGGATAAACAACAATGCAAATACCCAGATTGGTGCATTAGACACATTGTATTGTGGTTCTACGGCAAACATACAGAAACGTGCCGACAAAAAGGCTAGCATAAAACCAAGCATCAACGATCCGGTATCTCCCATAAAGATTTTGCGTTGACGGCTAAATACATTGAAGTAAAAGAAAGGTGCGATAACACCTACCATACCAAAGGCCAACATGCCATACACATAGAGCTCTTGCATGGTAAACCATGTACCATAAGTAACCAATGCAACGATACACAACCCGGATGCCAATCCGTCGATACCGTCGATCAGGTTGATCGCGTTGATTACAAATACAACTATTAATACGGTGATAGGTGCGCCAATCCAGATAGAAACTTCGTGCAATCCAAGAAAACCGTGAAAGTTGTTGATATAAACACCTCCTACAATCATCATGGCTGAAGCTAAAATTTGAGCAACAAACTTTTTACTAAAGTGTACCGAAATCAAATCGTCGGCAATACCAACCAGATAAAGGACAATAAAGCCACATAGCAAAAAGAGTAATTCACGGTATACGTGCGGAGCAAATACAGGATCGAGATCGTATCCCAATACGGTACGCAAGCCAAGTGTCATGGCAAAAGCAAACAGAAGACCCGGAAAAAACGCCAAGCCACCCAATCGGGGCACTTTGTTTTTGTGAGAACTACGTTCGTTGGGTTCGTCAAACAACTGTTTGGTATGCGATATAAACACGATACGAGGGATAATTGTAAGTCCCACCGCGGCAGCAATCAAAAATGTTGCTACTACAAAAATAATCATAATCACTTGCTGATTCATAACTTGTGGCAAATTTTATAACCCTAACTATCAACGCTTTAAACATACACCCTTGATACAGCAAAGCCTCGTCAGTCCCACAAATTCAGGTAGAACGACTAAGGTGTATTACAAATAATTTATGTAGATTTTTGAGTATTTGCGCAACTATTGCATGTAGAATGTGGTTTAATATTATGAAATATCACAATTTAAAAACATTCATTACAAATAATCACTGAATCTACACGTCTAAAGATGCGAACTATTAAATTTATGCTGCATTTGCAACATGAGGTTCGCTTTTTTTATTTAATGCCGCAAAGGTATTGATTTCAATCTTTATATGCAACCTTTTATTAGCTTATTCCTTAATTTTTACACAAAAAACAAACGATAGCCTCATAAAGAACTGACAAACAACTGAATTTGTATTATATTTTCTAAAAGCTAAGGAGTTTTGGCGTATCTTTGCTGATTAACTAACCCAATTAAAATAATGAAAGCTAAAAAAGCAACTACAACCAAACGTAACGGAAATAATTCTGAAGTGTTGAAGTATTACAAGGTAGCGGAAAACATGGATATTTTCAAAGAGATACTAGACACAATAAACGTACTAAAAGTCAAGATAGAGGAATGCCATGCACAATCGAAGAAAGTGATGCTTGCCCTCATCCTGAAATTGAAAAGGGAACTTGGAAAGTTGAAAAACCAGGTATTTGTAGATGAAATCAAGGTGAACGACCCTTTTGAGCTTATCGCACGCATCGGACAAATGAAAAAAGACGGAATCATCGAATTTAAACCAATGGGAATGGCGCGTACGCTGGTACTGAGCAGTGTCTTTGTTCGCACCTTCACGGTAAGCCGAGATGGTTTTAGCAAAGAACTGAAACAATACATGTAACAGTCTTCTATTTAAAAAAAATAACATGCAGACCTTTTACATCACCACGGTAAAAGGTCTTTTTTTATCTCAAAATTCGCGAAAAACAGGCATTTTACCGAAAAATGAAACTATTTTTTCGTAATATCAGTTTACCCTGCACACATCAGCGTTTCAAGAAATCCGAATCGTTCGTTTAACAACAAGTTTCCATTT
>DKPN01000040.1 GCA_002471195.1 Bacteroides sp. UBA7333
TTTACATCTTTACATGCTTCAACGATTGCTTTGGTTTTTTCATCACTAAGCATACCAAGATCATGATTGGCAAGTGCAGCAGCTTCTTTTACCATTGCAAAGCCTTCTATAAGTTCTCTGAATGAACTTAAACGAACGTGACTGATGTCGAAGTTTTCAACACCGCGCATTGTTTGTACTCCAAAGTAGTATTCTACAGGAATTTCTTTATCACCCAATAAGTCATGTTCGGTTCTTGTTTTGCCCGAAAGTTTGATGTTTAGATTATTCATAACAATGTATTTTTAAAATCTATGAATTTTTATTTTATATCATGTCGTCACTATATGTGAGTGCATGTTTTTGCTTTATCGTTTTTACTCAAACAAGCAAACTACAGTCATTGTTTATTCAATTAAATAAAAGCAACAACCATTTGACACAAGCATTCTGATATCGCTTAAGACAGTGCCAAAGTTATATAAATTGATAAAAGATAAAATCCCCAAATAACGAGGTAGCGTGGGTGATAAAGCAGATTGTGTATAATTAAACCTTCAGGATGTCGGATTAACAAGTTTTCAAAATGACATGTGAATAAAAGAATCGAAGATCTTATTTACTTCTTGAGACGTATATGTTACAAAACACATAGCAGAAGGGAAATGGTTTTTTTATTTTAAATATCAAAACGACAAAATTGTATTTTAAATGTGAAGCACTAAATGTTTCGTTTTTGATTTGTTTTTTTAACAATAAAAACTTCGATAAACTGTTATTTTGACGCTCAAAACAGCAAATCAGACCACAAACACACTACAAACTCATCCTAATTTGGGCACAACACGAACAATTCCTATACATTTTGTCAATAAATTCACTTCGAAAATCTACGTGGTTTATGCTTAGCATAGTAGATAGAAGGGTTTACTTTTAGAGGTGTTATCTGAGGTAAGCTAGGAATATTTATTTGAAAAGGTGATGGTTGTAAAAGGTCTAGAAAAAAATAATTGATTGGTCCGGGAACTTCCTCTACAAGAACAGTCGTGATTCCTTTTCGAATGAAGCTAAGCGACTTTGCTGCGGCATACGATAAGTCGATCACGCGCTTACTTCGCTTAGACGGACCACGATCGGTTATCTCTACAACAACTTGCTTGTTGTTTGATAAGTTTGTAACTCGTACAAATGATCCGAACGGCAAGGAGGGGTGTGCTGCACAAAATTCATTGGCATCATGTGTTTGTCCACTGGCAGTCTTGCGTCCATGCAGTTTCTTTGAATAAAAAGAAGCAAGGCCTATCTTATATTTATCATCCTGAGCCTTTGCTTTATGTATACCCAAAGTGGAAATCAGAAATCCTAATACTAAACAGAACTTGCTTCTCATATCAATAAGTTTAATGTTTTACTTCCTATATTATATAGTTGAGTCTTCTAGAGACTTGCCATTTAACTCACCGGTAAGCGAATTGAGATAAAGTACAATCTTATCTACTTCCGCTGCATCTAATGTTTTTCCGGTTTGATAAATAGCCATTGCTTCCACTGCTTCTTTCAGCGTCTGTTTACTTCCGTCATGGAAATAAGGCGCTGTAAGTGCAACATTGCGCAATGTCGGAGTCTTGAACTTATGCATGTCACTTTCATTTTTAGTAACGCTGAAACGCCCATGATCTCCATCTGTAATGTCTGTACCTCTGTCTGCAAAGTAGTCGGCAGTGATTCCCATTGCTTCAAAGCTCTGACCACCCATGTTGATACCTGTATGACATGAAGCACATTTGTTTTCTTTGAACAACTCGTATCCTTCAACCTCGTGTGCGGTAAGCGCGTTATTATCACCCTTGAGGTATTTATCGAAACGAGAATTCGGTGTTATAAGTGTTTTCTCAAACTCTGCAATCGCATCTGTAATTGAATTTTCAGAAAGTCCTTCCGGATAAACTGCTTCAAATTCAGCTTTGAACGCTGCGTCTGCTGAAAGTTTTGCCACGATCTGATCGAAATTTTCAGACGCCATTTCAATTGGATTCAAAGGAGGTCCGCCTGCTTGAGCTTGTAAGTCTGCCGCTCTTCCATCCCAAAACTGCACAAAGTTAAGTGCTGCATTGTAAACAGTAGGTGCATTTACTCCTCCAAACTGACCATTAACTCCTTCAGAGAACTGCTTGCGATCGACCCCTCCCATTCCAAGATCATGACATGATGCGCATGAGATAGAATTATCTACAGACAAACGAGTATCATGATACAATTTAAAACCGAGCTGTGCTTTTTCGTCATTGTATGCAATTGCATCTGGCAATGGACGAATTGGCTCATTCATAAACTCTGCTGCAATGTTTGACTGAGCATATAGTTTGTTTCTGTTTTCTCTTGCCCAATCAATAATTAAAGCTTTTTCATCGTTCGATAACGAACTACCCCAGTGTACCATTTTATATTTTGCCGGAGGCATGGTTCCACCTAGCATTGCAAACTCGATTTTAGCCAAGTCTACTTCAGAAACAGCTCCGCCTGATTTTAGCTGATCTACAACTTGTTGCAAATCTACAAAACGTTTTCCATTTTTCACATCTTTTTGAACCTGATCTCCAATTACAGGAAAAGATGCATAAAATGGCAATACAGCTTCGTCGGAGTGACAAGCCAAACAACCTTTGTCTTCCATTAGTTGCGCTGTAAGCTGCGCTTTGTCCTGCTGCTGCTCTGTTTTTGTTTTACAGCTTTGCATAGATACTGTTCCTGCAAGCAATGCCAAGCAAGACAACGAATAAATAAAACTACTTTTACTTTTCATTTGAACCCGATTTATATTGAGTACAAATATAGAAAAGTTTTCATAATCCTAAAAATCTTTCTTTAATCTTTCCAAGATTTCATAAACACCAGGACAAGTATAGGAGTTCTTAATTGTCAGATTTGCAATCTGTATAAACTTTTTACGATCTGTATGCGGATATTCTCTACATGCCTTGGGTCTATCACTATAAATAGAACAATAGTTATCTGACATCAAAAAAGGACATGGCATCGACTTAAACACATAATCTCCATCCTCGTCGATACGAAGATACGTGGCAACTATTTCATGAGGCTTTTTGCGTAGTGCTCCGGCAATTTTATCGATATCTCTATCTGTAATACGTGGGCCTAAAGATTTGCAACAATTAGCACATTCAAGACAGTCTACTTCATCGAATACTTCTTCATGAAGTGCATGAATGGTATCGTCAAGTTCTCGAAGTTGATTCTTTTTTAAACACTTGAAAAATGCCTTATTTGAAGGTTCTGCTTTCTTAGCAAGCTCTTTTAATTGTTGTATATCCATATATTAATTGTAATTTGCGATACAAAGGTATTGATATTATTTTTGTCTTCAAACAGCACAAAATAGATCTACTTACCGATATTTCATTAATATAATTTTTAAAGAGAACAATCTTTTTTACATTCTCACGAAGACGGTAAAATGTAGATATTTTTTTAGCAATCAGAATATTAAGACCAGAGCAAGCTAATACAACATCTTAAAAAGCAAATTGTTGCTGACTAAAATAATATAATCGATAAAATTTAAGCGGAAAAAGTGTTTAATTCGCAATCGTTTCTTCATTTTTGAAGCATTGAAAAGAGCTCAAATTCTGAAGGAATTACCGCAAAAAAGCAAGAAACAAATTAATTATATAAGAATAACTTAACCAACTAGAGATGTATAATTACGATAAGCGAATCGTCATGACGTTGGATGCCGGTGGTACGAATTTTGTATTTTCCGCTATTCAAGGCAATGAGGAGATAGTAAAGCCTATCAACTATCCTTCTAATGCCGCTAATTTGGATAAATGCCTTCAAACATTGGTTGACGGTTTCGAAGCTGTAATGACACAGCTTTCTGAAAAGCCTGTAGCGATTAGCTTTGCTTTTCCTGGCCCAGCCGATTATCCAAACGGTATTATTGGTGACCTTACCAATTTCCCTTCTTTTAGAGGAGGTATTGCTCTTGGTCCATTTTTGAAGGAAAAATTCGATATGCCGGTTTATATCAATAATGATGGAGACTTGTACGCATACGGAGAAGCGTTGGCAGGTGTACTTCCCGAACTGAATAAGAAACTGGAAGATGCTGGTAGCCCTAAACGATATAAAAACCTTATCGGTATTACATTTGGAACAGGTTTCGGTGCAGGTATTGCAGTCGATGGAAAACTTCATATGGGAGATAATGCTGCCGGTGGAGAGATCTGGTGTTTCAGAAACAAAAAGTTCAGCAGTTGTATTGCTGAAGAAAGCGTTAGTATCAGAGCTGTAAAACGTGTATACGCTGAACGCTCAGGTGATGATTCAGATTTAACCCCAAAGGATATTTTTGACATCGCTGAAGGTACTCGCGAAGGAAACAAAGCTGCAGCTATCGGAGCATTTGAAGAGCTAGGTGAAATAGCGGGTGACGCAATTGCTCAAGCTGTAACACTTATTGATGGTATTGTAGCTATCGGTGGTGGACTAGTTGGTGCAGGTAAATACATTGTTCCGGCATTGGTAAGAGAGTTGAACAGCTCTATTTCTTTGCTAAATGGAAATACATTTACTCGTTTGCCGATGAAAGCTTTCAATCTTGACAGTGATGCAGAGTTTGATGCTTTCAAAGATGGCTGTGTGAAAATGGTAAACATTCCGGGCACAGACAAACAAGTAGAATATCATGCAGAAAAACGCTTTGGCGTAGCAACAACAAAGTTGGGTGCAAGCAAAGCAATCGCACTAGGAGCTTACGCATATGCTCTTAGTCAGTTGGGTGAGTAATAATAAGAATATACTTCATGGTGTCGCAAAACGATCTTTGCGGCACCAACTCATCCGACGGGGAAAAATACATCCTCAATACATTCTTTCAATTTAGACTTTGCCTCTTCCATCGAAACTTCAGTCCCTATTTCCTTTGCAAGAGACGTTACTCCTTTATCTATAAAACCACAGGGATTAATCAACCTAAACATTTCCAAATCAGTATTGATATTAAGTCCGATTCCATGCATTGTCACAAATCGACTACTTCTAATTCCTATCGCACAGATTTTACGTTGTTTCCCAGGAAAGTCTTTATCAATCCAAACGCCTGTTGCTCCATCCATTCGCTCACCATTTACACCATATCTTTTCAAAAACCGAATAACGACCTCTTCTAGTTGATGTACAAACTGCTTAAGCCCTAAACGATGTTTTTCTAGGTCGAAAATAAAATATGCTGTAATTTGCCCTGGCCCATGATATGTAACATCCCCTCCTCTATCTATATGAAAGTATTCAAGCCCCAACTCTTCTAATCGCTCAGCAGAAAGAAGCATATTATTCTCTTTTCCACTTTTCCCTATTGTAAAAACTGGATTATGCTCACAAAGTAAAAGGTATTCGTCACCTTGTATACCTTCTAATTTCTGATTAATCAATTTGTTGAAATATTCTTTCTGCAAGTTATATGCTTCTTGGTATTTTATTCGTCCAAGATCGAGGCTAGAAATAGTTGATATTTTTTCCATAATTGCACTTGTGTAGTTTTATTCGTTGCTGTTATTTTTGCTCCATAACCCATATTTATTGGTTCAATCTTTCTCATCAAGTCTAAGATCTGACCTTGACGTTTAAGCATGTATCCCGAGGGCTTTCCCGAATTCATTTTTATCGGATTAGGTAATGAGGCTGCGATAAGCGCACATTGTGCTGCTGATAATTTTCGCGCAGTCGTTTTGAAGTGTGCTTGCGCAACAGCCTCCGCTCCATATATTCCATTTCCCATTTCAATGGAATTTAAGTACACCTCCATTATTCGCTCTTTCGACCATACCAACTCAATCAAGAAAGTAAAATAGGCCTCAAATCCTTTTCGAATATAAGAACGTCCGGGCCAAAGAAACACATTCTTTGCCGTTTGCTGCGAAATAGTACTAGCACCTCTAAGCCTCTTTCCTTTATCCGCAGCCTCTCGAGCTTTCTCTATCTGATTGAAATCGAAACCCTGATGTCGCAAAAAGAGATTGTCTTCAGAAGCAACAACCGCCATAGGCAGATAGTGCGAGATCTCATCTATTGAGATCCAATGATGATCAAGTATAAGCTCTTTATCTTGCTGCCATTGCTCAAAAAGTCGAATAAACATCAACGGTGTATAATATACGGGAATGAATCGATATGCTAAAACAAACAAGATACTAGAAAAGAAGAATAGTAAAATAAGTTTCTTGCAAATCTGCAAGGTATATAAAAGAAAATTTTTCATGAGTTTCGATAAATTTGAAAACAAACTTAATCGGAACTCATGAAAAAATCAAACATTCTCCATTTAATAATTAAGAGATGAATGCAATTTGTTGTACTTAACACGATCGAATCTAAAGTACTGAGCTGCTCGATGCGCTACATTTTGCTGTTTTTCTTCGAGAGGAACAATGTATTCTAACGATTTCATCTTCTTCTTGAAGTTTCTCACATCATAAACTTTGTTGTAGATCGCTTCATAAACCCTTCTCAAGTCCAACGCAGTGAACTTTGCAGGTAGAAACTCAAACACAATCGAATTGTCTTGATCTACCCAATTTCTTACTTCACGGATAGCTTCTACCACAATTTGTTCGTGATCAAATGGCAAGTTTGGAAGTTCGTCGATCGAACACCAAGAAACAGTTTGATTCTTTTCCAATGCCAACAATCGCGTATTAAGCTTACATAAAGAAAGATAAGCAACGGTTATAATACGATCAGCTTTCACATCGGTAGTCTTTTCCAACCACTTCACATCTTTCTCATTCTCCGTACGCTTCGGCGATCCAAAACACTTAAATTGCTTCAATGCAACTTTTTTTACACCTGTTGACTCTGTAAGAATTCGTTGGGCGGCTTCGTCCAAATCTTCATTCTTATAAATCAAACTCCCAGGAAGCTTTCTTGTTTTCTCAATTTCTCGGTCATCGATATGAGTCAACAACACTTTAAATTCATTTTCAGAAAACCCAAGCAACACACAATCCACAGATACATGTGGATATAATATTTTACCAATTTCCATAATAGTGACACGTTTGATGCAAAAATATATAAATTTACAAATATTACATACAAGCAATACACAAATAATTTACAAAAAAATCGCACAATCTAAATTTAGTTTTTAAGTTTGTACGAATAGAATACGACAATTCAATAGAGAAATAATAGCCAAACAAAAGCCATGCTGAATTATAAGCGTTATGAAAAATATTCGAAATGTGATCTTTAAGATCAAGAAATCATTGAATAAATTAAGAGACATGATTTTATCTTCATCTGAAATATTTCTTTTAATTGCTTCAATCACATCTATATTTACTATAATTTACCGTTTAGGTTTCGGAGGTACAGCAGAAGACGTCATGCTGCTACATCGAATCAATTTCTTTATACTTCTCACGTTTTTAGTAGGACTAACCGGTAGATACATTATCAATTATAAAGACATTATTCTCGAACGGCTTCTCTATGTTGATCTCACGCTATATGTGCTTATCATAGGCACATTGATAAGTGGATATTTATTTCGAGAAGAAGTAATGCAGAACCTTCCTTTTCTCTCATTTTTCACAGCTCCTGCATTTGTCAATCTTCTGTTATTCACAGTAAGCACAACATGTCTATCTCGTCAATTATTTGAAGTAATCAAGCTTAATATTAGACCTTCAAGATTATTCATTTCAAGCTTTTTATTTGTGATACTGGTGGGTGCTGGTTTATTAATGTTACCACAATCAACTCATACAAATATAAGCATGATTGACGCATTGTTTATGGCAACAACATCCGTTTGTGTAACAGGGCTTACGACAGTAGACGTCGCTTCAACATTTACACTCCATGGACAAATCATTTTACTATTTCTTATTCAGATCGGAGGAATAGGCGTCATGACATTTACAAGTTTCTTCGCACTATCCTTTATGGGTAAAACACAGATATCACATCAGATAATGCTAAAAGATATGCTCAATGAAGATAATCTAAACGGATTATTTCAAACAATTGTTTACATTATCCTAACCACTTTATTAATCGAAGGGATTGGAGCTTATCTAATTTGGAGAGAGATTCGTGGTGCATTACCGGGAGGAACCGGAGATGAAATATTTTATGCTATATTTCATTCGATATCGGCATTTTGTAATGCAGGAATTTCAACTCTCAGTGGTAACTTATACGACCCTCTTGTACGACACAATTATGGACTTCATTTCTGGATAGCGATCTTGATTATATTAGGTGGCTTGGGATTCCCTATCGTGTTTAATTATATGAAACTTCTGAGACATGCAGTCGTAAATGCAATAAAAATAGCATTAGGTATTCAAAAACGCTACAAACACATGCCATTTATCATCAATGTACACACCCGTATTGTAATGAATACCACGATCATTCTACTTGTTGTCGGAACTATTTTATATTACATAACGGAACAGCACAACACATTAGAAGGGATGGACACTAAACAGAAACTTATAACATCGTTCTTCGGATCTGTTACGCCGCGAACAGCTGGTTTCAATACTGTAGATATGGGATTACTTTCAAATGGAGCTTTAATTCTCACGTGCATACTGATGATAATCGGCGCCTCCCCGATGTCGACCGGTGGAGGTATTAAAACCAGCACATTTGCAATAGCGTTTTTGACTTCTTTAAATTTTGCAAAGAATAAAGAAAAGCTAGAATTATACAGAAGAGAAATGATGCATTCTACAATAAGACGTGCATTTGTAATCATCATGTTTTATATGATATGGATCTGTATTGCTTCATTTTTATTGTCAATTTCTGAGAAAGACAAACCAATATT